>NZ_JBVJPW010000017.1:0-46757 GCF_055609205.1 Streptomyces sp. NPDC036815 | reverse complement strand
GGTGGAGCGTGACCCGTGGTGGGTGCTCGGCCGGTCGCCGTGCGGCCGTTGAGCGGGCGGCCGAGTGGCCCCGTGGGGGCCGGGCCGGGCTCCCGGGCCGGAACGGTCGCTGCCCCGTCACCCCCGCGACCGCGTGCCGCGGGGTGGGGCCGTGGGGGGTCACCCGGAAGAGGGCGTGTTCGGTTTGATCTTCGGATGATCGAGCGCATGTCCGAATTGCCCCAATTCTCTCTCACCAAATCGTGATCATTCCCTAAAGGCGGATGCGTTTGGTGCCGAAGAGGTTTGTGACCTTGAAAGCACGGTTCGTCCCGGCTTCCTCCCCGAGCCGGTCCCTCCCGTCCCCCACCCAGGAGGCCTGGTGTCCGTTCTCCTCGAGCAGCCCGCAAGCCTGGTCGCCTACCGCCCGAACAAGCCGACCGCCATGGTCGTCGTGGCCGACCCCCGCGTCCGTTCCACCGTCACCCGCCACCTGTGGGCGCTCGGTGTACGCGACGTCATCGAGGCCTCGTCGATCGCGGAGGCTCGTCCCCGCATCGGCAACCCCCGGGACATCTGCGTCGCAGACGTCCACCTCCCCGACGGCTCCGGCCTGACGCTCCTCTCCGAAACCCGTGCCGCGGGCTGGCCCAACGGCCTCGCCCTCTCCGCCGCCGACGACATCGGCGCCGTGCGCAACGCCCTCGCGGGCGGCGTCAAGGGCTACGTCGTCACCGGCACCCGTACGAACGTCGGACTCCCCACCCGTCCCGGCGCCGCCCCCATCGGCTCGGCCGCCGCCCGCATGCACCGCCGCCCTCCGGGCGCCCCGAGCCACCCCGGCGGCTACCGCGAACTGTCGGGCCGTGAGGTCGAGGTGCTGCGCCTGGTCGCGGAGGGCCAGTCCAACAAGGCCATCGGCGTCTCGATGGGCCTGTCCGCCCTGACCGTGAAGAGCCACCTCGCCCGGATCGCGCGCAAGCTCGGCACGGGTGACAGAGCCGGGATGGTGGCGGTCGCACTGCGAACCGGAATCATCCACTGACTCATTTACACCCCTATCGCGCCCGTCGACGGAACGTTCCGTCGACGGGCGCTGTCCATACACAGATACCCTTGACAGGTGACCGACGCCCAAGAGACCGCAGCAGACAGTTCACTGCGAACCACCGGAGGCGCCCCTCCGGACGACGACGGCCTCTCTTCGGAAGGGTTGCCGATCCCCCTGCTCGAGCCGCGTGACGGCATCCCGCCGGTGATCGCCGACGAGGAGGGCCTCGCCGCGACGGTCGCCGCGTTCGCCGCGGGCACGGGCCCCGTCGCCGTCGACGCCGAGCGCGCCTCCGGCTACCGGTACGGCCAGCGCGCCTATCTCGTCCAGCTCCGCCGCGAGGGCGCCGGCACGGCGCTCGTCGACCCCGTCGCCTGTCCCGACCTCTCCGGCCTCGACGCGGCCATCGGCGACACCGAGTGGGTCCTGCACGCGGCCACCCAGGATCTGCCGTGCCTGCGGGAGATAGGCATGATTCCGTCGCGGATCTTCGACACGGAGCTCGCGGGCCGGCTCGCCGGGTTCCCCCGGGTGGGACTCGGCGCGATGGTCGAGAGCGTGCTCGGATACGTACTGGAGAAGGGCCACTCCGCGGTCGACTGGTCGACCCGGCCGCTGCCCGAGCCCTGGCTGCGGTACGCCGCGCTCGACGTCGAGCTGCTCGTCGACCTGCGCGACGCCCTGGAGAAGGAGCTCGACCGGCAGGGGAAGCTGGAGTGGGCCCGCGAGGAGTTCGACGCCATCGCCTCCGCGCCGCCGGCCCCGCCCCGCAAGGACCCCTGGCGCCGGACGTCCGGCATGCACAAGGTGCGCAGGCGCCGGCAGATGGCGGTCGTACGGGAGCTGTGGACCGCCCGCGACCGGATCGCGCAGCGCAGGGACGTCTCGCCGGGCAAGGTGCTCAGCGACGGAGCGATCGTCGAGGCCGCGCTCGCGCTGCCGCCCAATGTGCACGCGCTCGCGGGCCTCACGGGCTTCGGGCACCGCATGGGACGGCGCCAGCTGGAGCAGTGGCAGGCGGCGGTCGACCGGGCGAAGGCGCTCCCCGACGCGGAGCTGCCGCAGCCCGGCCAGACCGTGACGGGCCCGCCCCCGCCCCGTTCCTGGGCCGACCGCGACCCCGCCGCCGCGGCGCGGCTCTCCGCGGCGCGGGCGGCGGTCTCCGCGGTGGCGGAGCAGCTGAACATGCCGCAGGAGAACCTGATCACTCCGGACACGGTCCGCCGCGTCTGCTGGGAGCCTCCGGCTCAGGTGGACCAGGACTCGGTGTCCGCCGCGCTTGCGGCGTACGGGGCGCGGCCGTGGCAGATCTCGCAGGTGGCGCCGGTTTTGGTGGGGGCGCTTTCCTGAGTGGGCGGGGTTGGGGTGGGCGCGGGGCTTGAGCCCCGGGGTCGCCCCGCGCGCCCGCTCTCGGGACGTGGGGCTCCGGCCCCGGACACCGGGCCCCTCTCACCGGGCCCCGGTCACCGCTCACCGGTCTGGGGCTTCGAGTCCGGGCGCCGCGTATCGGTCTGGGACCTGAGCCTCGATGCCCCGGCCGTGGCCTCTGGGCTCGGACCCGCGCCGGACCCCAGCGCCTGGGCGCCGGCCCGGCCCCCAGATCTGCGGGCCCCGTGGGCGTGAGTCGCAGGCCTTGAGCCTCTGAGCTCGAACCCGCGCCGGACCCCAGCGCCTGGGCCGCTGCGCTCAGGCGGACCCGGCCCCCAGATCTCGTCCCCCTCGGCGTGAACGCCAGACCTAGGACCTCTGAGCCCCACCCCTGGGGCCTGGGGGCCTCGGCCCCCAGGCCCTGGACCGCTGAGCTCAGGCCCACCCCGAGCCGCCTCGGTCCCACCCACTGCCCCGCCGCTTCGCGGCGGATCTTTCCCACCCACCCACCCACCCGTTTGCCCCGCACCGCAGGGTGAGCGAGGTGGGTGGGTGGGCTTGTTTGGGGGCTGCTGCGGGGGCGGGGGGCGGCCTTGCGGGTGCGGGTGCGGGGTGAGGGGCGAGGCCCCTACGGGAACTGTGGGCGCGGAGTGTACGGGCGGGTTGGCTGGCGGACGACACCGCGCGGCTGGCGGAGCCCCCTTCAGGCGCCGCCGGTGCCGGGTGGGTGGCGGGCAGTCGCCCTCGATGCGGCGTGGACCGCCGCGAAGCAGGCTGGGCTCCTGCGCGACCTGCGGGGTACCGGTGAATGGGCGGGAGGGCGGTAAGGGCCCGCCGCACAGCGGGCGGAGCCCTACGAGACCTGCCGGTACGGGGTGAACGGGTGGGCGGGTGGGAGAGGGCCGCCGCGGAGCGGGCGGGTGGGTGGGTGGGTGCGCGACCACCGCGCAGCAAGTAAGGCCCACAGGGACTATCGGCGCCGGGCGAGCCGGAGGCGGCCACCGCAGAGCGGGAGGGACCCCTACGGGTCCCATGGGTGCGGGATGAACGGGCGGGCAGGCGACCGCGGCGCAGCGGAAGTCCCTACAGCAGCTGTCGGTGCGGGGTGAACGGGTGGGTGGGCGGGCACGGACCGCCGCGCAGCGGGCGGGCTCCTACCGGACCTGTCGGTGCGGGGGACCCATCGGCGCCCGTGCCGAGGTCGGGCCAGGCCAGGGCCCCTAGGGCGCTGGTCGGCGGCGCCTGGAGGGAGGGGTGCTCGCGAATGGGCGGGGGCGCACCCGAAAGGCGCGAGGTCCCCGCGGGGAGCACGCCCCCAGGGATTGGAGGGCCCCCAGGTAACACCCACCCAAAGACACGACGGCCCCCTCGACAGCCCGCACCCCAACACACCAAAGGCCCCTCGACAGCCGCACCCCCACACACCAAAGGCCCCTCGAAAGCCCGCACCCCCACACACCGAAGGCCCCCCGACCACCCCCCACCCGGACAACCCCAAGCACACACAGGAGGAGCGCGCCCCCGACCCACCGAGGGGCGTCCCAAGTGTGACCTTCGCCTCCCGGAGGGAGCCCTTGGCCGCGTAGTTACCGGCAAGTAGGGTGGACTCGGAAGCGCGCCGCCAGGCGCACCGCACCCTGGAGGAGAGCCAACGTGCCTCGTACCGTCAGGGACGTCGTCTTCGTGGATGGCGTCCGCACCCCGTTCGGCAAGGCGGGCCCGAAGGGCATCTACCACGAGACCCGTGCCGATGACCTCGTCGTGAAGGCCATCCGGGAGCTCCTTCGCCGCAACCCGGACCTCGACCCCGCCAAGATCGACGAGGTCGCCATCGCCGCGACCACGCAGATCGGCGACCAGGGTCTGACGATCGGCCGCACCGCCGGCATCCTCGCCGGGCTCCCGCAGTCCGTGCCCGGCTACTCCATCGACCGCATGTGCGCCGGCGCCCTGACCGCCGTGACCTCGGTTGCGGGCAGCGTCGCCTTCGGTGCGTACGACATCGCCGTCGCCGGCGGCGTCGAGCACATGGGCCGCCACCCCATGGGTGAGGGTGTCGACCCCAACCCGCGGTTCGTGAGCGAGAAGCTCGTGGACGAGTCCGCGCTGTTCATGGGCATGACGGCGGAGAACCTCCACGACCGCTACCCGAGCATCACCAAGCGGCGCGCCGACGAGTACGCGGTGCGCTCGCAGGAGAAGGCCGCCAAGGCGTACGCCGACGGCAAGATCCAGGCCGACCTCGTGCCGATCTCCGTACGGCGCACCAACGAGGAGGCCGGGGAGACCGGCTGGGGCCTCGCCACCGCCGACGAGCCGATGCGCCCGGGGACGACCCTGGAGAACCTCGCGGGCCTCAAGACCCCCTTCCGCACGCACGGCCGCGTCACCGCGGGCAACGCCGCCGGTCTCAACGACGGCGCCACCGCCTCGCTCATCGCCTCCGAGGAGTTCGCCCGCGAGAACGGGCTGCCCGTCAAGATGCGCCTGGTCTCCTACGCCTTCGCGGGCGTCGAGCCGGAGGTCATGGGCTACGGCCCGATCCCGGCGACGGAGAAGGCGCTCGCCAAGTCGGGTCTTGACATCTCCGACATCGGCCTCTTCGAGGTCAACGAGGCCTTCGCCGTGCAGGTCCTCGCCTTCCTGGAGCACTACGGCATCGCCGACGACGACGCGCGCGTCAACCAGTACGGCGGCGCCATCGCCTTCGGCCACCCGCTCGCCTCGTCCGGCGTACGCCTGATGACGCAGCTGGCGCGGCAGTTCGAGGAGCAGCCCGAGGTCCGCTACGGCCTCACGACCATGTGCGTCGGCTTCGGCATGGGCGCCACGGTCATCTGGGAGAACCCGAACCACAAGGACGCCGGAGGCGACAAGTGAGCACCACCACCGCTGAGCTCCTGAAGGGTGCGGCCGAGCTGTTCCCCGACGAGGTCGTCACGCAGGCGCACGTACGCCACCTCGACCTCCCCCGGGGCGCGGGCCGCTTCGCCCTCATCACCCTGGACAACGGCTTCGACCACACCAAGCCGACCACCTTCGGCCCCGGTTCGCTGGCGAACCTCGACGCCGCGATCGACCAGGTCGAGAAGGAGGCCTCCGAGGGCTCCATCGTCGGCGTCGGGATCACCGGCAAGCCGTTCATCTTCGCCGTCGGCGCCGACCTCAAGGGCGTCGAGCTGCTGAAGAGGCACGAGGACGCGCTCGCCGTCGGCAAGGGCGGGCACGAAGTCTTCAAGCGGCTTTCCGGCCTCGCCGTGCCGACCTTCGCGTACTACAACGGCGCCGCGATGGGCGGTGGCGTCGAGGTCGGGCTGCACTGCTCCTACCGCACCGTCTCCAAGGCGCTGCCCGCGTTCTCGCTGCCCGAGGTCTTCCTCGGCCTGGTCCCGGGCTGGGGCGGCTGCGCGCTGCTCCCGAACCTGATCGGCGCCGACAAGGCCGTCTCGGTCATCATCGAGAACTCGCTGAACCAGAACCGTCAGCTCAAGGGCAAGCAGGTCTTCGAGCTCGGCATCGCCGACGCGCTGTTCGAGGGCGCCGACTTCCTCGAGCAGTCGCTGATCTGGACGGCCTCCGTCCTCAACGGCTCGGTCGAGGTCGTCCGCGCCGAGGTCGACCGCGGCGAGGGCTGGGACGCCGCCGTCGCGCGCGGCCGTGCCATCGCCGACTCCAAGGTGCACGGCGCCGCTCCGGCCGCCTACCGCGCCCTGGAGATCATCGAGGCCGCCAAGGACGGCGACCTGCAGCGGGGCTTCGACTCCGAGGACGTCGCGCTCGCCGACCTCATGATGGGCGGTGAACTGCGCGCGGGCATCTACTCGTTCAACCTCGTGCAGAAGCGCGCCAAGCGCCCCGCGGGCGCCCCGGACAAGAACCTGGCGCGCCCGGTCACCAAGGTCGGCGTCGTCGGCGCCGGTCTGATGGCCTCGCAGCTCGCCCTGCTCTTCCTGCGCCGCCTCGAGGTGCCGGTCGTCCTGACCGACATCGACCAGGAGCGCGTCGACAAGGGCGTCCGCTACGTCCAGGAGGAGATCGACAAGCTGCTCCTCAAGGGCCGGGTCAACCAGGACAAGGCGAACCGCCTGAAGGCGCTCGTCTCCGGTGTCCTGGACAAGGCCGAGGGCTTCTCCGACGCCGACTTCATCATCGAGGCCGTCTTCGAGGAGATCGGCGTCAAGCAGCAGGTGTTCGCGGAGGTCGAGGCGGTCGCTCCGGCGCACGCCATCCTCGCCACCAACACCTCGTCGCTGTCCGTCTCCGAGATGGCGTCGAAGCTGAAGCACCCCGAGCGGGTCGTCGGCTTCCACTTCTTCAACCCGGTCGCGATCCTGCCGCTCCTGGAGATCGTGCGCGGCGAGCAGACCGACGACGCCTCGCTGGCCACGGCCTTCGGTGTCGCCAAGAAGCTGAAGAAGACCGCGGTCCTGGTCAAGGACGCCCCGGCGTTCGTCGTGAACCGCATCCTCACCCGCTTCATGGGCGAGATCCAGAACGTCATCGACGAGGGCACCCCGGTCGCCGTCGCCGAGAAGGCCATCGAGCCGCTCGGTCTGCCGATGTCGCCGCTGGTCCTCCTCGAACTGGTCGGCCCGGCCATCGGCCTGCACGTCTCCGAGACCCTGAACCGCGCCTTCCCGGAGCGCTTCACCGTCTCGCCGAACCTCGCGGCCGTCGTCAAGGCGGGCAAGCGCGGCTTCTACGTGTACGACAGCGGGAAGCCGGAGCTGGACCCCGAGGTCGCCGCGCTCCTGAAGCAGGGCGACTCCGTCCTGACCGAGGAGCAGGTCCGCGACCGCGTGCTCGACGCGGTGGCGCAGGAGATCGGGCTCATGCTCGACGAGGGTGTCGTCGCCGAGGCGCAGGACATCGACCTCTGCCTGATCACCGGTGCGGGCTGGCCCTTCCACCTGGGCGGCATCACGCCGTACCTGGACCGTGAGGGCGTCAGCGAGCGGGTGACCGGCAAGCGGTTCCTCGCGCAGGGCGTGGCGAGCGTCCCGGCGTAACACGCACAGCGACACACGCACAGCAACAGCGGTGGGCCGTACGGGAGTTGTCCCGTACGGCCCACCGTCGTTCCGTCCACCGTCGTTCCGTCACACGCGGGACCAGGCCTCCAGCGCGAGGCCCGGCTCCGCCTTCTGGCGGGCCAGGCGCAGCGTGCCGTCGAGGCCGATCGCCGCCATGACCACCCGGCCGCGCGCGTCGATCGCCAACGACGGGGCGCCCAGGCACGGTTCGCCGGTCTCGGCCCACCACAGGCCCGCCCCCTCGTCCTCCGTCGGGAACCCGGCGAGCCCCGGGCGGCCGCTTCGCGTGCGGTGCGCGACGACCGTGCAGTCGTGGCCGTCGACGGTGGTCCGGACGGCCGCCGTGGGGCCGGGGCCGGGGGCTCCGCCGAGGGGCACCGCGGCCGGGCCGCTCTGCGGGCGGTGGGCGAGGACGCCGTCGCCGAGGGCGTCGGCCGCGTAGTACGTGAGGCGGTCGGGGGCGGTCTCCAGGAGGGTGCCGGAGCCGGGGACGGGGGCGGGCGGGACGTCGTCGGCGCGCAGCAGTTCGCCGCCCTGCTTCTCCTGGGCCCAGCGCAGGGTGGCCTTGCCGCCCGGCGCGAGGACCTCCACGCGCCCCGTCGACGTGGCGAGCGCCGCGATCCCGTCCAGGGTGTCGCGGACCTTGAAGTCCTGCCACCCCTCCCACTTGCCGCCCTTGCCCTCGCGGCGCATCCGGACGCTGCCCACCGCGTCCCGCACGAAGACGTGGACGGTGCCCGCGGCGTCCACCGCCGCGGCGGGCGCGCCGAGGGACGGGGCGCGGTCGAGGCGCTTGGTGTGCGGGTTGCCGACCGAGCGCCAGTCCATGAGCGGGCGGCCCGACTGGTACTGGATGGAGTGCACGATGTCGACGACGGTCTTGCCGGGCTCCTCCCCCGGGACGTCCCGCCGCTCCCTGCGGCCCAGGAAGTGCACGTACCCGTCGCCGCCCTGGGCGAGGGTGAGGTAGGTCAGGCCGGGCGCCTCGAAGAAGTCGGGGCCGCTCCAGTCCGGCCCGCCGGGCGCGGTCTCCGTCCAGCGCAGGAGCCCTCCCTCGGCGCGGGCGTATGCGGTGAGCCGGCCGTCCCGGCCGCGCAGCAGCCAGCGTGCGGTGTCCGGGGCACCGGTGCTGGTGGACCTCGACGGCATGACCCGGCGCCACCCCTTCCACGATCACGGACGCACAGTGTTTTGCCTATTAGTTTACGTTTGCCGGATGAGAACTCTGGTCGTCGTCGATGCCGCGAACGTCGTCGGATCCGTGCCCGACGGATGGTGGAAGGACCGCCGCGGGGCCGCGGAACGGCTGCGGGACGCGCTCGTCCCGTATGCCGAAGAAGGTCTGCCCGGGCTGCCGGGGCCGGTGGAGCTCGTCCTCGTCGTGGAGGGGGCCGCGCGGGGCGTCGAGTCGGTGCCCGGCGTGGCGGTCGACTCCGCACCCGCCGTCGGTGACGACCGCATCGTGGAGCTGGCCGCCGGGGCGGCGGGCCGGCCGTGCGTGGTGGTCACGGCCGACCGCGAACTGCGCCGCAGGGTGGGCGAGGTGGGGGCCGAGTGCGTGGGCCCGAGGGCGGTACGCGCCCGTTGAGAGCCTGTCTTTGAACCCCCGTCGTCCGCGCGGAGCGCGGGTGCAGCGGCGTCCGGTGCGTGCGATCGGTGTGCGGAGTCCGAGGTCATGTGGCGGAGCCACCTGTCCTTGGACTCCGTGCGCCGAGCGTGCGTGCCGGACGTCGGGGCACAGGCGGGGGTTCAAAGACAGGCTCTGAGGGGCGCGTACCGTCACAGGCGCTTCGCGCTGCGCAGCGTCGAGGCGTAGTAGCCGTTGCCGTCGAGGCGTGACGTGCCGCCCTTGTCGCCGATCGTCGGGCCGTTGACCTCTTCGCGGCTGGAGATGAAGATCTTGTGGCCGTCCGCGTCGTGGCCGAGGAAGATGCCGACGTGGTCGAGGCGCTGCTTGGTGCGGGCGTCGAGCTTGAAGAAGACCAGGTCGCCGGGTTGCACCACGTCGATGGACTTGGGGCGGTCGGCGGCGGAGACTCCCTTGAGCTCGATGACGTCCGTGCCGGCCTTGCCGCGCGCCATGCCGTTGGCGGTGCGGGGCAGGCCGTCGCCGGCCTGGTCGTTGGCCATCAGGGGGTAGCGGGCGCGGTAGCCGAAGACGGTCCGGACGAATCCGGAGCAGTCCATGGAGCGGGCCCGCATCTTCTCCGGCTGCTCGGTGGTGCCGTTGCGGAAGGTGTACGGGATGCCGAGGTAGTCGAAGAAGTCGGACTGCTCCAGGCGCAGGTCGTTGCCCGAGCTGCCGTCGGGGTTCAGCGGGCCGAAGTTGGCGTCACCCGCGTACGCGATGCCCTCGTCGTCCTTCTTGACCGGGGCGCCCTCCACGTACTGGAAGGCCATCGCGAAGATGTCGTCCTCCTCGCTGCCGGAGAACTCCTTGTACCAGTCCTTGAACCACTTCTCCTTCTCCGCGCCCTCGCGCCAGATCTCCGGCATCAGCCGCACCCAGTCGTTGGTCACGACGCGGGACTTGGTGTTGGCGGGCTCGGTGAAGGTGCGGCTGGGCCCGGTCAGCGTCGCGGTGCGGGCGCCGTCCGTGAACGTGGCGAGGACCTTGCCGCTCTCGGTGCGCAGGACGGAGCGCTCGGGACCCTTGAGCCGCTCCCACTTCAGCTTCCCGCCCTCCTGGCCGGTGCTGCTGTGCAGCCCGGGGGTGTCGGTGACGGCCTGCACCTTCGGCGCCTTGGCCTCTTCGTCCTTGCGCAGTTCCACGGTCAGGTAGGCGCTGCCCGCCAGCAGGGCGAGCACGGTCGCCGCGTGCACGACGGGACGCTTCTTCTTGGGCGGCATGAATGACTCCTGGGAATCAGGCGGACGGCATGAAGCCGAGGAGGATCCCGGCGGTGAGGACGACGTAGGCCATGAGCGTCACCGAGCCCGTGGCGAGCAGGGTGGGGCCCTTGGGCTGGCGGACCAGCTGGTAGGCGATCAGACCCGGCACGATGAAGCCGAGGGTCTGGTTGCTGTACATGAGCGGGAACTCGAGGGAGAGCACGATCATCACGGTGGCCTGGAGCACCACGCCGGTCAGCACGACCGCGGCGAACAGGCGCTTGCCGTAGAGGATCACGAAGCGCTGCATGAGGAGCGTGCAGACGTAGGTGAGGACGGTGACGCCCACCACCATGGCGGCGCGCTGCAGGTCCTCGACGAGGGTCAGCGCGAGCCAGCCCGGCGTGATCATGCCGCCGGGCGAGAGGTTGGTCGTCAGGTAGCAGACCAGGGAGAAGAGCAGCCCGAGCGCGATGCCGACCGCGGCGATCTCGGGGGTGAGGACGGAGGGAATCAACGGGGCTCTCCTGGGCTGTGCCACTGCTGGTTGTCGTCTGCGGCGGGCGGTACGGGCGGCACGCGCGGCTCGAACAGGCCGCGGGGCGCGGGGGGCTGGGGACGCGGTTCCGGGGGCGCGTAGCCCTCCTGGGACACGTACTGCTGGTGCTGCTCGTACTGCTGGTACTGCTGGTGTTGCTGGTGCTGGTGCTGCTCGTACTGCTGGTGCTCGTACTGCTGCTGGTGGTGCTCTTGCGGCGCGTAGGGCTCGTACGGCTGGTCCGGAGTGCGCTGTACGGGGACGTGGACGCCCGGCGGAAGCTGCTGGACGACGGGGATCGGCTGGGTGTGGACCGGCGCGTACCGCGTCTCGTACGCCTCCGGGTAGTGCTGGTACGGGTCCACGTGCGGCTCGTAGAACGGCGCGGGCTCCTCGGGGGCCTGCTCCTCGCTCTCGTCGGCCGGCAGTTCGGCGAGGTGCTCCAGGAGCAGCTCGCCCTGGCCGTGGATGTTGCCGATCGCGACGAGCGAGGAGTCGGCGCCGAGCTGCGCGAGCATCTCGCGCATGAACTCCTCGGGGTCGCGCCGGTCGCCGCCGAGGTCGACGGCGCGCGAGCGCCAGTCGGCGGGGATCGCGTCGATGGCGGACTTGGCCGGGTGGCCGATGACGAAGACCTTCTCCGGCCGGAGGTCGGGGATGATCTCGCCCATCTGGCCGTTGCGCTCGACGCGGTCGGGGCGGCAGTTGATGACGACGTGCAGCGGGCGGTGGATGGCGCCGAGGTCGAGGAGCTGGTTGATGTTCATCAGCGTCGACTCGGGGTCGTTGGCCGCGAAGACGTTGGCGAAGCGGAGCTTCTTGCCGTCCTCGGTGGCGTACCGCTCGACGGAGAGGACACCGGGGTCCGGCGGCGCGTCGTACATGCCCTGGAGGGCGACCTCGCGGCCGACGCCGACGAGCTCGGCGACCTTGAGCGCGATCGCCACGTTCTCCTTGAAGGTGAACCAGCTGAAGCCGCGCAGCTCGTCGTCGGTGACCGTCTCCGGGTCGGCGTAGATGAGCTCGCAGTTCCGCGCGTCGGCTTCCTCCTTGAGGATGTCGAAGCGGTCCTGCTCGGCGGTGACGCAGATGCCGCCCTCCGGCATGGACCGGGAGAGCGAGCGGGCGACGTCGTCGAGGGTGGGGCCCATCTCGGCGAGGTGGTCCTCGCGGACGTTGCAGAGCACGCCGATGGTGGAGCGGATCAGCTTGGACTGGTTGATCTCCTGGAGGGCCGGCATGACCGCCATGCACTCGATGACCAGGGCGTCCGGGTCGTAGGCGGCGGCGCGCCGCACGATGCCGATCTGCTCGACGACGTTGGCGATGCCGAACTTGCGGTAGACCGGCTCCTCGGTGGCGTCGGGGTGGATGAACCGGGCGGCGGTGCCGGTGGTCTTGGCGACCGTGGTCAGCCCGCCGCCGCGCAGCGCGCCCGCGCACAGGCGGGTGATGGAGGACTTGCCGCGGATGCCGTTGACCAGGACCCGGGTGGGGATGTGCTCCAGGCTGGCGAAGTGCCGCCGCTGTTCGACGACGCCGGCCGCGAGCAGGATGGCGCAGCACACCACGAGAACGGTGTAGAGGAAGAGCACGGGGGTTCAGTTCCTTCCGGCGAGGCCGGCCGTGACGCCGTCCCGCTTGCGCTGCGTGCCCGTCGGCAGCTGTTGCCTGATGAGTTCGAGGCTGCGGGTGACGGCGCCGACCTCGTCGTGGTGGCGCGGGTAGAGGACGGTCCTGCGGTCCCCGTCGGCGAGGGCCTCCGCCTGGTCCGCGAGGTGGCGCAGCGGCCGTACGACGACGATGTGCAGCCAGCCGAGGCAGGCCGCGGCCGCGGTGATGCCGAGCAGGCCCGCAAGGACCGTGCGGTTCTGGTAGCTGTACTCGGGGATGGCGAGGCCGGAGGCGGGCTGCCAGCTGACCACGGTCCAGCCGAGCGTTCCGGCCGCGCCGCCGCCGACGAACGGGGCCGCGGCCGCGATCTGGATGTCGTCGCCGTCGCGGTAGAGGACGCCGCTGGGGCGGGGGCTGAGGCCGACCTTCTGACCGGTGCCCTCGGCGAGTGCGTTGAGGCGGCGGCCCGGCAGGTCCTCGAACTCGAAGTAGCCGGTGTTGGCGCCGATCACCTTGCGCTCGTCGTCGACGACGCGGACCTTGCCGAGGCCGGGGCGCTTGAGCAGCGAGTTGAGGAAGTCGATGCGGAACTCGCCGACGACGGCGGCTCCCCCGCGGCCCGGCACCTCGGCCGTGCCGATGATCACCGGCTCCTTGCCGCCCTCGTCGACGACCCGCAGGGGCTTCCCGGAGGGGCCCTTGCCGGAGGGGCTGCGGGGGTCGTCGCCCGCCTTGGCGAGCACCTTCCCGCCCGCGTCGAGGACGTACAGGGACTGGTAGCGGCCGTGCTGGTTCATGGTGCTCTGGAGCACCTTGGCCATGTCCGACGACTCGGTGCGGTCGCCCATGAGGGTGGCGACCGAGGTGAGGTCGGCGTGGCCCTCGTTGAGGGCGCGGCGGACCCGGTCGGTGAGGGTGTCGGTGCGCTCGCGCTGGTCGTTGACCATCTGCTGCGGTACGACGACGGTGTCGCCGGCCCGGTTGAGCAGCAGCAGGAGCGGTGCGGACCAGGCGAGCAGCAGCACCGCGCAGACGGCGATCAGGGTGCGGGAGCCGAACCTGCGGCGGCGGGCGGGCTTGTCCTGGCGGGTGGCGGGTTCGCCGGTGAGCTGGCGGCGCAGCGCTTCGAGGGCGGCGCCGATGCGGGCGGCCTCGCCGTAGCGCGGCACGGAGACCGGCCGGTCGACGTCGCCGCGGGTGAGGCGGCGGCCCTCCAGGAAGAGCCGGATCAGCGGCCGCTGCACGGTCCGCAGGAGCAGGAAGACGGTGAGCCCGCCGATGAGCAGCAGGGCGCCCGCGGCGATCAGGCCGAAGGCCGAGTCGCTCTTGGCCGTCGGGTCCTCGGCGACCGGGACCATCGCGACGACGGTGAGGCCGAGCCGGGTGGCCACGGTCGACTCGCCTGCCTCGGGGGCGGCGAGGGTCGCGTAGCCGGCGACGGCGCGCTCACCGAGGTAGCGCTCGCCGGTGAGGTGGCCGCTGACGCCGAGGAAGCCGCCGGAGCCGGGCTCCTTGGACATCAGCGGGTGGGTGCGTGCCTTCTTCGCGGCGCTCGCCGCGAACGACTTGAGCTGCTTGTTGGACTGGGCGACCTCTTCGCGCTGCAGGTCGGTGAGGACCTGCTCGGGCTCGGGGATGCCGTCGGTGCTCAGGAGGTGACCGTCCTGGTCGACGACGGCGATGGAGCGGAACTTGCCGAGGCTGATGCCGGGGAAGCGCAGGCTGCTGGAGGCGACGAGCAGTTGCTGGGGCTGCCCCTTCCAGGTGAGCAGGGCGAAGGAGAGGAGGCGGGTCTCGCCGTTCTCCAGGCGCACCATGCGCGGGGCCAGGCCGTCCTTGCCGGCGAGCTCGCCGCGGTCGATGGCGGTCAGCGGGAGGTTCTCGCCGCGGGCGGCGAGGAGCTTGCCCGAGGCGATCTCGACGATCGCCGTGCCCATCCACTTCTGGTAGACGCTGCCCGTCTTGTCCAGGACGGCGTCGGCGGGCACGGGCTCGCCCGCGCTGAACAGCTCGGCGGTCCGCGTCAGGTCGGTGACGGACTCGTCGATGGAGGCGCGCAGCGCGATGGCGCCGTCCTCGGCGAAGTGCTGCTGGGACGACTTGACGGCTTTGGGGACGGCCTCCTGGCCGGCCCTGCCGAGGGTGAGGGCGGTGATGCCCGCGAGGGCGAGGAGCAGGACCGACAGCACGGCGATGGGGGGACGTATGCCTCCCAGCAGGGACATGTCGGTCCTTCGGCGGACCTTGTGCCGCCGCTTCGAACGCGAAGCGGCCAAGGGGGGCTCCTCTCCTGGAGTGACGCGGGGTGCGGGAACGCACGGTGATGCGTTCCGGAGAGGTCAGACGTGCGTACCCGGGAGAGGGATGTACGAAGCGAATAAAATGTGAGCTAGATCGCGTCGGACGCGAGTTTGAGCCGAACTCCGGTCGGCGACGCCCGCGTGTTCACGCCGGTCCCCGCCGACCGTCCCGTCCCGCCCCACCCCGCGTCAGTCGCCGGGGAGCTCCTCCAGCGGTTCGAGTCCGTCCTTGCTCGCCCCGCGGTTCAGGAGCGTGCCCTGGGTGCGCTCGAAGGCGAGCCGGTAGCGGGAACGCTGCTGCTCGCTGAGGTTCTTGTCGTCCCGCAGGGCGGCGGCGACGTCCACGAGCCGGTGGTCCTTGACCGCGCCCTTGGGCAGGGCGCCGGTCTCGTCCGGGTCCGGCGGGATCTCCGTGAACGTGGGCACGTACTTGGCGTCGACGTCCCACTTCCCGCCCCGCTTGACGAACTCGAACCAGCCGATGACCCCCTCCTCGGTCAGTCCGCTGGGCACGTCGTGCCGGGCGATCTGGTTGCCGAGGCCGTACGCGATCCAGGTGCCGTCGACCTTCTCCATCGGCTGCACGACGTGCGCGTGGTGGCCGATGACCAGGTTGATCCCGGTCTCCTGCGCGATCTTGCGGGCGAGCTTCAGCTGCGGACCGCTGGCGTTGGGCTGGTTCTCACGCCCCCAGTGGATGCTGAGGATGACGACCTCGGCGCCCGCGGCGCGCGCCTTCTTCTCGGCGGCGGCGATCGCGCCGAAGTCGTTCTGGTTCACGATCCACGGCTTGTCCTTGGGGACCTCGCGGCCGTTGAACCCGAAGGCGAAGGCGATCTGCGCGACCTTCACGCCCTTCACCTCGGTGATGAGCGGCTTGGCCGCCTCGGCCGCGCTGCGCGCCGAACCGGTGTGCCGCAGCCCCGCCTTGTCGAGGGTGTTCAGGGTGCGGGTGACCCCGGCGGGGCCGTGGTCGAGCGTGTGGTTGGACGCGGACGAGCACTGGTCGTAGCCGACGCCCTTGATCGCCGTGGCGATCTGCGGCGGCACCAGGAAGTCGGGGTAGCTCTGGAAGGGGCCGCCGGGCTTGCCGACCACCGGCTCGAAGTGGCAGATGCCCAGATCGGCCTTGCTGATGACCGGCCGGACGCCCGCCATCATCGGCCCGAAGTCCAGGCCCTTGACCCCCTTGCCCGTGACCTTGCCGTCCTTGCGCGCCTGCTCGGTCAGCTGCGGGTGGATGAGGATGTCGCCCGCGGCGGCGACGGTGAACGAGGGGCCGCCGTCGGCGGCGGGCTTGTCGTCGCTGCCGAAAGGACCGCAGGCGGTGCCGGCCAGCAGCAGGAGCGAGGAGGCTGCACAGGTCACGAGATGCCTGCGGAAGGGACGTGTCATCACAGGGCTATCTTTATACAATCATGAAGCGCTCCCGCACCCGGTCGACACCGATCACGAGGAAGGCCGGGGTCCTCGGCCTCGTCACCGCAGCCGTCCTCACTCTCGCGCAGTGCGGCGGGAGCTCCTCGCAGGACGGTGAAAAGCCCAGGTCGGACGGGGATCGCTCGACCGCGGCGCCCGACGGGCGGACCGACGGGAGCGGCGAGACCCTGACCGATCTGATCTCCGCGTACACCGCCGGATTCAATGAGGACAGCGGATACCGCCGCCCTTCGCCCACCGACCGGCGCACGGTCGCCGCGGGCGTCGCGCTGCTCCTCGACCACCGGCGCCCGCAGGCCGAACGGCGCCTGGCCGACGTGGACCTCGCGGTGCGCACGGTCACCGACAAGGCCGCCGGGCGGCGGTACGCGGAGATCGCCGACCGCTCCGAGGACGGCGCGGCGCCACGCGGCTGGGGCCGTGTCTACGTCGACCTCGACTCCCCCGCCCGCTGGTCCGTGCAGATCCCGCACCCGGTGGCGGACCGCGACACCGAACGGCTCGGCGCGGAGCTGATGCGCCGCTCCCCCGGCGGCGTGCTGGTCCTCGCGGGCGCGCACCGCGACGCCGGGCGCGGGGACGCGGCGGACGTCGCCCACCGCAGGGACACCGTGTTCCACGCCGTCTGCGACGAACTGGTCCGGCGCGGGCTGCCCGGCCTCCAACTGCACGGCATGGCCGAGGACACGGCGCCGGACCACGACGTCGTCGCCTCCACGGGCCGGGGCAGGGAGGCCCGCACCGAGGGCCGGGCCCTCGCCGACGCCCTGCGGGACCAGGGCTGGGACGTCTGCCGGGCCTGGACCAGGTCGTGCCCCCTCGCGGGCCGCTCCAACGTGCAGGGGCGGGCCGCCTCGGCGCACGACGTGCCGTTCCTGCACGTCGAGTTCGGGCCCAGGATCCGCGAGGACGGCGCGCACGCGCGGGCCGTGGTCGGGGAGCTGGCGAAGGTCACGCGCGGCTGGCAGCGGGAGGGCCGGGACCGCTCGTGATCCCGGCCGGCAGCCGCGCGTACACCACCGCCCCCTCCACCCGCGCCACCGCCTCGTACCCGACCGCGAGGATCCGTCGCAGCGACGGCACCCGGGCCGGGGCGTACGGCTTGCCCCGGGAGTCGTCGACCACGAGCGCCGGGGGGTGGCGTCCCAGCTCCTCGCGGAAGACCGGCCAGGCGCCCTCGACCGCGTACTTCTCGCCCACCTGGGGGCCGTTCCTGCCGCCGCTGTAGTTGGTGAGGAAACCGGCCGTGAGGTAGCGGCTCGCGGGGGCGCGGCCCGCCAGCCAGTACGCCTCCGGGTGCATCCCCCAGAACAGCACCCGGTCCCCCGGACCGGTGTGCGCCCTGACCGTCTGGGCCAGGCGGGCGGCGTGCGCGAGTTCGGGGCGCGGCGCGAGGAGCCCCCAGGCCAGGAAGACCGTGCACGCGCAGCCGGAGACGACGACCGCCCGCACCGTCCGCTCGCGCGGCAGGATCTGCAGCGCCGCCGCCGCCAACAGGGCCAGGGGCGGAGTGAGTTGCAGGTAGTAGTGGCCGAAGAAGTGGAAGCCGAGCAGGACCGCGGCCGCCGACGCGGCGAGCCAGAGCCACAGGTCGGCCGCCCCGGTGCGGGCGATGCGCAGCACGCGCACGACGGGCGGGACGAGGCCCGCGCAGGCCGTCGCGAGGACCGCCGCGTTCACCAACCCGCGTACGAGGACGTGGAGTTCGGAGCCGGTGAAGGAGGCGTACGCGCCCGAGCCCGTCACCGTCCAGAACAGGAAGCCCGAGGGTGTCGTCAGGAGCGCGGCGGCCAGGACGGGGGCGCCGAGGCCGGCCGTCAGCCGCCACGCGTCCCGCCGGGGCGCGCCGGCCCGCCACAGCAGCCAGGCGACCGGGAGCAGCACCGCGCCGCCGGTCTGCTTGGCGAGGAAGGCGCAGGCCACCGCGGCGCCCGCGGCGCCCCACCGGCGGCGGTCCGCACACCACATGGCGGCCGCCGTGCACGGCAGCATGAAGACCTCGAAGGCGGCCGCCTGGGCGTCCTCCGGGTTCAGGCCGATGGAGATCAGCAGGTACAGGACGCCCGCCGGGCGGCCCGCGCCGTCGCCCCAGCGGCGCCGGGCCAGCGAGACCAGGAGCACCGCCGTCAGGAGCTGCGCGGCCACCGCGAGGATCTTCACCGGGAGCAGCGAGTCGTCGCCGAACAGCGCGAAGCTGCCCGCGTACAGCCAGGGCACGAGGGGCGGTTTGCGGTCGACGACCGTCTCGTAGAGCTCGCCGCCGTGGGTCAACATCCGCGCCTGGACGGCGAGATAGCCCTCGTCCGGGCTCCACAGCGGTACCCGGAAGGAGGGCAGCCGGGTCACGCACGCCAGGGCGGCGAGCAGCGGGAGCAGGCGGGACCAGTACGGCTCCCCGGCGCCCCCTTCGCAGGCGCGCTCCTCGCGCGGGCCCGGCACCCGGGGGGCGGGTACGGAGCGTAGTGGTGGGGACGGCGGGGCGAGCATACGGTGCACGCTATCCGGCCCCGCATCCCCCGACGGATCGGGACATACGGGGCCGGAGTGGAATGCCTGCCGAACAGCGGGCGACTACTGTGGGTCGCCGGTGCGCGCGGCGCGGAGGTGCAGGCGGCTGTGCGAACGCCCGTACACGAAGTAGATGACGACGCCGAGCACCATCCAGACGCCGAACCGCAGCCAGGTCTCCGCCGGCAGGTTCAGCATCAGCCAGAGCGAGGCGAGCACCGACAGGACCGGCACGAACGGGACCAGCGGGGTGCGGAAGGCGCGCGGCAGGTCGGGGCGCTGTTTGCGGAGCAGGATGACGCCGAGGGCGACCACGACGAAGGCGAACAGCGTGCCGATGTTGACCAGTTCGGCCAGTTCGTCGATGGAGGTGAAGCCCGCGACGACCGCCACGATCGCGCCGAGCAGGATGGTCGAGCGGTACGGCGTGCCGAACGTGGGGTGGACCTTGGAGAAGGTCTGGGGCAGCAGCCCGTCGCGGCTCATCGCGAAGAACACCCGGGTCTGGCCGAGCAGCAGGATCATGCAGACGGAGGTGAGGCCGACGGCCGCGCCGAAGCTGATCACGCCCGCCCAGAAGGGGTGCCCGACGGCCTTGAAGGCGTCCGCGAGCGGGGCGTCCGTGGAGAGCTCGGTGTACTTCTGCATGCCGGTGACGACCACGGAGACGGCGACGTACAGGATCGTGCAGATGAGGAGCGAGCCGAGGATGCCGCGGGGCACGTCGCGCTGCGGGTTGTGGGTCTCCTCGGCGGCGGTCGCGACGATGTCGAAGCCGATGAACGCGAAGAAGACGACGGCCGCGGCGGTGAAGATGCCCATCACGCCGAAGTTCGACGGGGTGAAGCCGAAGATCAGCTGGACCAGCGGCGCGGTGATGCCGCCCCCGCCGTCCGGGTGCTCGGTCGGCGGGACGAACGGGTCGTAGTTGGCGCCGGTGATGAGGAAGGCGCCCACGATGATGACCAGGATGACCACGGTGACCTTGACGGCGACGATGACGTTGGTGACCCGCGAGGACAGCTTCATCCCGGCGACGAGGATGGCGGTCAGGACCAGCACGAGCAGGCAGGCCAGCAGGTCGAAGCCGAACTTCCCCTCGTGCGTGCCGCTCAGCGCCTGTGGCAGGTGCATGCCCGCGGTGTCCAGGAGCGAGCGGAGGTAGCCCGACCAGCCGACCGCGACCACCGCGCAGCCGAGTGCGAGCTCCAGGATCAGGTCCCAGCCGATGATCCAGGCCGGGAACTCACCGAGTGAGGCGTACGAGAAGGTGTACGCGGACCCGGCGACCGGCACCGTCGAGGCGAACTCGGCGTAGCAGAGCGCCGCGAGGGCGCAGACGAGTCCCGCGACGACGAAGGCGAGGGCCACCGAGGGCCCCGCCGTCTCCTTGGCGATCTTTCCGGTCAGCACGAAGATGCCGGTGCCGATGATGACACCGACGCCGAAGACCGTGAGGTCGAGGGCGGACAGCGACTTCTTGAGCGCGTGCTCCGGTTCCTCGGTGTCCTGGATGGACTGCTCGACGCTCTTCGTCCTGAAGAGACTGCTGCTCACGGGCGTACCTCCCACGCTTGTCGTCCCCGACATGATCGAGAGGGCGAGTACCCCGAAAGCTCCGGCGCGGGCCTATTCACGCGAATGGGCCGGTCCCACCACCCGTACAGGGTGCTGAAACCGGCCCGTCGGCGGTGCGTGTTGACGTCAGTCCCGCGCGGGCTCCACGGAGTCCACGGCCGCGGCGGCGGTCCGCTCGAACCTGCCGTCCAGCTTGGCCACCAGGCCCGTGACCTGCCGGGCGATGTCCGGGGCCGTCAGGCCGATCTCGGCCAGGATCTCCTTGCGGGAGGCGTGGTCGAGGAAGCGCGGCGGGATGCCGAAGTCGCGCAGCGGGACGTCGACGCCCGCGTCGCGCAGGGCCTGGGCGATGGCCGAACCGACGCCGCCCGCACGGGAGTTGTCCTCGACGGTGACGACGACGCGGTGCTTCTCGGCGAGCGGGGCCATCGCCTCGTCGACCGGCTTGACCCAGCGCGGGTCGACGACGGTGGTGGTGATGCCCTGCTTGTCCAGGAGGTCGGCGATCTCCAGGCACATCGGCGCGAGCGCGCCGACGGAGACGAGGAGCACGTCCGGCTTGCCGGTGGCGGCCTTGCGCAGCACGTCCATGGCGCCGACCTTGCCGACGGCCTTGACCGCCGGGCCGACCGCGCCCTTGGAGTAGCGCACCACGGTCGGGGCGTCGTCGACCGCGACGGCCTCGCGCAGCTGGAGGCGGACCTGGTCGGCGTCGCGCGGGGCGGCGATGCGCAGGGTCGGCACGCACTGCAGGATCGACATGTCCCACATGCCGTTGTGCGAGGCGCCGTCCGTGCCGGTGACGCCCGCGCGGTCCAGGACGAAGGTGACGCCGCACTTGTGCAGGGCCACGTCCATCAGGAGCTGGTCGAAGGCGCGGTTGAGGAACGTCGCGTAGACCGCGAAGACCGGGTGCAGGCCGCCGGTGGCCAGGCCCGCCGCGGAGACGGCCGCGTGCTGCTCGGCGATGCCCACGTCGTAGACGCGGTCGGGGAACGCCTTGGAGAACTTCTCCAGGCCGACCGGCTGGAGCATGGCCGCCGTGATGGCGACGATGTCCTCGCGCTCGTGGCCGAGCTTGACCATCTCCTCGCCGAAGACGGACGTCCAGTCCATGCCGCCCGCGGCGATGGGCAGGCCCGTGTCGGGGTGGATCGGGCCGATGCCGTGGAAGTGGTCGGCCTCGTCCTCCTCGGCGGGCTTGTAGCCGCGGCCCTTCTCGGTGAGGCAGTGCACGATCACCGGGCCGCCGAAGCGCTTGGCGCGCTGCAGGGCGGACTCCAGGGCCTCGATGTCGTGGCCGTCGATGGGGCCGACGTACTTCAGGCCGAGGTCCTCGAACATGCCCTGCGGGGCGATGAAGTCCTTCAGGCCCTTCTTGGCGCCGTGCAGGGTCTCGTAGAGCGGCCTGCCGACGACCGGCGTGCGCTCCAGGAAGTCCTTCCCACGGGCCAGGAAGCGCTCGTAGCCGTCGGTGGTGCGCAGGGTCGCCAGATGGTTGGCGAGGCCACCGATCGTGGGCGCGTAGGAGCGCTCGTTGTCGTTGACGACGATCACCAGGGGGCGGTCCTTGGCGGCGGCGATGTTGTTCAGCGCCTCCCAGGCCATGCCGCCGGTCAGCGCGCCGTCGCCGATGACGGCCACGACGTGGTCGTCCTTGGCGCGCACCTCGTTCGCCTTGGCGAGGCCGTCGGCCCAGCCGAGGACCGTGGACGCGTGGCTGTTCTCGATCACGTCGTGGTCGGACTCGGCGCGCGAGGGGTAGCCGGAGATGCCGCCCTTGGTGCGCAGCTTCTCGAAGTCCTGGCGGCCGGTGAGCAGCTTGTGCACGTAGCTCTGGTGGCCGGTGTCGAAGAGGATCTTGTCCTGGGGGGACTCGAAGACACGGTGCAGGGCGATGGTGAGCTCTACCACGCCCAGGTTGGGGCCGAGGTGGCCGCCGGTCTTGGAGACTGCTTCGACGAGGAAGCCTCGGATCTCTCCCGCCAGCTGGTTCAGCTCCTCGGGGCTGAGACGGTCCAGATCGCGCGGTCCCGTGATGCGGGTCAGCAGCGGCACCCGTGCCTCCTTGCAGTAGAGCTGAGATGTGCTGTTCGAGCGTTGCCGGGTCTGTCGAGTCTAATGTTCCGCTACCGCCGCACGCGTCCGGGAGCCGTTTTCCCGGTCACACGAACAGCGGAACCCCGCGCCCCTGATAAGGGGCGCGGGGAACTGCGCGCTCAGCCGGAGACCTCCCGCGGACGAAGGAACCGGGGAACCGCCCCACGATCCGTTCAGGGGAACGCTACGCGCGACCGGCCGATTTCTGGGTACGCCGGGAAACAGAGTCGATGACCACCGCGGCGAGCAGCACCGCCCCCGTGATCATGAACTGAATCTCACTCGCCATGCCGAGCATGTTGAGGCCCTGCTGGATCGACTGGATGACCAGCATGCCGAGCAGCGCGGACCACACCTTGCCGCGCCCGCCGAAGAGGCTCGTGCCGCCGATGACCGCCGCGGCGATCACCATCATCAGCGTGTTGCCGCCGCCCAGGCTCTTCGTGGCGCCGCCCGAGAGGCTCGCGATGAAGAGGCCGCCGAAGGCGGCGAGCATGCCGGAGATGCCGAAGACGATGATCCGGACGCGGTCCACGTTGATGCCCGCGCGCCGCGCGGCCTCCGCGTTGCCGCCGACCGCGAAGACCTGGCGGCCGAAGGTGGTGCGGCGCGCCACGAAGTCCGCGATCACCAGGACGGCGAGGAAGAGCACCAGGGCGAGCGGCAGGCCGCGGGCGCCGACCGGCTCGTTCAGCTCGTAGGCGGCGCCGCCCGCGAGGACGGCGACGACGACCGTGCGCAGCACGATCTCGCTGACCGGGCGGGACGGCAGGCCCGCGCCCCTGCGGCGGCGGCTGTCGAGCAGCAGGGAGGCCGCGTACGCGATGATCGCCACGGCCGCGAGGCCGTAGGCCGCGCCCTTCTCGGCGAAGAAGTGCCCGGTGAGGTCCTCGACGACGCTGCCCTCGGGCGTGTTGATGCTGCCCTCGCCGCCCATCAGCCAGATCTGCACACCGCTCCAGCCGAGGAACCCGGCCAGGGTGACCACGAAGGCGGGCACGCCGATCTTGGCGAAGAAGAAGCCGTGCAGGGCGCCGATGACCAGGCCGGTCAGGACGGCGACGAGCACCGAGAGCCAGTCGTTCATCTCGTGGGTAACGCTCAGCACGGCCCAGACGGCCGCGCCCATGCCCGCCACCGAGCCGACCGACAGGTCGATCTCGCCGAGCAGCAGCACGAAGACGATGCCGACGGCCATGATGCCGAGGCCGGAGGTGAAGACCGCGATGTTCGCGAGGCTGCTCGCGTCCAGGAAGTGGTCGTTCTTCAGCTGGAAGATGATCGCGATGAGGATCAGGCCGACGACGACGGGCAGCGAGCCGAGCTCACCGCCGCGCATCTTGCGCTTGAACTCGGTCCAGTAGCCGGCCAGGCCCTCCTCGCGGACGAGCAGGCGCGGGTCGACGGCGGGGATCGGCGCGGCCGACGTGGCCGCCGGGTCGGGCGCGGTGCCCTGCGCGTCGACCGGGTCGGCGGCGGGCTTGGTGTTCTTGGCGAGGTCGCTCACTTCGCGTCCTCCTTCGTGACCGGGGCCGAGCGCGCCTTGCGGCGGGTCACGGCGTTGTCCGTGGCGCCGGTGATGGCGGCGATGACCTCTTCGTTGGTGGTGTCCGCGACGGTGAACGTGCCGTTGTTGCGGCCGAGCCGCAGCACCGCGACGCGGTCGGCGACGGCCTTCACGTCGGCCATGTTGTGGCTGATGAGGATCACGCCGTGGCCGCGCTCGCGCAGCCGCTCCACCAGGTCGAGGACCTGCGCGGTCTGCTCGACGCCGAGGGCCGCGGTGGGCTCGTCGAGGATGACGACCTTGGGGTCGCCGACCAGCGCGCGGGCGATGGCGACGACCTGGCGCTGACCGCCGGAGAGGGCGGCGACCGGGATGCGGACGCTGGGGATGCGGATGGAGAGGGTGTCCAGGAGCTGCTTGGCCCGCTTCTCCATCTTGATCTCGTCGAGGACGCTCGCCGTCTTCAGCTCGCTGCCGAGGAACAGGTTGGCGACGACGTCGAGGTTGTCGCAGAGGGCGAGGTCCTGGTAGACGGTGGCGACGCCGAGGTTCTGGGCGTCGTGCGGGCGTCCGATGCGGACCGGCCTGCCCTCCCACTCGATGGTTCCGTCGTCGATCGGGTGGACGCCCGAGATCGTCTTGACGAGGGTGGACTTGCCGGCGCCGTTGTCGCCGACGAGGGCGACCACCTCACCGGTGTGGATTTCGAGGTCTACGTCCGTGAGCGCCTGGACGGCGCCGAACCGCTTGGAGACCCCGCGCAACGCCAGCACGGGCGTAGCGGACACGTGAATCATCTCCTTCGCCGCCTGACCGGCGGGGATGGTGGTGCAGAAGGACAGTGCCGCACGAGCGACGCTCACCGGGGAGAGCGGTGCTCCGCGAGCGAGTCCGGTGCCCGCCCCCCGTTTGCGGGGCGGATGATGGGGCGGGGCACCGGACCGGTACCGGAGCCCGTGCCGTACGGGCTCCCGGGAGCGCTCTCTCGCGCCCCCGGGGCTCATCTCGTACGAACGGGCTTACCGCAAACGGGAGTTACTTGATACCCGCGGCGTCGCAGGCCTTCTTGTACTGGGCCGTGCAGATCTCGCTGACCTTGTAGACCTTGTCCTTGACGATCGTGTCGGCGACCTCGTCCTTGGTGATCGCCTGCGCGTCGTACAGCTTGGCGGGGATGCCCTTGAAGTCGCCGCTGAGCGAGTCGACCTTGCGGTCGGTGATCGCGTCGATGTCCTTGCCCTGCAGCAGGCGCACCGCGATCTCGGCGGTGGTCTCCGCCTCCGGCCGGATCTGCTTGTAGATCGTGTAGTCCTGGGTGCCGGTCAACAGGCGCTGCACGCCCGCGAGTTCGGCGTCCTGGCCGCCGACCGGGACCTTGATGCCGCGGCCCTTGAGGGCGTTGATCGCGGCGCCCGCCATGCCGTCGTTGGCGGCGTAGACGCCCTGGATGCCGTCCTTGCCGAGCTTGTCGATCGCGGAGGACATCTTGCGGCTCGCCTCGTCCGGCGACCAGTCCGGGATGTCCTGCTCGTACGCGATCTTCTTGACCTTCTTGTCGAGCACCGAGTGGGCGCCCTTCTTGAAGAACGGCGCGTTCGGGTCGGTCGGCGAGCCGTTGATCATGACGACGTTGGCGTCCTTGGCCTTCGAGCCGAGGGCCTTGACCATGGCTCCGCCCTGCAGGCGGCCGATCTTCTCGTTGTCGTAGCTGACGTACGCGGAGAGGGGGCCCTCGGCGAGGCGGTCGTACGCGACGACCTTCACGCCCTGCTTGTCGGCCTGCTTCACCCACGACTTGGTCGACTTGTAGTCGACCGCGTCCAGGATGATGACCTTGATGCCCTGGGTGACGAGGGCGTCGAACTGCTTCTTCTGGGTCTCGATGTCCTGTGCGGCGTTGTTGTACTTGACCTTGCAGTCCGAGCAGAGTTCCTTGATCTTCGCCTCCATGATGGGGCGGTCGAAGGTCTCGTAGCGCGTGGTCTTGTTCTCGGGGAGCAGCAGACCGATGGTCTTGTTGTCGCCGCCGCTGCCCTTGTCGTCGTCGTCGCCGGCCTTGCCGCACGCGGTCATGGCCAGTGCCATCGAAACCGCGGCCGTGCCTATGACGACGCGACGCGTCATTGCGTTCATGGTGGGGTGCCTCCCTGACGAGGCCGCGTCGTTGCGGCCGAGGTGGCTCGAAGTCAACTCGGCCGCCACACCAGCGTCAAGGAGTAAATCCTTAACGAGATGACAACGGTGCCATGCGTTATCTAAGTGAAGGCAGGTGTGCTCGCAGGCAGCGTTCCGTCCAAAAGGGTTGAATCGCCCATCTCGCTCAGCGCGAGGGCCAGCGCGCCGAGCACCTCGGCCCGTCCGCCGAGCGCGCCGGGCAGGACGGACAGCATGCGCGCGGCGCTCGGGATGGCATACCGCCCGACCGACTCCCTGATGGGCCCAAGCACCAGCTCGCCCGCCTCCGCGAGGTCGCCGCCGAGGACGACACGGGAGGGGTTGAGGAGGTTGCAGAGGTTCGCGACGCCGCTGCCGATGTGCCGTCCGACGTCGGCGATCACCCGTCGGCAGCCCGGGTCGCCGTCGCGCGCGAGGCCGACCACGCGCTCCATGGTCAGGTCGGTGCCGTGGCTGGACTGCAGGAGCGGCAGGACGTAACGGGCGGCGGCGAAGGTCTCCAGGCAGCCGCGGTTGCCGCAGCGGCAGACCGGACCCGACTCGTCGAGCGTGATGTGCCCGATCTCCCCCGCGGTGCCGCCGGGGCCCCGGTAGATCCGCCCGCTGATCACGAGCCCCGCGCCGACGCCGCTGGCGACCTTGATGTACGCGAGGTCCTTGACGCCCCGGCCGCTGCCCCAGACCAGCTCACCGAGCGCGCCGAGGTTGGCGTCGTTGTCGACGTGCACGGGGACACCGAGGCGGCCGCCCAGCTCCTCGGCGGGCTTGGTGCCGGTCCAGCCCGGCAGGATCGACGTCGAGCCGAGGGTGCCGGACTCCACGTCGATGGGGCCGGGCACGCCGAGCCCCACTCCGGCGATCTTCGTACGGTCCACTCCGGTGGCCGCGATCAACCGGCTGACCAGCTGCTCGGCCCGGTCGAAGCCCTGCGCGGCGGACGCGTCCACGTCGAGCGGCTCGGACTCCTCCGCGAGCACCTGGTGAGCGAGGTTGCCGATCGCCACGCGCAGGTGGGTGTGGCCGAAATCGACGCCGATGACGATGCCCGCGTCACCGCTGAGCGAGACGCTGCGGGCCCGCCTGCCACCCGCCGAGGTGGGCGTGACCTCGACCGTGCCGCCGTCCTTCAACTCCCGGACGATGTTGGAGACCGTCGCGGCCGACAGGCCCGTCGTCCTCGCGATCTCCGCCTGCGTGAGCGATCCGGCGAGGCGCACGGCGCGTACGACCCGCTCGAGATTGGCCCGGTGCAGAGACGACTGCGACCCCGGAGTCTCCATTGACTCTCACCCTTTGCCCTCTTTCGGGCGGCCCGTGGGCCCCCGTGACACCGGCCTCGGAAACCGCTACCGGGCCATGTACAAGTTGTGAACTCCAAACTCTGCTGAAGGAGATGCTGTAGTCAAGTCGTTGACGGAAATCGGGACGCCTACCGGGCGGACTCCGTCGAGGCCCTGGACTCCGTGGTGGCGGGCCCCTCCGGCGCGGCCGCCGGGACCTGCTCCCGCGCCTTCCCGCGCATGCGCGACACCGCGACGCCGGACAGGCAGAGCAGGCCGCCGAGGAGCGCGAGCCGGGCGGGTACCTCACCGAGGAACAGCCACGACATGAGGATGACGAGCACCGGAACCGCGTACGTCGTGGCGCCCATCTTTCCCGCGGTCGTCCGGGAGATCGCGTACGCCCAGGTGCTGAAGGCGAGAGCGGTCGGGAAGACGCCCAGGTACACCACTTGAAGCGTGGCCGACGCCGGGGCCCGGCCCACCTCCGAGACGAACTGGCCGACGAACGGCAGACACGCCAGCGCCCCGACGAGCGCGCCGAACGTCGTCACCTGCAAGGGCGTGGCGTGCTTCAGCGTCGGCTTCTGCAGCACCACGCCCACCGCGTAGACCACCGCGGCGAGCAGGCACAGGAGCACGCCGAGGAGCGAGGATCCGCCGCCGCCCGAGGTGGCGAGCCCGACCACCACGGCCCCGGCGAACGACACCGCCATGCCCGCCATCAGCTTGGGCGGGAAGCCCTCCTTGAGCAGCCAGCCGCCGAGGAGCGCCATCAGGATCGGTCCGATGTTGACGATCATGGAGGCCGTGCCCGCGTCCACCTCCCGCTCGCCCCAGTTCAACGCGACCATGTACGCGCCGAACCACAGGAGCCCCGATGCGGCGATGCCGAGCCAGGCCTCGCGCGGCGGGAACCCCTCGCGTCGCACGAGGAGGATGGCGCCGAGCACGAGGGAGGCCACCGCGAGCCGGCCGAAGGCGAGCGCGCCCGGTCCGAAGTGCTCGCCGGAGCTGCGGATCGCGATGAACGACGACGCCCACAGCGCCACCGTGACCGAGGCCGCGGCGAGCACCAGGCCCTCGGCTCTCTTCTTGGCCCTGGCTTCGCCGTCCACCTCTGTTGTTGCCACCTGCCGGCTCACGATCGCGTCCTCCTGGAAGTCATTGGGCCCGTGCCTGGGCCTGGTGCCGGGCCGAGGTGCCCGACGGCTGCTCCGGCGTGCACGGTGTCATGCCCGTGCCGGACACGGGCAGCAGCAGTACGTACCGGATCTCCTGCCGGTAGGCGGGCAGCAGCACCTGCGACGTGACCGTGGTCTCCCCCGCGTTCAGGTGCGGGAGGCGCAGGGTGAAGCGGTGCCCCTGCCGGTAGGCGATGACGTTGAGGTCCTGGCTCCACAGCCTGCGGCACTCGTGGTCGTCGAGCACTTCGTCGAGCAGCGCGCCGAGTTGGTTCCCGCCGCGGCCCGTCACCAGGGCGAACCGTAGCTGGGCGAGGTAGACGGCGGCGTGGCCGGGCCAGTCGGTGAGCTGTTCGCGCGCCTCGGCGCAGGTGAGGACCCAGCGCAGGAGATTGGCGCCGGGCTCCCTGACCCAGGGGAACCAGGTCGCCATGGTCCCCGTGTAGTCGAGGATGTTCCACGCCTGGTCGACGAGGTAGGCGGGGAACTCCTCCTGGGTGGCGAGCAGTTGGACGAGCGCCTCCAGGGTCTCGGCATCGCGCTCGAGGCCCGGGGCGGCCGGGTCGGCGTGCACGCTCCCGTACAGGGCCAGGCGTTCGTCGGGGCCGAGCGCCAGCGCGTCGGAGAGCCGCATCAGCGCGTCAGGGGTGAGCGGCACCCCCGTATCGCTCTCCAGATTGCGGTACCAGCGCTCACTCACGTCCATGCGCCGGGCGACTTCCTTCTGGGGCAGCGGTTTACCGCGCTGTAATTTCTTTCCGGCCGTGGCCCGCCACGCACGCAACAAGTCCGGGAGCCTCGCGGTGTGGTGCACCACCTGGAATTACCTCTCAGTTGCGTCATACCTGGGCGCGTAAAGCAAAACGGCCCCCGCCAGATCAAGATCATCACGGCTCAGCCCGCATACTACCGTCGCCCAAGGAGCACGCAGTGTGATCTCCGGCACCCCCGCCTGGGGTTTCGCGGTCGAGCTGAAGTGGCCGCCCGGCGCACCCAACAACCGGCAAATTTGTGCCGGTTGCCGTTTCTCGCAATTCGCCGGGCGGCAGATATTTGCCGCTTGACGGTGATCGATTTGCACTGGAAGCATCGTCGCCAGATGTCACGGAGAAACTCCGCGACCGAAAAAGCGCCCACCGCCGGTGAGTTGAACCTTGTACTTCTCCCGGCGGACCGACGGAACAGCCGAACTCCGCTTTCGTTCCCGTTTCCGCGACCGCTGAGGAGAAGGCGCCGTCCGCGCCCGTCGACCTCACGGTCCGCGTCCGAAACCCCCACCCATGGAGAGTCATCCGTGCAGGCGGTCCACACCCTATTGAGGCGGGCGTGCGAGAAATTCGCCGACGCGCCCGCGATCACCTCCTCTGCCGATTCGATTTCCTACTCCGAACTGCTCTCCCGCGCCCGGGAGGTGGCGGACGACCTGCGGGAGCGGGGCATCGGCAGGGGCGACGTCGTCGGCGTTCTCGGCAGGCGCGGCGCACCGGCCGTCGTGGCCGTCTTCGGAGTCTGGCTGTCCGGGGCCATCGTCATGCTCGTCGACGAGGCGCTGCCCGACGTGCGGCGCGAGACGATGCTGAACGCGGGCCCGGCCCGGGCGACGATCGACTGCGCGCACGGCCACCGGATCGCCGTGCGCCCCGGGCCCGGCACCACCGGCGACGACGTCCGGGCGGCGCCCCTGGAGAACGAGGACTACGCCTACATCGCCTTCACCTCGGGATCCACCGGGAAGCCCAAGGCGATCGTCGGCAGCCACACCGGGCTGTCCCTGTTCCTCCAGTGGCAGTCCGAAGAATTCGGCGTCGGAGCGCACGACCGCTTCGCCCACCTCACCAACCTGTCGTTCGACGTCTGGTTCCGCGACGCCCTCACCCCCCTGATCTCGGGCGCCACCCTGTGCGTCCCGGACGACCGGCACCTGGACGCGGAGGGTGTCCTGCGCTTCCTGCGCGACCACGAGGTCACGGCCTTCCACCTGGTCCCCTCGCTCGGCCGGGTGTGGCTGTCGGCCGCCGGACGGAGCGAGCCCGCACCCGCCGTCCGCCTCTCCTTCTTCGCGGGCGAGCCGCTGGACGGCGCGCTCGCCGACAGCTGGCGGGGCCTCTTCCCGAACTGCCAGGTGGTGAACCTCTACGGACCCACCGAGACGACGCTCGCCCAGCACTTCCACCGTGTCCCGAAGGACGCGCCTCCCGGCATCCAGCCCGTGGGCCCGAACCTCCCCCACTCGCGCAGCCATGTCCTGGACGAGAACCGGCAGCCGTGCCCCGACGGCACCACCGGCGAGGTCCACATCGCGGCCGACCACCCCTCCCACGGCTACCTGGTCGAGGGCCGGATGGTCTCGCCGTTCGTCGAGCTCCGGATCGGCGGGGAGCCCGTCCTCGCCTATCCGACGGGCGACCTCGGGCGCCGGAACGCCGACGGCGTCCTGGAGGTCCTCGGCCGGGCGGACGACCAGATCAAGATCGCGGGCGTCCGGATCGAACTGCAGGAGGTCCGCTCCGCGATCCAGTCGCACCCGAGCGTCCGCGACGCCTTCGTCTGCGCGCAGGACGACCGCTTCACCAAGGTCGTCGTCGCGGTCGTGGAGGGCGACCCGAGCGCCGAACGCCCGCTCCGCGACCACCTGGGCGAGCGGCTGATGAGCGCCATGCTCCCGTCCGCCTTCGTCTTCCTCCCCGAACTGCCCAAGCTCCCCAACGGGAAGGCCGACCGCAAGGCGCTGGCCGAGGTCGCCCGCGGCCACCTCGAGGAGCGGGCCCGGCGCGCCGCGGACGCCGCGGGGGCCGCTCCGAAGGGCGGCTCGGTGGCCGACCGGCTGGAGCGCGTCTGGCTCGGCGTGACCGGCGGCGGCGCGGGGACGCTGACCGACCGCGAGTCGAACTTCTTCGACGTCGGCGGCACCTCGCTGACCATCGTCGTGCTCCACGCCGAGATGCAGCGCGCGTTCGGTGTCCGCTTCCCGCTCGTCCGCCTCTTCGAGCACACCTCGTTCAACGCCCAGCGGCGGTACCTGGAATCGCTGGCCGAGGAGGCGCACGACCCCGTGCCCGGCGCCGCCACGGGCCGCGGCCGCGCCACGCGCGGCCACGTCCTGTCGACCAGGCGCGCCCGCCTGCGCCGGCAACCCGCTCCGTCCCGGACTTCGCACCGGACCGACCAAGGATGACCATGGAAAGTGAAGACGAGCTGATCGCCATCGTCGCGATGGAGTGCCGGCTGCCGCAGGCCGGCGATGTCGACGAGTTCTGGCAGAAGCTGGTGGACGGCGAGAGCGCCATCAGGGACCTCACGGACGAGGAGGTCGCGGCGGCCGGAGTGCCCGCGGCGCAGCGCTCCCGCCCGGACTACGTGAAGCGGGCCGGAGTCCTGGAGGGTGTCGCCGAGTTCGACTCCGCGTACTTCGGATACTCCCCCCGCGAGGCGGACATCCTCGACGTCCAGCAGCGGCTCATGCTGGAGTCGTCCGTCTCGCTCCTCGAACGCGCCAACATCGACCCGCACCGCACCGAGCAGCGGATCGGCGTCTTCGCCGGTTCGGGCATGAGCACCTACCTCTTCGGTGCCCTGCGCCGTCCCGACCTGGTCGAGTCGCTCGGCGAGATGGTCGTCCGGCACGGCAACGACAAGGACTTCCTCGCGACGCGCACCTCGTACAAGCTGAACCTGCGCGGCCCCAGCGTCAATGTGCAGACCGCGTGCTCGACCGGTCTGGTGGCGGTCCACTCCGCCGTGCAGAGCCTGCTCCTGAACGAGTGCGACGCGGCCGTCGCCGGGGCGGTGCACGTACGACTTCCGCAGCAGTCCGGCTACCGGTACCAGGTCGGCGGCGTGCTGTCGCCGGACGGGGTCTGCCGGCCGTTCGACGCCGGTGCCAACGGCACGGTGTTCACCAACGGACTCGGGCTCGTCCTGCTGAAGCGGCTGCGCGACGCGCTGGCCGACGGCGACGAGGTGCACGCCGTGATCGCCGCGTCGGCGGTGAACAACGACGGTGCGGAGAAGGTGAGTTTCACCGCCCCGAGCGTCGGCGGCCAGGTCGCGGTGTTGAGCGACGCCCTGCAGATCTCGGGCGCCAAACCGGCCGACATCGCGTACATCGAGGCGCACGGCACCGGGACCGCGCTCGGCGACCCCATCGAGATGGAGGCGATCAAGCAGGCGTACGGCCACGACGGCGGCCCCTGCGGCATCGGCTCGCTCAAGGGCAACTTCGGGCACCTCAACATCGCGGCGGGCATCATCGGCCTGATCAAGGCGGCCCTGGTGCTCAAGCACAGGTACGTGCCGCCGACGGTGAACGTGGGCGAGCTCAACCCGGCGCTCGACCTGGACGGTTCACGGTACTTCGTGACCACCGAGGGACTGCCGCTCGACCGCGACACCGACCTCTGGGCCGGTGTGAGCGCCTTCGGCATGGGCGGCACGAACGGTCACGTCATCCTCAGGAGCTTCGAGCGGCCCGCCGCCGAGCCCGCGCCCGCCCCCGACGCGGGCCCCAGCGTCCTCACCTTCTCGGCGCGGTCCGAGAACGCCCTGCGGGGCCAGGCCGCCGCGCTGGCCGAGCGCCTCGCCGCGGACCCGGACGCCTCGCTCGCCGCGTACGCGTACACGCTGCGCGAGGGCAGGACGCGGCACCCCTACCGGGCGTCGCTGGCCGCCGCCGACCGGGCCGAGGCCATCGCCCGGCTGCGGGCCGGGCGCTACCACCGGGGCGCCGAGGCAGGCGCGGACGACCTCGCGTTCGTCTTCGCCGGCCAGGGCACGCAGCGCCGGGCGATGGGGTCCCTGCTCGCCGGGAAGAACGAGCGCTTCGCCCGCAGGCTCGACGAGGCGGTCGATGCGGTGAACCGGCACACGGACTTCGACCTGCGCAGCCACCTCGGGCCCGACGCCGACGTGGAGGGCATCGACACCTCCGTGGCGCAGCCGCTCCTGTTCGCCGTCGAGTACGCCCTGGCGACGGCGCTCATCGACTCCGGCGTCCGGCCGAGCCACCTCTTCGGGCACAGCCTCGGGGAGGTCGTCGCCGCGACCGTCGCGGGCGTCTTCGACCTGCCGTCGGCCGCCGCGCTCGTCGCGACCCGGGCGAAGCTCATGGGCGAGTGCCCGCCAGGGGCGATGCTCGCGGTGGAGGGCCTCGACGCGTTCGCGGACCTGCTGGAGGGCGGGTCGCTGGTGGTCGCGGCGATCAACTCCCCCACGCAGTCCGTGCTGTCCGGGACCCACGAGGCGATCGATGCGGCGGCCGCACGGGCCGCCGACGCGGGCGTGCGTCACCAGCGTCTGGCGACGTCCCACGCCTTCCACTCGCCGCTCATGCGGGAGGCCGCGGACGGGTTCCGCGCGTTCCTGCGGTCGTTCACCTTCCACGCGCCGCGCATTCCGCTGGTCTCGAACATCACCGGCCGCGTCCTCACCGAGTACGAGGCCCGCAGCCCGCACTACTGGGCGGATCACCTGCTGCGCACGGTCAGCTTCGCCGAGTCCCTGCGGACGCTGCGGGAGTCGGGCGTGAGCCGGTTCGTCGAGATCGGCGCGGGCGGGTCGATGAGCAACCTGGTGCGGGCCAACCTCGCGTCCGACGGTGGCCCGGCCCCCGACCTCGCCCAGACGCTCGGCGAGTTGGAGCGCGAGGAGGAGTCGTTCGCGGACGCCGTCGCCCTCGGCTGGGCCGCCGACCCGGAGGTGCCCATCGAGGAGTACGCGGTCGCCGCCCGGATGGTCTCACTGCCCACGTACGCGTTCGAGCGCCAGGTCCACTGGGTGGAGCCCGCGCTCGGATTCGGTACGGACCAGGAGACGGCTGGGGGGAGCGGGAACCGCCCGGCTCCGGCCCCGGAGGCGAGCCCCGCCGCCACCGCCGCCGACGATGTCCGCGCCGAGGACCCGGCCGCGGACGACGCCCTCGACGGGGCGACCGCCGAGATCCGCGGCATCGTCGCGCGGATCTTCGAGAGCTTCGTCGGTGCGCCCGCGACCGACCACGACCGCGAGTTCTTCGAGCTCGGCGGCAACTCGCTCATGGCGATCCAGCTGATCAACAAGTTGCGCGAGACGTTCGAACTGGACTTCTCGGTCAAGGACTTCTACGAGAACAGCTCGGTCGCGCGGACCACGAACGTGATCAAGGCACTGCTGGTCGAGGAGCCCGCCCATGTCTGACAGTCCTTTCCTCGCCGCCGGACAGCTGGCGAGCCTGAAGGCGAAGCTCAAGTCGGGGGCCACGAGCGCCCCCGAACCCGCCGGGCGGGGCGGGGACGACGCGTCGTCCGTGCCCGACCTGGGCGTCATCTTCTTCTCGGGGCTGAGCGGCGAGAGCGATCCCTACGAGCTCCTGCTCGACGTCGCCCGCTACGTCGACGGCGCCGGTTTCGGCGCCGTCTGGACCCCCGAGCGGCACTTCACCGACGCGGGCGGCGCCTACCCCAACCCGTCCGTCCTCGGCGCCGCCCTCGCGATGATCACCGAGAACGTGCGGATCCGGGCCGGGAGCGTGAACCTGCCCCTGCACGACGTCCTGCGCGTGGCCGAGGAGTGGGCGCTCGTGGACAACCTGTCGGGCGGGCGGGTCGACCTCGCGGTGGCGCCCGGCTGGCACGCCCGGGACTTCGTCCTCGCACCCGACGCGTTCGAGGACAGGGCGCAGGTGCTCAACCGGTCGCGGGAGCAGTTGCAGGACCTGTGGCGCGGGACCGCCGTCGAGCGCACCGACGCCCTCGGCGAGAGCCACGACATCCTGACCTTCCCGCGGCCCGTGCAGCCGGAGCTCCCCGTCTGGCTGACCTCGTCCAAGAGCGAGGGGGCCTGGCGGTTCGCGGGCGAGAACGGCTTCAACGTCCTGTCCGCGCTCATCAACTTCGGCCCCGCCGAGCTCAAGAAGCGCATCGACATCTACCGCGAGGCGCGGGCCGGTGCGGGACTCGACCCGGACCTCGGCGTCGTGTCGCTGATGCTGCACACCTACGTGGGCGACGACATGGACGAGGCCGTGCGAACGGTCAGGCCCGCCATGACCGCGTACCTGAGCTCCTTCGTCACGCAGCACGCGACGTCGGGACAGAGCGAGTCGCGCGACAAGTCCGCGACGCTGCGGAACCTCGACGAGGACCGGGACGACTTCCTGGAGATGGTGTTCCAGCGTTACGTCTCGTCGAGCTCCCTCATCGGCGACGTGAAACAGGCCCGCGCCACCCTGGAGGGCTTCCGGGAGATGGGTGTGGACGAGGTCGCCTGCCTCGTCGACTTCGGACTCTCCAGGGACGAGGTCCTCGCGAGCCTCGCCCGCCTCTCGCCGCTTCTCCGGAAGGGAGCCTGAGCTGTGAAGACGTACAGCTTCCAGGGGGTCTCGCCCCGCATCCACCCCAGCGTCTACGCGTTCGAGAACGTCGTCGTGATCGGGGACGTCGAGATCGAGGAGGGCGTCAGCCTGTGGCCGGGCGTGACCGTGCGCGGGGACAAGGGGAGCGTCCGGATCGGCCGCGGGTCGAACGTGCAGGACCACGCGATGCTCCACTCCGACCCCGGCCAACCCCTGACCGTCGGGCCCGACGTGACGGTCGCCCACAGCGCGGTGCTGCACGGCTGCTCGGTCGGCGCCGGATCGGTCGTCGGCATCGGCTCGGTGCTGCTGAACGGCGTGTCGGTCGGGGCGAGTTCGCGGATCTCGGCGGGCGTGGTGCTCAGCGCGGGCCCCGTCTACCCGCCCCGGAGCCTCATCGCGGGCACCCCCGCCACCGTCCTGATGACGCTGAGCGACAGCGACGTGGCCGTGCTCGACGAGACCGCCGCCGAATACCGGGAGCTCGCCGCGCGGTACCGCACGGGTCTCGGCCCCGCCGTGGAGGTGGCCGCCCGTGTCGGCTAGCGTCACCGGCGCACGCGGCGGCGCGCCCCTGCGCGTCGGCTTCCAGCGGAACACCCCGCCGTTCTCCTACGCCCCGGCCGCGCCCTTCGAACCCGTCGGCTACTCCGTCGACCTGGCCCGGCTCGTCCTCGCCCGGGTCTTCGCCGGTACGGGGGCGGCGCCGCCGCTCGAAGCGGTCGAGGTCACGTCCGCCACGCGGGAGGAGCTGCTCGCCGACGGGCGCATCGACATCGAGTGCGGCTCGACGACGATCACCCCGTCGCGGCTGCGGCGCTGCGCGTTCAGCCGGCCCGTCTTCCGGACCTCGCACCGCATCGCCGTGAAACCCGGCGCGGACCCGGCCGGGGGCGCCCTGCGCGTGGTCGGCATCCAGGGTTCGACGAGCCAGGCGGCGCTGACGGCCGGGACCGGCCCGGGGTTCGCCCACACCTTCGTCGGGGTGCCGTCCATCGGGGCGGCCCTGCACACCTTCGCCGACGACCCCCGCGTCGACGCGATGGTGGCGGACGAGGTGATCCTGCGGGCGCTGCTGCGCGGCCCCGGGGCGCCCGCCGGCGTCGGGCTGCTCGACGTGCGGCTCGGCGCGGAGTCCTACGGATTCATGATGCGCAAGGACGACCCGGAGTTCGTCCGCGCCGTCGACGACGCCCTGACGGTCGTCCTCGCGTCCGACGCGTTCCCCGCGCTCCTCACGTCGTGGTTCGCCGACGAACTCCCCGGGCTGGGGTTCGGCCTGGGAATGGAAGCTGAGACCGCCCTGCTGATCGGAACAGGCACCTTCGATGAATAGCACCGAGACCGTCTCCCCCACCCTGCAGGACGCCTTCAAGGATGTCATGGCCTGCGTGGCCACGCCCGTCTCGATCGTGACGGCGCTGCCCGGCGACGGCCCGCCGTGCGGCGCGACCGTCAGCGCCTTCTCCTCCCTCTCGGTCGCGCCCGCGATGGTCCTGGTCAGCCTGGACAGGAGGTCGCGCACGCTCGAAGTGATCCGCGAGACCGGCCGTTTCGGGCTCAACGTCCTCGGCGCGGACCAGGACGACCTGGCGATGTCGTTCGCGTCCAAGGGCGGGATCGACAAGTTCTACGGCACGTCCTGGACCACCGAGCAGGGACTCCCGCGCATCTCCCGGGCGGCCGCGTGGCTGGCGTCGACCGCGGCCGACTTCGTGGACGGCGGGGACCACGTCATCGTCCTCGGCCGCGTCGACGCCGCGGAGGCCGCGGTGACCAGGGCCCCGCTGGTCTACCACCGGCGCAACTTCGGCACCCACCGCCCGCACCGCGGTCCGGCACCGGGAATCCCGGCGTGACGGCCGGGAGCGCGCCGGACCGGATCAGGGTCGGGCTGCTCGGGTGCGGCACCGTCGGGGCCGGCTTCGCCCGCCTGCTCGTCGACCGGCGGGCCGCGGTCGAGGACGTCACGGGGATCTCCCTGGAGCTCGTACGGATAGCGGTGCGCGACCCGCGCAAGCCCCGTCCGGCCGCACTGGACGCGGAGTTGTTCACCGGCGACGCGTACGACGTGGTCAAGGCCGATGACGTCGATCTCGTGGTCGAGCTGATCGGTGGCACGGCGGCGGCCGGTGAGCTCGTCATGACCGCGCTCGAAGCGGGCAAGCCGGTCGTGACCGCCAACAAGGAGCTCGTCGCGAAGGCGGGCCCCGAGCTGTTCGCGGCGGCCGACCGCGCCGGGGTCGACCTCTTCTTCGAGGCCGCCGCGGTGGCGGCCGTGCCCGTCCTGCGCCCCCTGCGGGAGTCCCTGCTCGCCGAGGACGTCACGCGGGTGATCGGCATCGTCAACGGCACCAGCAACTTCGTGCTGACCCGGATGACCGCCGACGGCCTGGGCTTCGACGAGGCGCTGGCCGAGGCCCGGGAGCTCGGGTACGCCGAGCCCGACGCGAGTGCCGACGTCGACGGCGCCGACGCGGCCGCCAAGCTCGCCATCCTCGCCTCGCTGGCCTTCAACCGGTCGGTCGTGGCGGACGACGTCGGCCGGGAGGGCATCGTCGGCCTCGACCGCGAGGACTTCGCACTCGCGGCCCGCTTCGGATACGACATCAAGCTCCTCGCCGTGGCCGAGCGCTTCCCCGACGGCCACGCGATCGGCGCCCAGGTCTTCCCCGCCCTGATCGGCCGCGACCATCCGCTGGCCAGCGTCCGCGACAGCTTCAACGCGGTGTTCCTGACCACCTCCGCCGCCGGTGAGCTCATGTTCTACGGGCACGGGGCGGGCCCCCGCCCGTCCGCGTCCGCGATCCTCGGCGACGTCACGGGCGCCGCCGACCAGCTGCTGCGCGGCACGCACCGCCGCATCCCCGTCGGCCCTCCGGCGCGGCTGCGTCCGGCGCGGGACCTGGTGCACTCGTACTACGTCCGCGCCGACGTCGAGGAGGCGCCGGGCGTCCTGTCCGAGGTGACGGGGGTGTTCGCCCGGCACGGCGTGTCGATCCGCACGGTGGACCAGCACGGTTCGCGGGCACGGGCGCGCATCGTCTTCCTCACCTTCCCCGCGCCCGAACACGCGCTGGACGGCGCCCTCGACGAGCTGCGGGGGCTGAGCCGCGTCCGCGGTGTGGGCCGGGTGTTGCGCATCCACGAGTGACCGCTCCCCGCCCCGCGGAACAGCACCGGGCGCACGACCGCGCCGATCACCACACCGAACGGAGTTCCACCCATGTCCCAGCAGATCAAGCTCGTCATCCAGATCACCACGCTCCCGGGCCGCGGCAAGGACCAGATCGCCGCCTTCGAGCGCCTCGCGCCGCTCGTGCGCGCCGAGGACGGCTGCCTCCAGTACGACCTGCACCAGGTGAGCGGCGACCCCGACCGCTTCGTCCTGATCGAGCGGTGGGCCTCGCAGGAGGCGCTCGACGCGCACGACGCCACCCCGCACATGGTCGAGGCCGACGCGGCGAGCCCCGCGTTCCGCGCGGGCCCCGCCGTGGTCGTCCGCCTGGACGCCGAGCCCCTGGCCTGACCGCCGCCCCGCCCCGTACGGCCGAACGGCCATCCGGATCGCTCCGGATGGCCGTTCCGCGTCGTGTCGGCGCTACTTGACGGAGCCCGCCGTGAGCCCCGACACCACGTGCCTCTCGATGAACGCGAACAGCACGATCACCGGGATGATCGCGACCACGGACGCGGCGAAGAGGTAGTTCCACTGCACCGTGTAGTTGCCGATGAAGTTGTTGATGCCCACCGTCAGCGGCTGCTTCTCCGGTTCGGTGGTCAGGGTCAGGCCCATCACGAACTCGTTCCAGGACGTGATGAAGGTGAAGATCACGGCCGTGACGACGCCCGGCAGGGCGAGCGGCAGCGTCACCTTGATCATGGCCCCGAAGCGGCTGGTGCCGTCCACCATGGCGGCCTCCTCCAGCTCCGGCGGGATCGAGCTGATGTAGGCCGTCAGGATCCACACCGCGAAGGCGAGGTTGAACGCCGCGTTGGTGAGGATCAGGGTCCAGACCGAGTTGAGCATGTCCAGCTGGTGGAACTCGCGGTAGAGACCGACCAGCAGGGCGGTGGGCTGGAACATCTGGGTGACCAGGACGAGGAGCAGGAAGAGCTTGCGGCCGCGGTAGCGCATGCGGGCCGTGTAGTACGCGGCGGGCAGCGACACCAGCAGGACCAGCAGCGTCGCGCCGCCCGCCACCATCAGCGTCACCTGGAGGTTCTGGCCGAGCTCCGACTCCTTCCAGACGTCGACGAAGTTCGCCCACTCCAGGTCGGTGGGCAGGTACGTGCGGTCCCGCAGCTCCTCCTTGGGGCGGAGCGCGGTGACGACCATCTCCAGGTACGGCGCGAGGAAGACGGCCGCGAGGAGCCAGGCGCAGGCCGTGATGACCAGGGTGCGGGGCCGGAACGCGCGCCGGGCCTTCTTCGGCCCGCCGTCCTTCCGGGGCGCGGGGCGGGTCGCCGTCGCGGTGGCCATCAGTCCTCCTCGTTCCACCGGCTGACCTTCAGGAAGATCAGCACGAGCACCACGACCATCAGGAAGTTGACGACCGACATGGCCGCGGACTCACCGATGTCGGTCTCCTTCAGCTTGTACATGAACACCATCGACGTGGAGGTGTCGTAGCCCGGACCGCCCTGGGTCATGGCCCAGATGATCGGGAAGGAGTTGAAGACGTTGATGAGGTTGATGACGACGCCGACGAGGAAGGCGGGCCGCAGCATCGGGAGCGTGATGTGGCGGTAGGTCTGCCAGGTCCCGGCGCCGTCGATCCGTGAGGCCTCGTAGACCTCCTGCGGGATGGTCTGCAGACCGGCCAGGAGCGTGTACGTGGTGAAGGGCAGGGAGACGAAGACGGCGACGGCCATCATCCACGGCCAGGCGGTCTCCGGCTTGCCCAGCCAGTCCTTGGAGTCGTCGATCAGGCCGAGGTCGAGCATCAGCGTGTTGAGCACGCCCGCGGTCTGGTTGAGCATCCACTTGAACCCGATGGCGGTCATCAGGACGGAGGCCGCCCAGGGGGCGATGAGCGCCCAGCGGGTGAGGGTGCGGCCGGGGAACTTCTGGTTGAACAGCTGGGCGAGGGCCAGCGAGAGCAGCATCGTCACGGTGACGACGACGACGGTCCACACCGCCGTCCAGAGCAGGACGGCCCCGAAGTCGCTCTCCTCGAAGAGCTTCTTGAACTTGTCGGTCCCGGCGCTGCCGCGCACCTTGCCGGCGATGGAGATGTTGAGGAACGAGGTGCGGATCAGCTCGACGACGGGCCAGACGACCACGGCGAGGATCAGCAGGATGACGGGCGCTATCCAGGGCAGCGGGCCAAGCCGGGCCAGACCGCTGCGGCGGCTCACCGGCCTGGGTGCGCGCCCGCCCCGTCCCCGGCCGGACGCGGCCGGGGACGGAGGGGCCTTCAGGGACACGAGGACTCCTTGCGGACGGGGCGGAGCGGGTGAACGGGCCGTGCGGGGCCGCTACTTGGCCTCGGCGGCGGCCGACTCCGCCTTCTTCTGCAGGTCGCCGAGGACCTGCTTCGGGTCGTCGGCGACGGCCTTGCCGCCGGTCTTCTTCATCTCGGCGGAGACGACGTCCCAGGAGGTGTCGCCCAGCGGGTAGAACTTGGCGTTCGGAAGCACCGCGAAGAACGGTTCGAGGTCCTTGTGCTTGCCGTTGCCCTGCATGGTCTTGAGGGCGTCCTGGGTGACCGGCATGAGGTTGTACATCTCGTCGAACGCCAGCACCTTCTTGGAGTACGTGAAGTCCAGGAACTTCTTCACGCCCTCCTTCTCGGCGCCGCCGTCCTTGAACGCCATCATCCAGTCGGCCACGCCGAGGGTGCTCTGCAGCGGGCCCGCCTTGCCCGGGATGGGGGCGATGCCGTAGTCGACCTTGCCCTCCTTGGCCATCTGGATGAGGCTCGGGTGGCCGTTGAGCATGCCGACCTTGCCGGCCGCGAAGTCCGCGAAGGCCGTCTTGCGGTCCGTGGAGGCGGGGTTGGCGTACGTCAGACCGGGCTTGACCAGGTTGGTCTTGAGCCAGTCGAAGGTCTCGACGTTCTTCGCGCTGTCGAGGGTGTACTTGCCGTCCGCGTCGGTGTAGCCGCCGCCGTTGCCGAGCTCCCACATCAGCGACTCGCCCTGGGTCTCCTCGGGGCCGAGCGGCAGCGCGTAGGGGGTGTCGGCGGCCTTCTTGGCCTTGATCTTCTTTGCCGCGGCGGCGAGTTCGTCCCACGTCTTGGGCGGCGACTTGATGCCGGCCTTCTTGAAGACGGACTTGTTGTAGAACATCACGCGGCTCGATGAGACCCACGGAATGCCGTACTGGGTGCCGTCGACCTCGCCCGCCTTGGCGAACGTGGGGATGAGGTTCTCGCGCGTCTTGGCGGACATCACCTCGTCCGCCTTGTAGAGCAGGTCGTCGGCGACCTTGTCGGCGTAGCCGCCGGTCTGCAGCAGGTCGGGCTCGTTGCCCGCCTGGATCATGTTCTTGACGGACTTGTCGATCTCGTTCCAGTTGATGACCTGGACGTCGACCTCGTAGCCCTTGTTGGCCTTCTCGAATTCCTTCTTGACCTCGGCCCAGTACACCTTGGAGGCGTTGGAGGCCTTGTCGCCGTAGTCGGCGGCGACGAGCTTGATCGTCTTGCTGTCGCCGCTGTCGCTGTCACCGCTGCAGGCGGTGAGGCCAAGGGCCATGGCGACCGTTGCCGCACCGGTGGCGATTATTCGATTCCTCATGATGGTTCAACCCTTCGACATCGGTGTCGACTTGAGCGCGTCCGGTCGCCCCCCGCGGCGCCGTGGCGCAGAGACTACTCACGGCCCGATTGGCCTTGACAGGCCTAGACCACTTTCGTGGCCAAGCTGAAATCACCCGCTCCACCAGGTCACTTGATGGCACCGGCGGTCAGTCCGGCCTGTACCTGTCGCTGGAAGACCGCGTAGACGACGAGCACGGGGAGCATGGCGATCGTCAGGCCCGCGAAGAGCGCACCCCAGTCGCCCCGGTAGCCCTGCGAGACGGCCAGCGAGGCGAGGCCCTGCGGCAGCACGTAGCTCTTCTCGTCCTCGTTGTTGAGCAGCAGGGGCAGCAGGTACTGGTTCCACTGGCCGAGGAAGTTGAAGATGCCGATGCTGACCAGGCCGGGCTTGGCCATCGGCAGCATGATCTGGAAGAAGGTGCGGGTGTGCGAGGCCCCGTCGACCATGGCCGCCTCCTGCACGCCGGTCGGCAGCGTGCGGAAGAAGGAGGTCAGGAAGAAGGTGGTGAAGGGCAGGGAGTACGCGATGTACGCGATCATCAGGCCGGGCCGGGTGTCGAGGAGGCCGAAGTTCTCCATGACCGCGAAGAGCGGCACCAGGGCGAGGATGACCGGGAACATCATGCCGCCCGCGAACAGCATGAAGACGAAGCGGTTGCCGGGGAAGGTGAAGCGGGCGATGACGTAGGCCGCCATCGAGCCGAGCAGCATGGTGCCGGTCAGCGAACCCGCGAGGATGATCAGCGAGTTGAGGGTGTACCGGCCGATGCTCGCCTTGCTCCAGGCGTTGCTGAAGTTCTCCCAGTGGAAGGAGGCCGGCCAGCCCATCGGGTCGCTGAGGATCTCGGCCGAGGGGCGGAACGCGGTGAGCGCCACCCAGACCAGCGGTCCGGCGGCGAGGACGACCCACAGGACGAGGAAGGCGTGCGAGAAGACGTTGAGGGTGGCGCCGCCCGCCTCCCTCTCGCGGCGGACCGCGGAGGTGGTCTCGGAGCGGGGCGCGGAGGTCTTGATCGTGGTCATGATGCAGTGGCTCCCGCGGTCTCAGTATTCGATCCGGTCGCGGTTCCCGACCCGCATGACGATGAGGGAGAACGCCATGCTGAGGAGGAGAAGGACGACGCCGATGGCGGTGGCGTAGCCGTACTGGCCGTCCCGGAACCGTTCGTAGAGGAAGACCGGGGTCACCTTCAGGACGTGCGGCGGCACCATGACCAGGCAGATGGCGAAGGTGTCCAGGGCCTGGATGCCCATGTAGATCCAGCCGGTGCGCACCGTGTCCCGGATCAGCGGGAGCGTGACGTTGAAGAAGGTGCGGGCGCGGCCCGCGCCGTCGAGGAGGGCGGCCTCGTAGATGTCCTTGGGGATCGCGCCCATGGCGGCGGAGAAGAGCACGACGTAGAAGCCGATGAAACTCCAGCTGATCACGGTGAGCAGCGAGACGATGCCGAGGGTCTCGTCGCCGCCGAGCCAGGCGGGCCCGTCGACGCCGACCTTGTCGAGGCCGCCGTTGATCAGGCCGCTGTTGGTGTTGAAGACGCGGCCCCACACCACGGCGATGATGGCGACGGAGAGCACCTGCGGGAAGAAGTAGACGACCTTGTAGAACGAGGAGCCCGCGACGCCCGCGATGGCCTGTCCCCTGCGGTGCCGGCCGCCCGAGGTGATCATGTAGGCGAAGAACATGCCGAGGACCAGGGTGAGCACGGGCGCGATGAGCAGCAGGAGGGCGCTCACCTGGACGGAGTCCCAGAAGCGCTCGTCGTTCCACATCTTGCGGTAGTTGTCGAATCCGACGAAGTGCGCGACCGGGCCGCCGGACCAGTCGGTGAACGAGTAGTAGATCGCCTGGAGGAAGGGCGAGACGACGAACAGCGCGTAGAACGCGAGCGGTACGGCGAGGAAGCCCACGATGAAGCGGTACTTGTCGAGCGTGCGGTAGCGCCGGTCGTAGCGCACCCGTTCGGGGGTGAAGCGGGGCGGCAGGAGCACCGCCAGGACGAACAACATCCGGCCCGGTGCGGCCGGTGCGGGCCTCGCGCCCGCCTGCTTCTTCGGAGGTGGGGTCTTCTCCACCCGGGTGTCGGTCTTCACGCTGCTCAGCCCCGCCCGCTCTTTCACATGCCTACGTGCTCGGTCGCGTGCCCGGGCCCGGGGCCGCGAAGGCCCCGGACCCGCAGGAGGATCAAGGGGACCCGGAGGGTCAGGCCTTCTTGATCTTCGTGATGTCGGGGTCGTTCTTGATCCGGTCCGAGGCCTTCTGCATGGTGTCCATCGCCTGCCGGGCGCCGATCTGGCCCTGCATGAACTTGTGGATCATGTTGTTGAAGTCCTCGCGGAACAGCTCGTTGTACCAGTCCATGAACTGGGGGATGACGACGTTCTCGCCGGCCGCCTTGATCGCCGCCTGGGCGCTCGCCGCGCCCGGGGGCAGCTTCAGACCGTCGATGGCGCCCTTGACGACGGGCATCGAGCCGATCTCCTTGAACAGGTTGAGCGCGGCCTCCTTGCTGTACATCATCCGCATCCACTCCATGCCGCCCTGCACGTTCTTGGCCTTGGCGGGGACGATGAAGGGCTCACCGGCGGGGGCGTAGAGCGTGCCGAACGGCATCTTGTCGCCGGAGTCGAGCGAGGGGGTCGCCCCCACGGTCATCTCGAAGTCCTTCGGCGTGGTGTCCTTGGCCTCGTTCTCCACCCAGGAGCCGTTGGGCACGAAGAGGCACTTGCCCTCCTTGGTCCACGCGGTCTGCATCTCCGTGTGGGCCTCGGTGCCGTCGAAGCCGGTCAGCACGTACTTCTTGGCGACCAGTTCCTCCCAGGCCTCGAAGACGTCCTTGACCGCGTCGTGCTTCCAGGCGTCCGGCTCCAGGTAGTCCATGGCCGTGGTCACCTCGCGCCCGCCGCGCTGGGCGAACATGGCGTACATGCTGAAGAACATGTAGCGGGGGTGGCCGCCCGGGTAGCTCCAGCCGTGGATGCCCTTGGCCTTGGCCTTCTTGCAGACCGCGAGCATCTCGTCCCAGGTCTTGGGGTACTCGGCGTCCAGGCCCTCCTGGAGGAGCTTCTTGGAGTACCAGTTGCCGTACACCGTCAGCGCGATGTTGAGCTGGTAGCACTCGTTGCCGCCGAAGCGGCCCATCTGCTCGACGATCGGCACGAGGGTCTCGCGGACGGTGACCTTCGGGTCGTCCCACGAGGGCGCGTCGAGGACCTCGCTGAGGTCGGCGACCTGCTTGTTGTGCACCAGCTTGCCGGGGTTGATCTGGTCGGCGCCGGAGTTGTTGACGACGTCCGCCGTGGGCTTGCCACGGACGATCTTCGGCTGGACCTGGGTGGCGATCTTCTCCGTCGGCTTCTGTTCCGGATCGGCCTCGGGGTACTTCTTGGCGTACATGTCCGTGACGAACTGGGCGTACTTGTCGCCGTACCCGCCGTTGAAGATGTAGACGGTGAGCCCGGCGTCCTCCTTCACGCCGAGCGGGTTCTTCTTGGTCTTCTCGCCCTTTTCGGCCTTGTTCTCGTCCCCGCCGCCACTGGCGCAGGAGCTCAGTGCCCCGACGGCCGGCACCGCGAGCAGACCGGCGGCTGCCGCCCTCTTCATGACGTCACGACGGTTGACGCTGGTGGATCCCATGCTCAAGTCCTCGCCTTCTCCAGGACTCAGGCGGTGAACCGGACCCTCCCCGGCACCGCGGCGGTGTGAAGCTGGGGTCGTGCGCCGGGTTCTCGGACGGGAAAGGGCAGTTGACGTTCGACGCCCCGCCCTCATACCCCCGGGCCTGCGGCCGGGTTGGACGGCCGGGCAGACGCGGACAGGTATAGTCCACTCGCGGCCGGGTGGGCAAGATCGAATACGACTTTGGTCTGCGACCTTTTCCGAGTTGAGACCTGCGACGACCGCCGGTCGGGACCGGTGATGATCCCCGTCCGAACCTCTCGCACATCACCGCCGGAACCCGTGGACTTTCGCGCCGGTTTCCATGGACTTTCCCTCGGGTCACCCGAGTGGCCGGGGTGGGTCTCGGTCGCCGGGAGCAGGTCCCGCGCCGCAGGCGTACCGCGGGCCCGGCCTGATCCAAACGAAAGGCCCTAGTAGTGCTTCGTTACGTTGAGTGATCTCGGCTGTTCGTGGGCAGCTTCCCGGAGTGAGGTTGGGGGAAGTGGACCGGCTCC
>NZ_JBVJPW010000016.1:0-185265 GCF_055609205.1 Streptomyces sp. NPDC036815 | reverse complement strand
TTACATTCCGAACCCGGAAGCTAAGCCTCACAGCGCCGATGGTACTGCAGGGGGGACCCTGTGGGAGAGTAGGACGCCGCCGAACTCATTTTAGAAAAAAGGGGAACCCCCGCACCATTGGTGCGGGGGTTTTCTGCGTTCCAGGGGTCTTTTATTGCGCTCTTTGCTCAGCCTTTTGGTCCCTCGTCCCTCAATTGAGTCGAGTCTCAGAGGCGGCCGGCGGCCTTGAGGGAGAGGTAGGCGTCCGCCAGAGCGGGTGCGAGGTCATGCGGAGTGGCGTCCACGACCGTGACGCCTCGACGCCTGAGTTGGTCCGCTGTGCGATGGCGTTCCGATTGAGCTTGTGCGGCCGCCGCGGCGTCGTAAACCGCTTCCGTGGACCCGCGGGAAGTCGCCATTTTCTCGATGTGCGGGTCGGCCACCGATGCGACCAAGACTTTGTGGCGCTGGGTGAGACGGGAAAGTACGGGGAGCAGGCCCTCTTCGATGGGGGCCGCGTCGAGACTCGTGAGGAGCACGATCAGGGAACTACGCGGAACGGTCCGCAGGGCCGTGGACGTAAGGCCCCTGGCATCTGTCTCGACGAGTTCCGGCTCCAATGTGGCCAGGGCGTTGACCACGGAGGGGAGAACGTCGCCTGCTGAGCGGCCCTGGACCAGGGCACGTACGCGACGGTCGTAGGCGAGCAGGTCCACACGGTCGCCGGCGCGGGAAGCGAGGGCGGCGAGGAGCAGGGCCGCGTCCATGGAGGCGTCGAGGCGCGGGGCGTCGCCGACGCGGCCCGCCGAGGTGCGGCCGGTGTCGAGCACGAGAAGGATGTGACGGTCGCGTTCAGGGCGCCAGGTGCGGACCGCGACGCTGGACTGGCGGGCGGTGGCTCGCCAGTCGATGGAGCGGGTGTCGTCCCCGGGAACGTAGTCGCGAAGGCTGTCGAATTCGGTGCCCTGGCCTCGTGTGAGCACGCTGGTGCGGCCGTCGAGTTCACGAAGGCGGGCCAGTTTGGCGGGCAGGTGCTTCCGGCTGGTGAAGGGTGGCAGGACGCGCAGGGTCCAGGGGACTCTGTGGCTGCCCTGGCGGGTGAAGAGGCCCAGGGGGCCGTACGAGCGGATGGTCACGCGGTCGGCCTGGTGGTCGCCTCGGCGCGTGGGGCGCAGGCGGGTCGTGAGGCGGCGGCGCTCACCGGCCGGGACGGTCGGGCGGTGGCGGGACGCGGTGACTTCGGTGCCGGGCTGCCAGCTGCTCGGGGGCCAGGCGTCCCGGAGCTCCGCGCGCAGGGGGCGGCCCGAGGGGTTCGTGACCGTCAGCTCGACGTCGGCGGTCTCGCCCAGGCGGACCGTGGTGTCGCCGGTGCGGGTCAGGCCGAGGCGGCGTACGGGGGCGGCCAGGGCGAAGTCGCAGGCGCAGGCCAGGGCCAGCGGGGTGTTGACGGCGAGGATGCCGGTCCAGCTGGGGTCCCAGAGGCCTACGGGGAGTGTGCCGAGGGCGGCCAGGAGGGCGGTGCGTCCGGTGAGCGCCATCAGCGGGGGACCGGGACGTGGGCGAGGATCGCGTTGATGACGGAGTCGGCGGTGACGCCCTCCATCTCGGCCTCCGGGCGGAGTTGGATCCGGTGGCGGAGGGTGGGCAGGGCCAGGGCTTTGACGTCGTCGGGGATGACGTAGTCGCGGCCGGTGAGCCAGGCCCAGGCGCGGGCCGTGGAGAGCAGGGCCGTGGCGCCTCGGGGGGAGACTCCGAGCGTGAGGGACGGGGAGTCGCGGGTGGCGCGGCAGAGGTCCACCACGTACGCGGTGATCTCGGGGGAGATGGAGGTCTTGGCGACGGCGGCCCTGGCGGCTTCGAGGTCCGCGGGTCCGGCCACGGGGCGCATGCCGGCGGCGCGCAGGTCGCGCGGGTTGAAGCCTTCCGCGTGCCGGGTGAGTACGTCGATCTCGTCCTGGCGGGAGGGGAGAGGGACCGTCAGCTTGAGCAGGAAGCGGTCGAGCTGGGCTTCGGGGAGGGGGTACGTGCCCTCGTACTCGACGGGGTTCTGCGTGGCGGCGACGAGGAAGGGCTCGGGGAGCGGGCGCGGAGTGCCGTCGACGGTGACCTGGCGTTCCTCCATCGCTTCGAGGAGCGAGGACTGGGTCTTGGGCGGGGTCCGGTTGATCTCGTCGGCCAGGAGCAGGTTCGTGAAGACCGGGCCCGGCTGGAAGGAGAACTCGGTGGTGCGGGCGTCGTAGACGAGGGAGCCCGTGATGTCGCTCGGCATCAGGTCGGGGGTGAACTGGACGCGCTTGGTGTCGAGTTCGAGGCTCGCGGAAAGCGCGCGGACGAGCAGCGTCTTGGCCACCCCGGGGACTCCTTCGAGCAGGACGTGGCCGCGGCAGAGGAGGGCGACGACGAGGCCGGTGACGGCGGGGTCCTGGCCGACCACGGCCTTGGAGATCTCGGCGCGCAGGGCTTCGAGGGAGGCGCGGGCGTCGCGGGGATCTCCGGTGGGCCCGTTGTCAGTGGTCGGGTCCATCATGAGTGGCGTACCTCTCTTTCGAGGGCGTCGAGTTGGTCGGCGAGGGCGATGAGTGCCGTGTCGTCGGCGGGAGGCGGTCCGAAGAGGAGGGGGTGCGGGTCCTGGCCGGGGGTGCGCAGACGGGCGGTGAGGGCGGGGAGCAGGGTCTCGGGTGAGTGTGCCTGAGCGGGGGAGACGCCGAGGAGGGGGGCGAGGCGGGTGCGGCTGGCGGTGCGTAGGGCTGCGGCCGCGCGGTCGCGGGCGTTCGCCTTGCGGTAGAGGCGGGCACGGCCTTCCACGGTTTCGGAGGCGCGGATGGCCACGGGGAGGCGTTCGGCGACCAGGGGGCCGAGGCGGCGGGCGCGCCACAGGGCGGCGAGTACGGCGGCGACGGTGAGTTGCAGGGTGCCCCAGAGCCAGCCGGAGGGGATCAGGTCGAAGAAGCCGCGGCGCTCGGAGTCGGTGTCGCCCCGGTCGTCGGAGAGCGAGGGGAGGTACCAGACCAGGTGGGGGCGGGAGCCGAGGAGTTGGAGGGCGAGGGAGGCGTTGCCCTGCTCGTCGAGACGGTCGTTGTAGAGGATGTCGGGGGCGCCGAGGACGACGGTGTCGCCCTTTCCGCGGGGGGCGGGGAGATGGAGAAGGCTGGGGAGTCCGTCGCTGAGGTAGCAGGCCTCGGCGTCCGGAGCGAGGGTGTCGTAGCGGATGCCGCCCATGTCGGCGCTGCCCGCCAGGCGTGCCGCGGGGAGGGCGCAGCCGGGGGAGAGCGTGGAGTCGGCGCTGGGCGTGGGGTCCGCGGTGACTCCGGGGGCGAGGTCCTCGACCGACCGGGTGCCCGGGGTCACGAGTACGGTGCGGCCGCCGGACTTCTCGGTGGCGGAGTGCAGGCGGGAGCGCCGGCCTTTGGTGAGCAGGTCCGGGTCGGCCACGAGGAGGGTCGTGTCGGGGCGGGCCGCGGCCTCGGCCTCGGCGGTGCTGGTGACGACGCGGGTGGACACGCCCCGGTCGGCGAGGAGTTCGGCGACGGCTCGGCTCCCCCGGCTGTCGGCGGAGCGGGGGTCGAGGCGGCCGTGCTGGGCGCTGGAGCGGACGGCGGCGATGGCGACGGCTGCCACGAGGAGGACGACCGCGGCGAGGACGATGCCCCGGGAGCGGGTCCAGAGCTGACGGGGCGTGGGGGTGATCGACGTCGAGGGTGCCGCCGACGGGGCGTCGGGTCGTCCCGTGGCGGTGGGGGGCGTGGCGGGCCCGGGTGGCTCGGTGGCAGGGCTGGGGCCGGTCATTCGGCGTCCCCCGGGGAGCTGGTGCCCGGCGTGGTGTGGGCGGTGGCGGCCAGGACCGGCTTGGTGCGCTGCAGGTCGTGGTCGAGCTCGGCCAGGCGCAGGTATGTGGCCCGGTCCGCGGTGCGACCGCCGTACGTCACGTCGTCGAACGCGTGGGCGGCGGCGCGGAGTCGGTCGGTGTGGGAGGGGAGGGTGCGGCCCGCCTCCGTCGCGGCTTCGTCGGCGGTGCGGCCGGGGCGGGGGTCGAGGAGTGCGCGTTCCTCCAGGGCGCGGACGACCGCGCGCATGCGTTCCTGCACGGCCTGGTTCCAGTGGGCCCGGTCGGCGTGTGCCGCGGAGGCCGCGCGGTGTTCGGCGGCGCTGCGGGGGCGGTCGTCGAAGAGGGCGGGGGAGGGGAGGGGGGCGGCGGTGCGGTGCGGGGTGCCCAGGCGCCACCAGAGGGCGCCGATCACGAGGACGACGGCGAGGACGATGACCAGGAGCCCGAGCGCGCCGCCCGGGGTGGCGCCCGAGGCGGCGGAGAACAGGTCGTCGACCCAGCCCCAGAAGCGGTTCAGGGCCCGCTGGAAGAGGCTGGGGTCGTTGTCGTGGTACATCGGCTTGGACAGTTCACGTTCGGCGGCCTCCCGCGCGGGGTCGCGCGGGATCGTCACCGGTGGGTCGTCGCCGGTGTGCGGCAGGAGCGGTGCGGCTCCGAGCCCCCTGAGTACTGCCCCCGCCGCGGTCACCGCATCAACTCCCCGTGGAGCCCGGCGCGGTGGGGGCGTGGCCGGGGAGGCCGGCGGCGCGGGCGAGTTCGAGGTCGAGGGCCTCGCGGCGGATGCGCTGGTCGACGTAGAGGAGCACGGTGACTCCGGCCGTGATCGGGAACGTCAGCATGGAGCCGATGACCGAGCCGACGCCGCTGACGATCAGGAAGGTCCAGCCCAGTTCCCCGGTGCTGTCGAGAAAGCCGGTGACGCCGTCGCCGCTGACCGCCCCCGCGATGAAGGTGAACGGGATGACGATGATCGACGCCACGACGTTGGCGATGATCGCGGCGAGCAGCTGGATGCCGAAGACCCGCCACCAGGAGCCGCGCACCAGCTTGGCGGAGCGGGTGAGGGACTTCTTGATGCCCTGCTTCTCCAGCATGAGCGCCGGGGAGGCGAGCGAGAGGCGGACCACGATCCAGAGGGCGGCGACGGCGGCGGCGAGGCCGCCGAGCACGGCGAGGGTCGCACCGGCGTCGGAGGGGCCCGCCAGCGCGATCAGCAGGCCGGGCAGGATGCCGATGAAGACGATCGCGGCGCCGATGAGCGGAATGAGCAGGGTCAGACCGAACAGCTTGGCCAGCTGGGGGCGGGAGTCCCGCCAGGCCTCCGCGGTGGTCACCGGCTTACCGAGCACGGCGCGGCTGGTGACCATGGTGAGGAGGGCCGTCGCGACGATCGTGCCGAGCAGGGTGATCACGAGGACCACTCCGGAGCTCAGCATCGTGTCGCCCATGGCGCGGGTCAGTTCCCCGACGGTCGCGCTGGGGTCGTCGAGGGCTTCGGTGTCGACGGACTCGTCGAGGACGAGTCCCTGGAGGAGGACGACGACGATTTCCGTGAGCACGGCGACGGTCAGCGAGATGCCGAGGACCGTGCGCCAGTGGGCGCGCATGGTCGACACCGCGCCGTCGAGGATCTCACCGACGCCGAGCGGGCGGAGCGGGATGACGCCGGGCTTGGCCGCGGGCGGCGGTCCCTGCCAGGCGCCCCAGCCGCGGTAGCCCCCGGGGCCTCCTGGAGCGCCGGGGCCACCGCCACCGGGGCCGCCGGGAGGCTGGTTGCCCCAGCCCCAGCCGCCGCCCTGGCCGGGCGGCGGGGGCGGAGGAGGCGGCGTCGCCCCCGGGCCGGGGGTGCTGGGCGGGGACCACTGGGCGGGCGGCGGCTGCTCCTTGGACCACTTGGGCGGGCCGTCCTGCCGGCCGGCGTCCGCGGGCCCGTCGGCGTCCGGCTTGCCGGCGTCCTGTCCGTCGGAGGGGGCGGATCCGGGCGAGGCCCAGCCCGGAGTGTCGTTCATCGTCGCTCCTTCAAGGTGCCCGTCCGCGGGCGCGGCGGCAGGTTGGCAGCCATCGTGTCACGGTGGGCCCGCGAGGTGACCGGGCGCCGTAGCGGCTGTACACCTTCAATTGTCCGCCGGGTACGGGGCAGACTGGGCGGATGGCTGATCAGTACGCGCAATCCAGCGAGGACAACCGGCCGACCGGGATCCCGACGGTTCCCGCGATCCGATGGGACGACCCGCCCGAGGGGCCCGTGGTCGTCCTGCTCGACCAGACCAGGCTGCCGGGCGAGGAGATCGAGCTGGTGTGCACCGACGCACCGGCTCTCGTGGAGGCGATCAGGACGCTCGCGGTGCGAGGGGCACCGCTGCTGGGCATCGCGGGGGCGTACGGCGTCGCGCTCGCCGCCGCCCGCGGCTTCGACGTGGACGCGGCGGCGGACTCCCTGGCGGGGGCCCGGCCCACCGCGGTCAATCTCGCGTACGGCGCACGACGGGCCCAGGCCGCGTATCGCGCGGCGGCCGCGGGCGGTGCCGACGCCCGGACGGCGGCCGGTGCCGCGCTCGACGCGGCGCGGGCCCTGCACGCCGAGGACGCCGAGGCCAGCAGCCGGATGGCGGCCCACGGCCTGGCACTGCTCGACGAACTGCTGCCCGGCGGCGGGCACCGGATCCTGACGCACTGCAATACGGGGGCCCTGGTCTCCGGAGGGGAGGGCACGGCGTTCGCGGTGGCGCTCAAGGCGCACCGGGAGGGGAGTCTGCGCAGGCTGTGGGTGGACGAGACGAGGCCGCTGCTGCAGGGGGCCAGGCTCACCGCGTACGAGGCGGCGCGGAGCGGGATGGCGTACACCTTGCTTACGGACAACGCGGCGGGTTCGCTGTTCGCGGCGGGTGAGGTGGATGCCGTGCTGATCGGGGCCGACCGCATCGCGGCCGACGGTTCGGTGGCGAACAAGGTGGGGAGCTATCCGCTCGCCGTACTGGCGCGGTATCACCACGTGCCGTTCATCGTGGTGGCGCCGGTGACCACCGTGGACCCGAACACGCCGGACGGAGCGTCCATCGAGGTCGAGCAGCGGGGCGGTCATGAAGTGACGGAGGTCACGGCACCGTATGTGCCGGTGATCGGGATGGAAGCGGGAGGCGGTATACCGGTGGCACCCCTCGGGACCCAGGCGTACAACCCCGCATTCGACGTGACGCCGCCCGAGTTGGTGACGGCGATCGTCACGGAAGAGGGCGTTCTGTCACCTGTGACAGCAGAGGGCCTTGCCGAGCTGTGTGCCAGGTCACGCCAGGTAACGATTAGCTAATGGGATGATGTCAGGCATGAAGGGACGAGTCCTTGTCGTCGACGACGACACCGCACTGGCCGAGATGCTCGGGATTGTGCTGCGTGGTGAAGGTTTTGAGCCGTCGTTCGTAGCTGATGGCGACAAGGCGCTGGCCGCTTTCAGGGAGGCAAAGCCGGATCTTGTACTGCTGGATTTGATGTTGCCGGGCCGTGATGGCATCGAGGTGTGCCGCCTGATCAGGGCGGAGTCCGGGGTGCCGATCGTGATGCTCACGGCCAAGAGCGACACCGTGGACGTGGTGGTCGGCCTGGAGTCGGGCGCCGACGACTACATCGTGAAGCCGTTCAAGCCGAAGGAGCTCGTGGCCCGGATCCGGGCGCGGCTGCGGAGGTCGGAGGAGCCCGCGCCGGAGCAGCTGGCCATAGGTGACCTGGTCATCGACGTGGCCGGGCACTCCGTCAAGCGGGACGGGCAGTCGATCGCGCTGACGCCGCTGGAGTTCGACCTGCTGGTCGCGCTGGCGCGCAAGCCGTGGCAGGTGTTCACGCGTGAGGTGCTGCTCGAGCAGGTCTGGGGTTATCGGCACGCGGCGGACACCCGCCTGGTGAACGTGCACGTCCAGCGGCTGCGTTCCAAGGTCGAGCGTGACCCGGAGCGGCCGGAGATCGTGGTGACCGTCCGTGGTGTCGGTTACAAGGCCGGACCGAGCTGACATGTCCCGGGACAGTTCCTCCCCGGCGCCCGGGAGTCAGAGGGCTCGCTCGGGGCGGACTGGACCGGCGCGGGGCGCGTCCCGGTTCGGGCGGCTCGCCGATGGCGGGCTGCTGCTGCAGGGCGGGGTTCAGGGGAGCCCCGTGCTGCGGCTCTTCGTGCGCTGGGTGCGCCGTCCGCTGCTGCCCGCGGTGCGGCTGTGGCGGCGCAACATCCAGCTGAAGGTCGTCGCCACGACCCTGCTGATGTCGCTCGGCGTGGTGCTCATGCTCGGCTTCGCCGTCATGAGCTCGGTGAACAACGGCCTGCTCAAGGCCAAGGTGAAGGCCTCGCAGAGCCAGGCCGACGGCGGTTTCAGGGCCGCCCAGGACAGTGTCAACGCCGCCCGGCAGAGCGCCGGTCAGGGGCAGGGCCAGGACGGGAGCACGGCCGACGGGCGCAATGCCGCGGTGTGGATGTCCGACCTCGTCGAGCAGCTCTCCAGCGGTGGGCAGAACGCCTTCGCCGTCGTGACGCTGAGCCCCACCTCCGCGGGCGACGCCGGAAGCGTGCGGGGCTCGCGGGCCTCGGGCGGCGTCGAGCCGATCGTCAGCGTGCCCGAGGAGCTGCGCCGCCAGGTCGACAACGGCACGGGTGTCTACCAGGCCAATACGCGCATCATCTACGACGACGGTCGTGAGCCGCAGTCCGGTCTGGTGATCGGCAAGCGGCTGAACGACCTCAACGGCGACCCGTACCAGCTGTACTACCTCTTCCCGCTGACGCAGGAGGAGGAGTCGCTGAACCTCGTCAGGACGACCCTCGCGACCGCCGGGCTCTTCGTCGTGGTGCTCCTCGGTGCCATCGCGTGGCTCGTGGTGCGCCAGGTCGTCACGCCCGTCCGGATGGCCGCGGGCATCGCCGAGCGGCTCTCCGCCGGGCGCCTCCAGGAACGTATGAAGGTCACCGGCGAGGACGACATCGCGCGGCTCGGTGAGGCCTTCAACAAGATGGCGCAGAACCTGCAGCTGAAGATCCAGCAGCTGGAGGAGCTGTCCCGGATGCAGCGGCGGTTCGTGTCGGACGTCTCGCACGAGCTGCGTACGCCGTTGACGACGGTGCGGATGGCCGCCGATGTCATTCACGAGGCGCGGGTGGACTTCGATCCGGTGACCGCGCGCTCGGCCGAGCTGCTCGCCGACCAGCTCGACCGGTTCGAGTCGCTGCTCGCCGACCTGCTGGAGATCAGCCGGTTCGACGCGAGGGCGGCCGCGCTGGAGGCGGAGGCGATAGACCTCCGGGAGGTCGTACGCAGGGTCGTCGGCGGCGCCGAGATGCTCGCCGAGCGCAAGGGCACGCACATACGGATCGTCGGGGACCAGCAGCCCGTGGTCGCCGAGGCCGACGCCCGCCGGGTGGAGCGGGTGCTGCGCAACCTCGTCGTCAACGCCGTGGAGCACGGCGAGGGCAAGGACGTCGTGGTGCGGCTCGCCGCCGCGGGCGGCGCGGTCGCCGTGGCGGTACGGGACTACGGAGTGGGCCTCAAGCCCGGCGAGGCGACCCGGGTGTTCAGCCGCTTCTGGCGGGCCGACCCGGCACGCGCGCGTACCACCGGTGGTACGGGGCTCGGCCTCTCCATCGCCCTGGAGGACGCGCGGCTGCACGGCGGCTGGCTGCAGGCGTGGGGCGAGCCGGGCGGCGGTTCGCAGTTCAGGCTGACGTTGCCGAGGACGGCGGACGAGCCGCTGCGGGGCTCGCCGATACCGCTGGAGCCGGACGACTCGCGGCGGCACCGCGGGCTGAACGACGCGGGACTGCCCCTCGGAGGCGCGAACAAGCTGGCCACGGTTCCCGCGCAGGCGGCCGCGGCGGACTCCGAGAGCGCGTCGCCGCCCGTACCGGCGAGGGGGCCCATACCGCCGCGGCTCCTGCAGCCCGGCCCCGTGGACCTGACGGCGCTGCCCGGCAGCGGGTCGCGGGTCGTGCCGCGCCGGCCGGTGGACGGTGACGAGACGGTGGGCGAGGAGACGGCGGGCGGCGAGTCCGCGGGTGACGCGGAGCCGGACGGCGAGGCGCACGGCGGCGGTCGGGGCGGGGCGAGCGGTGACGGTGCCGGAGCGTCGGGCCCCCGTCCGCACCCACGGACGAACGCACGTACGCAGCCGCCGGAGTCCGGGGCGGACAGGGAATCCGGGGCGGGTTCGGACAGGGAAGAGGAGAGCACTCGTGGTCGCTGACCGTGCCGGGCGCGGCCGCCGTGCGGGCCGCAGGCGTGCGCTGCGCGGTGGACTGGTGCTGGGCAGCTGCGGCGTGCTCCTGGCCGGGTGCGCCTCGATGCCCGACAGCGGGAATCTGAAGTCCGTCGACGCCTCGCAGCGCCCGGACTCGCAGTCCCAGGTCCGGGTCTACGCGATGCCGCCGCGTGAGGGCGCCCGGCCCGTGGAGATCGTTCAGGGCTTCCTGGAGGCGCTGACCAGCGATGATCCGCAGTTCGCGATGGCGCGCAAGTATCTGACCAAGAAGGCGTCGCGCGCGTGGCACCCCGAGCGGTCCACGACGGTGCTCGCGGACGGCCCGAACACGGACGCGGGCAACGCGGGGAACGACGCGGAGGGCAGTCGGCGCTACTCACTGACCGGCCGGCAGGTCGCGCGGGTGGACGAGCAGCGTGCGTACCGCCCCGAGGACGCGCCGTACAGCCAGTCCGTGCACCTGAGCCAGGAGGGCGGTCCGGGCGGGGACGAGTGGCGCATCGACAAGCCGCCGACGGGCGTGGTGCTCGGCGAATCGGACTTCCAGCGGATCTACCGGCCCGTCAACAAGTACTACTTCGCCGGGCCCGCGGGGGCGGGCGTGAGCGGCCGGACGGGGCTCGTCGCCGACCCCGTCTACATCCGCCAGCGCATCGAACCGCTGACGGAGACGGTGAAGACGCTGCTTGAGGGGCCGACCAACTGGCTCGGCCTCGTGGTGAATTCGAGCTTCCCGAGCGGTACGGCGCTCAAGGAACCCGACAAGCCGCTGACCCTGGACGACCAGAACAGGCTGACCGTGCAGCTCAACAGCCGGTCCGACGACGCCGGGCAGACCAAGTGCAAGGAGATGGCGGCGCAACTGCTCTTCACCCTGCAGGACTTGACGCCTTCGGGGGTCGAGCAGGTGACGTTGCAGCGTTCCAACGGTTCGATGCTCTGCGTGTTGAGCCAGGACCGGGCGGAGACCGTCGCGGCGCACCGCAGCGCCGACCGGCCCGACTACCAGTACTTCATCGACGAGAAGCACCGGCTGGTCCGGATGTCGGCCAACGCCGGGAGCGCGGTGGATCCGGAACCGGTGACGGGCGCCCTCGGCACCGGCGACCAGCCGCTGCGTTCGGCGGCGGTCTCGCGCGACGAACAGCGTGCGGCCGGGGTGTCACTCGACGGCAAGTCGCTGTACACGGGGTCGCTGTTCTCGGACGACCCGCTCGGCAAGGCGCATCTGCGCAGCAGGGCCAAGTCGGAGGACGACCGCCTGTCCACGCCCAGTTGGGACGGGCGGGGCAATCTGTGGGTGGCCGACCGTGACCCGAAGCGGCCGCGCCTGCTCTGGCTGGAGCAGGGCAAGGGCGACCCGGTCGAGGTCGAGATCCCGGCTCTGGACGGGCGTGTCCAGGACGTGCGGGTGTCGGGCGACGGCGTGCGCATCGCCCTGCTGGTGAAGAAGGGCGACAAGAAGTCCCTGTGGATCGGCCGGGCCGAGCGCAGCGCGGGCAAGGGGGAGCGCCCCGACATCTCGGTCCTGGACCCCACCCCCGTGGCGCCGCAGATGGAAGAGGTCACGGCCATGTCGTGGGCCGGCGGGAGCCGTCTCGTGGTGGTCGGACGGGAGACCGGCGGGGTGCAGCAGATCCGGTACGTGCAGAGCGACGGCTCGGTGCTGCCGGGCACCGCGCTGCCCGGCCTGACGGGCGTCGAGGAGATCGCGGCGTCCGATGACGAGCGGCAGCCGCTGGTGGCGCACTCGGACGACGGGATCGTGCGGCTGCCGACGGGGTCGCAGTGGCAGACGGTGGTGAAGGAAGGGATGGCTCCGGTCTATCCGGGGTGAGGACCGGCCCGCGCCGGCAACGCGCTCTCGGCGGCCGTGAGTTCGGCTGCGAGCTCGACCGCGAGTTCGGCCGGGAGTTGTCCACAGGGGGTTATCCACAGGGGTGGCCGCGCCGTCCCGGCCTTGGCACAGTGGTGGGCATGCGGGGCTGGTGGCAGGACCTCACCGACCTGGTGCTGCCGGCCGAGTGCGCGGGCTGCGGGGAGCCCAGGACGGCACTCTGCGACGAGTGCCGCGGCGCCCTGTGCGGGGCCGTGCCGCTCCGGGTGCGCCCGGTGCCGGAGCCGCCCGGCCTGCCGGTCGTGCACGCCGTCGCTCCGTACGAGGACGCCGTACGGGCCGTGCTGCTCGCGCACAAGGAGCGGGGTGCCCTGGGACTCGCGAGGCCGCTGGGGTCGGCGTTGGCCGAAGCCGTGTGTGCCGGTCTGCGGGACCGATCCCGGGCCGTGGGTGATAGGTCACCTCGATCGTGGGTACGCGGCACACAGGATGGTCCACAGGGGCGCGTGATGCCGTTGTCGCTCGTTCCTGTGCCCTCGGCGCGGGCCGCTGTGCGGGCGCGCGGGCACGACCCGGTCCGGCGGATCGCGGTCGTCGCGGCGGCCGAGCTGCGGCGGGCGGGAATCCCGGCGCGGGTGCTCGCGGTGCTCCGTCAACGGCGCGCGGTGGCCGACCAGTCGGGGCTCGACTCCCGGCAGCGGCAGGCCAATCTGGCGGGCGCCCTGGAGGCGGTCGCCGGGAGCGGGCGGCTGCTCGGGGGAGGCCGGGTGGTGGTCGTGGACGACCTCATGACCACCGGTGCCTCTCTGGCGGAGGCCGCCCGGGCATTAGGTGCCTCGGGCACGGAAGAGAGAACGCGAGCGGAGACAGGTGCTGAGAACGGACGAGAACGGGGAACGGGGATCGTGCGAAGCCCGGTATTGGGCGGTGGGTACGCGATCGGTGCAGCCGTTGTCGCTGCGTCACCGGATTCCTTCGTAATAAACCGGAACTGACTGAGAACTTGCATCGTTGCAGGTGATGAGAGGGTCAATGCACCTGAATGGAGGTACGCGGCAGTAGAGGGTGACGACTTCCCTCCGGGCGAGATATGTTCGGTTGTGAGGAATGGCGGACGCCGTCCCTCGCATATCGGAATGCCGGCCTGCGGGTTTTTCGCAATCACCCCGGCCGGTGGGGTGGAGATCTTGCCCACGGGGGAGGAGGAGGTGGAAGTCACCGAGTCCGAGGCCCCGGGAGTCACCGGGGTCTGGTGCAAAAGGGAGATGCTCCGCCGCCGAAGCGGAGCGATCCGGGAACGGAGTTCTGCGTGGACATCGTCGTCAAGGGCCGCAAGACCGAGGTGCCCGAGCGGTTCCGCAAGCACGTGGCCGAGAAGCTGAAGCTGGACAAGATCCAGAAGCTCGACGGCAAGGTGATCAGCCTCGACGTCGAGGTGTCCAAGGAAACCAACCCGCGTCAGGCCGACCGTTCCGACCGCGTGGAGATCACCGTCCGCGGACGTGGGCCCGTGATTCGCGCGGAGGCCTCGGCAGCCGATCCCTACGCGGCGCTGGACCTGGCAACCGCCAAGCTCGACGCACGCCTGCGCAAGCAGCACGAGAAGCGTCACAACCGCCGGGGCAACGGCAGGCTCTCCGCCGCCGAAGTCGCCGAGCGCGTCCCGGACGCCGCGACCCTCAACGGAGACGGCTCCATCGCCCGCGACGAGGAGCCGGACGGCGTGCCGGTCAAGAAGATCGGCTCCCTGGAGATCCAGGGCGAAGGCCCGCTCGTGGTCCGGGAGAAGACGCACGTCGCGGCCCCCATGTCACTCGACCAGGCGCTCTACGAGATGGAACTGGTCGGACACGACTTCTACCTGTTCGTCGACTCCGAGTCCAAGGAACCGAGCGTCGTCTACCGCCGGCACGCCTACGACTACGGCGTCATCCGGCTCAACACCGACCCCATGGTTGCCAAGCCCGAGACCGCCGGTGGCGGCGGAGCCCTCGGCGGCTGACCACTGCCCCATGACGGCCGAGGTGGTGCCCCTGGAGCGCCTGTGCGCCCCCAGGGGCACCACCGTGCGCCCAGTGCGCGCACCGCACCGGCCCCGGGCATGAAAGCATGGGCGGGCCGGTCAACCGGTGTGCTGTCGCCTGGGGTTGGCGCAGCAGAGGCTCAAACGGGCCGCGGCCTTCATGGGGGAGGAACGATGGCGGACAGCTTCGGACCGATGCGTCACGAGGGTGCCGATGACGGCATCGGCATCGGCACGGACGCGGGCGCCCCACGCAAGGAGCCCATCAGGGTCCTGGTGGTGGATGACCACGCCCTCTTCCGCCGGGGCCTGGAGATCGTCCTCGCCGCCGAGGAGGACATCCAGGTCGTCGGAGAGGCGGGCGACGGCGCCGAGGCGGTGGACAAGGCCGCGGATCTGCTGCCCGACATCGTGCTCATGGACGTACGGATGCCCAAGCGCGGCGGCATCGAGGCGTGCACCTCCATCAAGGAGGTGGCACCCAGCGCCAAGATCATCATGCTGACGATAAGCGACGAGGAGGCCGACCTCTACGACGCGATCAAGGCGGGCGCCACCGGCTATCTCCTCAAGGAGATCTCCACGGACGAGGTGGCCACGGCGATCCGCGCGGTGGCCGACGGGCAGTCGCAGATCAGCCCCTCGATGGCGTCCAAGCTGCTCACCGAGTTCAAGTCGATGATCCAGCGCACCGACGAGCGCAGACTGGTGCCCGCGCCGCGGCTCACCGACCGTGAGCTGGAAGTCCTCAAGCTGGTCGCCACCGGGATGAACAATCGCGACATCGCCAAGGAACTGTTCATCTCCGAGAACACCGTGAAGAACCACGTACGCAACATCCTGGAGAAGCTGCAGCTGCACTCCAGGATGGAGGCCGTCGTCTACGCGATGCGGGAGAAGATCCTCGAAATCCGCTGACCGGCCGACGGCGGAATGACCGGCCGACGGCGGAATGACCGGCCGACGGCGGAATGACCGGCCGCCGACGGAACGACCGGCCGCTAGCCGATCGCGGCGGTCAGCGCCGCCGTCAGCTCCGGGCGGTCCATCCGCTCCACCCGCACCGCGTCGCAGCCGACCCAGGACGCCGCCTCGCGCAGCGCCTGGGCCATCGGAGCGACCGCCTTCGGGCCGTCCAGTGAGACCTGCCTCGCCACCAGCGTGCTGCCCTCGCGCGCGGGGTCGGCCCGGCCCAGGATCCTGCCGCCCGCGAGCAGCGGCATCGCGAAGTAGCCGTGGATCCGCTTCGGCTTGGGCACGTACGCCTCCAGGCGGTGCGTGAAGCCGAAGATCCGCTCCGTGCGCGCCCGCTCCCAGATCAGCGAGTCGAAGGGGGACAGGAGCGTCGTGCGGTGGCGGCCGCGGGGTGTCGTCTCCAGCGCCTCGGGGTCCGCCCACGCAGGCTTGGACCAGCCCTGGACCGTCACCGGCACCAGGCCCGAATCGGCGACCACCGCGTCGAACTGCTCGCCCTTGAGGCGGTGGTAGTCCGCGATGTCCGCGCGCGTGCCGACGCCCAGCGCCTCACCGGCCAGGCGGACCAGGCGGCGCAGGCACTCCGCGTCGGTCAGGTCGTCGTGGAGCAGCGTCTGCGGGACGGCGCGCTCCGCCAGGTCGTACACCCGCTTCCAGGAGCGGCGCTCCGTGCACACCACCTCGCCGTACATCAGCGCCCGCTCGACCGCGATCTTCGACGCGGACCAGTCCCACCACTCGCCCTTGTTCTTCGCGCCGCCCAACTCCGTGGCGGTCAGCGGGCCTTCGGCGCGCAGCTGCTTGATGACCTGGTCGTACGCACCGGTGGGGAGGTCGTGGTGCCAGTGCGGGCGGGAGCGGTAGGCGCGGCGGCGGAAGGCGAAGTGCGGCCACTCCTCGATGGGGAGGATGCACGCGGCGTGCGACCAGTACTCGAAGGCGTGCGTCTGCGTCCAGTACGCCGCCTCGACGGTGTCGCGGCCCACGGCGCCCAGGCGCGCGTACGGAATGAGTTCGTGCGAGCGGGCCAGCACCGAGATGGTGTCGAGCTGGACCGCGCCGAGGTGGCGCAGGACGCCCCGCACACCGGACTTGCGGTCCGGGGCCCCCAGGAAACCCTGGGCACGCAGGGCGATGCGGCGGGCCTCGTCGGCGGAGAGTTCGGTGGCGGGACTCGGCAGGCTCGTCATGGTCGAAACGATAGGCGCAGGCACTGACAGCTCCCTCGGGCCGAGGGGTCAGGCCCGCGCGGGCAGGTACGGGAACAGTGAGTGCACGTCGAGGTCCGAGGGGAGCAGCGCGCCGATCCAGCAGTCCCGCAGGGTGCCCTTGTTCAGCAGGCCCGCGCGGAGCTTGCCCTCGACCGTGAAACCGGCCCTCTCCACGACCGCCCGCGAACCGGTGTTGCCGACCTCCGCGCGCCACTCCAGACGCGTGCAGCGCAGGTCCGTGAAGGCCCAGCGCGCGAGGCCGAGCACGGCCTCCGTCATGTAGCCGCGGCCCCGGTGCTCCTTGGCCGTCCAGTAGCCGACCTCCCAGGTGCCCGAGCGCGGGTGGTGCAGGCTGGCGGCGGCGAGCAGCGGGCCGCCCTCCCGGGGGCGTACGGCGAACGTGTACTCCTGGTCGTCGCGCCAGCCGTCCGGGACGACGCGGTGGATGAACGTCTCGGCGTCCACGCGCGCGTACGGCGACGGAATCGTCGTCCAGCGCTGGATGTCCGGGTCCTGGCAGGCCGCGTAGGTCTCGTCGATGTCCTCGGGCGTGAAGACGCGCAGGAACAGACGTTCGGTGGTGAGGGTGACGGGCTCCATCGAACGATTCTGGTGGGGCACGACCCTCCGGGGCCAGCGTTTTACGGGCTTCGGTGATCACCGTTCACAGGGCACTCATGGGCGTAACCCGGCACCTTCGGCGCTCCTCGCCCGTTGACCTCATGGCAGCCCTCCCGGCGCAGGCCGGTCCTCGCATACGATGGCCGTTGCCCGACGAGTAAAACCGACCATGCCAGGCCCGACCGGCAAGGAGACCAACCCCCGTGTCCGTCCTCTCGAAGATCATGCGTGCAGGCGAAGGCAAGATCCTGCGCAAGCTGCACCGCATCGCGGACCAGGTCAACTCCATCGAAGAGGACTTCGTCAGCCTCTCCGACGCCGAGCTGCGCGCGCTGACCCAGGAATACAAGGAGCGTTACGCCGACGGCGAGACGCTCGACGACCTCCTGCCCGAGGCCTTCGCGACGGTCCGTGAGGCCGCCAAGCGCGTCCTGGGCCAGCGCCACTACGACGTCCAGATGATGGGCGGCGCCGCGCTGCACATGGGCTATGTCGCCGAGATGAAGACCGGTGAGGGCAAGACCCTCGTCGGCACGCTTCCCGCGTATCTGAACGCCCTCTCCGGCAAGGGCGTCCACCTCATCACGGTCAACGACTACCTGGCCGAGCGCGACTCCGAGATGATGGGTCGCGTCCACAAGTTCCTGGGTCTGGAAGTCGGCTGCATCCTGGCCAACATGACGCCGGCCCAGCGCCGCGAGCAGTACGCCTGCGACATCACGTACGGCACGAACAACGAATTCGGCTTCGACTACCTCCGCGACAACATGGCGTGGTCGCAGGAAGAGCTCGTGCAGCGCGGCCACAACTTCGCGATCGTCGACGAGGTCGACTCGATCCTCGTCGACGAGGCCCGTACGCCGCTGATCATCTCCGGCCCCGCCGACCAGGCCACCAAGTGGTACGGCGACTTCGCCAAGCTGGTCACCCGCCTCACCAAGGGTGAGCCCGGCAACCAGCTGAAGGGCATCGAGGAGACCGGGGACTACGAGGTCGACGAGAAGAAGCGCACCGTCGCCATCCACGAGCCCGGCGTCGCCAAGGTCGAGGACTGGCTCGGCATCGACAATCTGTACGAGTCGGTGAACACGCCTCTGGTGGGTTACCTCAACAACGCCATCAAGGCCAAGGAGCTCTTCAAGAAGGACAAGGACTACGTCGTCATCGACGGCGAAGTCATGATCGTCGACGAGCACACCGGCCGCATCCTCGCCGGCCGCCGCTACAACGAGGGCATGCACCAGGCGATCGAGGCGAAGGAAGGGGTGGACATCAAGGACGAGAACCAGACCCTTGCGACCATCACCCTCCAGAACTTCTTCCGCCTCTACAAGCGCGAGGGCTACGACAGCGGCCTCTCCGGCATGACCGGTACGGCCATGACCGAGGCCGCCGAGTTCCACCAGATCTACAAGCTGGGCGTCGTGCCGATCCCGACGAACCGGCCGATGGTCCGCGCCGACCAGTCCGACCTGATCTACCGCACCGAGGTCGCGAAGTTCGCCGCCGTCGTCGACGACATCGCGGAGAAGCACGAGAAGGGGCAGCCGATCCTGGTCGGCACCACCTCCGTGGAGAAGTCGGAGTACCTCTCGCAGCAGCTGTCCAAGCGCGGCGTGCAGCACGAGGTGCTCAACGCCAAGCAGCACGACCGTGAGGCGACCATCGTCGCCCAGGCCGGCCGCAAGGGCGCCGTCACCGTGGCCACGAACATGGCCGGACGAGGCACCGACATCAAGCTCGGCGGCAACCCGGACGACCTCGCCGAGGCCGAGCTGCGCCAGCGCGGTCTCGACCCCGTCGAGCACGCCGAGGAGTGGGCCGCGGCGCTGCCCGCCGCCATGGAGAAGGCCGAGCGCTCCGTCAAGGCCGAGTTCGAAGAGGTCAAGGCGCTCGGCGGGCTCTACGTCCTCGGCACGGAGCGGCACGAGTCGCGCCGTATCGACAACCAGCTGCGCGGCCGTTCCGGACGTCAGGGCGACCCCGGCGAGTCCCGGTTCTACCTCTCGCTCGGTGACGACCTGATGCGCCTCTTCAAGGCGCAGATGGTCGAGCGCGTGATGTCCATGGCCAACGTGCCGGACGACGTCCCGATCGAGAACAAGATGGTCACCCGCGCCATCGCCTCGGCGCAGTCGCAGGTCGAGCAGCAGAACTTCGAGACCCGCAAGAACGTCCTGAAGTACGACGAGGTCCTCAACCGCCAGCGCGAGGTCATCTACGGAGAGCGTCGCCGCGTCCTGGAGGGCGAGGATCTGCAGGAGCAGATCACGCACTTCATGGACGACACCATCGACGCGTACATCGCCGCCGAGACCGCCGAGGGCTTCGCCGAGGAGTGGGACCTGGACCGGCTGTGGGGCGCCTTCAAGCAGCTCTACCCCGTCAAGGTCACCGTCGAGGAGCTGGAGGAGGACGCGGGCGACCGCGCGGGCCTCACCGCCGAGTTCATCTCCGAGTCCATCAAGGACGACATCCACGAGCAGTACGAGGCGCGTGAGGCGCAGCTCGGCTCCGACATCATGCGCGAGCTGGAGCGGCGCGTCGTCCTCTCGGTCCTCGACCGCAAGTGGCGCGAGCACCTCTACGAGATGGACTACCTCCAGGAGGGCATCGGCCTCCGTGCCATGGCGCAGAAGGACCCGCTGGTCGAGTACCAGCGCGAGGGCTTCGACATGTTCAACGCCATGATGGACGGCATCAAGGAAGAGTCCGTCGGCTACCTGTTCAACCTGGAGGTCCAGGTCGAGCAGCAGGTCGAGGAGGTCCCCGTCGAGGACGCGGCGCCTTCGCTGACCAAGGACGGCGCGCAGGACGCGGTGCCCGCGGGCGCCTCCCGGCCGGAGATCCACGCCAAGGGCCTGGAGGCCCCGCAGCGGCCCGACCGCCTGCACTTCCAGGCGCCGAACGCCGAGGGCGGCGTCGACGAGGGCGACTTCACCACGGACGGCGCGGGGGTCCGGTCCGAGTCGGACGGGATGACCCGTGCGGAGCGGCGCAAGGCGCAGAAGGGCGGTCGGCGGCGCAAGAAGTAGCGCTGTCGCTGTGACGTGAGGTGACGTGACGGGAGGGGCCGGGCTGCTGTCCGGCCCCTTCGGCGTGCCGGGTCCGGGCCGGCGTGCCGGGTCCGGGTGCGAACAGCCGTCAGGGGCGGCTCGGTTCCGTCTCCACCGCCGTGCAGCGCCACTTGCGGTCCGGGCCCAGGGTGAGGCGGAACGCCAGTGCCCGCAGCCGCGGGCCCGTCGCCACGCGCGCGAAGACCTCGTACGTCTCGGGGTGCGGCTGGTAGTGGCCGATCCGGTGGACCGTGGGGCGGTGGCCGCCCGCGGAGAGGGGCCTGAGCTCCGCCAGGCGGGCCAGGTCGTCGAAGGCCGTGTTGGCGACGTGCCGGGCCACCCAGTGCATCGGGCGCTGGCCGCTGAGGACCAGGACGAGGCGCTCGGCGAAGACCTCCGTGGGGTGCGGGGGCGGCTGGGCGGGGATCGTGCCGGGGCCGCGGTCCGAGGGGCGGGGCGCCGAGGGGCGGCGGGAGTCGCGCCGGACCGGTGGGCGGCCCGCGGGCGGGCGGGACGCGGTCGGGCGGGGGCGGGGCCTTGTCATCACCTTGCGCACGGGAGCCTCCGTCGGAGTCGGTCGTCACGGGGAGCCGGTCCGGCCGATGCCGATGCCAGTACCGGGGAGTAACTTCTTGTCGAAGGATCTTGTACGGGGGCACGGGCCGCGGGTGCAAGGGTGCGCGGGCCGGGCGCGGACGGCGGCGGGTTTCACCTATCCGGGGGACGCGGGACCGCGGCGGCCTTGCGGTTCCCGGCCGGTGCCGGGTGAAGAGCGGGACGCGCGCTGACGTCGCCCGGGGCGGTGGGGGGAGCTCGATGGGGGACTCCCGCACGTATCCTGAAGGTCTTCCACGACCACGAAGGTCCGCTGTCGCGGACACGAACGAAAGCGGTCAGCCATGCGCGTCTACGTTCCTCTGACCCTGCCCCGGCTCGCCGAGGCGTACGAGGCCGGGGAAGTGGGGCCCGGCCCGCTGGTCGCCTACGCCGTGACGCCCGCGCTGCGCGAGTGGTACGTCTCCGACGACATCGAGGAGCTCGAGTACGCGGCGCTGAACCGGGCCGCGCAGGCGTCGCTCCGGCTGATCGCGGGGAACCCCGCGGCGGCGCGGCGGCGGGTCGTGCTCGCGGCCGACGTGCCCGACGGGGCGGCCGTGGCCGACCCCGACCGCGGGCTCGACGAGGGGGCGCTCGGCGAGGTGCGGATCGCCGACGGCCTGCCGCTGGGCAAGGCGGCGGCCGTGCACGTGGACGCGGGGGACGCGGAGCGGGACGTGGCGGCCGCGGCCTCGGCGCTGGGAGCGGCGGACCAGGGCGACGGCGACGCGCGGTTCGTGGTGGACGGGGCCGAGGACCACGAGCTGCTCTGGTTCGCGACGCAGGAGATTCCCGGGCTGCTCTGATATCCCGGGCTGCTCTGAGATTCCCGGGTGCTCTCAGATTCCCGGGTGCTCTGAGGTTCCCGGTTGCTCTGAGGACGTTCCCAGGCCGGTCCGCGAAGGCCCCGAGGCCGTGCGGCGGACCGTGCGGTGGGGCCGCGCGGCGGTGGCTGTCGGTGGGGGAGGGTAGCGTTTTCGTATGGGGAAGCTGCTGCGCGGGGCGCACATCGTGTGGGACTGGAACGGGACGCTGCTGCACGACATCGATGCGGTGATCGACGCGACGAACGCCTCGTTCGCGGAGCTCGGGCTCGAACCGATCACGCTGGAGCGGTACCGCGACCTGTACTGCGTGCCGGTGCCCCGGTTCTACGAGCGGCTGATGGGGCGCCTCCCCAGCGACGCCGAGTGGGAGATCATGAACGCCGTCTTCCACAAGCACTACTGGACGCGGGCGGACGCCTGCGCGCTCGCCGAAGGCGCCTCCGAACTCCTCGCCGCGCGCCGGGCCGAGGGGCGCACGCAGTCGCTGCTGTCCCTCGCCCCGCACGAACACCTGGTGCCGATCGTGCGCCGGCACGGCATCCACGAACACTTCGTACGCATCGACGGACGGACTGACGAGTCGCACGCGGGCAAGGCCGAGCGGATGGTGCGCCACCTGGCCGCCCTCGACGAGTTCGACGCGTCCGGCGCGCTGGACGTCGCGCGGGTCGTCGTGATCGGTGACGCCGTGGACGACGCCGTCGCCGCCGCGCACGTGGGGGCGCGGGCCGTGCTCTACACCGGGGGCTCGCACAGCCGGACGAGCCTGGAGGCCGCCGGAGTGCCCGTCGTCGACAGCCTGGCGGACGCCGTCGACGTGGCGGAGCGGCTCGTCTCCCGGGCCGCCTGACGGGCCGACGGGCCCCGGCCGAGGGGGTTGCCGGATTCCGTTCACGCTCCGCTTCGTTCTGCGTACGCTGAGGTGGGATCCTCGGCGCGGTGGGCCTCGCGGGACGACGTGCCGGACCACGTGCCGGGCGACGTGACGGGGGCGGTAGCGCGATGGGTTTCGGCTTCGGGCAGCGGCGGGGCGGGCAACTGCCCGCCGAACTGACCTCGTTCGTCGGGCGGGCGGACGAACTGGCGCGGGTCCGGGCGGCGTTCGAGTACGCCAGGCTCGTCACGCTGGTCGGCCCCGGCGGGGTGGGCAAGAGCCGCACCGCGCTGCGGGCGGCCGCCGGGCTCGGGGAGCGGTTCCCGGACGGCGTGTGGCTCGCCGAACTGTCCGCGCTGCGCGACCCGGAGCTGATCCCGGCCACGCTCGCCGCGGTCCTCGAACTGCCGGAGCAGTCGGGAATGGCACCCCTCGACGCGGTCGTGGCGCATCTGCAGGGGCGGCGGCTGCTCATCGTCCTCGACACCTGCGAGCACCTGGTCGACGCCTGCGCGATGCTCTCCGACATCCTGCTGCGCGAGGCCGCCGACGTCTGCGTGCTCGCGACCAGCAGGCAGCCGCTGGACGTGCCGGGCGAGCACTGCTGTTCCGTCGCGCCGCTCGCGCCGGACGACGCCGTGGAGCTGTTCGCGCAGCGGGCGGCCGCCGTCGTGCCCGGGTTCGCCGTGGACGAGGAGAACCGGCACCGGCTCGTGGCGCTCGTCCGCCGGCTCGACTGCATCCCGCTCGCCCTGGAGCTCGCCGCGGTGCGGCTGCGTGCGGTCTCCGCGCAGGAGCTGGTGGCGCGGCTCGACGACCGGTTCCAGGTGCTCACCGGGGGGCGGCGCACCGCGCTCTCGCGGCACCAGACGCTGCGTACGGCCATCGACTGGTCGCATGAACTGTGCACCTCCGCCGAGCAGTTGCTCTGGGCGCGCCTGTCGGTCTTCGCCGGGTCCTTCGAGCTGGCGGCGGCCGAACAGGTCTGCGGGGACGAGGCGTTGCCCGTCGCGGAGGTGCTCGGGCAGCTGATCGGGCTCGTCGACAAGTCCGTGGTCCAGCGGCTCGGCGAGGCGGGCAACCGCTACCGGCTGCTCGACACCCTCCGCGAGTACGGCGCCGAGCGGCTCGGTGCCGTGGAGAGCGACGGCGGCGCGGCGCTGCGGGCGCGGCACTTCGCGTACTACCGGGACCTGGGGCGCCGCTTCGAGGAGGGTTTCCTCGGCGCCGCGCAGCCGGAGCTGCACCGCGCCGTCCGCGCGGAGATGTCCGGACTGCGCGCCGCCCTGCGGTACGCGTACGAGACCGAAGGGCTGGCCCGGGAGGGGCTCCGCCTCGCGGCCAGGCTGTGGCCGCACTGGCGGGCCTCCGGGACCCTCTCCGAGGGCGGTTACTGGATCGAGAAGGGCCTGGAGCGCGTGCCCGAGGACTGTTCGGCGCGGGCGTGGGGGCTGCTGACGACCGGCGCGTTCGGCGTGTGGACCGCGGATCTCGCGACGGCCGTCGAGCGGATGACGCAGGCGCGGGAGTCCGCGCTGCGGGCGGGCGACGAGGAGGTCGCGCTGTTCGCCGAGGCGTACGGGCAGGGGCTCGCGGCGCTGTGCGGCGACGCCGACGGGCTCACGCGGCTCGCCGACGTGGGGCGGCGGATGCTCGCGGGCGACAACCTGCTGGGCGTCGTCGTCATGAGTTCCGAGGGCGCGCTGCTGCGTGCGGTGCTCGGGGACCTGGACGGGGCCCTGGAGCTGTGCGCGCAGGGCCTCGGCCTCCTGGAGGGCACGGGCGAGCGGCAGATCTACGGGGCCACGCTGACCACGCAGGGCTTGGTGCGCTGGCTCGCCGGAGACCGGGAGGCGGGCGTCACGTCGCTGCGCCGGGGCCTGGAGGCGGCGAGCGAGGTGGACGAGGTGCTGGTCGCGGCGATGTGCTGCCACGGTCTGGCCTGGGCGGCGGCGCGGGAGGGGCGGCAGGTGCGGGCCGCGTGGCTGTTCGGGTACGCGGAGAACGCGCGGCGGCTCGGCGGCGACCCGATCGGGATGCTGCCCTCGCTCCTCGAACAGCAGGAGGCGGCGCGGAAGACGGTGCGGGAGGCGCTGGGGAGCAGGCAGTTCGAGCGGTGGCACGCGGTGGGGGCGCGGTTGTCCGGACGGCAGGTGCTCGACGCGGTGCGGGCCGACGCGGACACGCCGGGGCGGGGGGCGGGGGCCGGGGCCGCGCGGGCCGGGGGCGACGTGCTGACGCGGCGCGAGCGGGAGGTGGCGGTGCTGGTCGCCCAGGGGCTGTCCAACCGGGAGATCGCGGAGCGCCTCGTCATCTCGAAGCGGACCGCGGACGCGCACGTCGAGCACATTCTGGCGAAGCTGGGGGTGGGGTCGCGGACGGAGATCGCCGGGGCCACGCGGACCGGCGGGGCGCCCTGAGCGGACGCCTCGGCTGTGTCCGGGGCGGTCGGTCCGTGGGTGCCCCCGAGGCCTTCGTGGGGCCTGCCCTCGCCGACAAGGGCAGGCCCTCCTGTCGCCTCGTGGGGGCGGCACGTCGTAGAGCCTGCCCGGTGCGGGGGGCTCCCGGCATCGGTACGGGTGAGGATCGGCATACCGATGTGGGAAGGGGTGGAGGCGGGTTCGTATACCTAGGCCGGCGGTGCCTGGGTCACCGGCGCCTTCGCGCGCAGGACCGTCAGGAATTCGCGCATCCAGCCCGAGTGGTCGGGCCATGCCCGGGCCGAGACCAGCGTGCCGTCCACGACCGCCTCCGCGTCCTGGAACGTCGCGCCGGCCGTCTGCATGTCCAGTTCGAGCGCCGGGTACGCCGTGACCCTGCGGCCGCTCAGGCCGCCGATGGCGGCGGTGAGCAGCGGGCCGTGGCAGATCTGGGCGACCGGCTTGTCCGCGTCGAAGAAGGACTTGAGGATCTTGCGGAGCTCGGGGTCGTTGCGCAGGTACTCCGGGGCCCGGCCGCCGGGGATCACCAGAGCGGCGTACTGGCCGGGATCCACCTCCGCGAAGGCGAGGTCCGCGGGCCACGTGTAGCCCGGCTTCTCGGTGTACGTGTCGAAGCCCGGCTCGAAATCGTGCACCACGAACCGCAGCGTCTTGCGGGCCGGGGCGGCGATGTGGACGTCGTACCCCTCCTCGCGCAGCCGCTGGTAGGGGTAGAGGACTTCGAGCGACTCCGCCGCGTCGCCCGTGACGATCAGGATCTTGGCTGCCATTTCGCTGCACTCCCCTCGGGGCGGGGTGCCGCCTGCGCGGACCCTCACGGCCAACGTGCCCGTACGGTGGCTCTTTGCCAAGAGGGAGTGGTGGCCGAGGGCACTGTGCAGACTGTCAAAGTTCGCCCCCCGCTTTTGTACACATACGGCTCATGACGGCTGCCCGGTGCGGAGCGATAGCCTGGACCCGTGATCAGCGCGATATCCCGCGGGGGCATGGACGCCCCCGCCCTGCGCCCGGGGAACACGGTGGACAACCGTGCCCGGGACCTCGCTGACGCTTCTTCGCGGTGCGGCCGACCGGGCCGAGCGAGCCATCAGTCAGTGGAACCGCTGAAAATGGCGGAAAGCTGTCCGCTCGCGCACCACCGCGGCATAACGTCGAATCCGGCCGGAGACCCCGTGCCGCGGCGTTACGGCACATCACTTCCTTCTACGTCACGCAACGGCGCGCGACAGGAGTCAGAGGACAATGCAGACCAAGCTGGACGAAGCCAAGGCCGAGCTGCTCGCGCGGGCCGCCCGGGTAGCTGAGAACAGCCCGGCCGGGGGACGCCTACCGAGCGGTGCACCGACTGGGACGACGAGCGAGGCCACGCCAGACCAGGACATGGCTCTCGCGTTCCTCCAGCGCTACTACCTGCACACCGCCCCCGAGGACCTGGCCGACCGCGACCCGGTCGACGTCTTCGGAGCCGCCTTCTCCCACTACCGGCTGGCCGAGAACCGCCCGCAGGGAACGGCCAACGTACGGGTGCACACCCCGACCGTCGAGGAGAACGGCTGGACGTGCAGCCACTCCGTCGTCGAGGTGGTCACCGACGACATGCCCTTCCTCGTCGACTCCGTCACCAATGAGCTGTCCCGGCAGGGGCGCGGCATCCACGTCGTGATCCACCCGCAGGTCGTGGTGCGCCGTGACGTGACCGGAAAGCTGCTCGAGGTGCTGAGCCGCAAGGCCGGCGCCGAGCTGCCGCACGACGCGCTCGTCGAGTCGTGGATCCACGTCGAGATGGACCGCGAGACCGACCGCGCGGACCTGAAGCAGATCACCGCCGACCTGCTGCGGATCCTCAGCGACGTACGGGAGACCGTCGAGGACTGGGAGAAGATGCGCGACGCCGCGCTGCGCATCGCCGACGAGCTGCCCGCCGAGCCCACCGCCGGTGACCTGCCCGACCAGGAGGTGGAGGAGGCACGCGAGCTGCTGCGCTGGCTCGCCGACAACCACTTCACCTTCCTGGGCTTCCGCGAGTACACGCTCACGGACGACGACTCGCTCGCCGCCGTCCCCGGCACCGGTCTCGGCATCCTCCGCGCCGACCCGCAGCACGACGGCGACGACCACCACCCGGTCAGCCCGTCCTTCAACCGGCTGCCCGCCGACGCGCGCGCCAAGGCCCGCGAGCACCGGCTCCTCGTGCTGACCAAGGCGAACAGCCGGGCCACCGTGCACCGGCCGTCCTACCTCGACTACGTCGGCGTGAAGAAGTTCGACGCCGAGGGCAACGTCGTCGGTGAGCGGCGCTTCCTCGGGCTCTTCTCGTCCGCCGCGTACACCGAGTCGGTGCGCCGCGTGCCCGTCATCCGCCGCAAGGTCGCGGAGGTGCTGAAGGGCGCGGGCTTCTCCGCCAACAGCCACGACGGGCGCGACCTGCTCCAGATCCTGGAGACGTACCCGCGCGACGAGCTCTTCCAGACGCCCGCCGACGAGCTGCGCTCCATCGTGACGAGCGTCCTCTACCTCCAGGAGCGCCGCCGCCTCCGGCTCTACCTGCGCAAGGACGAGTACGGGCGCTACTACTCCGCCCTCGTCTACCTGCCGCGCGACCGCTACACCACCGGCGTCCGGCTGCGGATCATCGACATCCTCAAGGAGGAGCTGAACGGCGCGAGCGTCGACTTCACCGCCTGGAACACCGAGTCGATCCTCTCCCGCATCCACTTCGTGGTCCGGGTGCCCAAGGGCGCCGAGGTCCCCGACCTCTCCGACGCCGACATCGAGCGCATCGAGGGCCGGCTCGTCGACGCCGCCCGCTCCTGGGCCGACGGCTTCGCCGAGGCGCTGACCGCCGAGTGCGGCGAGGAGCGCGCGGCCGAGCTGATCCGCCGGTACGGGCACGCCTTCCCCGAGGGGTACAAGGCCGACCACACGCCGCGCGCCGCCGTCGCCGACCTCCAGCACCTGGAGCAGCTCGGCCAGGGGGAGAAGGACTTCGCGCTCTCCCTGTACGAGCCCGTGGGCGCGGTGCCCGGCGAGCGGCGTTTCAAGATCTACCGCTCCGGCGGGCAGGTCTCGCTCTCCGCCGTGCTGCCCGTGCTGCAGCGGCTCGGCGTCGAGGTGACCGACGAGCGTCCGTACGAGCTGCGCTGCGCGGACCGTACGCACGCGTGGATCTACGACTTCGGGCTCCGCATGCCCAAGTCCCCCAACGGCAACGGCGACTACCTCGGCGACGACGGCCGCGAGCGCTTCCAGGAGGCCTTCGCCGCCGCCTGGACCGGTGCCGCCGAGGTCGACGGGTTCAACTCGCTCGTGCTGCGGGCCGGGCTCAACTGGCGCCAGGCGATGGTCCTGCGGGCCTACGCCAAGTACCTGCGCCAGGCCGGCTCCACGTTCAGCCAGGACTACATGGAGGACACCCTCCGCAACAACGTCCACACCACCCGGCTGCTCGTCTCGCTCTTCGAGGCGCGGATGTCGCCGGACCGCCAGCGCGCGGGCACCGAGCTGACCGACGGGCTCCTCGAGGAGCTGGACGGCGCGCTCGACCAGGTCGCGAGCCTGGACGAGGACCGCATCCTGCGGTCCTTCCTCACCGTCATCAAGGCGACGCTGCGGACCAACTTCTTCCAGAGCGCAAGCGAGGGAAGCGACAAGAGGGGTCAGGAGTCGACGGGCGGGACGCCGCACAACTACGTCTCCATGAAGTTCGACCCGCAGGCCATCCCCGACCTGCCCGCGCCGCGTCCGGCGTACGAGATCTGGGTGTACTCGCCCCGCGTCGAGGGCGTCCACCTGCGCTTCGGCAAGGTCGCGCGCGGCGGGCTCCGCTGGTCCGACCGGAAGGAAGACTTCCGTACGGAGATCCTGGGGCTCGTGAAGGCACAGATGGTGAAGAACACCGTCATCGTGCCCGTCGGCGCCAAGGGCGGCTTCGTCGCCAAGCAGCTGCCCGACCCGTCCGTCGACCGCGACGCGTGGCTCGCGGAGGGCGTCGCCTGCTACAAGACGTTCATCTCGGCGCTGCTCGACATCACCGACAACCTGGTCGCGGGCGAGGTCGTGCCCCCGGCGGACGTCGTCCGCCACGACGAGGACGACACCTACCTGGTGGTCGCGGCCGACAAGGGCACGGCGACGTTCTCCGACATCGCCAACCAGGTCGCCGAGTCCTACGACTTCTGGCTCGGCGACGCCTTCGCCTCCGGCGGCTCCGCTGGCTACGACCACAAGGGCATGGGCATCACCGCCCGCGGCGCCTGGGAGTCCGTCAAGCGGCACTTCCGGGAGCTGGGCTGCGACACCCAGTCCGAGGACTTCACGGTCGTCGGCGTGGGCGACATGTCCGGTGACGTGTTCGGCAACGGCATGCTGCTCTCCGAGCACATCCGCCTGGTGGCCGCCTTCGACCACCGGCACATCTTCATCGACCCGAAGCCGGACGCCGCGACCTCGTACGCCGAGCGCCGACGCCTCTTCGAGCTGCCCCGCTCCTCCTGGGCCGACTACGACAAGGAGCTGCTCTCCGCGGGCGGCGGGATCTTCCCGCGCAGCGCCAAGGCGATCCAGCTCAACGCCCAGATCCGCGAGGCCCTCGGCATCGAGGGCAAGGTCGCCAAGATGACCCCGGCCGACCTGATGAAGGCCATCCTGCAGGCGCCGGTCGATCTGCTGTGGAACGGCGGCATCGGTACGTACGTGAAGTCGTCGGCCGAGTCCGACGCGGACGTCGGTGACAAGGCCAACGACGCGATCCGCGTGGACGGTCAGGACCTGCGCGTCAAGGTCGTCGGCGAGGGCGGCAACCTCGGGCTCACGCAGTTGGGGCGCATCGAGTTCGCGCGTTCCGGCGGCCGGATCAACACGGACGCCATCGACAACAGCGCGGGCGTGGACACCTCCGACCACGAGGTGAACATCAAGATCCTGCTCAACGCGGTCGTCACCGACGGCGACATGACGGTCAAGCAGCGCAACAAGCTGCTCGCCCAGATGACCGACGAGGTCGGCCACCTGGTCCTGCGCAACAACTACGCGCAGAACACCGCCCTGGCCAACGCCGTCTTCCAGTCGCCGTCCCTGCTCCACGCCCACCAGCGCTTCATGCGCAGGCTCGGCAAGCAGGGCCACCTCGACCGGGGCCTGGAGTTCCTGCCCAACGACCGGCAGATCCGTGAGCTGCTCAACTCCGGCCGGGGCCTCTCCCAGCCCGAGCTCGCCGTGCTCCTCGCCTACACGAAGATCACGGCCGCGGACGAGCTGATCCAGACGACGCTGCCGGACGACGCGTACCTCCAGCGGCTGCTGCACGCGTACTTCCCGAAGGCGCTGCGCGAGAAGTTCCCCGAGCAGGTCGACGGGCACGCGCTGCGTCGCGAGATCATCACGACCGTCCTCGTCAACGACACGGTGAACACCGGTGGTTCGACGTTCCTGCACCGGCTGCGGGAGGAGACGGGCGCCTCGCTGGAGGAGATCGTGCGGGCGCAGCTGGCCGCCCGGGAGATTTTCGGCCTGAGTGAGGTGTGGGACGCGGTCGAGGCGCTCGACAACGTCGTCGCCGCCGACGTCCAGACCCGTATCCGGCTGCACTCGCGCCGCCTCGTCGAGCGCGGTGCGCGCTGGCTGCTCAACAACCGGCCGCAGCCGCTCCAGCTGGCCGAGACCATCGGCTTCTTCAGCGAGGGCGTCGCGGAGGTCTGGGCCGAGCTGCCGCAGCTCCTGCGCGGCTCCGACCTGGAGTGGTACCAGGGCATCCGCGACGAGCTGACCGGCGCGGGCGTCCCCGACGACCTCGCCCAGCGCGTCGCGGGCTTCTCGTCCGCCTTCCCGGCGCTCGACATCGTCGCCGTCGCCGACCGGACGGGCAAGGAGCCGATGGCCGTCGCCGAGGTCTACTACGACCTCGCCGACCGCCTGCGCATCACCCAGCTCATGGACCGCATCATCGAACTGCCGCGGGCCGACCGCTGGCAGTCCATGGCGCGCGCCTCCATCCGCGAGGACCTGTACGCGGCGCACGCCGCGCTGACGGCGGACATCCTCGCCGCGGGCAACGGCGAGTCGACGCCGGAGCAGCGCTTCAAGGCGTGGGAGGAGAAGAACGCGCCGATCCTGAGCCGGGCGCGCACGACGCTGGAGGAGATCCAGAGCTCGGACGCGTTCGACCTGGCGAACCTGTCGGTGGCGATGCGGACGATGCGGACGCTGCTGCGCACGCACTCGTAGTTCCGCGTTCGTCGTTCCCCGGCGGTACGTGTAGAGGGGGCGTCCCGGGCCTTTCGGCTCGGGGCGCCCCCTTCGCGTACCCCGGAGTGCCCGGCCGGGTGATTGGTTGCCTCCGTGGCGCGGAAGGGGTGATGACATTCGCCATGACTCGCCATATCTCATCAATTCAGACATTTGGTCTAAGGTGGGTGAGATTGTCTGATGGCGGTACGAGATCCGAAACGCAGGGAAGGTCGCGACAAGGCGATGACGGAAGCCATTCTGCTGGTCGGCGGGCAGGGCACCCGGCTGCGGCCGGTCACGGTCCACACGCCGAAGCCGATGGTCCCGGCGGCCGGGGTCCCCTTCCTCGCGCACCAGCTAGCGCGCCTCGCGGCCGCCGGTGTCGACCACGTCGTGATGGCCACCTGCTACCTCGCCGAGGTCTTCGAACCGCACTTCGGCGACGGATCGGCGTACGGCCTGGAACTGGAGTACGCGGTCGAGGACGAGCCTCTGGGCACCGGCGGCGCCATCCGCAACGCGGCGGCACGCCTGCGCGGCGGCGGCGACGAGCCCGTCCTCGTCCTCAACGGCGACATCCTCAGCGGCGTCGACATCCGGGGCCTGATCGACACGCACGTACGGCGCGCGGCCGACGTCACGCTCCACCTCACCCGCGTCGACGACCCCCGCGCCTTCGGGCTCGTACCGACCGACGACGACGGACGTGTCCTCGCGTTCACCGAGAAGCCGACGACGCCCGAGGAGATCGTCACGGACCAGATCAACGCGGGGGCATACGTCTTCCGCAGGTCCGTGATCGACGCGATCCCGCCGGGGCGTGCCGTGTCGGTGGAGCGGGAGACCTTTCCCGCGCTGCTCGCCCGGGGCGCGTACCTGCACGGTCAGGTCGAGAGCGCCTACTGGCTGGACCTCGGCCGCCCCGAGGCGCTCGTCCAGGCCTCGGCCGACCTCGTGCGCGGGATCGTCGCCTCGCCCGCGCTGCCGGGGGAGCGGGGCGAGTACCTCGTCCTGCCGGGCGCCGAGGTCGCGGCGGACGCCCGCCTCGCCGCCGGGACCGTGGTGGGCGCGGGCGCCCGCATCGGGGCGGGCGCACTCGTGCACGGCTCGGTCGTGCTGGACGGGGCGGACGTGGGGGCCGGCGCCGACATCCGCCGGAGTCTGGTCGGCGCGGGGGCCCGCATCGGGCGCCGCACCGTCCTGGAAGGCGCGGTCGTGGGAGACGGCGCGCGCGTGGGGGCCGACAACGAACTGCGGACCGGGGCGAGGGTGTGGTGCGCGGCGGTCCTGCCCGACGCGGCGCTCCGCTTCTCGCCGGACGTACCCAAGGGATCCCCGACCATCGAAGGGCCTGAGCAATGCCTGTGAACCTCCCCCAGGACATGTCGGAGAACCAGGACATGTCGCGGAACCTCTCCGAAAGCCTTGCCGCCCGGCTGCCCGAAGCCTGGGCGGCGACCCCGCTGACCGTCGTCATGCCCACGTACAACGAAGCGGGCAACCTGCCCGGCATGGCCGAGGCCCTCATGGCGCTCCCGCTGCCCGGCCTGCGCCTCCTCGTCGTCGACGACTCCAGCCCCGACGGCACCGGCGACATCGCCGAACGCTTCGCCGAGCGGTACGGCAGCGCCCGCATGAGCGTCCTGCACCGCACCGAGAAGGACGGCCTCGGCCGGGCCTACGCCGCCGGCATGGCCCGAGCCGTCGCCGAGGGCGCGCACTACGTCCTGCAGATGGACGCCGACGGCAGCCACCCCGTGGAGAAGGCCGCCGAACTGCTCGGCGTCGCCCTCGCCACCGACGCGGGCGTCGTCATCGGCAGCCGGTACGTCCAGGGCGGCACGCTCTCCGACGCGTGGGGCGCCCACCGCAAGCTGCTCTCCCGCTGGGCCAACGCCTACGCGGGCACCATCCTCGGCACCCGCGTCACCGACATCACCGGCGGCTTCAACCTGTGGCGCGCCGACGCCCTGCGCGCCATCGACCTGGCGTCCGTCGACAGCGCGGGCTACAGCTTCCAGGTCGAGATGAAGTACCGCGCGCTGCGCCGCGGCTTCGGCGTCATGGAGGTGCCGATCCACTTCGAGGACCGCACGGTCGGCGAGTCGAAGATGAGCCTGATGGTGCAGCTGGAGTCGGTCGTCATGCCGTGGAAGCTGCGGCTCGACGCGAGAACGCGCGGCCGCGGTGGTGCGGGGGTGCGCGGATGATCACGCCCACACTGCACGAGGCGCCGCAGACCGCGCCGTCCGTGCCCGCACAGGCGCCCGCTCCGCAGACGTCCGGCGCCGCCCGCGGACTCCCCCTCGCCCGGTTGCGCAGGCTGGCCCTCGAGGTCGTGAAGTTCGGCGTCGTCGGCGGCAGCGGCGTCGCCGTGAACCTCGTCGTCTTCAACCTCCTCCTGCACGGCCTGTCCTCCGGCCCGATGACGGCCACGGTGCTGGCCAGCTGCGTCGCCATGGGCACCAACTACCTGGGCTTCCGCTTCTTCGCCTACCGGGACCGCGCCTCGCGCACGAAGCGCCAGATCGCCCTCTTCTTCGCCTTCAGCGGCATCGGCGTGGCGATGGAGAGCGTCCTGTTCTACGCGGCGTACCAGGGCGCGGACATGAGCGGCCCGCTCGGCTCCAACATCGCCAAGGCGCTGTCGATCGTCCTCGCCTCGGCGTTCCGTTTCCTGGTCTACCGGACGTGGGTCTTCCAGCACGATGCGCGTCGCCGGTAAAGCGGTCATACGGCGGGCCGCGTGGGCGGCGGCGGCCCTCGTCCTCCTCCTGCTCCTCCTCGTCGTCGTCCGCCTGCCCTGGGCGGGCGACCTCGGCATCCACGCGGCGACGGTCGAGCGCCTGCGCCACGACCTGACCGACCCGGGCAACCCCCTGGTCGACGCCGACACCCCCAGCCCGTACTACTCCCCGTGGATGCTGCTGCTCGGCTGCCTGGCCAAGGTCACCGGGCTCGGCACGTTCGTGGTGCTGCGGGTGGCCGCGCTGGCCGGGCTCGGTCTGCTCGCGACGGGTGTCGTGTGTCTCGTACGCACCTTCAGCACCCGGCGGGCCGCGCCGCCCCTCGCCCTGCTCTGCCTGCTCCTGCTCTGGGGCCCGCGGCTCTTCAACTGGAGCGGTTTCCTCGGTCTCAACTCCCTTGCCCTGACGGTCTCGTACCCGAGCACGTTCGCGCTCGGGCTCTCCTTCCACTTCTGGGCGCTGGTGCGCAAGTCCGTGCGGGGCGGCGGGGCGGGGTGGCTCTTCGCCCTCGGTCTTGGCGCGCTCTGGTCGGTGATCCTGCTCAGTCACCAGTTCACGGGCGTGGTCGCGTCGTTCGGCGCGCTCGCGATGGTCCTCGGCGCGCGGCCGCGGCCGGTGCGGGCGGTGCTGCTCCGGCTCGCCGGGGGACTCGCGCTGGGGCTCGTCATTCTGGTTGCCTGGCCGTACTACTCCTTCTTCGGCCTGCTCGGCGTGGGCGGCCTGGAGGAGATCCACCGCCCCCTCTACCGGCACCTGCCGTCGCACTTCGGTCCGGCCCTGCTGCTGGGCGTCGCGGCCCTGGCGCTGCGCTGGCGCCGGGACCACCGGGATCCGCTGGTGCTCTTCTTCGCCCTCGGCGCCGCGACGTTCGCGGCGGGCGGCCTGAGCGGCCACTACTCGTGGGGCCGCGTGCTGCCCGCGGCCCTGATCCCGGCGCAGCTCGCGGTGGCCCTGGAGGTCGTCGAGGCGGGGCGTGCGGGGGTGCGCCGGGCCTTCGCCGGGCTCCTCGGCGTGGCGCTGCTGGTCGGCGCGTGGACGCAGGCGGGCACGCTGGGATACGTGGTGCCGCGCGATGCGCTGCCCGACCGGGTCGCGGCGAAGTACCGCGCCCCGTGGCCGGGTTACCACTGGCTCACGCCGAAGGTCCGCTACGGCGACATCGTCCTGGCCAAGACCTTCCCCGCCCGCCAGATCCCCGCGTACGGCCCCTACACGGTGGCCCCCGGCTACCCGGACTTCTTCCTGCCGGACCAGGAGGAGCGGGTGGCCGCGGTGCGGAGCTATTTCGCGGCGGAGACCTCGCGCACGGGACGCCTGGACGTTCTGCGCCGCTACGGGGTGCGCTGGGTCGTCCAGTACCCGGGCGACGGCGGCCTGCGCCCGGACGACCCCGCCCTCCGCCGGGCGGGGTCCGGGCCCAAGGGGCAGGTGCTGTACGAGGTCATGGGCAGGTGACGAGGATGACGGAGACGGCGGTGCAGGTGACGGACGCGGAGTCGTTGGCGGGGTTGGGGTCGGTGGGCGCGGACGCCGTGCGCTGACCGGTGACCTTGACCGGGCCGAGGCTCAGCAGGCTCAGCGGGACGCGGAAGGTCTTGTTCACGCTCGCCTTGTCGGCGATGGCTCCGTAGGCGCACGTCACCGTGGAGTTGGCGGTGGTGCATCCGGCGGCGAGGTTGGTGGCCCTGGCGCCCTGCGGGAGCTTCGCGGTGAGGGTCGCGGAACTGACGGCCCCGGGACCGGTGTTGCGGGCCGTGAGGGTGTAGGCGATGTAGGGCACCAGGAGGCTCAGGCGCGGCTGGGCGGTGAGGTCGACGGCGATGTCCGCCGTGGCCGGCGAGGGCGGCGTCCCCGCGAAGGCCAGGCCGTAGGGGCCGCTGAACCCGCTGATCGTGGCGGTGACGGCGGCGGTCCCGGTGTCGATCACCGAGACGGTGCCGTCGTCCACGTTGGACGCGTAGACGACGCTGCCGGACGGGTCGGCCTCCACTCCGGCCGGGCCGTCGCCGACGGGGACGGTCGCCGTCACGGTCCTGGTCGCCGTGTCGATCACCTTCACGTCGTCACTGCCCCGGTCGGCGACGTAGGCCCGCGCGCCCGAGGGGTCGAAGGTGACGCTGTGCGGTGAGGTGCCGACCGCAATCGTGGCGCTGACCGTGTTGGTCGCGGTGTCGATGACCGAGACCGTGGTGCCGCCGTTGTTGGTGACGTAGGCGACGGCTCCGGAGGGGCTGACCGCCACGCCCGCGGGGGCGCTCCCGACCGGGACGGTGGCGGTCACCGTGTTGGTCGCGGTGTCGATGACCGAGACGGTGTTCGCGCTGTTGTTGGTCACGTAGGCGGTGCTGCCCGACGGGGCCGTCGCCACGCCGTTCGGGGAGTTCCCGACCTGGACGGTGGCGCTGACCGTGTTGGTCGCGGTGTCGATGACGGAGACGGTGTCCCCGCCGCTGTTCGCGACGTACGCGCGGTTTCCGGACGGGGCGAAGGCCACGTTGAGGGGGTTGCTGCCGACGGGGATGGTCGCGGTGACCGCGTGGGTCGCCGTGTCGATCGCGGAGACGGTGGCCTCGTCGAAGTTGGTGACGTAGGCGTGCGCGTCGGCCGGGTCGACCGCCACGCCGACCGGGCTGTTGCCGACGGTGATGCTGTCGGTGACGGTGTTCGTGCTCGTATCGACCACCGAGACGGTGTCGCCGTGGAAGTTGGCCACGAAGGCCGAGGGGCCGGTGGCGGCCGGCGCGGGGGCGGCCTGTGCGGGCGCGGCCTGTGAGGGGAGGGCCACCATGCCCGTCAGCGCCAGAGCGCCACCGGCGGCCAGCGAGGCCAGCCGCCGCCCCCAGATGGCGGACGACCGGTCCGCCCTCAAGCGTCTCGCGGGTCTTGAGGGTGCAGGTGTCATGGGACTTCCCCCTTCGGCGGATGCGCGCGGGCGACGCCCGGCGACAACCCCGGAATCCTCTCGCTCCCTCAACCATTCGGGGGCCGAAAACTCACTGTTGTCCGAATGAGGTCAGAAGGTGGCCAGACGACAACTTGACACCGTGGAGGCCGTCGCGGTCGTCGGGCAGTGAGCAGGTCGGCTCTCCCGGTGGTCAGCGGGCCAGGCTCGCTGCCAGGCGGGCCGCTCGGCGGATGCGGGAGTTCGCCTTCGCGCCTGCCTTGCGGGCCAGGGGGCGGATGACCCGGGACGTCACGCCCACCGGGGTCCAGCGCAGCTGGAGGCGGCCCGAGGCGCGGCCCTCCGGTTCCACCGTGACCTCGTGGGGGAGCGTGCCGCCCCGGTAGTCGACGCGGGCCGTGAGGGTGGGGAAGGTGAGCGGGGCCAGCAACAGGGCCGTGTTGCGGAGTTGGCCCGAGGTGAGTTGCAGGACCGGGTGGCGGGTGCCCGCGAAGCCGTTGAGGGGGAGGGGGGCCTGCGTCAGGTCCAGGCGGGCCGTGCCCTCGAAGACGCCGGGGCGGACCGGGTCCAGGCGGAAGGGGGTCTTCATGCGGCGGCGCCCCGGGGCGAGGAGGAGGGTCGCGATCTGCGGGCCCACCGGCAGCCGCAGCCCCGGATCGTACGTGCGGACGGTGAGGTCGACCGTGGCGCCGGGCCCGGGGTCGATCCGGGTGATCTCGTGGCGGAACTGGGCGCTCGGGAAGGGCCGGGAGTCCAGGCCCTGGTCCGTGAGGTCCAGTTCGGCGCGGGCGGCGGGGCTCTCCGGCACGCGCGCGCCCCAGTAGACGCGGCCCTCCGCGTCCGTCGACGTCTCGCGCGGCGCCACCCCGTGGCCGAGCCCGCGCGCCGCGAGCTGCGCCTCGGTCAGCCGGTTGTCGCGGACCAGCTGGAGGACGACGCGTTCGGCGCGGGGGAGGCGGGCGTACGCGCCGGGGGCGAGTTCGGCGAGGTACGGATTCACGATGTCCGCGAAGCCCGTCAGCCACTCCTCGTCGCGGAACGGCAGGTCACCCGCGTACATCCGGAAGTCGTGCTTGAGGAACTTGTAGTCCTTCGCCTCCCGCACGCCCGCGTGGCCGCTCGACGTCAGGAACGCGTCGATCAGGCGCTGGACGTGGATGCGGTCGCGGACGTTGGTCAGCTTGTGGCGCTGGTTGGAGATCGACGCCGACTCGGCCGCCTCGTAAGGGGCTATGTACCAGCGGTAGACGGGGTCGGGGATGACCGTGAAGGACCGCGCGAGGCAGTACGCCTGCGCCGAGAAGAGCTGGTCCTCGTAGTGGATGCCCTCGGGGAAGCGGAGGTCGTTGCGGTCCAGGAACTCACGGCGGTACATCTTGCTCGTCGAGAGGTGCTCGAAGAACAGGGCGGGCTCGGCCTCGATGCCGTCCACGGTGCGGCGCTCCGCGACCAGGTGCGGCATCCAGGTGGAGGTGCGGCCCGTGTCGACCCGTACCCGCTCCACCGCGCCCATCACGAAGTCCACGTCCCGCTCGCGGTGCGCGGCGAGCAGCAACTCCACCGCCCGCTCGGGCAGTTCGTCGTCGCTGTCCAGGAACATCAGGTACGGGGCGCGGGCCTTCTCGATCGCGCGGTTGCGCGGCGCGCTGCAGCCGCCGCTGTTCTCCGGCAGCCGGAGATAGCTGACCCGGTCGTCCTCGGCCGCCAACCGCCGTGCCACCTCGGGGGTGTTGTCCGTCGAGTGGTCGTCGCTGATGATGATCTCGATGTCGGCGTGCGTCTGGCGGCGCAGCGAGGCGACCGCGCGGGGGAGCCGGTCCGCGTCGTTGTAGACGATGACCGTCACGGTGACGTCAGGGGTGGTGGTCATCGCTGGGTCGCCTCCTCGGGCGTCGGTGCCGGGGTGCGCTCGTCGACCGGGGTCACGGGCGGCAGGGAGTCCTCGTTCTCGCCGAGGAAGACGCGGCGTACGACGCGTTCGGCGGCGCGCCCGTCGTCGTACTCGCAGAAGCGCCGGCGAAAGGCCCGGCGCGCCTCGGTGGCCGTCCCGTCGCGCCACGCGTCGGAGGTGAGGAGCTCGGTCAGCTCCTCCTGCGTGCGCGCCACCCGGCCCGGTGCCTCGTCCATCAGGTCGAAGTAGACGCCGCGCGTCTTCGCGTACGTCTCCCAGTCGTCGGCGTAGATGACGATCGGGCGGTCGAGGTTGGCGTAGTCGAACATGATCGACGAGTAGTCCGTGATCAGCGCGTCCGCGGCGAGGGCCAGCTCCTCCACCGGGTCGTACGAGGAGACGTCGATGACCCGGCCGCTCCTGCGCAGCCCCGCGAGCGGCGAGGTCGCGCCGCCGTAGAAGTAGTGGCCGCGGACCAGGAGCACCGTGTCCTCGCCGAGGCGCTCGGCGAGCGTGGCCAGGTCGAGGCGCGGGGTCCAGGCCGCCTCGTAGTCGCGGTGGGTGGGCGCGTAGAGGATGGCCCGCTTGCCCGGCGCGATGCCGAGCCGCTCCCGGATCGCGCGGACGTCGGCGGCGCTCGCGCTGTAGTAGACGTCGTTGCGCGGGTAGCCGTAGTCGAGGGAGGTGTAGTGCGAGGGGTAGGCGCGCTCCCACATCTCGGTGGAGTGCCGGTTCGCGGAGACGCTGTAGTCCCACTTGTCGATGCGGGCGAGCAGGCTGTGGAAGTTGAGGCCCTTGGAGGCGGCGGGGTAGTCGAGCTGGTCCAGGCCCATGCGCTTCAGGGGCGTGCCGTGGTGGGTCTGGAGGTGGATCGCGTCGGGCCGCTTCACGACCGCGTTGGGGAAGTTGACGTTGTTCACCAGGTACTTGGCGCGCGCGAGCACCTCCCAGTAGCGGGGCGTGCCGGGCACGACGTGGTCGGTGCCGGGCGGCAGCAGCGGCACGTTGGCCGCCGAGACGACCCACACCGGGTGGACGTGCGGGGCGAGTTCGGCGAGCTTCGCCGCGATGGCCGCCGGGTTGCAGGCCACGCCCCGGTCCCAGTAGGCGGTGAAGACCGCGAGGTCGGGGTCGACGGGCCGCTCCAGGGCCCTGCGGTAGCGCAGGTCACGCACCTTCAGGCCCACCTTGTGCTTGCGCGAGACGACCGCCGACCTGAGCTTGCGTCGCTGCTGGTTGGCCGTCTGGAACGTGCGGTACTTGGTGTACGCGTCCTCTTCGAGGATGCGGCGCCGCATGCCTTCGAGGCCGCCGGGGTGCTGGTGGCCCGCGGGGCGCCAGGCGACGGCGGCCCGCGCCGCGCGGTGGAAGAACTCCCTGCGCACCGCGTCGGGCAGCTTCTCGCGGGCGACGACGCGCAGGCAGTCGCCGACCATCACGTCGTAGAGCGCGGCGCGGGGCGCCGTCGGCAGGCCGCGGTCGGCGGCGAGCCGCAGCAGCGACTCGTAGCGCTCGATGACGCCGTAGCGCTCCTCGGGGGCACCCTGCGGGAGGCTCTCGGCGCGCAACTCACGTACGTTGAGGGCCACTTGGTCGAGTGCGGCGACGCGGTCGGCGGCGAGCAGTGCGGCGTACGCGGCGAACGTCTCGTCGTCGACGGCCAGTTCGGCGCGGTGCGCCCGCCAGAAGTCGCTCCGCAGCACCCGGGCCCCGAGCAGCGGCGTGGCCCTCAGGAGGTTCGGGCAGTCCGCGAGGGGCAGGTCGCGGCGGCCCTGCTTGGCGAGGTGCTTCCCGTCCGGGCTCGGCATCCCCTGGTGCCGCCACGTCGAGCGGACGTGGTCGACGCAGAGGACGTCCACGCCGTCCGGCAGGTCGGCCACGCGGTCCGCGACGGCGCGCGGGGCGCCCGTCGGCACGCTGTCCTTGCTGTGCACGAAGTGCAGCCAGCGCCCGCCCGCCCGCTCGGCGCCCGCGGCACGGGCCGCGCCGTCACCGGTGCCCTCGGGCAGCGGCACGACGGTGACGCCGGGGCGGCCCGCCGCGGCCGCCTGCGCCGACGCGCCCACTGCGGCGACGATCACCTCGACGCCGGGCGATGCCTGGGCGGCGAGGGCGTCCAGGCAGGAGCCGAGGTGGCCCTGGACGTTGCGGCCGTGGACGACGACGCTCAGCTCGGGCCCGGCGCTCACCTCGGGTTCGGCGCTCAGCTCGGCTCCGGCGCTCACCTCGGGTCCGGCGCTCTCACTCTGTTCGGGCACCGTGGCGCCCCCCTCCTGTGTGGTCATGCGGTGGCCGTCCCCCGGTGGGCGAGCATCCGGTCGACGACGCGGCGCGCGGCCTCGCCGTCGTCCAGGTCGCAGAACTCGGCGCGGAACGCCTCGTACGCCTCCCGGTACGGCTCGCTCGTCGCGTCGAGGTCCCGCAGCGCGGCGATCAGCGCGTCGGACGTCGGCACCAGCGGCCCCGGCGCGCGCTCCTCGAAGTCGAAGTAGAAGCCGCGCAGCCGGTCACGGTAGTGCTCCAGGTCGTACGTGAAGAACAGCATCGGGCGGCCCGTCACGGCGAAGTCGAACATCACCGAGGAGTAGTCGGTGATCAGGACGTCGGCGATCAGGAGCAGGTCCATGATGTCCGGGTAGCCCGCCACGTCCCACACGAAGCCGTCACCCGCGCCCGGCACCGGCTCCACGATGTGCGCGTGCGGCCGGACGAGGAGCACGTGGTCCTCGCCGAGCTCGGCGCGCGCCTTCGCCAGGTCGATGCGCAGGTCGAGCAGGAAGCCGCCGCGGTGGCGCTGCTTGTCCTCGCGCCACGTCGGCGCGTACAGGACGACCTTCTTGCCCTCGGGCAGGCCGAGCGCCCGGCGCACCTTCTCGGCGCGCTCGGCGCGGTCGGGTGCGAGCAGCACGTCGTTGCGCGGGTAGCCGGCCTCCAGGAGCTCGCCGTCCACGTCGCCGCCGAACCGGAAGGCGCTGCGCATGATCGGCGTGCTGAACCGGTTGGGGGAGAGCAGCATCGTCCACTGGTGGCGCTCGCGGTCCAGGTCCTGGAGGTACTGGGTGCTCGCGAAGTGGTCGTTGTCGAAGTCGAAGCCGATGCGCTTGAGCGGGGTGCCGTGCCAGGTCTGGATGATCTGCTGGCCCTCGCGCCGCTCCAGCCAGCGCGGGAAGTGCGTGTTGCCGACGATGTAGCGGGAGCGGGCCATCGCCTCGTAGTACTCGGGGCTGTGCACGCGGACGGCCTTCGCGGTGGCCGGGACCTCGCACTGGCCGTCCTTGACGACCCACAGGTGGTCGACGGGCAGGGCGCGGCGGACCATCTCCTCGTGGATGGCGCGGGGCGAGTCGCCGTACATGCGGCCGCCGAAGACGTCGTACAGGACGGTCTCGCGCAGCGGCTCGTGGCGGGCGGCCGGGTAGGCCTCCGTGCGGAGCCGGGTCTGGCGGTAGCGGCTGCGCTCCTCGGGGCGCAGCTCGGAGTGGGCCATCAGCGCCAGCTGGTCGTACTGGCGGGCCTGCAGCTCCACGCGCTTGCCGTGCGCCGCCACCTCCAGGGGGAGGCTCGCATGGACGGGCGGGGCGAGCTGGACGGCGGTGCGGGAGCCGTCCGGCTTCTGCACGGAGGGCCACCAGAATCCCGCGCGCAGCGGGGTCGCGCCCGCGTAGCGGTAGGTGGGCGCGGGTACGAAGGCCGCCTCGAACCGGCCGTCCACCGCCTTCGCGGGGAACGTGTACTCGTGGCCCGACCAGGTCTGGCGCAGCACGAGGTCCAGGGCGTGGGTGCCGGGCGCCGGGTAGCTGCCGGTGAGGGTGACGGTGCCGTCGGGGGCCACGGAGACGCGGTCGACCAGGGGCTGGACGGGCTGGTCGCAGAGCTGGAGGTAGCCTCCCGGGCTGCGCCGGGCGTAGACGGTACGGGTGGTGTCCGCCTGCGCGAACTGAGCGCCAGAGAACCCCTCGCGGTCGTCCAGGATCAGGGCCAGGCGGGTCGACGTGGGCTCGGCGCCGGTGGAGTCGACGACCTCGACCGACATGTCCCAGCGGGCGATCGAGCGTTCCGCCTGGGTCGGGCGGAGCCGTTCGTGCTCCTCGCGGACGTCCCGCAGGGCCGCCGTGTCGACCGGCGCCGTGAAGGGGACGCGGCCGTCCTGCGGGGCGCCCAGGTCCAGCGGCACGGTGAGGATGGTGCCGGACTCGCGGTGGCGCATGCGCAGGCGGGGCTCGCCCTCGGGGGCGGTGCGCAGGATGCCGCGTACGAGGAGGTGGGAGCCCTCGGTACGGACCTCGAGGGCGCGGGCGTGCGCCGTCTCCACGCGGATGGCCAGCTCGCCGTCCTGGATCTGCGGGGCGACACGGACGTCCTCGGTGACCCAGTGCGCGGGCGGCGTCTGGCCGGAGCCCGTGCCCGCGCCGTGCAGCGGACCGCGCCGCGGCGTGGAGCCGGTGCCGGCCACGGCTATCCGCACCCGCCACAGACCGTCGACCCACTTGCCGCGGTGGCGCAGGCGCGAGGGGTTCACCACCGCGGCGAAGCCCGCCCAGTCGGCGTGCCGGAACTCGGCGCCGGAGGCCACCGTCGCCTCCGGGTCGAGGTGGCTGCGCGCCGGTACCAGGACCGTGCGGCGGCTGCCCTTCTCCTTCAGGATCAGCGACTTGAGCGCCTTGCTCCGTGACTCGGCGCCGATCTGGCGGGCGAACGCCCAGCCGGAAAGCCACAGCTTGTCGTCGTGCCAGGCGGCCTCGTCGAGGCGGCTGCGCAGCCGCAGCTCCTGGTCGAGGCGGAGGATCGCGTCGGGTACGGGGTCGGCCGGGTCGAGGAAGGGGTAGTCGGCCTTCGGGTGCAGCGTCCCGGAGACGGGGAGCGAGCCGGGGTGCTCCTTCTCGAACTCCAGTTGCGCGATCAGCTCGTCCATGCGGCGGTGCACGGTCAGGTACAGCTTCAGCTTGTGCGGGACGTGCAGGGCGCGCACCGCGTCCTGGCCGATCTCGCGGACCAGGCGGCCCACGTGCTCCAGGAACGCCTCCTGGTAGGCGGCGTCCGAGCCGGGCAGCACCTTCCAGAAGAGGGGGATCTCCTCGGCGAGCGCGTTGTGGTCGTAGACCTTGAGGTGTTCGGCGTACACCGGGTCGTCGTCGATGTGGGCGAGCATGAACTCGCGCACCATGCGGATCGACTTCACGCGGTCGATCAGACCCTGCGGGTTGGTGCGGTTCTGCGTGATGGACCGCTCGCCGATCTCCCGCTCGCGCCAGTTGTAGATCGGCTCGCTCAGGACGTCCACGGAGTCGGCGAGGTAGTGCGCGGGGACGCTGACGGGGGCGTCCTCGTAGAGCATCGCCTCCGGGTACGCGAGCCCGTGCTTCTCCCAGAAGGAGCGGCGGTAGACCTTGTTCCAGGCGGTGCGGTCGGTCAGCAGCGGCCGGAACTTCGATACGTGGGTGCGCAGCCGGGTCGCGGCGAAGGGCACGCGGTGCACGGGGGACTGCACGTGCCCGGCGGAGCGGAAGCGGGTCACGTTGCCCGCCGCGAAGTCCGAGCCCGTCTCGTCGAGCGTCTCGATCAGCAGCGCGTACGCCGTGCTGGGCAGGGTGTCGTCGCTGTCCACGAACGCCAGGTACTCGCTGTCCGGGGACATCTCCCGCACGCCCGCGTTGCGCGCCGCCCCCAGGCCCCGGTTCTCCTGGGATATGAGCCGGAAGCGCGGATCGGCCGCCGCGAAGGCCTTGGCGAGGGCAGCGCTGCCGTCCGTCGACCCGTCGTCGACCATGATCACTTCGAAGTCCTGGAACGTCTGGGCGGCCAGGGACTCCAGGCACTCGTCGAGGTAGAGCTCGACGTTGTAGACGGGGACGACAACACTCAGCCGTGGCTGCACGCGCACTCCTTCTGTTGCTAAACGCTCCCATAGTGTAAGGATCTGCGTATTGATGCGACAAAAGGGATAGGCCCGACGGCTCAGGGCACGGGACGGGGCTACGGGGCGCGGCTACCCCTTGCCGCCACCCGTGAACGTCTCGTACTCCTTCAGTACGTCCGCCGTGGGGCCGTCCATGCGCAGCTCGCCGCGCTCCAGCCAGAGCACGCGGTCGCAGGTGTCGCGGATCGACTTGTTGTTGTGGCTGACCAGGAAGACCGTGCCCGCGTGCTTGCGCAGCTCGCGGATGCGGGCCTCGGAGCGCTTCTGGAAGGAGCGGTCGCCGGTGGCCAGGGCCTCGTCGATCAGGAGCACGTCGTGGTCCTTGGCGGAGCCGATGGAGAAGCGGAGCCGCGCCGACATGCCAGAGGAGTACGTGCGCATCGGAAGCGTGATGAAGTCGCCCTTCTCGTTGATCCCGGAGAAGTCGACGATCTCCTGATAGCGGTCCCTGACCTGCTCGCGGGACATGCCCATCGCCAGGCCGCCGAGGAGGACGTTGCGCTCGCCGGTCAGGTCGTTCATCAGCGCCGCGTTCACGCCGAGCAGCGAGGGCTGGCCGTCGGTGAAGATCCGGCCGTGCTCGACGGGGAGCAGCCCGGCGACGGCCTTGAGCAGGGTCGACTTGCCCGAGCCGTTGGTGCCGATCAGCCCGATGGCCTCGCCCTTGTGCGCGGTGAAGGACACGTTCCTGACGGCGTGCACCGTGCGTACGCCGCCGGATTCGCCCTTGCCGCGCTTGAGGATGCGGCCGAGCGCGGCGGTGGCGCTGCCGCGTCCTGCCGTGGCGCCCGCGCCGTGCACGCGGTAGACGATGTCGACCTGGTCGACGATGACGGTGGGGGCGGTGTGCTTCTCGGTGTCAGCCACGTCCGTACGTCTCCTCTGCCTTCCAGAAGTAGATGAACCCGCCGATGCCTGCGAGCAGTGCCCAGCCCAGGGCCCAGGCCCACACGTGGTGCGGGAGCTGGTCCCGCTGGAAGCTGTCGATCAGGGCGAACCGCATCAGGTCGATGTAGACGGCGGCCGGATTGGACTCCAGGAGGACCTTGACCGCGTGCGGCAGGTTCTGGTCCTTGAGGACGGCCTCGATGCTCCACATCACCCCGGACACGTACATCCAGGTCCGCAGCACGAACGGCATCAGCTGCGCGATGTCCGGCGTCCTGCTGCCGAGCCGCGCCATGACCAGCGCCAGACCGGTGTTGAACGTGAACTGCAGCGCGAGGACCGGGACCACCAGGAGCCAGGACGCCGTGGGCGGGACGCCGAAGCAGAGCAGGATCACGAGCAGCGCGCACATGGAGAACAGCAGCTGCTGGAGCTGTTGCAGGCAGTACGAGACGGGCAGTGCGGCGCGCGGGAAGTGCAGGGCGCGCACGAGCCCGAGGCTGCCGGAGATCGCGCGGGTCCCCGCCATCACGGACTGCTGGGTGAAGGTGAAGACGAAGACGCCGGTGACGAGGAAGGGGACGTAGTCCTCGACGTCGCGCTTGGTGTCCATGAGCACGCCGAAGATGAAGTAGTAGACCGCCGCGTTCAGGAGCGGCGTCATCACCTGCCAGACCTGGCCGAGCTTGGCCTGGCTGTACTGGGCCGTCAGCTTGGCGGTCGCGAAGGCGGTGATGAAGTGGCGGCGCTGCCACAGCTGCCGCACGTAGGCGGGCAGGGTGGGGCGGGCGCCGCTGACGGTCAGGCCGTACCGGGCGGCGAGCTCGGCGGCGGAGGGGGCCGGCGCCGGGGGGCCGGCGGCGGGCGTGGGGGTCGCCGGGGCGGGCGACGTGGGAGGCGGTGTGTCGAGGGCCTGGCTCACATCCGCTGCTTTCGCTAGGGGAAGCGGGACGCGTACGGCGGGAACGTCAGGTTACGTCGGGACGGTCCCGTATCGTCGCAACGCCGAGAGTAGGGCGCGTTACGTCGGGACGCAACCGTATCGTCGTCGCGCTTTATGCTGTCCGTATGACGACGAGCAGGCCAGCAGGTGAACAGCCGCGCCGCAGGGCCCCCGCCGGAGCGGCCGTGCTCCGCGAGGACGTGACCGAGGCCATCCGGTCCGCCGTCTTCGAGGAACTCGCCTCTGTGGGGTACGCGCGCATGTCGATCGAGGGCATCGCCCGCCGCGCGGGCGTCGGCAAGACCGCCGTCTACCGCCGCTGGCGGTCCAAGCTGCATTTGGTGCTGGACTTGGTCTCGGCCATAGCGGTACAGGGCCTGCCGGCCCCGGACACCGGCTCCCTGGAGGGAGACCTGCGCCTCCTCTACGAGGTGACCTCGCGCGCCCTGCGCCACCCGATCGCCTCCCAGGTCATCCCGGACCTGCAGGCCGAGGCGGCCCGTAACCCCGAGATCGCGGAGGCGCTGCAGAAGGCGCTGCGGGAGGGGCAGTACGGCGTCGCGAACGGCATCGTGCGGGCTGCCGTGGAGCGGGGCGAGATGCGAGCCGGGGCCGACGAGTCCCTGGCGCTCGACCTCGTCTCCGGGCCGTTGTACTGGCGGTCTGTGGTGGTGCGTGCGGAACTCTCCGAGGGGTATGTGGGGAGGCTTGCGGGGGCTGTTGCGGCGGGGTTGCGGGGGCTATGAGCGGGGGGCGGGTGGGGGTGACCTTTGGTGGGCCGGGGACGTTGAGGGCTTGCCGGGGCCGCCCGGTTTTTAGCGGAGTGTGGCGCCTCCGGGCCGGGAGTAAAGGGCGCTCCGCTGCGCTACGCGTCGGCTCCGCCGATTCCGCTCCGCTCCACCCTTGACTCCCGTCCCTCCACCGCACGTTGACTTTGACCCGGACGGCCAGGGGTGGGACCCACGGGACTGCCTACGGGGAGCATTCCCTTTCATCGCCGGGTGCGGACCGGCCCATCGTGCGCCAACGCCACAGTCGAGGCTCAGCCAGCCGCCCGGCCACGCCGCTCGGGCCATCACCTTCACTGCCGGGTGCAGACCGGCCCATCGTGAGCGCAGGCTACGGAAGGCGCTCGGCCCACTGCCCCGGCTTCGCCGCTCGGGCCATCGACTCTCGCTGCCGGGTGCGGACCGGCCCATCGTGCCCGGACGCCACACGCGGAGGCGCCGCCGCACAGGCGATTCACCGCTCCCGGGAACCTACTTTGGGAAAGTTGCGAATCGAGACGCCGCGCGCCCCCCTCGATGGCGAATGCGCCGTGCGCCGCCGGAAGGAATTGGCTCCGGCCCGGCGGACCGGCACCGGCACTGGCCCTCCGGGCCATCAACTTTGGGAAAGTTGCGAAGCAGACTGCCGCGCGCCCCCCCCGGCATGCGCACTGCGCCCCCAGTCATGTTGGCTCTTCGGGTGGAGCACCCCCCTGATGGGTGGTCTTGGGGAGGGCGCGTGGGGTGTGGCCGGGGGGCGCGCGCCGTCTTGCTTCGCAACTTTTCCAAAGTAGGTTCCCGGGTGCGGCTGACCGGGCCGTGACGGTGACGGCCACGGACGATGGGCCGGTCCGCACTCGGCCGCGAGAGCCGATGACCCGAGCGGCGGAGCCGGGCGGCTGGCCGAGCGCGCACCGAGGCCCCCGCCCACGATGGGCCGGTCCGCACCCGGCAGCGAGAGCCGATGACCCGAGCGGCGAAGCCGGGGTAGCGGGCCGAGCGCCTCCCGTAGCCCGCACCCACGATGGGCCGGTCCGCACCCGGCAGCGAAAGGGAATGCTCCCCGTAGGCAGTCCCGTGGGTCCCACCCCTGGCCGTCCGGGTCAAAGTCAACGTGCGGTGGAGGGACGGGAGTCAAGGGTGGAGCGCAGCGGAATCGGCGCAGCCGACGCGACGTAGGAGCGCCCTTTACTGCCGGCCCGGAGGCGCCACACTCCGCTAAAAACCGGGCGGCCCCGGCAACCATCAAAGACACCGCCCCACCGCAGGCGCGGATCCGCCCGCGCACGCAGGCCCCCGCTCAGTACGCCGCGCCCCCACCACCCCGCTCCCTGCGCACCGAAAACACCACGAACCCCGCCCCAAGACTCAGGAACGCCGTCCCACCGATCACATACGGAGTCGTGTCGAAGCCCGTGCCCGTCTCCGCGAGGCGACCCGTGGCCGTCGTCTCGTGGTGCGAGACCGAGGAGGCCGAGACGGAGGAGGCCGAGACGGAGGAGGCCGAAGCGGAGGAGGCCGAAGCGGAGGAGGTCGAGGCGTGGGTGTCGTGCGGCGCGGGGGACGTCGCGTTCGCGGAGGGGACGAAGCACAGGGCGCCGAGCAGGGCTCCGGCAGCGGCTGTGGTCAGCAATGATCGACGTGCGGACACGGAATCGGATCCCCCTTGTGGCGCTGGCGAATTGGCCGTGTGGGGCGATGCTAATGAAAGGTGCGGGTCGCGGGAAAGTCGCGAGGTCGGAGGGCCGTACGCTCCGTCGTATGAGTGGAGACGAGACATCACGGTTTGTGCGGCTCAGGGTCGAAATGGTCGTCGAGGTCGGTGACGCCGAGAAGCTGACCGCGGCGGCGCTCGGTCACATCGCCGAGGACGAGCAGATGCCCTCGGAGGAGCGGGCGCACGCCGAGGCCGCCGTACAGGAGGACGTCGCCGAGGCGCTTGCCTACCTCGTGGACCCCTTCGACCTGGTCAGCCAGGTGCCCGGGACCGAGCTCACGCAGGCCTCGTGGAGCAGCGAGATGATCGACTACGACCCCGATTCGCCGGATTGGGAGCCGGACGAGGATGATGACGGCGAGGACGACGAGCTGTAGCCCGGATTGAAGAATCCGGAAACGGGAACCCCGGGCAGCAACCGCCGCCCGGGGTTCAGTCGTCTCACCGTGCACGGTGGTCGGCCGGGGTCAGTCCAGTACCGCGAACGTGGTGTTCCCCACACTCTTCGCGATAGTGGAACGGGACGAACCGGGCAGGACGTTATGCGGGGTTACGGGGGACTCTCGGGGGTTGACTTGGGGATTCGGCAACTATGGAGATGCGTGTGATGACGGACAGTAGGCGTCGCAAGCTCGGGCCCGGACGCAAGGGCGTCGCAGCCGTGTCCGCCCTCGTGGGCGGCGTGCTCGTGCTCTCGGCGTGCAGCAGCGACGACGGCGACAAGGCTTCGGGCGGCAAGGAGTCGCAGAACCAGGTCGACGAGGCGGCGGCCAAGAAGTCCTCCGCCGCCCGGATCGAGATCGCGCCGAAGAACGGTTCCGACAACGCCAGCATCAACAGCGCGGCCAAGGTCACCGTCAGCGAGGGCACCCTCACCGAGGTGACGATGACGCCCGCCGACGGCGGCACCGCCGTCAAGGGGCAGATAGCCGCGGACAAGAAGAGCTGGAAGCCCACCGGCCAGCTCGAGCGCGCCACCAAGTACAAGATCTCGGCGACCGCCGAGGACTCCGAGGGCCGCAAGGCGCACGAGAACTCGGCGTTCACGACCGTCTCGAAGGCCAACAGCTTCATCGGGAACTTCACCCCCGAGGACGGCTCCACGGTCGGTGTCGGCATGCCCGTGTCGATCAACTTCGACAAGGCGATCACCAACAAGAAGGAAGTCCAGTCCGCGGTCAAGGTGTCCTCCACCGGCGGGCAGGAGATCGTCGGGCACTGGTTCGGCAACAACCGCCTGGACTTCCGCCCCGAGGACTACTGGAAGGGCAACTCCACGGTCACGCTGAAGCTGAACCTCGACGGCGTCGAGGGCGCCGACGGCGTCTACGGCGTACAGCAGAAGACCGTGCAGTTCAAGGTCGGCCGCAACCAGGTCTCCATCGTCGATGCCAAGACGAAGCAGATGAAGGTCATGCGGGACGGCAAGGTCGTGAAGACCATTCCGATCTCCGCGGGCTCGCCCCAGAACAAGACGTACAACGGCAAGATGGTGATCTCCGAGAAGTTCAAGGAGACCCGCATGGACGGCGCCACCGTCGGCTTCAAGGACGGCGACGGCAAGGGCGAGTACGACATCAAGGACGTACCGCACGCCATGCGCCTGTCGAACTCCGGCACGTTCATCCACGGCAACTACTGGGGCTCGCCCTCGATCTTCGGCGGCGCCAACACCAGCCACGGCTGCATCGGCCTGCAGGACGCCAAGGGCGCGAACGACAAGAGCACCCCGGGCTCCTGGTTCTACGAGAACTCCATCACCGGTGACGTCGTCGACGTCCGCAACACCGGCGACAAGGTCGTCGCGCCGGACAACGGCCTCAACGGCTGGAACATGGACTGGGCGCAGTGGAAGGCCGGTTCCGCCGTCTGATCCGGTCTGATCCACGGCCCACGGTCGTCATCGAGCACGACAGCGGCCCGTACCCCCGAGGGGGGTACGGGCCGTTTTCGCGTAACGGCGGAATGAATTTCGGTCGCACCAACTCCGCACTTCTGTCTCACTATTGAGCAGGTGTTCACGCCTCGGCATACTTCGACGTCCGAGGGGCGGATGCCCCTTAACCTCCAGGGGGAGACTTGCACAGACAAGTGAAAAGAGCGTACGGGGCCGGTGTCGCCGCGGCGGTGGCCGTGGCCCTCGCGGCGGGCATGACCAGCCCGGCATCCGCGGACCCGGCCACCGCGGGACGGACGGTCGCGGCGGGGGGCCCGGTCGGCAAGTCCACCGGCACGACCCGCCTCACGCTGATCACCGGCGACCGGGCCGTCCTCGACTCCGGCGGCCGCGTGATCGGGCTCGACCGCGCCGAGGGACGGGAGCACATACCCGTACAGCTGCGGCGCATCGGCGGCCACACGCTGCTGATACCCGCCGACGCGCGGCGCCTGATAGCCGACGGCAAGGTCGACCGACGCCTGTTCGACGTCACGGAGTTGAACAAGAAGCGCAACCGTGCGGCCCAGAAGAACGGCCTCAAGGTCATCGTCGGCTACCAGGGCGCCGCGAGCGGCGCCAAGGCCGACGTCCGCGCCGCGGGCGACACCACGGTCCGCCGGACCCTGAAGTCGCTGAACGCCGACGCCGTCACCACGCCCGCGCGGGACGCGGCCGACCTGTGGACCGCGCTCACCAGCGGCAAGGAAGGCGCCCGCACCGCGGCGTCCGGCATCAGCCACGTCTGGCTGGACGGCGTCCGCAAGGCGAGCCTCGACAAGAGCGTCAAGCAGATCGGCGCCGACAAGGCCTGGGCCGCCGGGTACGACGGCAAGGGCGTCAAGATCGCCGTGCTGGACACCGGCGTCGACACCACCCACCCGGACCTCAAGGACCAGGTGATCGCCGAGAAGAACTTCTCGCAGTCGCCCACCGCCAAGGACCACTACGGTCACGGCACCCACGTCGCATCCATCGCGGCCGGCACGGGCGCCAAGTCCGGCGGCAAGTTCAAGGGCGTCGCGCCCGGCGCCAAGCTCCTCAACGGCAAGGTCCTCGGCGACGACGGCTACGGCGACGACTCCGGCATCATCGCCGCCATGGACTGGGCGGCCACCGAGGGCGCCGACGTCGTCAACCTCAGCCTCGGCGGCGGCGACACCCCCGGTGTCGACCCCCTCGAAGCGCAGGTCGACAAGCTCTCCAAGGACAAGGGCATCCTGTTCGCGATCGCCGCGGGCAACGACGGCACGCCCGGCTCGATCGGCTCGCCCGGCAGCGCGGACGCCGCCCTGACCGTCGGCGCGGTCGACGACAACGACAAGCTCGCGGACTTCTCCAGCCAGGGCCCGCGCCTCGGCGACGGCGCCATCAAGCCCGACGTGACCGCGCCCGGCGTGGACATCACGGCCGCCGCGGCGCCCGGCTCCGTCATCGAGAAGGAGGTCGGCCAGAAGCCCGAGGGCTATCTGACGATCTCCGGTACGTCGATGGCGACCCCGCACGTCGCGGGCGCCGCCGCCCTGCTCAAGCAGCAGCACCCCGACTGGAAGCAGCCCGAGCTCAAGGGCGCCCTCACCGGCTCCACCAAGGGCGGCGCGTACACGGCGTTCCAGCAGGGCTCCGGCCGGATCGCCGTCGACAAGGCCATCAAGCAGACCGTCATCGCCGACCCGGTGTCGGTGAGCTTCGGTACGCAGCAGTGGCCGCACACCGACGACAAGCCGGTCACCAAGAAGGTGACCTACCGCAACCTCGGCAAGGACGAGATCACCCTCGACCTGACGGCGACCGCCACCGACCCCAAGGGCCGTCCGGCCCCGGCCGGGTTCTTCACGCTCGGCGCGAAGAAGGTCACCGTCCCCGCGGGCGGCACCGCCTCCGTCGACCTGACCGCCGACTCCAAGCTGGGCGGCACGGTCGACGGCGCGTACTCCGCGTACGTCGTGGCGAACGGCGGCGGCCAGTCCGTGCGCACCGCCGCCGCGGTCGACCGCGAGGTGGAGTCGTACGACGTCACGCTGAAGTACCTCGGCCGTGACGGGCAGCCGACGAAGAACTATGACGCCTCGCTGCAGGGCATCACCGGCACGGCCACCGGCGTGGACCTGTCGCCCTACGACGCGTCCGGCACCGTCAAGGTCCGGGTGCCCAAGGGGTCCTACATCCTCAACTCGAACGTCCTGGTCGACCTGGAGGACATCTCCAAGGGCATCGACTGGCTGGCCCAGCCGAAGCTCGACGTCACCAAGAACACCACGGTGACGGTCGACGCGCGGACCGCCAAGCCGGTCGACGTCACCGTGCCCGCCACCGACGTCAAGGGCGTGCTCGCCGCGCCCGAGTACACGGTGTCGACGGCGGACCTCGCCAGCGGCTACGGCTGGCTGCTCGACGAGTTCAAGAACTTCCGCACCGGCGCCGTCGGGCCCGTCCCGACCGGCGTCAAGGTCAGCCAGCAGTGGGCGGCCGTCTGGACCAAGGGCGACACCACCGAGTACAACACCCTCGCGGGCGGCCCGGTGAAGCAGGTCGCCACCGGCTACACCAAGCACTACAAGGCCTCGGAGCTCTCCACGGTCAAGGCCGGTCTGGGCGCCTCCACGCGCGGCAAGTCCGGTTCGCTGCGCGCGTCGGGTGAACTGCCCGCGACCGGGGGCTCCTGGACCGTCGGCGTACCCACGAAGCTGCCCACCACCCGTACGATCCACGTCTCCACCGGGGACAAGGTCAAGTGGGGCCTGGAGTTCGAGCAGTTCGGCCAGCCGGACGAGGACGGTTTCCCGACGACCGAGGCGGGCTACTCGCTGGGCACCCCGCAGACCTTCGAGGCGGGCAAGACCTACGAGAAGACGTTCAACACGGCCGTCTTCGGCCCGCGCATCGGCGGTGCGTACGGCGTCTTCCGGCGGGGCAACGAGATCGCGGGCTACCTCCCGCTCTACGCGGACGGCCAGACGCACGTCGGCTACTCGCTGTACTCGTCGGTGAAGACGATCCTGTACCGCAACGGCACCAAGGTCGGCGAGAACGACGACCCGCTGGCCGGCGACAAGTCGTTCAAGGTGCCCTCGGGCGACGCCGCGTACCGGCTGACCACGTCCGTGAAGCGCAGCGTGCGGATCGGCGCGGCCACCACGCGCGTCGACGCGAGCTTCTCGTTCCGCTCCAAGAAGGTGGACAACGCCAAGCTCCCCGTCTCCGCGGCGCGGTTCAGCCCGGCGGTCGACCTGTGGAGCAGGGCGAAGGCCGGCGAGAAGCAGTCCGTGCCGGTCAAGGTCCTCGGCTCGGCGGCCGGTGCCAACCTCAAGTCCCTGGCCGTGTACGTCTCCTACGACTACGGCCAGACCTGGAAGAAGGCCACGGTCACCAACGGGAAGATCTCCGTGAAGAACCCCGCGAAGGACAAGGCGATCTCGTTCCACGCCAAGATCGCGGACAAGAAGGGCAACAAGTCGACGCTGTCGATCTACAACGCGTACTACGGCAAGTGAGGTTGCCGTCCTGACGCGTTGTCAGTGAGCTGGGTCGACTGACCCCGGCGCGGCGCCGGGGGGACTGACGGTCACGTACCGCCAGAATCCCCTCGGCGCCGCGTCGTTCGTTGCTCCTGGCTCAGGCGCCGCTGCCGTACGGCTTGGTGATGATCTCCAGGTTGTGGCCGTTGGGGTCGTCCCAGTAGAGGCCCCGGCCGCCGTCGTTCGTGTTGATCTCGCCGGCGCGCCGGTGGTACGGGTCGGCCCAGTAGGTGAGGCCGCGGCTCTTGATGCGCTCGAAGATCTGGTCGAACTCGGCGTCGGAGACCAGGAAGGCGTAGTGCTGCGGGGCGAAGGCGCCCTGGTCGCCGTCGTAGTAGTCGAGGGTGACGCCGTTGGGGATCTCCACCGGGATGAAGGGGCCGTACGGCGGGCCGACCTCGAGGCCCAGGATGTCCGCGAGGAACTGGGCGGACGCCTTCTTGTCCTCGGCGGCGACGATGGTGTGGTTCAACTCGATCGACATCGTGTGACCTCCTGCTGGCCGTTTCCTGCCGGCTGTCCGGCCGTCGCTGATGTGGACAACGGTAGGCCGGGAGGTCCGTCCGCCGTATCGGTCACGGGGACGACGAAACGGTGCGCCATGGGGCCTAGGCCCCATGGCGCACCGCGTTCGAGTCAGGTCGCTCAGATCGTCGCCGTGTCGATCACGAAGCGGTAGCGCACGTCGCTGGCGAGGACCCGCTCGTACGCCTCGTTGATCTGGTCGGCACGGATCAGCTCGATCTCCGAGCCGAGCTTGTGCTCCGCGCAGAAGTCCAGCATCTCCTGCGTCTCCTGGATGCCGCCGATCATGGAGCCCGCGAGGGTCTTGCCGCCGGCGATCACCGAGAAGAGGTTGAGGGAGACCGGCTCCTCCGGGGCGCCCACGTTCACGAAGGCGCCCTCCGAACGCAGCAGGCCGAGGTACTTGTCCAGCGGCAGCGGCGCGGACACCGTCGAGAGGATCATGTCGAAGGAGCCCGCGAGCTGCTCGAAGGTGGCCTCGTCGCTGGTCGCGTAGTAGTGCTCGGCGCCGAGCCGCAGGCCGTCGTCCTTCTTGCGCAGGGACTGCGAGAGCACGGTCACCTCGGCGCCCATGGCGTGCGCGATCTTGACGGCCATGTGGCCGAGACCGCCGAGGCCCACCACGGCGACCTTCTTGCCGGGGCCCGCGTTCCAGCGGTGCAGCGGGGAGTACGTGGTGATGCCGGCGCACAGCAGCGGCGCGGCGACGTCCAGCGAGATCCCCTCGGGGATGCGGACGGTGAACGCCTCGTCCACGACGATGTGCGTGGAGTAACCGCCGTAGGTCGGCTCGCCGTCCTTGCCGATGCCGTTGTAGGTCGGGATGTTGCCCTTGACGCAGTACTGCTCCAGGCCGGACTTGCAGTTCTCGCACTCGCGGCAGGAGTCGACCATGCAGCCGACGCCGACGCGGTCACCCACGGTGAACTTGCTGACACCGGGGCCGACCTCGGTGACGACTCCGGCGATCTCGTGGCCGGGCACCATCGGGTAGATGCCCTCGCCCCAGCCGTCACGGGCCTGGTGGATGTCCGAGTGGCAGATACCGGCGTACTTGATGTCGATCAGGACGTCGAACTCGCCGACGGCGCGGCGCGGCACGGTGGTCCGCTCCAGGGGCGCCTCGGGGGCGGGAGCGGCGTAGGCGGAAACGGTGGTGATCTGCTCAGTCATGTCATCGAGGCTGCCACTGACCTGGGCATTCGCCCAGACACCCGTTCTGCCTACGACCACTGTGCCTACCACTGGCGGGGTCAGGCTCAGGGACGTACGCGCCTGGATACCGGGAAGCGAGCCTGGATACTGGGAAGCATGGACGAGAATCCCGCGCTCCTCGACAGTCGGGCGGAGCTGAGTGAGTTCCTGCGCACCCGCAGGGCACGGCTGCAGCCCCAGGACGTGGGTCTGCCGGACTTCGGGCGGCACCGCAGGGTGCCCGGCCTGCGCCGCGAGGAGCTCGCCCAGCTCGCCGGGGTCTCCGTCGCGTACTACACCCGGCTCGAACAGGGCAACGGCCGCAACGTCTCCGGCGAGGTGCTCGACGCCATCGCGCGCGCCCTGCGCCTCACCGACGCCGAGCATGCCCACCTGACGCGCCTGGCGAAGCCGAAGGCGCTCAAGAAGAAGCGGGCGGTGCGCCAGCAGCACATGCGGCCCGCGCTGCAGCAGCTCCTCGACACCATCCAGACCGTGCCCGCGTACGTGGTGGGCCGCCGCACGGACATCCTCGGCTGGAACGCGCTCGCGGCGGCGCTCTTCGGCGACTGGGGACGGCTCGCGCCGGCCGACCGGAACTGGGCGCGCATCTGCTTCCTCGACCCGCGCTCGCGCGACCTCTTCGTGGACTGGGACAAGAAGGCCTCGGACATCGTCAGCTACCTGCGCATGGACGCGGGCTGCTACCCCAACGACCCCGAGCTGTCCGCGCTGGTCGGCGAACTCTCCGTGAAGAGCGAGGAGTTCAGAGGGCTGTGGGCCACGCACGACGTCAGGGAGAAGGGCCACGGCGTCAAGCGCATGCACCATCCGCTGGTGGGCGATCTGACGCTGTCGTTCGAGACGCTGAAGCTGCCGGACGACTGCGACCAGTCCCTGTTGATGTACCACGCGGAGCCGGACTCGGCGTCGGCGCAGGGGCTGCGGCTGCTCGCCAGCTGGGGCCGGGACGCGTCGTCGGTGGGCTCGTCGCCGAAGTAGCGCTCCCGGAGCCGGGATTTCGCGCCCGGCGGAACGCCGCGTGCTGCCCCGGTGGCGCTGCGGCTCCTAGGCTGGGGGAGTGAGCAGCCACGAGGCACAAGAGCCGCAGAAGTCGCAGAAGTCGCCGGGGCGCGAGCCGAGGCCGAGCGCGGTCCGCGTGATTCCCCTGCGCCCTCCGGGCGCGCAGGAGACGGCGGCCAAGGAGCCCCTCTGGCGGGACGTCGTCGGTGACGTCCTGCGCCGCGAGCGCCTCGCCCAGGAGCGCACGCTCAAGGACGTGGCGGACGCCGCCCGGATCTCCATGCCCTACCTCTCCGAGCTGGAGCGCGGCCGCAAGGAGGCCTCCTCCGAGGTCCTCGCGGCCGCTGCCCGTGCCCTCGGTCTCGGCCTGCCCGATCTGCTGTCCCTGGCCCAGACGCGGCTGGCCGGCCTTCCCCGCGCGAGGCCGGCCAGGGCGTCGTACCGGGCCGAGGTCCGCCTGGCGGCCTGACCTCGGGTTTTCTGCCGGTCGCCTGCGGCCCTCAGGCGGCGACGGGCAGCGCCCGCCGGCCGAGCACTTCGTCGGCGAGCCCGTACGCGACGGCCTCCCGCGCGGTGAACACCTTGTCGCGGTCCATGTCGGCGCGCAGGGTGGCCACGTCGTGGTGCGTGTGCCGGGCGAGGACCTCCTCGACCTGCGACCGGATCCGCAGCATCTCCTTGGCCTGCAGGCTCAGGTCGGACACGGTCCCCTGCTGCCCGCGGCTCGCGGGCTGCCCGAGCAGCACGCGCGCGTGGTCGAGCACGAACCGCCGCCCCGGGTCGCCGCCCGCCAGCAGCACGGCGGCCGTGGAGGCGGCCTGCCCGACGCAGAAGGTGGAGATCGGCGCGGAGATGAAGCTCATGGTGTCGTAGATCGCCATGAGTGAAGTGAAGGAGCCGCCCGGCGAGTTGATGTAGAGGGCGACCTCGCGGTCCGGGGCGGACGACTCCAGGTGGAGCAGTTGCGCGATGACGACGTTGGCGACGCCGTCGTCGATCTCCGTCCCGAGGAAGATGATGCGCTCGGAGAGCAGGCGGCTGTAGATGTCGTACGCCCGCTCGCCCTGCGGAGTGCGCTCGACGACGGTCGGAATCGTGTACTGGCTCATGCTGTTCAGTCCCCTCGTTCGCTCAGATTCCCAGACCGATGCGCCGCTTCGACCCCGCGGGCCGCACGTCCTCCAGGGACTGGACGACGTGGTCGACCATCCCGTACTCCTTGGCCTGCTCGGCGGTGAACCACCGGTCCCGGTCGCCGTCCCGCGAGATCGTCTCCTCGCTCTGGCCGGTGTGCTCGGCGGTGATCCGCTCGATGGCCCGCTTGGTGAACTCCAGGTTCTCCGCCTGGATGGCGATGTCGGCGGTGGTGCCGCCGATGCCCGCGGACGGCTGGTGCATCATGATCCGCGCGTTGGGCAGCGCGAACCGCTTGCCGTGCGTCCCCACGCTCAGCAGGAACTGCCCCATGCTCGCGGCGAACCCCATGGCGAGGGTCGCGACGTCATTGGGGATGAGCCGCATCGTGTCGTAGATGGCGAGCCCCGCGGTGACGGAGCCGCCCGGGCTGTTGATGTACAGACTGATGTCGGTCTTCGGGTCCTCCGCCGAGAGCAACAGCATCTGCGCGCAGACGCGGTTGGCGGACACCTCGTCGACCTGCGTCCCGAGGAGCACGATCCGCTGGTTGAGCAGCTGCGCCGCCAGGTGGTCGTCGAACCGCGAGGGAGGGGTATCCCCGTCCTCCCCACGCGGCCGCGCCACCGTGTCCCACCCACTGTCGTTCCCTGCCATCACGCCGCCTCCAAGAAGTCCCGCGGCCCCAACGCCGCGCCATGACTTCACTGTTGCCCGACGCGTCCGCCGCTGTCAGAGATCTCGGCTTGCGGCAGATTCGCTGTGGGCAGAGGGGCACTGTCCCGCGGAGCCCGTGGCTCTGTCAGTGGCGCCCGTTAGGCTGCCGAACCGGTCCGAGAGCTGGGGGGACAGGCGTGCTGGATGCCGTCATCGCGGGAGTCGCCGGTCTCGCGGCGGCGGGCGCCGGAGCATGGGCCACTCTCCGGGCCAGAAGGAAACTGGACGGGGAGATCACCCTGGACACGGTCCTGGTGGCCGAAGCGCGGGCGTTGGCTGCCGAACAAGGAGCCGACGCGCTCATCGTCGGCGAACTGGCGCCGGACCGCCCCGTGCTGGACGTCGCCGTGCGCAACGGTGGGGGACAGACAGGGCTCGTACGGCGGGTGCGCGTAGAGCTGTCCCACCTGCTGTACGTCCCCGCGCTCGACACGCCCTTCGTGGTCGACCTGCCCGGCGGGGCGATCACGACACGCCTTCCCGTGCGGGAGCGCAGGATCGGACCCAGCGCTTCCTACCAGGTGGACATCCCGCTGCGGGAGGGAAGTTACGCGCACGGCGTCAACCAGCAGGTGGCCGCCGGGGACGTGGACCGGTTCCTGGTCTCCCTCGTGGCGCGCGAGGCGACCCGGGGGCGGGATTTCTACCGAGTGACCCTGTCCCTCGACTGCGGCAGGACGCGCAGAGGCCGGCGACGGACCGCATCGGAGCCCCTCACCGTCATGGCGTACGGCCCGCCGGCGTGGGAGACGCCGGAAGAGATCAGGGAACGGCTGTCCCGGGTCGCCGTACGCGCCCGAGAGCTGGCTCAGGGCGGCGACGGCGAGGGCGTGTGCGTGTTCTTCAACGCCGTCGCCCATCCGGTGCACACGGCCCTCACGGACTACGTGGAGGCCTACGACGCCAAGCTCAAGGTCCTGCACGCGCTGGTGACCCGGTGCCTGGAGCACGCGGCGGACGCGAGGACGTACAGGGACGTGCTCGCCGACCTGGAGACCGCCCTCGCCCAGGTCGAGGACCTGAACCGGCACGCGGAGGAACTGCGGGCGGGCGGACGCCACCCCTGACGTCGCGGAAGAGGACCGAAGCCGCCGCGACGCTCCGGGCCCTCAGTCACCGGCAGGCGCGATCCCCGTGGGGCAAGCCCGTCCCCAGTTCGTCTCCGACGGGGCGTCGAGGACCGCGCCCGTGCCGCCGATGCCGCAGTAGCCGTCGGGGTTCTTGTCCAGGTACTGCTGGTGATACGGCTCGGCGGGCCACAGCGGGCGGGTGTCGGCGGGGAGGACCGTCGTCGTGATCGTGCCGTAGCGCGCGGCCGTCAGGACCTGCTGGTAGGCCTCCAGGGACGCGGTCGCCGCCTCCGCCTGGGCGGGGGAGTGCGTGTAGATCGCCGAGCGGTACTGCGTGCCGACGTCGTTGCCCTGGCGGAAGCCCTGCGTGGGGTTGTGGGACTCCCAGAACAGCTTCAGGAGCGAGGCGTACGAGACCTCGGCCGGGTCGAAGACGACACGGACCGCCTCCGTGTGGCCCGTCAGGCCGGAGCACACCTCTTCGTAGGAGGGATTCTCCGTGTAGCCGCCCTGGTAGCCGACGTACGTCGTCCAGACGCCCGGGGTCTGCCAGAACTTGCGCTCGGCGCCCCAGAAGCAGCCCAGCGCGAAGTCGGCGACCTCCAGGCCGGCGGGGTAGGGGCCGAGCAGCGGGTTGCCGAGGACCGTGTGGTGGGAGGGGACCTCGAATTCCGGGGTCGCCCGGCCCTTCAGGGCCTGCTCGGGGGTGGGGAGCTCGGGCGTGCGGCCGAAGATCATGGGGTCTCTCCTCGTGCGTGACAGGGGTCTACGACGTCAACGTGGGCGGCCGCCGCGGCATTCCGTCAGTGCGGGAGCGTCGCCGGGCTGCCGCCGTTCGCCTCGTAACCGGCGACGGCGAGCGCGCGGTACACCGCGTACCCCTCGGCCGGGTCCTCGGTCAGGGTCCAGGGCAGCGCGCCGACGTGCCCGTCCACGTGCACCAGCTGGTTCATGGCCTCGCCCCAGCGCTCGCCGCGGACCAGGAAGAAGACCAGGAGGTGGCGGACGTGCGCCAGCATCGGGTCGTCCGGGCGGGCGGCGTGCACCGCGAAGAGGGCGCCCTCGACGGCCTTGGTGACGACCTGGCTCTCGTAGAAGCCACGGACGAGGGTGACCTCGGGGAGGTGCTCGTAGACCGCGAAGAGGGGGAGCGCGGCGAGCAGGGAGCCCCGGGGGGCGCGGGCCGCGGCCGCCTCCGCGAAGGCGTACGCGAGGTCGCGCGAGCCGTGCCACTTCTCGCACCAGTAGTGCAGCGCCGCCAGGTGCGCGCCCATGTGCGCGGGCGCGCGGTCCAGGATCTTCAGCCACAGCTGCTCGAACTCCTCGCGGGAGTACGCCAGTCCGCGCGCGATGGAGAGCTCGACGATGTACGGGACGGGGTCGCCGGGGGAGAGCAGCGCCGCCTGCCCGCACGCCTCCCTGGCCTCCTCCAGAATGATCCGGAACTCGTCCGTCCCCTGCACCGCCGTGCGCCACGCCTGCTGCACGAGGAACTCCGCGTGCACCGCCGCACCGCCCGCGTCCTTGGGCGCCTCCGCACGCCAGACCCGCAGCCACTGCCCGCCGGGGCTGTCGCTGACGCCGCCGGGCCGCTGCTGCAGTTCGAGGGAGGCGGCGCCCGCGAACGCCTGCACGCGCTGCCACCGCCGCTCGCCGTGCGTCTCCGTGCCCGCGAGCAGCTGCGAGGCCGCCTTCCACTCCTGCGTGCGCTGCACGAGGTCGAGGACCTCCAGGAGGTCGGCGTCCGGCCCCGGCATGCGGATGTCCAGCTCTTCCTGGCGCAGGAAGCCGTAGTTCTCCGGGTCCGCGGCGTCCGGCGAGCCCGGGGCCACCTGCCGGATTCCGCCGCGCCTGCGCAGCAGTACGGGCCCGAGAACCGCACCGATCATGATCACCGCGAACAGGAACCAGAGAATCTCCATGACACAAGCGAACCAGAAGCGCCGGACAATTGGCCAACCTGCCCGGACGTACCCGGACCGACCCTCCGTAACAGGCCGTGCGCGCACTACGCTCAGGCCGCATGAGTGACTCGCACAGCACCCAGAACTTCGAGACCGTGGCGATCCACGCGGGCAACACCGCCGACCCCCTCACCGGCGCCGTCGTCCCGCCCATCTACCAGGTCTCCACCTACAAGCAGGACGGCGTCGGCGGCCTGCGCGGCGGTTACGAGTACAGCCGCAGCGCCAACCCGACGCGTACCGCCCTGGAGGAGAACCTGGCCGCACTGGAGGGCGGCCGCCGCGGGCTCGCCTTCGCGTCCGGCCTCGCCGCCGAGGACTGCCTGCTCCGTACGCTGCTCAGCCCCGGCGACCACGTCGTCATCCCCAACGACGCGTACGGCGGCACCTTCCGCCTCTTCGCCAAGGTCGTCTCGCGCTGGGGCGTGGAGTGGTCCGTGGCCGACACCTCCGACCCGGAGGCGGTGCGGGCCGCGCTGACCGACCGTACGAAGGCGATCTGGGTGGAGACCCCCTCCAACCCGCTGCTCGGCATCACCGACATCGCCGCGGTCGCGCAGATCGCTCGCGAGGCCGGCGTCCGCCTCGTCGTCGACAACACCTTCGCGAGCCCCTACCTCCAGCAGCCGCTCGCGCTCGGCGCGGACGTCGTCGTGCACTCCATGACGAAGTACATGGGCGGCCACTCGGACGTGGTCGGCGGCGCGCTCGTCGTCTCCGACGCCGAGCTGGGCGAGGAGCTGGCGTTCCACCAGAACGCGATGGGCGCCGTCGCGGGCCCCTTCGACGCCTGGCTGGTGCTGCGCGGCATCAAGACCCTCGCGGTGCGCATGGACCGGCACAGCGAGAACGCCGCCAAGGTCACCGAGATGCTGACCCGGCACGCGCGCGTGACGCACGTCCTCTACCCGGGTCTCGCGGACCACCCCGGCCACGAGATCGCCGCCAAGCAGATGAGGGCGTTCGGCGGCATGGTGTCCTTCCGGGTCGAGGGCGGCGAGGAGGCGGCCGTCGAGGTCTGCAACCGCGCCGGACTGTTCACCCTGGGCGAGTCCCTGGGCGGCGTCGAGTCCCTGATCGAGCACCCGGGCCGCATGACGCACGCCTCGGTCGCGGGCTCGGCCCTGGAGGTCCCCGCCGACCTCGTGCGCCTCTCCGTGGGCATCGAGTCCGCCGACGACCTCGTCGCCGACCTGCAGCAGGCGCTGGGTTAAGCCCTATCCCCAGCGGGTCAGGGGTGGAGTCGTGTCCGAGGGCGGCTCCACCCACGGCCGGGTGAGCGAGGCCCACACCACGAACGCCACCGCCGCGGCGAACAGCAGCGTCCAGAACAGCCGCCGCACCGCCGTACGGCGCCGCAGCAGCCTGCTGCCGCGCCGCACCGCGTCGGGGAGGAGTTCGGGCGGCACAGCGGGCGCCGTGCCCTCCAGGAGGCGCCGGACGGCCTGCTCCTTGCGCTCGTACTGACTCATGAGGGCGCCGTCCCGCTCAGCGCCGCGGCCGGCGCGGGCCCGCGCGGCGGGTGCAGGGCCGTCGCCGTGGCGCGGGCGCAGATCAGCGCGACCCGCTCCGCCGGAAGCCCGAGGAGCGCCGCCGTCTGCTCCTCGGCCACGCCCTCGTACACCCGCAGGACGAGTATCAGCCGCTCCTGGGGGCTGAGCCCGGCCAGGACCCCGCCGTGTCCGCGGTGGCGGCGCCAGGCCGCGCGCCCGAAGCGGACGGCGAGCTGCTGGCGGGTGCGGTCGTAGGGATCCTCGCCGCGCAGCCGGTCCCATGTCGCGTACGTGTGGGCGAGGGCCGCGGTCAGCAAGGCACGCGCGCGTGGGTTGTCGTCCGGGAGCTCGGCGGTGAGCAGCGTCGAGGCATGCAGGAGCCGCCCTGCCGCGCCCGCGACGAACGCCTCGAACTCCCGGGCACGGCGGGCGCTCTGGAGCGCCTGCCGTTCTCGCACCACGCCTCCCGGCCGGAAGGAAGGGGGGTCCCGGTCTCATCTGAGGCCAGATGCGGGCCCGGGTCAAGACTCCGGAGTGGCCGGAACTTCTCCCGCGGGGGCCGTCTGGGACGTCTGCCGCGCCGAGAGGGCGGAATTGAAGCGTGTGAGGAGCGCGCAGAAGCTCTCGCGCTCCTCCGGAGCCCACTCCCGGGTCAGCTCGGCCATGAGTTCCCGGCGCGAGGAGCGCACCTCGTCGAGTCTGGCCTGGCCGCGCGGCGAGAGCTGCAGGACCACGGCACGGCCGTCCTCGGGGTGCGAGGTGCGCTTGACGAGTCCGGTGTCGACCAGCGGGGCGACCTGCCGGGTGACCGTCGAGGAGTCGATGCCCATGCTCGCGGCAAGCGCCTTGACGCCCATCGGGCCTTCCTTGTCGAGCCGGTTGAGCAGCAGGTACGCGGCGCGGTCCATGGAGTTGCGGACCTGGCCTACGCCGCCGAGGCGCGTCTGCTCCGCGCGGCGTGCGAAGACGGCCACCTGGTGCTGGAGGCTGTCCAGGAGGCCGGGGTCGCTGGCGGTCGTCATGTCCGGAGTTGTGGGCATGGCCGGGGGCTCACTTCATGCGAGGGCGATGGGTTGGGGGACAGGGTACGCGGCCGGGGCGCGCCCCGTACCTGCGCTGCGCAAACCTACGGGGAGAACGGTCTCGTCCCTTGGTCGTCCCGGGAGGAACGGGACGCCGGCTGCCAGACTTGCCGACATGAGCTACCGCACGCCTCACTCCTTGCCGACGGTGACCCTCGACGACGTGCGCGGCGCGCAGAAGATGCTCTCCGGAGTGGCCCGGACGACCGCGATGGAGGGCAGCAGGCACCTGTCGCAGCTGGTCGGGGCGCCGGTGCACCTCAAGTGCGAGAACCTCCAGCGGACCGGCTCCTTCAAGCTCCGCGGCGCGTACGTACGGATCGCGGGCCTGCTCCCCGAGGAGCGCGCCGCCGGTGTCGTCGCCGCCAGCGCGGGCAACCACGCGCAGGGCGTGGCCCTCGCCTCCTCGCTCCTCGGCGTGCGCTCCACGGTCTTCATGCCGGCCGGGGCGCCGCTGCCCAAGGTCGCCGCGACCCGGGAGTACGGCGCCGAGGTGCGGCTGCACGGCCAGGTGGTCGACGAGACGCTGGCCGCCGCGCAGGAGTACGCGTACGAGACGGGCGCCGTCTTCATCCACCCCTTCGACCACCCGGACATCATCGCGGGCCAGGGCACGGTCGGCCTGGAGGTCCTGGAGCAGTGCCCGGAGGTGCGCACCCTCCTCGTCGGCGTCGGGGGCGGCGGTCTCGCGGCGGGCATCGCGGTCGCGGTCAAGGCGCTGCGCCCGGACGTACGGGTGGTCGGCGTGCAGGCGGCGGGCGCCGCGGCCTATCCGCCCTCGCTGGCCGCCGGGCGCCCGGTGTCGATCGAGAACCCCGCGACGATGGCCGACGGCATCAAGGTCGGGCGCCCCGGCGACGTGCCGTTCCAGCTGTTCGAGGAGCTGGTGGACGACGTCGTGACGGTCTCGGAGGACGAGCTGTCCAGCGCCCTGCTGCTCTGCCTGGAGCGGGCCAAGATGGTGGTGGAACCGGCCGGGGCCAGCCCGGTCGCGGCCCTGCTGAGCGATCCGAAGGCCTTCGAGGGGCCGGTGGTGGCGCTGCTGTCCGGCGGCAACGTGGACCCGCTCCTGATGCAGCGGATCCTGCGGCACGGCATGGCGGCGGCGGGCCGCTACCTCTCGCTGCGGCTGCGCCTGACCGACCGTCCGGGCGCGCTGGCCACGCTCCTCGGGGTCCTCACGGAGGTGGACGCCAACGTCCTCGACGTGAGTCACGTGCGCACCGACCCGCGGCTGGGGCTGACGGAGGCGGAGGTCGAGCTGCACCTGGAGACGAAGGGGCCCGCGCACTGCACGGAGGTGGGCGTGGCGCTGCGGGCGGCGGGTTACACGGTCATCGGGTGAGGCGGTGGGGGGGCACGGAGGTCGGGTCCGTAAGGGGCGCGGGGGTCGGGGCCGTAGGGGTCTCCCGGATTCCTGGCCGACTTTCGGAGAACAGCTGAAGCGACGCGATGTATCGCGTTATGGTGTGTCCCGTGTCACCCGTTCGCCGGGCGGGCCAAGTCCGGCAAATCTAAGCTCGTCCGTAGGAAGTCACCCACACCCTGGGAGAACCCACATGCCAGGCGCCATCTACGCCGAAGGCCTGGTGAAGACCTTCGGTGACGTAAGGGCTCTGGACGGCGTCGACCTCGATGTCCCGGAAGGAACCGTGCTCGGCCTCCTCGGGCCGAACGGCGCGGGGAAGACCACGGCGGTCCGCTGCCTGACCACGCTGCTCACGCCGGACAGCGGCAAGGCGGTGGTCGCGGGCGTCGACGTCCTCAAGCACCCCAACGAGGTGCGGCGTTCCATCGGCCTCTCCGGTCAATTCGCCGCCGTGGACGAGTATCTGACGGGGCGTGAGAACCTGCAGATGGTCGGCCGGCTGTATCAGATGAGGGCCAAGGAGGCGAAGGTCCGGGCGGCCGAGCTGCTCGACCGGTTCAACCTCGCCGACGCCGCCGACCGCCCCTCCAAGACGTACTCGGGCGGTATGCGCCGCCGCCTCGACCTCGCCGCCGCACTGGTCGTCTCCCCGCCGGTGATGTTCATGGACGAGCCGACCACGGGCCTCGACCCGCGCAACCGCCAGCAGCTGTGGGAGGTCATCCAGGAGCTCGTCGCGGGCGGCACCACCCTGCTCCTGACCACCCAGTACCTCGAAGAGGCCGACCACCTGGCGCACGACATCTGCGTCGTCGACCACGGCCGCGTCATCGCCCGCGGCACCTCCGACCAGCTCAAGGCCCGGACCGGCGGCGAGCGCGTCGAGGTCGTGGTGCACGACCCCGACCACATCGCCACCGCCGCCGAGGTGCTGCGCGGCTTCGGCAAGGGCGAGGTCGCCGTCGCCCGGCACACCCGCAAGCTGACCGTCCCGGTCACCGGCGGCGCCAAGCTGCTCGCGGAGGTCATCCGCGAACTGGACACCCGCGGCATCGAGATCGACGACATCGGTCTGCGCCGCCCGACCCTCGACGACGTCTTCATCTCCCTCACGGGCCATGTCGCCGAGCAGCCGGCGGAAGGCAACGGCGAGAGCGCCGTGACCGAAGCCCAGGGCGCCGATCCCCAGCGCACCGACCCCCAGCGCAAGGAGGAGGCCGACAAGTGAGCACCGCGAGCACCGCCACCGACACCGTGCCCACGGCGGGCCCCAGGCCCTCCGGCGGCATCGGCCAGTCCGTCAGGGACTCCCTGGTCATCGCCCGCAGGAACCTGATCAGGATGAGCAGGATTCCCGAGATGGTCCTGTTCGGCCTCATCCAGCCGGTGATGTTCGTGATCCTCTTCACGTACGTCTTCGGCGGCTCCATCCAGGTCGGCGGCTCCCTGTCCTCGCAGGACTACCGCAACTTCCTGATGGCGGGCATCTTCGCGCAGACCGTCACCTTCGCCACCGCGGGCGCGGGGGCGGGCATCGCCGACGACATGCACAAGGGGCTCATCGACCGCTTCCGGTCGCTGCCCATGGCGCGGGGTGCGGTCCTCACCGGCCGTACCGTGGCCGACCTGGTGCAGACGGCCCTGACCCTGGTCGTGCTGGCGCTGGTCGCGCTGCTCATCGGCTGGCGCACCCACGAGAACTTCGGGAAGGTCCTCGCCGGCTTCGGCCTGCTTCTCCTGCTCGGCTATGCCTTCTCGTGGATCGGCGCCCTGATCGGCCTGTCGGTGCGTACGCCGGAGGCGGCGACCTCGGGTGGCCTGATCTGGCTGTTTCCGCTGACGTTCATTTCGAACGCCTTCGTCGACTCCAACAAACTGCCGACGTTCTTCCGGCACATCGCCGAGTGGAACCCGTTCAGCACCACGGTCCAGGCCTGTCGGGAGCTCTTCGGCAATCTGCCGCCCGGCTTCAGGACCCCGGACGCCTGGCCCATGCAGCACCCGGTGTGGGCCTCGCTGCTGTGGTCCGTGATCATCCTCGTGGTCTTCCGGACGCTCGCGGTCCGCAAGTACCGCTCGGCGGCGGCCTGACCGCCCGCGAGCCCGGGAGCCCGCGGGCAGGGAGCCCGTGAGTACGGAGCGGACGGGACATGACAGGGCCCCCGGCACTCACGGTGCCGGGGGCCCTGTCATGTGCGGAGCTCGAGGAGCGGGCTAGGCCTTGTACGGCTTGGCCTCGAGGATCTTCACGGAGGCGAACTTGCCGTTCGGCAGCTCGTACTCCGCGTTCTCGCCGATCTTCTTGCCGTTCACGCCCGTGCCCAGCGGGGACTGCGGCGAGTACGTCTCGATGTCGCCGCTCGCGTACTCACGGGAGGCGAGCAGGAACGTCGTGGTGTCGTCCTCGTCGCCGTCGAAGGCGATGGTCACGACCATGCCCGGCTCCACGACACCGTCGTCGGCGGGCGCCTCGCCGACCCGCGCGGTCTCCAGGAGCTGGGTCAGCTGGCGGACGCGGAGCTCCTGCTTGCCCTGCTCCTCCTTGGCCGCGTGGTACCCGCCGTTCTCGCGCAGGTCGCCCTCCTCACGCGCTGCCGCGATCTTCGCCGCGATCTCGGTGCGCGCGGGACCAGACAGGTACTCCAGCTCGGCCTTGAGCTGGTTGTACGCCTCCTGGGTCAGCCAGGTGACGTTTTCGCTGGTCTGGGTCACAGGTGCTCCTCGTAGGTACTGGGAATACAAAGCATCGCCCTACCCAGAAGGATGTTCCTTCACGGGTGGGCGAAACCACGAGCCTAACAATTCAGGCGCCCCAGGGGGAGGACATAAGCCGTCAGATTTGCGTCAACGCAGGTGAGCGCGGTAAAGCCGGTCGACTCGGCCGGAGTGGCTACTCGGTCGGAGCGGCGACTCAGTCGGAGTGGCACCCCAGCAGCTCGACGTTGGTGGCCTTCTCCGTCGTACGCAGCGTGACGGTCTTGTCGATCCGGTCCGTGCGCTGGTCGAAGCGGAAGTCCGCGCGGCCCACCTCGGCGCCGGACTCGGCCTGCGAGCGCAGAGTGCAGTAGCCGCGCGCGTCGGCGTCCTTGCGCACTTCCAGATGGGCCTCGACGGCGTGGTCCGACACCACGTCGAACTTGATGACCTCGCCGCTGACCTTCGTGCCGTCGATGTAGTCGTAGCCGAACCAGCCGACCATGCCGAGCAGCAGCACGCCGAGCACCGAGCCGATGATCTTCAGCTTGCGGTCGGCCGCCTCGTCGGCGGTGCGCGAGCGGCCGTACCGGCCCTCGGGGAGCCCGCCGGAAGGACCCTCGGGGAGCTTCGAGGTCGCCGCCGCCATGATCGTCCTCCAGGAACAGGGGATGCCGGAATTTTCCGCCCCCCGGTTCCGTCACTATAGAAGCCGCGTGTTGCGCCGGATGACCGAGGGCGCCCAAAAACTTGAGGATCGAGTCTTGACTGAGCAGCTGCGACTGATGGCCGTGCACGCCCACCCCGACGACGAGTCGAGCAAGGGCGCGGCCACCATGGCCAAGTACGTGTCCGAGGGGGTGGACGTGCACGTCGTGACCTGCACGGGCGGCGAGCGCGGCGACATCCTCAACCCCAAGCTCCAGGGTGACACCTACATCCAGGAGAACATCCACGAGGTGCGCAGGAAGGAGATGGACGAGGCGCGCGCGATCCTGGGCGTCAAGCAGGACTGGCTCGGCTTCGTCGACTCCGGACTGCCCGAGGGCGACCCGCTGCCGCCGCTGCCCGAGGGCTGTTTCGCCCTGGAGGACGTCGACAAGGCGGCCGGCGAACTGGTCCGCCAGATCCGCTCCTTCCGTCCGCAGGTCATCACGACCTACGACGAGAACGGCGGGTACCCGCACCCCGACCACATCATGACCCACAAGATCTCGATGGTCGCCTTCGACGGCGCGGCCGACGCGGAGAAGTACCCGGAGAGCGAGTTCGGCCCGGTCTTCCAGCCCCTGAAGCTCTACTACAACCAGGGCTTCAACCGGCCGCGCACCGAGGCGCTGCACCACGCGATGCTCGACCGCGGCCTGGAGTCGCCGTACGGGGACTGGCTCAAGCGCTGGGACGAGTCCGAGCGGGTCGAGCGCACGCTGACCACGCACGTGCCGTGCGCCGACTTCTACGAGATCCGCGACAAGGCGCTGATCGCACACGCCACGCAGATCGACCCCGAGGGCGGCTGGTTCCGCGTGCCCATGGAGATCCAGAAGGAGGTCTGGCCCACGGAGGAGTACGAGCTCGCGAAGTCGCTCGTCGATACTTCCCTCCCCGAGGACGACCTCTTTGCGGGCATCCGCGACAATGCCTAGCGTGAACGCACATCTGGCAATGACGCATCTCGTCCCTCTTGCCAAGGAGGTCGACGACGACAAGGTGACCCCCGGCGTCCTGGGCTTCATCGTCTTCGCGGTGATGGCACTGGCCGTCTGGGGCCTCATGAAGTCGATGAACAAGCACATGCGCAAGGTCGACTTCAAGGATCCGGAGAAGGACCCGGTCGGCGCCGCGGCCGGGGACGGCGAGAAGCCCGCTTCCGGAGAGCAGCGCTAGCACTGCCCCGGAGCCGTCACCGACGTGGGTGACGGCCGCCGCCGCTTCATGGGTGCGGCGGCGACCGTCGGCGCGCGAGGCGGCGGGCTCCCCTCCGACGCCTCCCCGCGCGCGGGTGTCCTCCTGGGCCGGCAGGAAGCGGGAGTTTCCTGGCCGCGCGTCCGGAGAACGGCGGCTGGAGCCGGGTCGTCGGCGAGCGGCTCCAGCAAGCATGTCCTGGTGCGAAACCGTGCGCGACCCGGGGTCTGGGAGCCGTGTTCGAGGGCGGGCGACGGCCTGTGGGGCGGCGGCGCTCCAGTCCTCTCTACGTGAGGGTAGAGCGACGGCGGCGCCGGTGGGAATGCCGCCCGGGCGTTCCGCCGTATTCCTGTCCGAAAACAAACACCGGACCTCGCGCGAGGCGCCGGAGCCTCTTGGCGTAGAGGAATTGCGCATCGCGGTTCCGTTCGGGGAGCCCGTGCGAAGAGGAGGGTGGAGACAGGGCGTGCCGCCCGCGTACAGCTCCCCTCCCGGGCGGTGCCGTCCGAACCATGGGTGCCGGTGCCGCGGGAATGCGTCGGCGCCCATGGCGGATCTGCGCAGGCCCCGGCCCCACGGCTGCCCGGACTCATCGCGGCCCGGGATTCACCGCTGCCCCGGACTCACTGGGGCTGCGGCACGTCGACCCCCATCACCTCCCGCGCATGGCGGCTCGGCACCATGCCCAGCTGCCAGGCCTGCCAGCCCGTCTCCAGGTCGGCGCCCCGCTCCAGGAGCAGGCCGTACGCCTGGACGTAGTCGGCGAGCTTGCCGTCGCGGGTCGGGTGGTCGGCGCGGGCCAGCAGGCTCAGCTCCTCCTGCGCGACGGCCGTGCCGATCTCCCAGCCGCCCGGTGAGGCGTACGGCAGCAGGGTGCAGCGCAGGAAGCGGGCCCAGTCCTCGCCGCGCCGGTCGCCGTACGAGGTGAACAGGTCGATCGCCTCGTCGCACAGCGCGAGCGCCTGCTGGGCACGGGTGTTGCCCGCGTCCACGACCACCAGTTCCAGACAGGTCCAGGCCTCTCCGTGCGCGACACCGATGCGCTGGAAGTCGGCGCGGGCGTCGACCAGGAGCTGCCGGGCGAAACCGGAGTTGCGCAGCGAGCCCGTCTGGGCGGCGCGCTGGTCGCGGGTCACGCGCGCCGAGTGGTGCCGGGCGCACGCCAGGCCGTACACGTCGCGCATCCGGGAGAACATCGTGCGGGCCCGCTCCAGCTCGCGCACCGCCCGGTCGAGGTCGCCGGTCTCCTCCAGGGCCTGGCCCAGGTAGTACAGGGACCAGGCCTCACCGCGCGCGTCGTCGTTGTCGCGGTGCCGGGACACCGCCTGCCGCAGGCCGTCGACCGCGGGCGACGGGTCGCCGTCCACCAGGCGGGCCCTGGCCAGCTGCGTGAGGGCCCAGGCCTCGCCGCGCGCGTCGTGGGTGCGGCCGTACAGGTCGAGGGCGTCCCGCAACTCGCCCTCCGCGCGCGGTACGTCGCCCATGCGCAGGCAGAGCTGACCGAGCTGGAAGTGCGTCCAGGCCTCGCCGTGCACCGAGCCGCTCGTACGGTGCAGCGCGAGCGCCGTCTGCAGCATGTCGAGCGCGTGCGCCAGGTGGGCGCGGTCCCGCTCGACCGCCGCGAGCGCGTGCAGCGTCCAGGCGCGGTCGCCCGCGAGCTCGTCGGCGGTCTGCAGCTCAAGGGCCTCGGTGAGGCGGGCCGCGGCCTCCGTCAGGTTGCCCTGGTGGTGCAGGGTGATGCCGAGGGAGCCGAGGGCACGGGCGGCCGCCGCGTCCTGGTGGGCCTCGAAGTACAGGTCCACGACGGAGTTCAGTGTCGTGCGCGACTGGTCGAGTTCGCCGAGCTGACGGGCCGCGATGCCCGTGCGCCACTGCACGCTGCGGCCGAGCAGTCCCTGGTCGATGGCCTGGGTGAGTTCGTTGATCTCGCCGAGCCGGTAGAGGTCGCCGCGGAGCAGGCAGTAGTCGCACAGGGCGCCAAGGAGGTTGAGCACGGCCCGCTGGTCGACGCCCTCCGCGTACCGCAGGGCCGCCGTGATGAACGTCGACTCGTCGTCCAGCCAGCGCAGCGCCGCGTCGAGGGAGGCGAAGCCGTGCTGGCCGAACTGGTCCGCGCGCGTGGACGTCTTGCCGTCGACCAGCCGGATCACCGTGTCGGCGAGCTCGCCGTAGCTGGCGATGAGGCGCTCCTGCGCGGCGGTGCGCTCGGCGGGCTCCTCCTCGTCGAGGAGGCGGGCCCGGGCGAAGGAGCGCACGAGGTCGTGCAGGCGGTAGCGGCTGGCCGTGGACGGCGCCTCGCCGCCCGCGCGGGGGCGGGGCAGGTCGACGAGACCGGCCCGGGAGAGCGCGGTCAGCTGCCGGGCCGCCTCCTGCTCGTCGGTGCCGAGCAGCGCCGCCGCGGCGGCCGTGCCCAGCGAGGCGCGCCCGGCCAGCGCGAGGCGGCGCAGCAGCCGCCGGGCCGGTTCGCACTGGTCGGAGTAGCGCAGCCACAGGACGCGCTCGACCGGGCCGACCTTCTCGACGGGCCCGTACGCCGCCAGGTCCGCGGCGAGGCGGCGCGGCGTCCGAGGGCCGAGCGAGGAGCCCGCGGCGTGCAGGGCCAGCGGCAGACCGCCGCACAACTCCCGTACCTCGTCGCCCGCTTCGGCGTCGTAGGGCCCGGAGAGGTCCTCGGCGGACTCCCGCAGGAGCTGCTCGGCCGCCGCCTCGTCCAGCGCCTCGACCGGCAGCCGGTGCACCCAGGCGGGCAGGTCGGCGGGCAGTTCGAGGGGCTCCCTCGCGGTGACCAGGACGAGGCTGTCCGAGCGCTCCGGGATCAGCGTGCGGACCTGCTCGATGTCGCTCGCGTCGTCGAGGACGATCGTCACCGGAAGGCCCGTCAGGTACTGGTGGTAGAGCTCGCTGAGCCGCTTGACCTGCTGCTCGTGCGAGGAGCGCTCCCGGAACAGCAGCTGTTCGCGCGGGGCGCCCAGCCGGTTCAGGAGGTGGAGCAGGGCGTCGCGCGTGGACAGCGGGGTGTCCTCGGGGGCGTCACCGCGCAGGTCCACCACGCACGCGCCGCGGAACTGGTCGCGCAGATCGTGCGCGGCCCGCACCGCGAGCGAGGTCCGTCCCGAACCCGGCACGCCGTGCAGCACGACGACCGTGGGCCGGGTGTCGGTGCTGGCGCGCGCCGCGTGCACCCACTGGGCGATCCGCCCCAGCTCGGTCCTGCGGCCCACGAACGGGGCGGCGGTCTCGGCGAGTTGACCGAAGGACTGCTGCAGCACGTTGCGCCGGCGCGCCGCCGCGCTCTTGTCCGTGCCGCGCAACTGGGGCGCGGTCTTCTTCGCCGCGTGCGCGCCCGTCGACGCGGCCAGGACGCGCTGCTGGTCGAGGAAGGGCCGGATGCCGCGCACCTCGAGCGCCGTCAGCCACTGCAGCCGCAGCTGCTCGGGGCCGCCCGGCCTGCTGAGCTCGCCCGCGCGGCGGCTGGCCGCGGGCACGTGGGACGCCGTCACCTTCACGACGGTCGCCGCCGCGCCCGCCACGGCGACGACCGCGCCGGTGCCGAGGGCGGTGCCGACGCTCGTACCGAACGACAGGTCGGAGAACCCGGCCGCGACGGCCGCGACCACCGCCACCAGCAACGGAGTTCCGGCCCCCTCCCGTGCGTAGCGCTGCCCGAAACTGAGCCGTCCGGCGTCCGCCTCGTCGAGCGCCCCGGTGTAGGTCTCGTACTCCTCGGCCGCCGTCAGTGCCATGGCATCCAGCGCGCCGCGCGCCCGCGAGAGCAGGACGCCCCCGTCGACGCGCCCGCCGGAACGCCGGACCTCCTCCTCCACGGCCCGTACCAACAGCCGCTCGGCCTCGGCCCGATGGCTGTCCCGCATATGGGTTCCCCCTCCGAGAGCAACAGTTGCCTGCGGTCACAAGTGTCCTGCGTACGGGGCGCCGGCGCGAGGGCGTCCGCGGATCAGGGGGGCCCGGACCGGGCGGGGGAGGCGGGTGTTTCCGGACGTTCTGTTCCCGGGCGCCCGTTGCGTAGCGGTGGCAGGGCGCGGCGCGCCACGATGGGAGGGCCGGACACCTCAGTGACGAGCAAGGAGATGATCATGGAACGTGATACCGGCAAGGAACCGACCACGAAGCGCGTCTACGTGGAGCCCGAAGTCGAAGAACTGGGCACGGTCGAGGAGTTGACGGCACACGGCAGCATCCTCCTCCCCGACAACCCGACTCACCGCACGCTGCTGTGAGCCCGCGCCTTCCCCGGGCAGGCCTGCCCGGGGAAGGCACCGCTGTGCTGGACGACTCGTTTCACGTGCGGAGGGGAGCGCTCGGTGGCCGGCATGGGGTCTGTTCTGGTCGGGGACTACACGGGCTGCTGCGGCCGTGTTCACTTCGGTGACGCCGACTCCCGCATCTCCTTCGTGGGTGCTCCCTTCGGGCAGCGCCCGGCACCGCCCGGGGCGGGCCGTCTCGCCGTGCAGTGGCAGGCACCGGACGCCGTCGAGGTTCCGGTCCCGGCGGACCGGGAGCGGCTGCTGCTGTCGGGAGTCGTCACGGGCCCGGTGACGCCGGACTGGGCGCGGCGGATCGCCGCCGCCCTGAAGGACGGCCGCCACGCGGAGTTGGCGGGGCTGCCGGGGGAGCTGGCGGGCTGCCTGGTGACGGAGCACAGGGTCTTCCTCTTCCGGAGCGCCACCAGCCGCGAAGGTCTGCTCTACCGCAGGGACGGTGCGCTGCTGCGGTGGTCCACCGACCCCACCGATCTGCTCGACGGCCCGGGGGAGTTCGACCACGAGGCGATCTGGCGATCGTGCCGTGGCGACGAGGTGTTCGTCTACCGCGACCTCACGCCGGTGCTGCCCGGCCAACTCGTGGTCGTCGACCGCGACCGCGCGACCGTCGTGGAGTACGACCCCGTCGTGCCGCTGGACCTGCCCCGGCACACCTCCATGCCGGAATACGCAGAGATCGCCCACGACTTGATCCTGCGGGCGGTGCGCCCGTACGCCGGCCGCGGCCGGATCGGCATCCTCCTCAGCGGCGGCCTCGACTCCGGTGCCGTACTCGCGGCGCTGGTGGAGTCCGGCGCCGACGTGGTCGCCTACCACCAGGCCACCGATGACCCCCTCGCGGACGAGTCCGGCTACGCGCGGGCGGTCTGCGAGCATCTGGGCGTCCCCTTCGTACCGGTACTGATGGACCGCGACGAGGGCTATCTGTCCGAGAAGTGGGAGTTCCCCCACCCCTTCAACAACATCGCCTACCGGTGGGTCGAGCAGATCGCCGAACGCATCGAGCGCGACGGGATCACCTTCCTGACCTGGGGCCGCGACGGTGACATGGTCTTCGGCCCGACGCGCTACGGGCTGCACGACGTCCTGCGCGGCGATCTCCGCCCGCGGGAGAAGGCGGCGCTGTGCCGGGGGCTGCTGTGCTCGCGCTTCGAGCTCTCCCGGGTCCTGCGCAGCGCCCTGCCGTCCTCCTCGGTCCTCGACGACCTCGTGCCGACCGGGGACAACGCGCGGGCCACCGACTTCCTCACGCCGCTCCCCGGCGTGCCGGACGACCGGTTCAACGACGAGTACGCGGCCCGGGACCACTGCGTGGACCTCACCGTCTGGCGTCCGCGGGGAATCCAGCTGTGCAACCCCCTGGGCAGCAAGGACATCAAGCGCTTCGCCGCCCGCATGCCGAACGCCTACCGCCTCCTGCCCTACCAGGGGAGGCTGATCACCAAACCGGTGCTGCGGCTGCTCCTGTCCACCCGGCTCCCCGAGAGCATCTGGCGCCGCTACGGACGGCTGTGGCTGGACTCGCCCCACAAGAACTACGTCCTCCACCACAGCCGCACCCTCGCCGACCTCATCGGGCGCCCGGACGCGCACCTCGTCCGGATGGGCATCGTCGACCCGCGGCGGCTCACCGGTGTCCTCGCCGAGCCGGCGAGCCTGCGGCGCAACGCCGAACAGCTGGTGTGCGCCGCCATGACCGAACTGTTCCTGCGCGGCGACGCGCGGCGAACCTCCGCCACCGGGAAGGGGCCCTGGGATGTCTCTCGTACGGCTGGCTGAACACGCCGTCTTCGACGACACCGACGACGCGGGCGTCATCCTCGACTCCCGGCGGGGCGTCTATCTGACGCTGAACTCGACCGCCACCCTCATGCTCCGGGCCGCCCTGCGGTGCGACACCGTGGACGAGGTGGTCGGCTGCCTGCGCGAGGAGATCGACGCCACGGACGGGACCCTGGAATCCGGACTCACCAAGCTCACCGACCAGCTCCGCGGCCGCGCGCTGCTGAGCGCCACGCACCAGGACGCGCGATGAGCGGCGCCGCCACCACGCCCGACTGGGAGTTCTTCCTCTGCGACCTCGACCCGGCCACCTCTCCGCCCCACGTCCCGGCCCGGTTGCGCCTCTACGCCCTCGCGCACACCGCCCGCGCACTGTGGCTCTACCGCCGGCGCGGCTGGGCGGGGGCGCACCCGTATCTGCGACACCTGCGCCCCGGCCCCGGCTCGGCGGCGCTGACCGCTCTACCGGCCGGAACCGCGCTCCGGCTGGCCCGCCGGGAGGTCTTCTCCTCCCAACTGGTCCATCGCGCGCTGCTCCCCGACGGCCTGTGCCTGCCGCGGTCCCTCGCCCTGGCCACGTACCTGTCCGCGCTCGGACTGCCCGCGCAGGTGACCGTCGCCCGCCTGCGCACCGTGGCCATGCCGAAGAACAGCTTCCACTCCTGGACCGAGCTCCACGGCACCGTGCTCAACGACAATCCCGACGTCCAACTCGGTTACACCGTCCTGCAACGGGTCGCCTCCGAGAGTGTTGCCATGCATGCGCATGACGAGGGGCTGGGGCGGGACACAGAGGCCGGGTCGAAGACGAGTCGGTAGCTACCGCTCCGCACGGCGTAGGAACTGCCAGCCCAGTACGGTCAGGGCGAGTGTCTGTACGAGAGAAGCGAGCACGAGCAGGGGCTGATCGGGGGGAGAGCACCAGAACGCGGTCGTGCAGACCATGGGCAGGACCAGGTACGCGGACAGGTCCACGGCGGTCTGCAGCCGCTTGCGCATGGTGCGGCCTGCAACATTGCGGTGGTACACCTCCCAGCCGAATACCGTGCCGTGGGCGGAGGCGAGTTCCCCCAGGCGCGGTCCCAGTTGGTCGCGGACGTAATAGCTGATCGTCGAAACCTTCTCGTCGTTGACCAGGTAGGTCCAGCCCAGGATCAGGCAGATCGCGGGGACGGAGAGCAGCAGTTGGAACTGTCCGCTCTGGACGGAGACCGCCACGGCCGCAGTGGCCGCGGCGAGAGTGAAGTAGAGCAGGTTGTCGCGAAAACCTATGCGGGTCCTCTGTTCTTCTTTGAGGCGGTCGTACTCGGCCAGCAGGATTTTGCTCTCGGTGACGTCGTCCGTGGAAGTCACAGGCATTCCCCTACTCAGGATCAGCCGACGACCTGGAAGGGCGTCAGGTTGTTGGGGCTGTGTCGTTCCAGCCAGCCCTTCCCGTCAGCTGCTATCCCCTCCAGGAGGCGGAAGGTGTGGGTGGAGCCGGCCGCGCTGAGGTTGATCTCGGAGATTTCCTGAGAATCCTCCTCCGGCGCCAGTTGATGGGCATCGGCGTCCTTGACGCGGATCTTCCTGGCTGGTCCGTTGGTGAGGACGATTTCCAGGACGTAGCCTCCGTCGACGTTCTCGGCCACCTGTACGGAGGACAGGGCGTCGAACCGGTAGTTGCTCCGCTGCTCGTTCTTGCGCGTTGCGTCGGAGAAGCTGAACTCGGAGCTCATCTCGCGGATGCCGTCCTGGGTGAACAGGAACAAGCGGAAGACGTAGTGCGAGTACCGCCAGGGGCCGCGTCTGACCCGGCCTCTTTTGTAGGAAGGGGCGGGAGACACCAGGATGGCGTGGGTGATCAGGTCGCGCCAGGTGAGCCGGTGGTGCCGGAGCGCTTCATCGACAAACGACGTCTTGTCGCAGGTGAGCCAGGTCTCCATTTGCCGCTCGCTGGGGCGCGTGGCGTCCAGGAGCGACTGCCAGCGCTGGTGTGCTTCTTGTCGTGCGGCCAGCTGCTCGCGGTACTTCTGGGTCTCCCGGGCCAGCCGGTGCTCTTCACGCCGGACCTCCAGCAGCAGGGAAGCGGCCGCGTGTCCGGACCAGGCCGCACCGAGCACGGCCAGGAACGCCCACAGTGACCGCTGCGAGGTGACGCCCGAGAGCGCCGTTCCGAACGCGGTCAGAGCCGTGAGGCCGAGAACGACCAGGGCCACCACGGTCAGCGCCTTCGTCCTGACCGGAGCCCGGTCCTGGCCGTGATCTTCGAACAGGTTGCCGTTGTTGTGGCGGTTCCGGGCGTCCTCGGCGAGGTACCGGATCAACCAGGCGACCTGGTCCACCTTGATCCGGCTCTCCCGGTAGAGGTCCGCGATCTCGGCGGCGAGGCTGCCGCGGATCTGAGCGGTGTGGGTGAGCCAGGCGTCCGGCGTGAACTCGCGAGGAGTGCGAACGCTGAAGTAGTGATCGAACGAATGGCGGACGCGTTTGGTGAACCCGTCCTCGTCGGGGGAGGGACCGCCCGTGTGCGGGACGCGAGTCCCGGCAGTGAGGTGGTCCAACCGGGGTTCCCGGCCCCACCACCGGTCGCCGAAGCGGGCCGCAGCAAGACCCGCGCCGAGCGCCACCAGCAACTCGACGATCGCCTTGGTCGGATCGGCGATCAGTGCCAGGGCCCAGAGGAGCCCGCTGCTGACGGCGAACGCGACCGTCCGGACGGGGAGGGCTGCCTTGGCGGCGGCAGCGGTGCTCGGGCGGGGCGGAACGGCCCGCGCCCCGATGGGGGCAGGCGCGAAGTAGGCCCAGACCCGCTGGCCCCGGTCGTTACCGAAGCGCTCCGCCCTGGCTCGTTCGCGGGTCTCTGCCCACAGGTCGTCCTTCAGTCCTCCGGTGAGCATGTGGTCGAGGTGGCGGAGGATGGCGTTGTGCTGGCGGAGCGGCAGGTCCTGCAGCTGCTTCAGCACGGGCGCGGTCTCACCGCTGGCGGTGCTGAGTACCGCCAGCAGGCCGAAAGTGACGCGCAGGGCCTGCTTCCACTCGTCCTCTGCAAAGGTCCGTACGAGCCCGGAGATGTAGTGCAGCCGCTGGACCTCTTCGGTGCTGAGGTCGTCGTAGGTGCGTGCGCTGAGTACGGCGAGCACCCAGTGGAAACGAACCTCCGCGCTGTCGTACCCGTGGGCGATCGCATTAGTGATCATTTCGCGGGCGCGGCTGGGGATGCCGTCCTCCAGTAGCCGCACGCCCACTCTGTACTTCTCCTGCGGCGCAGCGTCCGGGTGGACGAAGTAGACGTTGGAGTTGTGTACGGTCTCAGCCTGGATTCCGACGGTGGAGTCGTAGGCGGCCGAGGTGTACGGGGCATCGCTGCTTTGGCTCATGCCAGGTCACCGGCCGCGGCCACCATGGGGGCCAGCGCGGCCACCAGCGCGGGGCACTCCGCGACCAGTCCACGCAGTCTCCTGAGCGTCATGGCCGTCCGCTTCGACGATTCAGGGGTGTTCCTCGCGGCCGTCCGCAGGGCCGCGTCCAGGTCGTTCAGGGCCTCTCGGTAGGTGTCCTCGTCGAGGGCGTCCTCGGCACGGTGCCGCCCCAACTGCGCGCGGAAACCGTTCAGTTCCGCGATCAGGTCCGTAGTGCCGGATGCCTTGGGAGCCCAGTCCATGCGGACGCTGCTGCCCGTGACCGAACCGGCCATGATGCCGACGGTGCTGTTGTGAGCGGTGTTGCTGACGTGCCGGTCGAATCGGTCGGCCGAACGAACCCTGTCGTCCTGGGACATTGCTGCCTCCTCCTGCTCCCCCACCAGCTCCACCGCTAACCGGACGGCGAACGCAGCCGCGTTCGCAGCGGCCCGCGGCTGCCAGTTGCGGTCCTCCGCGCTGTTCTTCGTGCCGTCCGCCCGGTCACTGATCCCGCGGACGACAGCCACCGGCGCCCCGCTGAGATGGCCGGCCTGCGCCACACCGGCCGCCTCCATCTCGATGGCGAGTGCGTCGTTGTAGTGCTGTCGGATCCACTTCGCCTCGGACGAGATCCTCGAGTTCTGGACGATCTCGCCGGCGGCTATCGCCGCGAAGCGCACTTGCGGCAGGTCCTCGTGACCGGGCACAGGGTCCGCCCAGTCGTTCAGGCGGGCCAGGTGCGAGGCGATCTGACTGATGCCGTGAGGTGCTTCCCACACCCGAGGGCGGGCTTTGAGTCCGTCATCCTCGCTGGTGCCGCCGTGGTAGGCGTACACGTGTGTCGCCATCACCACGTCCCCCAGCCTGGCGGCGTCCCACAGGGCTCCGGCGACCCCGACGAACAGCACGGCCGCCGGCGAGAACTCCTGAATCGCGCGTTCGGCGATCACTGCGGCGGAACTGTTCCCCTTGCTCGTCAGGCCGAGCGCGACACGGCACGATGTGCCCTGCACGGTGCCCACCTCGAACCGGGTGCCACGCTTGTGGCGATGCACCTGCGTACCCGTGAGCCTCTGGCGTACAGCCTGGTATTCAAGATTGAGGGCAGTGAGAACCACCACCTGGCCACTCGGCATCTATTCCTCTTCCTCTTTCGCGTTCCCTTCCATCGCGGAAGGGGCGGGTCGGATCAGTGGTGGGAACAGCACGGTTTGCGGACCGGCCCGGTACAGCCGTGCGGGCCGGCCTCCTGTGGTCCTGCGATTCGTGCCGGCCGGGACGATGAATCCCTTCGCGGCCTGGACCTTCCGGTAGAAGTTGCGGGTGTCGAGTTCGGTGCCCCAGACGGCTTCGTACACTTGTTGCAACTCTGTGATGGTGAAGTTCTCCCGGCAGAATGCTGTGGCCAGAGCCGAGAACTCGAGCTTGGTGCGCGCGTGTTCGATCCCGTCCGCAGCGATGCGGCGGTGGTCGAAGGCGAGCTCCACCTCGCCGGACAGGACGGCTTCTGCGGGAACCCACGCGGCATCGGTGGCATCCGTCCCCGCGACCGGGTCGGGCAGCCCCGGTGCGATCGCCAGGTGGGCTACGGAGACGACTCGGCCGCGCGGATCGCGGCCCGAGTCCCCGTACACGGCCAGCTGTTCAAGGTGCACCCAACCGGCGGTCAAGGCCGTCTCCTCGCTCAGTTCGCGATGAGCGGCATCCAGAATCTCCTCACCCTCGTGGTTCAGAAATCCTCCGGGCAGGGCGGGCATGCCCCGGAAGGGATCTTCACCCCGCTCCACCAGGAGTACGTGGAGACGGCTCTCTCTCAGCGTCAGGATCACGAGATCGACCGTCAGTAGCACAGGAGGTGGTGACCAGGCATCATCTTGCATGCTCTGCAAGGTACTTCAGTTACTGTCACTTGCACAAGAAGGGGGCTGGTGCCGCTCGACTGCATAGCCTCGCGCCAGCTACCCCGTCTGCGATCTCGAGGCTGGCGTACTGCTCCTCGGACCAGGGGAGACGGGCGGGCTTCGCCGTCAGAGCGGGGCGCTGTGAGAGGCTGGCTCGTATGAACCGGCTGGCTGGTGTGACCTCGCCTTATCTGCTTCAGCACGCTGACAACCCGGTCGACTGGTGGCCCTGGTCGGCAGAGGCGTTCGAGGAGGCGCGACGGCGGAATGTGCCCGTGCTGCTCAGCGTCGGCTACTCCGCGTGCCACTGGTGCCACGTCATGGCCCACGAGTCCTTCGAGGACGCCGCGACGGCCGCGCTCATGAACGAGAAGTTCGTGAACATCAAGGTCGACCGCGAGGAGCGGCCCGACGTCGACGCCGTCTACATGGAGGCCGTGCAGGCCGCGACCGGGCAGGGCGGCTGGCCCATGACCGTCTTCCTCACCGCCGACGCCGAGCCCTTCTACTTCGGTACGTACTTCCCGCCCGAGCCGCGGCACGGCATGCCGTCCTTCGCGCAGGTCCTCGACGGCGTGCACCGGGCGTGGACGGACCGGCGCGGCGAGGTCGCCGAGGTCGCGGGCAAGATCGTCCGGGATCTCGGCGAGCGGCAGCTCACGCACAACTCCGACGAGAAGCCCGGCGAGGACGAGCTCGCCCAGGCGCTGCTCGGCCTGACCCGCGACTACGACGCGACCCACGGCGGCTTCGGCGGCGCGCCGAAGTTCCCGCCGTCCATGGCGATCGAGTTCCTGCTGCGGCACTACGCCCGCACGGGCGCCGAGGGCGCGCTGCAGATGGCCGCCGACACCTGCGAGCGGATGGCGCGCGGCGGCATCTACGACCAGCTCGGCGGCGGCTTCGCGCGCTACAGCGTCGACCGCGAGTGGGTGGTGCCCCACTTCGAGAAGATGCTGTACGACAACGCGCTGCTGTGCCGCGCCTACGCCCACCTGTGGCGGATCACCGGCTCCGAGATGGCGCGCCGGGTGGCCCTGGAGACCGCGGAGTTCATGGTCCGCGAACTGCGCACCGGTGAGGGCGGCTTCGCCTCCGCGCTCGACGCCGACAGCGCGGACCCGGTGACGGGCGAGCACGTCGAGGGCGCGTACTACGTGTGGACGCCGCGGGAGCTGCGCGAGGTGCTGGGGGAGGCCGACGCGGACCTCGCGATGAGCTGCTTCGGCGTGACGGAGGAGGGCACCTTCGAGAAAGGTGCCTCCGTGCTGCAACTCCCGCAGTCCGAGGGGTCGTTGGCGGATGCCGCGCGGCTCTCCTCCGTACGGGAGCGGCTGCTCGCGGCCCGTGCGGAGCGGCCCGCGCCGGGGCGCGACGACAAGGTGGTCGCCGCGTGGAACGGCCTCGCGATCGCCGCGCTCGCCGAGGTCGGCGCCTACTTCGACCGGCCGGACCTGATCGCGGCCGCCGTGGGCGCGGGCGACCTCCTCGTACGGCTCCACATGGACGACCGCGCACGGCTGGCCCGCACGTCCAAGGACGGGCGGCCGGGCGAGAACGCGGGCGTCCTGGAGGACTACGCCGACGTGGCCGAGGGCTTCCTCGCGCTGGCGTCGGTGACCGGCGAGGGCGTGTGGCTGGAGTTCGCGGGATTCCTCCTCGACCACGTCCTCGCGCAGTTCGTCGACGCGGAGAGCGGGGCGCTGTACGACACCGCGGCCGACGCGGAACAGCTCATCCGCCGCCCGCAGGACCCCACGGACAACGCGGCGCCCTCCGGCTGGACGGCGGCCGCGAACGCGCTCCTGTCGTACGCGGCCCACACGGGCGCCGAGCCGCACCGCACCGCGGCGGAGCGGGCGCTCGGCATCGTCAAGGCGCTCGGCCCCCGCGTGCCGCGCTTCATCGGCCACGGTCTCGCGGCCGCCGAGGCGGCCCTCGACGGTCCGCGCGAGGTGGCGGTCGTGGGCGAGATCCTCGGTGACCTGCACCGTACGGCGCTGCTCGGCACCGCCCCGGGAGCGGTGGTCGCGGCGGGCCCCGAGGGCGGCGACGAACTGCCGCTGCTCGCCGACCGGCCCCTGGTCGAGGGGCGCCCGACGGCGTACGTCTGCCGCGACTTCGTGTGCGACGCCCCCACCACGGACCCGGCGGTCCTCGCGGGGCTGCTCTCCTAGGAGGCCGCCGCGGCGCGGGGGCCGCCGAACTCCGCCACGGCCCGCTCCACGATGGCGTCGAGCCGGTCGTGGTGGGCCCCCCGCCAGAACACGCGGGCGCAGGTCTCGCACTGGGCGAAGACGTTGTACGTGCCCCGGGTGCCGCCCTCCAGGCGGTCGGCCACCTCCTCCTTCGTGGCCGGGCGGAGGGTGCCGTTGCAGGCGCCGCAGCGGGTCCAGGGGCGCAGCTCGGGGGTGAAGCGGCCGAGGACGTCGCGGAGTTGGTCGTCGGGGCGGTCGCTGTAGACGTACGCGCCGGCCCACAGTTCGCGGCGGCGCAGCAGCCCGCGGTCGCGGCTGAGCAGGACGCGGCGCTCGGCCGCCGAGCGGGCGGCGAGCGCCGGGTCGCCGATGTCCGTGCTCTCGTACGCCGTGTCGACGCCGAGGAGGCGCAGGCGCCGGGCCAAGGTGCCGAGATGGACGTCGAGGAGGAAGCGGAGCGGGGCGCCGGGGATCTGTTGGGGGCGGGTGACGGCGTGCACGGTGACGCTCTCGCCCGCCGCGGGGACGTGCGCGGCGGCGACCTCGCGGCCGTCCACCGTGAGCGCGCCGGCCTCCGTCAGCGGGACGCCGAGCGACTCGACGACGTGCCCGAGCGTGGACGCGCCGTCCGTGACGGCCGTGGTGGGCCCGCCCCGTCGCTCGTGCGGGACGAAAATCCCCAGCTCGGGGGCGAAACTGATGAGGATCTCCGGACCGTTCATGCCGTCAGGATGGCATGGCGGGACGGGGCTCAGCGGGGATTTTCCGGTCCGGAGAATCCGCTGCCCAGCGTGTCGAGGGTGCGGTCCACGAGGGCGGGCAGGTCGTCCTCGTGGCCGTGTTCGGCCCAGTACGCCGCGGTCTCGGTGAGCGCGCCGATCAGGCCCATGGAGAACGTCCGCACCTCCAGGTCGCCCGCCTCGCGGCCGGTGCGTTCCGCGATGACACGGCACAGGATCGCGCCGGTGACCGACATGCTCTGCAGCATCCGGGAGCGCACGGCGGGCACCTCGGTCATCAGTTTCGTCCGCAGCCTGGAGACCTCGGGCTCCTCCGCGTAGCCGAGGGTGACCGCCCGGCGCAGCACGTGCCGGAGGGATTCCACGACCGGCTCGTCGGCGGGCCGCTCCCGCAGCGCGCTCTCCAGGAACGGGTCGTACGCGTCCGTGAGGACGATGTCCTCCTTGGTGGGGAAGTAGCGGAAGACGGTGGAGGGGGAGACCTCGGCGGCCTCCGCGATCCGCTCGACCGTCGTCGACTCGTACCCGTGCTCCTCGATCAGCCGGTACGTCGCCTCACGGATCGCGAGGCGGGTCCTGAGCTTCTTGCGCTCGCGCAGGCCCGGCCGGGGGGAGCCCGCGGGGGCGGAGATGCGTACGGCCGTCATGACGTCATTGTCGGACATCGGCCGGAGCCCCGCCCCTGACCAGGTGGCCGCGACTCCGGGGCGCGGCCACTGCGGAGAGGGGGGGTGGGTCAGCCGTGCTGGTAGGCCACCAGCGAGATCCCCACGTAGTGCACCGCGAACGCGGCCAGCGTCAGGGAGTGGAAGACCTCGTGGAAGCCGAAGAAGCGGGGGGAGGGGTTGGGGCGCTTGATGCCGTAGATCACGCCGCCCGCGCTATAGAGGAGCCCGCCGATGACGACCAGGACGAGCACCGCGACGCCGCCCGTGTGCATGAAGTCCGGCAGGAAGAAGACGGCGGCCCAGCCCATCGCGATGTAGCACGGGGTGTAGAGCCAGCGGGGGGCACCGACCCAGAAGACGCGGAAGGCGATGCCGGCCAGGGCCGCGCCCCAGATGCCCCAGAGTAGCCACCGCCCCTTCGACTCGGGGAGCAGCAGCAGCGTCAGCGGGGTGTACGTGCCCGCGATGATCAGGAAGATGTTGGAGTGGTCGAGCCTGCGCAGGATGCCGTCGGCTCTGGGGCCCCAGTTGCCCCGGTGGTAGAGCGCGCTCACGCCGAACAGGAGGCAGGCGCTCAGGGCGAAGATGCCGCAGGCGAGGCGGCCGCGCGGGGAGTCCGCGAGTGCGGTGAGCACCAGACCGGCGATCACCACCGCGGGGAACATGCCGGCGTGCAGCCAGCCGCGCATCTTCGGCTTCACGGGAAGCGGCATGGCTTCCGGGGGTGGAACGAGCGAGGGCTCGCCCGCGCTCTGCGGGCCAGCTTCGGGGACAGACGCGGTCATGTGCCGCATGGTACCCACGGGCCCGTAAGTCGCACATCAGCCGGATGGCTCCGCGCTGCAAACGGACGGGTACGCCGTACAAGGGGACGGATCAGTGCCCTCGCACCCGTACCCGTACAAGTGGCGATGCTCACGCCGCTCAAGTGTGAAGCCCTCTGGACAGATGCGCGAACGAGTCGGATGATCAAATGAGTGCGGTCGGCACCGGATGAGCGCCAAAGGAAGTTCACGTGAAGCGTCCGGGTCGCAGCCCCCACGGGGCATACATCCCAAAAACCCCTCGATTAGGAGCAATCGTGGCGCGCGACATCGCGGCTCCCCTGTCCTTGGGCACTGCCCCGACCAACCACCGGGAGCTCGTCTCCTGGGTCAACGAGATCGCCGAACTGACGCAGCCGGACCGGGTGGTCTGGTGCGACGGCTCAGAGGCCGAGTACGAGCGCCTGTGCGAGGAGCTCGTCGCCAAGGGCACGTTCAAGAAGCTCGACCCGATCAAGCGCCCGAACTCGTACTACGCGGCCTCCGACCCGACCGACGTCGCGCGCGTCGAGGACCGCACCTTCATCTGCTCCGCGAAGGAAGAGGACGCGGGCCCGACCAACCACTGGAAGGCCCCCGCCGAGATGCGGGAGATCTTCCAGGGCTCGAACGGCGAGGGTGGCGTCTTCCGCGGCTCGATGCGCGGCCGGACGATGTACGTCGTGCCGTTCTGCATGGGCCCGGTCGGGTCACCGCTGTCCGCCATCGGTGTGGAGATCACCGACTCCGCGTACGTCGCCGTCTCCATGCGCACCATGACCCGCATGGGCCAGGCCGTCCTGGACGAGCTCGGCGAGGACGGCTTCTTCGTGAAGGCCGTCCACACGCTCGGCGCCCCGCTGGCCGCGGGCGAGGCCGACGTGCCGTGGCCCTGCAACTCCACCAAGTACATCTCGCACTTCCCCGAGGACCGCGAGATCTGGTCGTACGGCTCGGGCTACGGCGGCAACGCCCTGCTCGGCAAGAAGTGCTACGCCCTGCGCATCGCCTCGGTCATGGCGCGCGACGAGGGCTGGCTGGCCGAGCACATGCTCATCCTCAAGCTCACGCCCCCGAAGGGCGAGAGCAAGTACGTCGCCGCCGCGTTCCCGAGCGCCTGCGGCAAGACGAACCTCGCCATGCTGGAGCCGACGGTCCGCGGCTGGACGGTCGAGACCATCGGTGACGACATCGCCTGGATGCGGTTCGGCGAGGACGGCCGCCTCTACGCGATCAACCCCGAGGCCGGCTTCTTCGGCGTCGCCCCCGGCACCGGCGAGCACACCAACGCCAACGCCATGAAGACGCTCTGGGGCAACTCCGTCTTCACGAACGTCGCGCTGACGGATGACGGCGACGTGTGGTGGGAGGGCATGACGGAGGAGACTCCCGACCACCTCACCGACTGGAAGGGGAACGACTGGACGCCGGAGTCAGGTGTCCCGGCCGCCCACCCCAACGCCCGCTTCACCACGCCCGCCTCGCAGTGCCCGATCATCGCGCCCGAGTGGGAGGACCCCAAGGGCGTGCCGATCTCGGCGATCCTCTTCGGCGGCCGTCGCGCCAGCGCGGTGCCGCTGGTGACGGAGTCCTTCAACTGGCAGCACGGCGTCTTCCTCGGCGCGAACGTGGCGAGCGAGAAGACCGCGGCGGCCGAGGGCAAGGTCGGCGAGCTGCGCCGCGACCCGTTCGCGATGCTGCCGTTCTGCGGCTACAACATGGGCGACTACATGGCCCACTGGGTCAAGGTCGGCGCGGACAAGGACCAGTCCAAGCTGCCGAAGATCTACTACGTGAACTGGTTCCGGAAGAACGCGGACGGCAAGTTCGTGTGGCCCGGCTTCGGCGAGAACTCCCGCGTCCTGAAGTGGATCGTGGACCGCCTCGACGGCAAGGCCGAGGGCGTCGAGACCCCCATCGGCATCCTGCCGACGGTCGACTCCCTGGACACCGAGGGCCTCGACCTGGCCAAGGACGACCTGGAGTTCCTGCTCACGGTCGACAAGGAGGTCTGGCGCGAGGAGGCCTCGCTGGTCCCCGAGCACCTCAACACCTTCGGCGACCACACGCCCACGGAGCTGTGGGACGAGTACCGCGCGCTGGTGCAGCGCCTCGGCTGACCTCCGCCGTTCCGCTTTCGGCCGGGCCCCCGCACAACGGCGTGCGGGGGCCCGGCCGTGTGACGTGGTCGCATCTCCACCACCTTGCCTTCACACTCCTCTCACATGCTTCAATGACCTCACACGGGGGCCCGGTGATCGTCATGGGCCGTCAAACGAGCCTGTGGGGGGCACAGTTGAAGAAGAACCAGCGGTTAAGACGTGTGACGGGAACCGCCCTCGCGGCGGCGCTCGGCTCGGCCGGGCTCGTGGCGGTGGGCACGCCCGCCGCGTACGCCGCCACCGCGTCGGACGAGGTCGTGAAGCTGCCGATCTCCTCCTACTCCGCGCTGGCCGTGGACTCCGCGCACGAGCGGGTCTACGTGTCGGACAACAACCGCGGCACCTGGAGCAACACGGGCGTCATCGCCGTCTACGACTTCCAGGGACACCTCGTCTCCCGGACGACCACGGAGACCCGGGTCTCGGGCCTCGCGCTGAGCGCGGACGGCAACACCCTGTACACCGGCGAGCGCGCCAGGATCGTGACCTACGACGCCGCCACGCTCAAGCCGACCGTGGCCACCGGCGCCTACGAGGAGACCTGCGGCCGCGAGCTGGCCGTCACCGGCGACAAGGCCTGGTGGACATCCCAGAACGCCACCTACGTGTCCGACTGCCCCGAGGCCCGGAGCGACCTGGACGGCCTGGTCGGCGGCGCCCACAGCCGGACCAACTGGAACGCCAAGGGCCGGCTCCAGCTGGAGGCCGCGCCCGACGGGGCGAAGCGACTCTTCATGGGGCAGGAGAACAGCACCGCGGAGCCCGACCCCTTCCTGGCCTCCTTCGGAACGGAGGGCGACAACCCCGTCCGTGACGCCGTGCGCCGCTTCGGCGACAGCGCGGGTAAGGGCGCGCTGCAGCTGAAGGACATCGCGGTCAGCGCCGACGGGAAGCGGGTGGCGGTCGCGGACGCCGCGTACGGCACCAGGCTCCTGAATGCGGGTGACCTGTCGGACGCCGGCACGCCCTATCAGGCGCTGCCCGAGGGGGCCAGGTCCTCCGCGGTGGCGTTCAGCGGCGACGGGAAGTACGTGGCGCGCGGCGCCGCGTCCACCGGGAGCACCGCCGACCTGCTGGTGCAGCCCGCGGACCCGGCGGACGGCGTGACGCCGTTCGAGTTCGCCTTCGAGGGGCCGCTCGACGGCAACCGTGTCGTGCCGCGCGGCCTGGACTGGTCCAAGGACGGGAAGAGACTGTTCGCCGTCACGACCAGCACGGCGGGCAGCGAGTACTGGCTGCACATCATCCAGCCGCCCGCGGCCCAGTACGACTCCCGCTTCACCGGCGCCCTGACCACCACGCCCTCCAGGCCCGTCGTCGGCGAGCCGCTGGGCATCCGCGGCAGGCTGGAGCTCGACGGGCCCGCGCCCGCGGAGCCCGTGAAGGTCGCCGCGGTCCGCAAGGACGCCGACGGCACGCAGGAGGTGGCGGCCGCCAAGGTCGCGGCCGACGGCAGTTTCACCGTGCTCGACGTGCCGGACCGGCTCGGCGAGGCGACGTACACGCTGCGCTTCCTCGGCGATGTGACGCACCGCCCCGCCGAGGACGTCACCGTCACGGTGGACGTGGCCAAGGCCGCTACGGCGATCGAGCTGACGGCCCCGGCCGAGGCGACCCGGGCGGGCGGCGTCGAGATCACCGGCAGCCTCACCGGGCAGGGCCGCGCGCTGCCGGCCGGGATCGAGCTGAAGGTGACCCGCACCGACCGGCTCGGCGCGACGGGGGAGCTCACGGCGGCGCGGGTCGCGGCCGACGGCACCTTCAAGATCAAGGACCTGCCCGGCAAGAAGGGCAGGACGGTGTACGCGGTGAGCTACGAGGGCGACGCCCTGCACGAGGGCTCGTCCGCCCGGGCCACGGTGAAGATCACCGGCTGAGGCCCGCCGTCCGGCGGGACGTACCCGAAGACATCGACGGCGACGCGCACCCCCAGTGCCGTCGCCGTTGGTGGCGCCCGGTCCGCGGCCTTCCCGGCCGCGGACCGGGGCCGTTCAGGAGGCGCCGACCAGGCGCGTGGCGTCCGCGTGGGCGTCCATGCGGCCCGCGGCCAGGATCGCCGCGGCGGTGTCGGCGCGGGACGCCGCCACGACCAGGGCGCGGCCCGCGAGGGCGTGGGCGCGCTGGTGCAGGGCGGCGAGGTGGGGTTCGTGCACGGCGGCCGCGACGGCGGAGCGCGGCGGGTGCACGCCACCGCGCAGCCGTGCCACCTGGTACGACAGCTGCTCGGCGGCGTCGTCCAGGTCGGCCGACGGGGACAGGGCGCGCAGCTCGTCGGTGAGGGCGAGCAGCGCCGCGAGGTGTCCGGCGAGCTGGATGTCCAGCTCCTCCTCGCGGGAGCGGTGCGGATAGCCGGCGTCGTCGGCCATCGAGTGGACCGACTTGGTGCGGATCGGCTCGTACATGGGATGACCTCCGAACGATTGCTTGAAAGCCATCCTAGCTTAGATTCTGTCTAAAGTTGAGTCCGGACCAATCGCGGGCCGTCACGGCTGGCTGTAGCCGTCCAGGAAGTTCCCGATCCGGGTGACCGCCTCCGCGAGGTCCGTCGCGGTCGGCAGCGTCACGACGCGGAAGTGATCGGGCTCCGGCCAGTTGAAGCCCGTGCCGTGCACGACCATGATCTTCTCGGCGCGCAGCAGGTCGAGGACCATCTGCCGGTCGTCCTTGATCTTGAAGACCTTCGGGTCGAGCCGCGGGAAGAGGTAGAGCGATCCCTTGGGCTTCACGCAGCTCACGCCGGGGATCTGCGTCAGCAGGTCGTACGCGGTGTCACGCTGTTCGAGCAGGCGGCCGCCCGGCAGCACCAGGTCGTTGATCGTCTGCCGCCCACTGAGCGCCGCGACGACGCCGTGCTGTCCGGGCATGTTCGCGCACAGGCGCATGTTGGCCAGGATCGTCAGACCCTCGATGTACGAGGAGGCGTGCGCCTTCGGGCCGGAGATCGACATCCAGCCGACGCGGTAGCCCGCCACGCGGTACGCCTTCGACATGCCGTTGAAGGTGAGGGTGAGCAGGTCGGGGGCGATGGCGGCGGTCGCGGTGTGCGTCGCGCCGTCGTAGAGGATCTTGTCGTAGATCTCGTCGGAGCAGACGAGCAGGTTGTGGCGGCGGGCGATGTCGGTGAGTCCGCGCAGCATCTCGTCGCTGTAGACGGCGCCGGTCGGGTTGTTCGGGTTGATGATCACGAGCGCCTTGGTGCGGTCGGTGACCTTGCGCTCGATGTCGGCGAGGTCCGGCATCCAGTCGGCCTGCTCGTCGCAGCGGTAGTGCACGGCGGTGCCGCCGGAGAGCGAGACCGCGGCCGTCCACAGCGGATAGTCCGGCGCCGGTACGAGGACCTCGTCGCCGTCGTCGAGCAGGCCCTGCATGGCCATCACGATGAGCTCGGAGACGCCGTTGCCGATGAAGACGTGCTCGACGTCGGTCTCGATGCCCAGGGTCTGGTTGTGCATGACGACCGCGCGGCGGGCGGCGAGGAGGCCCTTCGCGTCGCCGTAGCCATGGGCGTCGCCGACGTTGCGGAGGATGTCCTCCAGGATCTCGGGCGGGCACTCGAATCCGAAGGCGGCGGGATTGCCGGTGTTCAGCTTGAGGATGCGGTGTCCGGCCGCCTCCAGCCGCGTCGCCTCCTCGAGCACCGGGCCCCGGATCTCGTAACAGACGTTGGAGAGCTTCGTCGACTGGATGACCTGCATGTCCGCGAGCTTACGGCCGGGCCGGACGGGCCGCTCCGTGTTTTGGGACACAAGGGGGGCGCCCGGGGGAGGCGTGGGGGGCGCGCGGGGATGTTCTCTCAGCGGTCAGTTGTGTCCGTTTGTGGTCTTGTCCCGACGGCCGGAGACCTCAACAATGCGCATGACAAAACCGTAAGAACTCCGGTCACATGGTCATCATCAGAGGGGACCCCCACATGAAGAAGCCTCTCGTCGGTGCGTGCTTCGCCGTCCTCCTTCTCGGAGCGACGGCGGCGCCCGCGGCGGCCGTCGGCGACGAACGACCCGCGCAGCCGAAGGCCCAGGCCGTCGGTTTCGCCGGAACGGTGGCGCTCAGCAACTGCTCCGGCTCCGTGGTCCGCGTGCCCGACTCCAAGCCCGGCGACCCGGCGCTCGTCCTGTCCAACGGGCACTGCCTGGAGAGCGGCTTCCCCGCGCCCGGCGAAGTCGTCCTCAACAAGCCCTCGACGCGCAGCTTCACCCTGCTCAACGCCTCCGGCGGCAACGCCGGAAAGGTCAGGGCCAGCAAGGTCGCGTACGGCACGATGACCGACACGGACATCTCGCTGTACCAACTGACCAGCACCTACAGCGACATCGAGAGCAGGTACGGGATCAAGGCGCTGGAGCTGAACGCGGCGCGGCCCGAGCAGGGGCGGGCGATCACCGTCGCCTCGGGCTACTGGAAGAAGCTCTACAAGTGCAACGTCGACGGCTTCGCGTACCGCCTCAAGGAGGGGAGCTGGACCTGGAAGGACTCGGTCCGCTACACCCCCGCCTGCCAGACGATCGGCGGCACCTCGGGCTCCCCGGTGATCGACGACGCGACCGGCAAGGTCGTCGCCGTCAACAACACCGGCAACGAGGACGGCGCGCGGTGCACGGACAACAACCCGTGCGAGGTCGACGAGAACGGCAAGGTCACGGTGCGCAAGGGCATCAACTACGCGCAGCAGACCTACTGGATCGTGCCGTGCGTCGGAGCCGGCAACAAGATCGACCTGAACCGTGCGGGCTGCCAGCTGCCCAAGCCGTCCGGGGTGAAGTAGCTCTTCGGTAGTTCTCGTACTCAGCGGTCCCGGGCGGGGTCGGCGCCTCGTGGCGCCGGCCCCGCCCGCCTGCGTTCGCCCGGACGTGGTGAATATCTGTCACGGCCGAAGCAGACATGCGCATACCCCGTTGGTAGCGTTCCCCCGGTGACCTCCTCGCACGGCCCCGAGCGCCTCGATGACGACGACTACCCCGCCTACACGATGGGCCGGGCCGCCGAGCTGATCGGTGCCACGCCGGCCTTCCTGCGGGCGGTCGGCGACGCCCGGCTGATCACGCCGCTGCGCTCCGAGGGCGGTCACCGCCGCTACTCCCGCTACCAGCTGCGCATCGCCGCGCGCGCACGGGACCTCGTCGACCAGGGCACGCCGGTCGAGGCGGCCTGCCGCATCGTCATCCTGGAGGACCAGCTCGAGGAGGCGCTCCGTCTCAACGAGGCGCTGCGCCGCGACCCCGGGGACGAGGGCCCGGCGTCCTGAGGGCGCCGGGCGCGAAACGCTGTGCCCCTTGAGTACGCATACCTGTGGCGGCAAATGCAGAATTTCTTGAGGTGCGCGCGACGGAATATTTCGGCGGCCACGCCGTCGGCTCCGACGCGATATGGAAAGACGCGCGCCGCGGCCGATGCCGTGCTACTGTCGATTTCAGTTGCAGTTGTGGTTCCCAGAGACTCCAAGTGCTCCGGTTGGCGTTATGTGCCGACGGGGGCACTTTGTATTGCCGGTCATTTCCGGACGGGGTAATCATCGCGGCGACGTGGAGTGCGCACAGTGCGGGCTCCCGGGCACTGCCCCGAAGGAGATATGACATGGCTACTGGCACCGTGAAGTGGTTCAACGCGGAAAAGGGCTTCGGCTTCATCGAGCAGGAGGGCGGCGGCGCCGACGTCTTCGCTCACTACTCGAACATCGCCACCCAGGGCTTCCGTGAGCTGCAGGAGGGCCAGAAGGTGACCTTCGACGTCACGCAGGGCCAGAAGGGCCCGCAGGCCGAGAACATCGTTCCCGCCTGACGCTGACGCTCACGCGTACTACGTAGCTGGGGCCCGCACCTTGGGTGCGGGCCCCAGCTCGTTGTTTTTCCGGGACGACGTTCCCTGTTTCCCCGCTTTTCACCCGCCGGCCGGAATGATTTCGCGCCGAGTGGGAATGTGTTTCATTTTTCTCCGGCCGTTCCTGCGATTCTCGGCACCGGTCGGTGCCGGTCAGAATTCCTCGATACGCGCCGCATCGAGGAAGGTTCTCCATGAACCGTTCAACTCGCCCGAACAGTCGACGTCCCAAGAGCTCCGGGCGCCGCCCCGTCGCGCTCCAGGGAGAGTTCGCGCTGCCGGTCACCGTCACCCCGGCGCTCCCGCCCGTCGAGGACTTCGCCGCGCTCGGCCTGCCGGACGGGGTGCTGCAGACCCTCACCGGCCTCGGCGTCACCGCGCCGTTCCCGATCCAGGCGGCCACGCTGCCCAACTCCCTCGCGGGCCGGGACGTCCTGGGCCGCGGGCGCACCGGATCCGGCAAGACCCTCGCCTTCGGCCTCGCGGTGCTCACCCGTACCGCCGGGCAGCGCGCCGAACCGCGCCGCCCCCTCGCGCTGATCCTCGTCCCCACGCGTGAGCTCGCCCAGCAGGTCACGGACGCGCTCACCCCCTACGCCAGGTCGCTCAGGCTGCGCATGGCCACCGTCGTCGGCGGCATGTCGATCGGACGGCAGGCCGGTGCCCTGCGCTCCGGGGCCGAGGTCGTCGTCGCGACGCCGGGCCGCCTCAAGGACCTCATCGAGCGCCGCGACTGCCACCTGGACCAGGTCGCCGTCACCGTCCTCGACGAGGCCGACCAGATGGCCGACATGGGCTTCCTGCCCCAGGTCACCGAGCTCCTCGACCAGGTGCGGCCCGACGGCCAGCGCATGCTGTTCTCGGCCACCCTGGACCGCAACGTCGACCTCCTGGTCCGCCGCTACCTCAGCGACCCGGTCGTCCACTCGGTCGACCCGTCGGCGGGCGCGGTCACCACGATGGAACACCACGTGCTGCACATCCACGGCGCCGACAAGTACGCCGCCACCACGGAGATCGCGGCCAGGGACGGTCGGGTGATCCTCTTCCTCGACACCAAGCACGCGGTCGACCGGCTCACCACGCACCTGCTGAGCAGCGGCGTGCGCGCGGCGGCCCTGCACGGCGGCAAGTCCCAGCCCCAGCGCACCCGCACGCTCGCCCAGTTCAAGTCCGGCCAGGTCACCGCGCTCGTCGCCACGAACGTCGCGGCGCGCGGCATCCACGTCGACGACCTCGACCTCGTCGTCAACGTGGACCCGCCCGCCGACCACAAGGACTACCTGCACCGCGGCGGCCGTACCGCCCGCGCCGGTGGTTCGGGCAGCGTCGTCACGCTCGTCACCTCGGCGCAGCGGCGCGACATGACGCGGCTGATGGCGGCCGCGGGCATCCGGCCGCACACCGCTCAAGTCCGCTCCGGCGAGGCCGAGTTGACGCGTATCACCGGCGCCAAGGCCCCCTCGGGCATCCCGGTCACCATCGCGGCGCCGCCCAAACAGGACTCCCACCGCGGCGGATCCACCTCCCGCGGCCGCCGTCCCCGCGACGGCCGCGCGCGCCGCGCCTACGCCGCCCGCTCGCGGAGCGACAACGCAGCCTGACCACGGGCCCGTCCGGCTCCCGGAGCCGGCGGCGCCCCGTCCGACCACCGACCCTCTCCCCTGTGAGGCACCATGCGCTGTGTCATCGCCCGCTTCCCCTTCGACCTGTTCAAGAGTGAGGTGGTGGAGGTCATGAAGGGCGTCAAGCCCGAGCCCGTCACCGGCGAGTCCGTGATCATCGGCCGACGCCACTACCCGATCAAGCAGGTGGGGGAGGTCATCACCCGCCAGGACCGCCGCGACTTCTCGGCGCGCGAGGTGACCAGGGCGCTGACCGGCCTCGGCTTCACCATCCGGCAGGCTCCCGTGCCCGTGGCCGCCGAGCCCGTCCCGGCGCCCTGGCCGACCTCGGTCGTCTAGGACTCCACTGTCCCGGGGGCCCGGGGCGCGCGGCGGGGCCCTCGTCCCGCCGCGAGTGCCGCGGCCCCCGGCAGCCAGCCGAGGGTCAGCCCCCACAGTGCCCCGGCCACGGCTCCGGTCAGCGGCAGGACCAGCCACCCCCGGACGCCCGCCTCGACCATGCGGGCCGCGACCATGCCCCGCCACGCGCCGGCCACCGCGGCACCCGCGATCAGCGCCGTCCAGCCCGCGAGCAGCCTGCGGACCCGGCCCGCGCCGGGGCGCACGCGCAGGTGGCGGCGCATCCGGGCGGCGGCTCCGGCGATCAGGAGCAGCGCCGCGAAGTCCTCGCAGAGCTGCCAGGACCAGTCCGTCGCGCCGAGCGGCGTCGCCCGCAGCCCCGGCAGCGCGTAGGGCACGCCGAGCGCGCTCGGCGCGACCGTGAGACCCGCCCGCGCCGTGAACGCCGTCAGCAGGGTGGCGCTGCCGTGTGCGAGAACGAGCAGCAGGCAGACCCCGGCGACCACGGCCGTGGCATCCGTCCGGGCCCGCAACGCGTCGTACGTCGTCCGCATGGCGCGCCACTGTAGGCCGCCCCGGTCGTTCGTGGACAGGGGTCCGGCCGAAGAAAGTGAACAATGCTCAGGTCTGTTGCGCCGGGGCTTCCGCGATCTACCATCCCGGCCATGAAGTCCCTCGCGGCGTGGCGTACCCGGGCGGTGGGCGCGGTCGTGCTCGCGGTCGCCGCCGCCCTGCTGACCGCCGTCGGACCCGAGGGCGCGGGCGCCGCGCGCGCCGACACCGCGAGCGGCCACCGGTGGATCACCGACCGGCAGGGCCGCGCGCTGGTGCTGCGCGGCCTGTCCACGGCGAGCAGCGCCAAGCAGGCGGCCGACGGCCTGCCGTGGATCGAGGCGAAGGACGTCGCGCGCGAACAGCGCGCGCTGGGCACGAACTTCGTCCGCTTCCTCCTCCAGTGGCGCAAGGTCGAGCCGTCGCCGGGCACGTACGACAGGACGTATCTGGAGCGGGTCGCCGAGCGCGTGCGCTGGTACGGCGAGCGGGGCTATCACGTGCTGCTCGACATGCATCAGGACCTGTACGGCCCACGGGTGGGCGGCAACGGCGCGCCCGCGTGGGCCACCGAGACCGACGGCCTCACGTCCGCCGCCACCGACCCCTGGGAGCTCGGCTACGCCGAACCCGGGACCGTCCGCGCCTTCGACCGTTTCTGGGGGACGGTCGAAGGCGGCGGGCGTGATCTGCGACGGCACTACGTCGGCGCCCTGCGTGAGGTGGCCCGCCGCTTCGCCGACGACGACGCCGTCATCGGGTACGACCTGATGAACGAGCCCTGGGGCGGCAGCGTGCAGGGCCCCGCGTTCGAGTCCGGCCCGCTCGCCCGCCTCTACCAGGACGGCATCGACGCCATCCGCACCGTCGACCGCGACCACTGGCTCTTCGTCGAACCGTCGGCCATCGGCGCCAACTGGGGCTTCGCGTCCGGCCTTCCGCGCCTGGACGACCCGCGCGGCGACGGCGACGCGGCCCGCATCGCCTACGCGCCGCACCTCTACCCCCTCCCGATGGATCTCGGCGGCGGCTACACCGGCGGCACCAAGGGCCAGGTCGACCGGTCGCTGCGGGCCTGGCGCGAGCAGACGGAGAGGACCGCGCGGCGGCTCGGGGCGCCCGTGGTCATCGGGGAGTTCGGGCTGGACGTCGGTCTGCCGGGAGCCATGGAGTACGTCGAGGAGGTGCAGCGGACGGCCGACGAGATGGGCGCGGGCTTCGCCTACTGGTCCAACGACCCCGGGACCTGGGCGCCGTGGGACGCCGACATGAGGCCGACCGCGCTGCTGCCCGTGCTCGACCGGCCCGCCCCGCTGGCGGTCGCCGGGGACCCGGTCGCGTACCGGTGGGACGCGGCGGACAAGGCGCTGACGGTGAGCTGGCGGGGCACGGCGGGCGTGCGGGGCGGCACGGAAGTCCGGCTGCCCGCGCGCCACTTCCCCGAGGGCGGTCGGGTGCGGGGTGGCGAGAGAGTCGCCTGGGACCCCAAGTCCCGTGTCCTCACGCTGGGTTCGGGTCCCGGTACGCACTCGGTCCGCATCACGCCCCGCACCACATCCCGTGGGTGAAAGGGAAGAGTTCCCACCCCTTGTCCGGCCGCACGGCGACCTCAAGAATGCCCCTGACATACGTACGACCGGTGTACATCACAAGGGGGGTTCCACCGATGGGACAGACGAGCAAAGTGGTGGCGGGCGGGCTGCTCGCACTCGCCCTGGCCGGTGCGGGCGCGGTGCCCGCGTTCGCGGGGAACGGCCAGCAGGGCCGGCAGGCGCAGACCAAGGCCAAGGCCGTCGACTTCGCGGGGACGGTGGCGCTCAGCAACTGTTCCGGCTCGGTCGTGCGCACACCCAAGTCCAAACCGGGCGACCCGGCACTCGTGCTCACCAACGGCCACTGCATAGAGTCCGGGTTCCCCGCGGCGGGTGAGGTCATCGTCGACCAGCCGTCCACCCGCACCTTCAAGCTGCTCGACGCGAAGGCGAACGAGGTCGCCACGCTCAAGGCGTCCAAGGTGTCGTACGCGACGATGACGGACACCGACATCACGCTCTACCAACTCACCAGCAGCTACCGCGACATCACCACGAAGTACAAGATCAAGCCGCTGGAGCTGGAGGACGACCACCCGGTGAAGGGGCGGGCGATCACGGTCGTCTCCGGCTTCTGGAAGAAGACCTACAGCTGCCGCATCGACGGGTTCGTCCACCGCATCAAGGAGGGCGAGTGGACCTGGAAGGATTCCGTCCGCTACACCCCTGCGTGCAAGACCATCGGCGGCACGTCGGGCTCGCCGGTGATCGACCACAAGACCGGCAAGGTCACCGCCGTCAACAACACGGGCAACGAGGACGGCGAGCGCTGCACCCTCAACAACCCCTGTGAGATCGACCGCAAGGGCCGGGTGACGGTGCGCAAGGGCATCAACTACGCCCAGGAGACGTACGGCATCGTCCCGTGCGTCGGCAAGGCCAGCAAGATCGACCTCGGCCGGAAGGGCTGCAAGCTGCCCCGGCCGGCCGCCACGAGGTAGTCGACAGGCACCACACAGGCGCTGCTCTCAGGGAGTCCGGCGTACGGCGCGTCCCGCGAGGACGTCCGTGCGCCGGCCGTCCCGCATCACGAACCTGCCGTCGATCAGGACGTGCGGGACACCGACGGGCAGGGTGCGCGGCGCCTCGAACGTCGAGCCCGCCGCGACCGTCTCCGGGTCGAAGAGGACCAGGTCGGCGCGGTAGCCCTCCCGGACGGCGCCCCGGTCGGGCAGGCGCAGCCGGGCCGCGGGCCGCGAGGTGAGGTGCGCGACGGTCTCCTCCAGGGACATGACGCCGAGGTCGCGGGCGTAGCGCCCCAGGTACTGCGGGAACGTGCCGTACGCGCGCGGGTGCGGCTTGAAGCCCTGCAGGATGCCGTCGCTGCCGCCGGTGTGCACCCGGTGCCGCATGATCGCCTGCACGTTCTCCTCGTGACCGACGTGCTGCAGGATCGTCGAGCCGAGGTTGTCGTTGACGAGGAGACGGCGGGCGGTGATCCACGGCTCCTCGCCGCGCTGGGCGGCCGAGTGGGCGATGGTCTTGCCCACGCAGGAGGCGAGACCGGGGTCGGAGACGCCGGAGACCTCGATCGTGTCCCACTCGATCGGCACGCCGTGACAGCCGTCGGCGCCGATGACCTCCATGTGGTGCCGGATCTTCTCGGCGGTCCCGTCGTCCCGGAGACGGGCGAGGATGGCGTCGGGGCCGCCCTCGCTCGCCCAGCTGGGCAGCATCGCCACGAGCGTCGTGCAGCCCGGGGTGTAGGGGTACGTGTCCAGGGTGATGTCCGCCCCGTGCGCGAGGGCGTCGTCGAGGAGGGCGAGCAGGTCCGGCGCCTTGCCCTTGTTCACGCCGAAGTTCATGGTGGCGTGCGCGAGGTGGAGGGGGCAGTTCGCGGTCCGGGTGAGGTTCACCATCTCCTCGTACGCCTGCAGGGCGCCGGCGCCGTAACTGCGGTGATGCGGGCAGTAGTAGCCGTTGTGGGCCGCCACCACCTTGCAGAGTTCGGTGAGTTCGGAGTCGTCGGCGTACATGCCCGGCGTGTACGTGAGCCCCGACGACATGCCGACGGCGCCCTCCCGCATCCCCTCGGCGACGAGCTCCTTCATCCGGTCCAGCTCGGCGGCGGTGGCCGGGCGGTCGTCCCAGCCCAGCGCGTGCATGCGGACGGTGCCCTGCGGGATGAGGTACGCGGCGTTCACCGCGATGCCGCGGCCGCCGTGGGCGGTGTCCAGGGCGTCGAGGTAGCCGCCGACCGTGCGCCAGGTGAAGTCGATGTCGCCGCCGTCGCCGTTCCAGCCGGTGATGGCCTGGCGGACCTGGGCGAGCGTGCGGTCGTCGACGGGGGCGTAGGACAGTCCGTCCTGGCCGATGACTTCCAGGGTCACGCCCTGCGCCGCCTTCGCGGAGTGGTCGGGGTCCCGGAGGAGGGCGAGGTCGCTGTGCGCGTGCATGTCGATGAAGCCGGGCGCCAGCGCGAGGCCTTCGGCGTCGAGGGTGGCCTGGCCCGTGGGGCGGGGACCCTTCTCCTCCCCCTCCCGGTGGATCTCCGTGATTCTGCCCTCGTGTACGGCTACGTCGGCGCGGTAGGAGGCACCTCCGGTGCCGTCTATGACGCGTGCGTCTCGGATCACCAGGTCCATGGGGGGTGCCTCGTTTCTTTTTGCTGCGGTCCGGGGGTGGTGCACCCGGCCTCCGGCCGGGTCTTTCTGTTCCCACCCGCACCACCCGTGCGGGTTTCGTTGTCGGGTGCGGATGGCCTTGGTGGGGCGGGCTCGCCGTCGGCGGCGAGTGGGTGGGTGGGTTGCCCTTACTCCCGCCGGACGTCGCGGGGCAAACGGGTGGGTGGGTGGGATACATCCGCCGCGAAGCGGCGGGACATGACTGCCCCCACCACCGCAAGGGGCGGGGGAGCCGAGAACCCCTGAGCCCCCCATCCGCCGCGGAGCGGCGGGACAGGGCGCCCGCCCGAGACCCCCCGGTCAGAAGAACGTGCGGATGTAGTCCGACACCGTCCCGTCCCCCTCCACCAGCGGAATCAGCTGCCACTTGTCGAACGCCGTGCACGGGTGCGAGAGGCCCATCCCGAGCCAGTCGCCGACCGCGAGGTCCGCCTCCGGAGTCGTCCGGAGCCACCCGTGCTGGTCGGAGAGCCCGGTGACGGTGACCCCGGTCGCGGGGCGCTCCGCACCGTCCCGGCGGACGACCTGCGCCTCGGGCAGGTCCAGGTCGTACGCCGCGTCCCGCTTGCCCGCGTTGGTGAACGCCTGCTCGGCCGAGGGCCGGGACACCACCTGGGCCCAGAGCCGGAACGCGGGTTCCAGCGCACCCTCTTCAGGCACCCGGTTGAACGGCGTCAGGTGCTTGTAGTGGCCGTCGTCGTGCGAGACGTACGCACCGGAGCGCAGCAACTTGCAGACGGGCCGCGAGAGTTCGGGGAGCTCCGCGAAGACGGTGGCCACCGCGTCGAACCACGCGCTGCCGCCCGCGCTGAGCACGACCTCCGGCAGATCCGCGAAGTGCCCGGACTCGTCGAAGTCGACGAGGAGCGCGAGCAGGCGGCGCAGCCACGCCGTGACGGTCGCGCTCGACGCGTCCGGCACCTCGCCCTCGTACCCGGCGACGCCCACGAGCCGCAGCGTGTCGGCGCTCGCGACGGCCGTGGCGATCTCGAAGCACTCCGCCTCGGTGCGCACGCCGGTCCGCGCGCCGTCGCCCGCCGCCAGCTCCACCACGACGTCGACGGGGCGGCTCGCGCCCGCCTCACTGAGCGCGGCGTGCATCAGCTCGACGCCGCGTACGGAGTCCACGTAACAGATGAAGCGGAAGGAGGGGTCCGCGTCGAGCTCGCCGGCCAGCCACCGCAGCGCCGCCGCGTCGACGAGTTCGTTGGCGAGGAAGATCCGCGGGACGCCGAACTCCCGTGCCACGCGCACCTGGTGGGGTACGGCGAGCGTGATGCCCCAGGCGCCGCGCTCCAGTTGGCGGGCGAAGAGCTGCGGGGCCATCGACGTCTTGCCGTGCGGCGCGAAGGCCAGGCCGTGCCGTTCGGCGTACGTCTCCATGAGGGCGAGGTTGTGTTCGAGGCGTTCGGCGGAGAGCGCGAGGACCGGGGTGGTGAAGCCGCCCGTGAAGAGGTTGCGCCGCTGCGCCGCGAGCTCGCCCACCGTCAGCCCCTCGGCGTCCGGCGGCAGACCCTTGAAGCGGTGGTCGAGCCGTTCGTCCGCGAGGGCGGCCAGCGGGCCGGCGGGACGTTCGACGGCGTTGTCGGCGGCCATGGGCGCCTCCTCCAGGAGTGCGTTGCATTATGTGCAACGGTCATTGCGTATGTCGTTTACTGCTGTCTAACATCCGAGCCAACGCCGGGTCAACGGATCCGGCGAGTCGGTTGAGGGGCTGGAAGATCGTGACCGGACAGGCAGCCGCACGGGCGGCCGCACAGGCAGTGGTGGACGTCGTGGCGCTCGGCGAGTCCATGGTCACGTTCCTGCCCGCCCGGCCCGGCCGCCTCGCCGACGTGCCCTCCTTCGACCGCGGGATCGGCGGCGCCGAGTCCAACGTCGCCTGCGCCCTGGCCGCCGCCGGGCACACCGCCCGCTGGGTCAGCCGCGTCGGCGCCGACGGCTTCGGCGACCACCTCGTCGAGGCCATCGGCCGCTACGGAGTCGACACCTCCGCCGTCGGCCGCGACCCGCACCGCCCCACCGGCATCTACTTCCGCACCGCCGACGACCGCGACACCGACGCCCACGAGGTCGTCTACTACCGCGCCGGTTCCGCCGCCTCCGCCATGGCGCCCGGCTCCGTCGACGAGGACGCCCTCACCGCCGCCCGCATCCTGCACCTGTCGGGCATCACCCCCGCCCTCTCCGCCGACTGCCTCGCCCTCGTACGCCACCTCTGCACCCGGCGCGCGGACCGCGGCCCGCTCGTCTCCTTCGACGTCAACCACCGACCGGGCCTGTGGAAGGACGCGGGGGACGGCCCCGGCGTCCTCCTCGACCTCGCCCGCGGCGCCGACCTCGTCTTCGTCGGCGAGGACGAGGCCGCGGCCGCCTGGGGCGTGACCGGCGGGCCCGCCGCCGTCCGCGCCGCCCTGCCTGAGCCCGCCACCCTCGTCGTGAAGCAGGGCAGCCGCGGCGCCACCGTCTTCCGGCACGGCGAGGACCCCGTCTTCCGGGTCGCCCTGCGCGTGGACGTCGTCGCGCCGGTCGGCGCCGGGGACGCCTTCGCCGCCGGATTCCTCTCCGCCACCCTGCGCGACCTGCCCGCCGACCGGTGCCTGCGCCACGGCCACCTGATGGCCGCCGCCGCGCTCACCGTCCCCGGCGACCTCGCCACACCCCCTGCCCGCACCCATGCCGACCGCCTCGCCGACCTGGACGACGCCGCCTGGGGGACACTGCGTCTCGGCCCCGGCTGGACGGACCGCGTCCCGGCGGACGACGCGGCCGAGGAGGAGGTACGTACCCCATGAGCCAGACCGTCGACCGCGCGCTCTCGATCCTGCCGCTGCTCGCCGAGGGCCCCGCCGACCTGGGCCAGGTCGCCGACCGGCTCGACGTGCACAAGTCCACGGCGCTCAGGCTGCTGCGCACCCTGCACGAACACGGCCTGGTCTTCCGCCAGTCCGACCAGCGCTACCGCCTCGGCGCGCGCCTGTTCGCCCTCGCCCAGCAGGCCGTCGAGAGCCTCGACGTGCGCGAGATCGCCCACCCTCACCTCCTCGCCCTCAACGAGAAGTGCGGCCACACGGTCCACCTCGCCGTCTACGAGGAGCAGGAAGTCCTCTACATCGACAAGGTCGAGAGCCGCTATCCGGTGCGGATGTACTCCCGCATCGGCAAGCCGGTGGCGATCACCGTCGCCGCCGTCGCCAAACTGCTGCTCTCCGACTTCCCGGAGGCCGAGCGCCGCGCCATCGCGGAGAAGCTCGACTACCCCACCTACACGTCCCGTTCGACGCCCAACGCCGCCGCGTTCCTCAGGGAGCTGGCCGCCGTGCGCGAACAGGGCTGGGCCACCGACCTCGGTGGCCACGAGGAGTCCATCAACTGCATCGGGGCCCCCATCCGCGGTGCGGACGGGCGCGTCGTCGCCGCCATGTCGGTCTCCGCACCGAATGTCGTCGTGACCGCCGAGGAACTCCTCACCCTCCTCCCGCTGGTCCGCCGCACGGCGGACGCCATCAGCCGGGAGTACTCGGGCGCCGCGCCTGACGCAAAGACCGTCCCTCTCAAGGAAGCCTGATCAGCGAATGACCGAGAAGACCGCACTCACCCCGGCCACCCACACCACCCCGCCCGCGAAGTTCTCCCACGGCGTGAAGAAGGGCAACATCCTTCAGGTCGCGGGCCAGGTCGGCTTCCTCCCGGCCGAAGAGGGCAAGGCCCCCACCCCCGCCGGTCCCACCCTGCGCGAGCAGACCCTGCAGACCTTCGCCAACGTCAAGGCGATCCTCGAAGAGGGCGGCGCGACCTGGGACGACGTGATGATGATGCGCGTCTACCTCACGGACGTGGACCACTTCGCGGAGATGAACGAGATCTACAACGCGTACTTCGAGGAGCAGGGCCTGAAGGCCCCCGCCTCCGCCCGCACCACCGTCTACGTGGGCCTGCCCAAGGGCCTGCTCATCGAGATCGACGCGCTCGCCGTTCTCGGCTGACACACATCCACACCCAGCAAGCCGTACGTCGTCACGGCGCGGCGCCCTTCTCCGGGGCGCCGCGCCGCGATCCCCCCTGCTCCGAAAGCCCCATGCACTTACGAGGTCAACGATGTCCCCGTCCCACGCCGTGCTCGCGGCCGCCCCCGCCGCCGAGACACCACCGCACACCGGCGGCCTGCTCGCCCTGATCGACGGCACACCAGGCCTGCTGACCGTCGCGGCGCTCGGCATCCTGCTCCTGCTCTTCCTGATCATCAAGGTCAGGCTGCAGCCCTTCGTGGCGCTCCTCGCGGTCTCCATAGTCGTCGGCCTCTCCGCGGGCCTCTCCGTGACCGAACTCTTCGGCACCGTCCAGAAGTCCGCCGCCGTCTCGGTCATCGAATCGGGCATGGGCGGCATCCTCGGCCACGTGGCGATCATCATCGGGCTCGGCACGATGCTCGGCGCGATCCTGGAGGTCTCCGGCGGTGCCGAGGTCCTCGCCTCCCGCCTCCTCGGCCTCTTCGGCGAGAAGCGCGCCCCGCTCGCGATGGGCCTGACGGGTCTGATCTTCGGCGTCCCCGTCTTCTTCGACGTCGGCATCTTCGTCCTCGCACCGATCGTGTACGCGGCCGCCAAGCGCAGCGGCAAGTCGATCCTCCTCTACTGCCTCCCCCTGCTCGCGGGTCTCTCCATGACCCACGCGTTCCTGCCCCCGCACCCGGGTCCGGTGGCCGCCGCGGGGCTCCTGAAGGTGGACCTCGGCTGGGTCATCCTGATGGGCATCGTCTGCGGCATCCCGGCCGTCCTCGCCGCCTGGGCCTTCTCCGCGTGGGTCGGCAAGCGCGTCTTCGTGCCGGTGCCGCAGGACATGGTCGAGGCCGCCGAGGAGGCGAAGGCCGCGGTCGTCGCCGAGCAGCGCGCGGCGGGTGTGGCCCCGCAGGAGAAGCCGGTGCCGCTGGGCATCGTCTTCACGATCATCGGCACGCCGCTGGTCCTGATCCTCCTCGCGACGTTCTCCTCGATCGCCTTCGACCCCTCGACGTTCCGCAGCGTCATCGAGTTCTTCGGCAGCCCCTTCGTCGCCCTGACGATCGCCCTGTTCATGGCGTACTACCTGCTGGGCATCCGGCGCGGCTGGTCCCGCAAGTCCCTGGAGACCGTCTCGACCGCCTCCCTCAAGCCGGTCGGCAACATCCTCCTGGTCGTCGGCGCGGGCGGGATCTTCGGCGCGGTCCTCAAGGCGAGCGGTGTGGCCGACGCCATCTCGGACACCTTCCAGGACGTGGGCCTGCCGATCATCGTGCTCGCGTACCTGCTCTCCCTGATCCTGCGCGTCGCACAGGGCTCGGCGACGGTCGCGATCGTCACGACGGCGGGCATCGTCGCCCCGCTGCTCTCCGAGGGCGACTACTCCCAGGCGTTCACCGCCCTGGTCATCATGGCCATCTCGGCGGGCTCCATCTTCGCCTCGCACGTCAACGACGGCGGCTTCTGGATGGTCGCGAAGTACTTCGGCATCAGTGAGCGGAACACGTTGAAGACGTGGACGGTGCTGGAGTCGGTGCTCTCGGTGGCGGGCTTCGCGGTCGCGGGCGTGCTCAGTCTGTTCGTGTAGCGCGGTTTGCGGCTGGTACGGGGCGGGGACTTCGGTGGGGCGGTGTCGTTGATGGTTGCCGGGGCCGCCCGGTTTTTTGCGGAGTGTGGCGGTTCCGGGCCGGCAGTAAAGGGCGCTCCGCTGCGCTACGCGTCGGCTCCGCCGATTCCGCTCCGCTCCACCCTTGACTCCCGTCCCTCCACCGCACGTTGACTTTGACCCGGACGGCCAGGGGTGGGACCCACGGGATCGCGGGGATGGGTCATTCCCTTTCATCGCCGGGTGCGGACCGGCCCATCGTGCGCGAGCGCCTCGGTGCGGGCTCGGCCAGCCGCCCGGCCACGCCGCTCGGGTCATCGGCTCTCGCTGCCGGGTGCGGACCGGCCCATCGTGGGCGGGGGCCTCGGTGCGTGCTCGGTCAGCCGTCCGGCTTCGCCGCTCGGGTCATCGGCTCGCACGGCCGAGTGCGGACCGGCCCATCGTCCGTGGCCGTCACCGTCACGGCCCGGTCAGCCGCTCCCGGGAACCTACTTTGGGAAAGTTGCGAAGCAAGTCGGCGCGCGCCCCCGGTCACACCCCACGCGCCCTCCCCAAATCCACCCATCACAGGGTGCTCCGCCCGAAGAGCCCACATGGTTGGGGGCGCATTGCGCATGACGGGGGGCGCGCGGCGGGTCGATTCGCAACTTTCCCAAAGTAGGTTCCCGGGAGGGCAGATCCTCCGTGCATGCCCGGCAGCACTGCGACCGTGACAGCGACCCACGATGGGCCGGTCCGCACCCGGCAGCGAAGGGTGATGACCCGAGCGGCGAAGCCGGGGCGGCTGGCCGAGCGCCTTCCGTGGCCCGCGCGCACGATGGGCCGGTCCGCACCCGGCGACGAATGGTGATGACCCCCGTAGGCAGTCCCGTGGGTCCCACCCCTGGCCGTCCGGGTCAAGGTCAACGTGCGGTGGAGGGGCGGGAGTCAAGGGTGGAGCGCAGCGGAATCGGCGCAGCCGACGCGCAGCGCAGCGGAGCGCCCTTTACTGCCGGCCCGGAGGCGCCACACTCCGCAAAAAACCGGGCGGCCCCGGCAACCATCAACGACACCGCCCCACCGAAGTCCCCGCCGAGTCACCCCCACGGGGACCCCGAAAGCGCGTCAACTCGTGCAGTACTGCTGCTCCTTGCCGATCGACCGGTACATGCAGTCCGAGTTCTCCAGGAGCTGCAACACCGCGTCACGGTTGCGCGAGGTCTCCCGCTCGATCACCTCGTCGGGCGGATAGAAGCCACCCGCTCCGGCGGACGTCGGGTACATCTCGAAGGTGTAGCTGAAGATCTTCTGGTCGCCCCACAGCCAGTCGTCGATCGACCCGTCCGTGATGTAGAGGTCACTGGACTGCTCGGGCGTGTAGCCGTTGCTCGCGGCCATCTTCCGGCCGACGGCCGCGTGGGCGTCGCGGTCGTCCTGGGTGAGGCCGGGTGCCGTGTCGTTGTAGGTGTAGCCGTAGGGCCACAGGACCAGCTCGCTGTACGTGTGGAAGTCGATGCCCGCCCTGATCTGCTGCTTGCCACCGACGACACGGCTGCGGACGAAGTCCGCGACGACCTTGACCTCGGGGGCCGACTCGGCGCGCGCGCCACGGTAGGTCTCCGAACCCGTGGAGCCGGAGGAACCGCCGCAGCAGCCCCACTTGTAGGCCCAGTTGCGGTTCAGGTCGGTGCCGACGTTCGACGAGCCGCTGTTGGGCTGGCGGTTCTTGCGCCAGCTGCGGTAGCGGCCGGTCGCGATGTCGTACTCGCCGCCGTCCGGGTTCAGGTCCGGCACGATCCAGATCTCGCGCTCGTCGACCATCTTCTTGATCCGCGCGTCCGTACCGTAGTCGTCGCCGAGTTCGCGCAGCAGGTAGAGCGCCATCTCCACCGTCAGGTGCTCGCGCGCGTGCTGGTGGTGGGTGAAGAGGACCTCCGGTTCGGCCTCGTCCGTGCCCACGTTGTCGCTGACCTTGATGGCGATGATGTCGCGGCCCGAGTAGGACTTGCCGATGACGCGCTTGCTCATCAGGTTCGGATGGGCCGCGATGCGCTGGTCGATCTCCGCGTTCATCTCGGCGTAGTTGTGGTACCGCGCGTCGGCGGGCGGGAAGTCCTTGACCTGCACCTCCTGCCCGTTCGTACGCTTCGGGGGCCCGGCGAGGGGCCGGAGCTCGTAGCCCGACTCCCGCAGCCGCGCGGCCTGCCGGGCGTCCGCAGAGACGACCACCGCGCGGGCGTCCACCTCGTCGATGGCGACGCCGGTGCGGGCGAGCGCGGTGCGCGCGGCGCGGTCGTCGCGCAGGGGTATCTCGTACTGGCGCGTTTCTTCGTCGGCCGCCGTCGCCGCGCTGCCCGCGGGCGGGCCGTCCGATCCCGGTGAGGCGTTGGCGGTGAGGGGCGCCGCGAGGGCGAGGGTGAGGAGGGTCGCGAGGGCGGCGGATCTCCTGCCGCGTATGCGGAGTCGCATGAAGTCTCCTGAAGGGTGGGGGTTGTTCAGTGCGACAGTGCGGGGGCGGCGCGCTGCGTGTGCGCCGCGTGCGGTGCGGGTCGCGCGGGCCCATCGTCGAGCCGTGGCATGCCCCCGTCAACGCTCTCTTCGGCCAACCCCCTTGTGCCGGAGGCGGCGATGCGCTTTCTTGATCGGCATGGCTGAAACGACAGGCAGTGGCATCACCGCCGACGCGGCGGCCCCCCGGCCGCGGAAGTCGAGCTGGAAGTACATCGGCCCCGGCATCGTCGTGGCCGCGACCGGCGTCGGCGCGGGCGACCTCGTCGCGACCCTCATCGCGGGCAGCAACTTCGGCTACACCCTGCTGTGGGCCGCCGTCATCGGCTGTGTCGTGAAGATCTCGCTCGCCGAGGCCGCGGGCCGCTGGCATCTGGCCACCGGCCGCACCCTCTTCGACGGCTGGGCCGGCCTCGGCCGCTGGACGACGTGGTTCTTCGTCGTCTACGTGGTGATCTGGGGGTACGTCTACGGCGCGGCCGCGATGTCCTCGTCCGGGCTGCCCCTGCAGGCCCTCTTCCCCGACGTCATGGCGCTCAAGTGGTGGGCCATCCTCACCGGCGTCGTCGGCCTGGTCTTCGTCTGGTTCAACAAGTACGCCGTCTTCGAGAAGGTCATGACGGTCCTCGTCGGCGTGATGTTCCTCGTGACCGTCTACCTCGCCGTCCGCGTCACCCCGCACCTGGGCGACGCCTTCGCGGGCCTGCTGCCCGTGCTCCCCGACGAGAAGGACTCCGTCCTCAACACCCTCGGCCTGATCGGCGGCGTCGGCGGCACCATCACCCTGGCCGCGTACGGCTACTGGGTCAACGCCAAGGGCTGGACCGACACCGGCTGGATGAAGGTGATGCGGCTCGACAACCGCGTCGCGTACATCACCACCGGCATCTTCGTCGTCGCCATGCTCTTCGTCGGCGCCGAGATGCTGCACTCCGCCAACGTCGCCATCGCCAGCGGCGACAAGGGCCTCGTCCAGCTCTCCGACATCCTGGCGAAGGAGTACGGCGACGCGACCGCCAAGATGTTCCTCGTCGGCTTCTTCGCCACGTCCTTCACCTCACTGATCGGCGTGTGGCACGGCGTGAGCCTGATGTTCGCGGACTTCGTCGAGCGCTACCGCAAACAGCGTGTGGGCGCCGACGACGGGGCGCCGACCGGCAAGGAGGTGGCGTCCGGCAGCCACGAGAAGTCGGTGCCGTTCCGCGCGTACCTGCTGTGGCTGACGTTCCCGCCGATGATCCTACTCTTCGAGGGGCAGCCGTTCCGCCTCATCATCATCTACGGCGTGCTCGGCGCGGCCTTCATGCCCTTCCTCGCCCTCACCCTGGTCTGGCTCCTCAACTCCAGCCGCACGCCGAGCGAGTGGCGCAACGGCTGGCTCAGCAACGCCATGCTGACCGTCGCGGGCCTGCTGTTCCTGGTGCTGTGCGTCAAGCAGATCACCGACCAGGACTGGAGCAGCTTCTTCTGAGCCGTCCCGCCGAAGTCCCTGGGGGACGCCCGCGTTCCGGGGAACGGGTTCGGCCAACCTCGGTTCCGGGGGCCGGGCCCGAACCCGGAGTTGGCGGGGCGTGGACCTGTCGGTTCCGGCTGGGGCGAGTTCCGGCCCGGTCCGCCGCATGTGCTGTCCTGCCCGTACCGCCTCAGTAGCGTCATGGCCCACTCAAGCCCGGCTGCCGTTCAGCCGGGCGAACGGGGGAGATCATGACCACCAAGGGCACCAGAAGGACCACCACCCGCGCGGCGCGTACGTTCGTCTCGCTCGCGGCGCTGCTCGGCGGCGCACTCCTGTGGGCCGGACCGAACGCTTCCGCGGCCCCGGCCGATCCCGGCACCGCCCCGGCCGCCGCGTCGTACACCATCGGCCAGTTCAACATGGCCGGCGGCAACGCCCAGCACGGCGACGACGGCGACGAGGCACCGGACGCCCTCGTGCGCAGCGTCCAGGACCGAAAGCCCGCCTTCATGACGCTGAACGAGGCGTGCAGGGACTGGTCGGACCGGCTCCAGTCGCAGCTCGGCAGCGAGTACACGGTGCTGTTCGACCCCGTGACCAGGAGCGCAGGCGGTCCGAACACCAAGTGCTACCACCCGGTGGGCGTGCCGGACGAGCAGCGCACGGACTTCGGCAACGGCCTCCTCGTCCGCAACGACATGGGCTTCGACCCCGCGACGCTCGTCGGCCACCCGCTCGGCACCTCGGCGGACCGGGAGCAGCGCGAGATGCTCTGCATGACCTCGCCCAGCCGGCAACTGGCCCTGTGCAGCGTGCACCTCACGCACAACAGCAAGGCCGAGCGCCGCACGGAGTCCGCGAGGGCCAAGCAGATCCTGGACACCACGTACGCCGGATACACGAAGTTCGTGGGCGGCGACCTCAACGCCGAACCGCTGCACCAGGCGCCGGACAACTTCTACCACCCCGACTACGGGCGGGGCGCGGGCGGCCAGTTCAAGGAGGCCGACAGCCACTGCGGCAACAACCCGCACTGGGGCGACGTGATCGGCGGCTCGCCCTTCCCGGTGTTCCTGTGGTGCCGGGACGGCGAGGCCACGATGGCGGGCGCCAACAAGAAGATCGACTACCTCTTCGTGCCGATGGCGACGCACGTCGACTGGGCCGACGCCACGAACGCCATCCACTCCGACCACAAGCTGCTGTGGGCGGGGGTCACCTTCTGACCCGGACCCGCGGAACGGCCCACCTACAAATGAACAGTGCGAAGTTGGGTGTTGAGGCGACCATGACGTGGATATGGTGCTGAGGCAGGAGTGCACGACCACCGGGGGTGTACGCGTTGCCGACCGCCATAGCCGTCACCGGCCCCGACCTCGTGCTGCCGTCGCCCGACCGGCACACCCCGTCGGCCGCCGTCCTCCAGTCGGCGGTGCAGTCCCCGCGGGCGTACTCCCTGGACCAGGCGCTCACCGAGATGCACACCCTCATCGAGCACCACGGGTACGTCGTCGTCCTCTGCCCCGCCTCCGCGCCCGCGGCCATCGCCCAGCGGCTGCACGCGGTCCGCTCGGTCCTGGAGAGCGACCGCATCGCCGTCGTCCGCTCGGACCTGCCGCCGCTCGGCCTCGCCGTACTCGCCCTGCAACTGCGGCAGTTGTCCGTCTGCGACTTCAGCCCCGGCGTCCTCGCCTGCGCCGCCCGGCTCCTGTCCCACTACATCTACGCGGGCGCCCTGCTCGGCTCCGTCGCCAAGCTCGACCGCGTCCCCGTCACCCTCCAGTCGCACGCCAAGTCCTGGGTGCCCGGCACCCAGTTCGCGGTCCTCGCCACCCCGCGTCCCTCGCTCATGAAGGTGTCGAGCGGCGACGAGGCACACCTGCCGGGACCGGGGTTCGGCACCCGGATGCTCTACGCGCCGGGCCGGCTCGCCCCCGACTGGGTGACCGGCACCCTCGCCCCCGCCTGGCGCTCCCAGGACGTCACCGAGGCGCGGCTGCCCGGCGAGTCCGCGCGCTGGTGGGCCACCGGCCGGCTCGTCGAGTTCGCCGCCGCCATCCCGGACATCTCCGTCCTCTACCAGCTGGTGTCGTCCGTCCGCCGCGACGACTGCCACTGGTGCGGCCTCGAACTCATCGGTGACCGCTGCGCGTTCTGCGCCGCGCCCCTGCCGCCGCCCTCCGAACGACCCGCACCGCCGGTGCGCGCCCTCGTGACCCGCGGCGCCACCGCCCTGCCACCCGGCACCCCCTAGACCCGGCCCGTCGCCCGCCCCGCACCTCGTACCCGACCGACGACCGCACGTGCGCCACCCCGCTCACTGTCCGTAGCCAACCGCACTCGATCGAGGTAGTCCGGCCCATGAACTCACGCCAGCGCCGCGGCGTCATCCTGCTGGTCCTTTCGGTCCTGTGCGCGATCGGCGCGTTCGCGGGCGTCCTCTCGGTGATCCGTGACGTGAACTCGAAGGTCGGCCCCGAGGTCCCCGCGTACAAGCTCAAGGGCGACATCGCGCCGTACAAGGAGCTGACCTCCGACCAGTTCGAGAAGGTCGAGATGCCCGAGCGGTGGCTGTCCGACAACGCCGTCACCGACCTCGGCGACATCCGCGGCAAGATCGCCGTCACCCAGCTGCGCAAGGGCTCGCTGCTGCAGTCCGACATGATCGTCAGGCGGCCCCGACTCGGCCCCGGCCAGCAGGAGATCGCCATCATGATCGACGCGGCGACCGGCGTCGCGGGCAAGATCACACCGGGCTCGACGGTCAACATCTACGCCACCTTCAAGGGCGAGACCGACAAGGCGAAGGACCAGTCCAAAGTCATCGTGGAGGGCGCCAGGGTGCTCGACGTCGGCAAGCTGACCCCGCTCGAACCCAACCAGGACGACCGCACCCGCCGCAGGGCCACCGAGGCGGTGCCCATCACGTTCGCCCTCGGCACCGCGGACGCCCAGCGCGTCGCCTACGCCGAGTCGTTCGCCACGCACGTCCGGCTCGCCCTGGTCGGGGCCGGCGGCGACGCGACCGTGCCGCCCCGCGACCGGACGTACACCCTCGACGAGGACAAGTAGGAGGTCACGTATGACCACAGGAGGTCACGTATGACCGTCCGGATCCTCCCCGCCGTCGGAGACACCGACGCGGCCCGCGCCCTGTCCACCCTCACCGGCCAGCTGCCCGACACCGAACCCGCGCTGCCCGTCGGCGACTCCACGGCGCTCCTCGACACCCTCGCGCAGCTCGCCGCCGCATCCGTCGACGAACTGCCCGAGGTCGTCCTCGTCCACGAGCGGATCGGGCCCGTCCCCGCCCTCGACCTCATCCGCGACCTCGTCCTGCGCTTCCCCGCCGTCGGCGTCGTCCTGATCACCGCCGACACCAGCCCCGGCACCCTCACCGCAGCCATGGACTCCGGGGCGCGCGGCATCGTCGGCGTCCCGCTGGCCTACGACGCCCTCGCCGAGCGCGTCCAGGCGGCCGCCGCCTGGTCCACCGGGATGCGGCGGCACCTGGGCAGCGGGAGCAGCGGCCTGGAGCTGTACGCGGGCAACGGCACGGGGCCCGGCGGCGCGGGCACCGTCGTCGCGGTCAGCGGCGCCAAGGGCGGCGTCGGGACGACCGTGACGGCCGTCCAGCTCGCCCTCGCCGCGCACGCGTCGGGCCGCACCGCGGCGCTCCTCGACCTCGACCTGCAGTCCGGGGACGTCGCCTCCTACCTCGACGTGCAGTTCCGGCGCTCCGTCGCCGACCTCGCCGCCATCAGCGACATCACCCCCCGCGTCCTGCAGGACGCCGTCTACACCCACGAGACCGGCATCGGCCTGCTCCTCGCCCCCGCCGAGGGCGAGCGCGGCGAAGAGGTCACCGACCGCGTGGCCCGCCAGATCATCGGCGCCCTGCGCGCCCGCTACGACGTCGTGGTCGTCGACTGCGGCGCCTACGTCACCTCGGCGAGCGCCACCGCCGTCGAACTCGCCGACCAGGCGCTGCTCCTCGTCACCCCCGACGTCGTCGCCGTGCGCGCCGCCAAACGCATGGTGCGCTTCTGGGACCGCCTGCAGATCCGCAAGGCGGAGGAGACCGTCACCGTCGTCAACCGGCACGGCAGGACCGCGGAGATCCAGCCCTCCCTGGTGGAACGCGTCACCGGCACGCGGACGGCCCGCTCCACCGTGCCCGCCTGCTTCAAGGAGCTGCAGGGCGCGGTCGACGCGGGCCGCATGCAGGACCTCGACAGCCGCTCCTCGGTGAAACAGGCGCTGTGGGCCCTCGCGGGCGAGCTCGGCCTGGTCGACGGGGAGGCGGCCGCCTCGGGCAAACGCTCCGGCCTCACCCTGCGCCGCAGGGCGGCGACCGGCGACCGGGGCGCGGTCACCCTCGAATTCGCCGCCATGTTCCCGCTGCTCCTCGTCGTCATGACGATCCTCTGGCAGTGCGCGCTGTACGGCTACTCGTACTCCCTGGCGGGCAACGCAGCGGACGAGGCGGCGCGGGCGGCGACGGCGGCGCACGCGGCGGGGGAGGACGAGGCGGGCGCCTGCTCGGCGGCGGCTCAGGAACACCTGCCGGACGCCTGGCAGGGCGCGGGCGTCAGCTGCACGGACGAGGGCGCCGTCTGGAAGGCGCGGGTCTCGGTGGACGTCCCGGTGTTCTTCCCGGGCTTCGACGCCGGGTGGCACGTGGACGGGGAGGCGGGCGCGGCGAAGGAGGGGGATGACGGGTGAGACGGCTCGGGTTCTCTACGCGGTTCCGGGACGGCGGGGGGTGGGTCTCTGGGGCGACTAGGACCTCCGGGGCGTCCGGGACCTCCGGGGCCACCAGGGCCTCCGGGGCGTCCGGGTTCTCCGGGTCCACCGGGACCTCCGGGACCTCCGGGGCCACCGGGACCAACGGGGTCTCCGGACGCCGTCGCCGCCGGGGGCACCCCCCCGGCCTGCCCGGCCCCCCCGGCCCCTCCGGCCCCTCCGGACACCGTCGCCGCTGGGGCGACCACGGCGTATCCATGCTGGAGTTCGCCGGATTCCTGCCCATCCTGCTGCTCGTCGGCCTCGCCGCGATCCAGCTGGGCCTCGTCGGCTACGCCGCCAACCAGGCCGGTTCCGGCGCCCGCGCCGCCGCCCGCGCGGCCTCGCAGGGCGACTCCGGGGAGGCGGCGGGCGCTGCGGCGATGGACGGTGACCTGAGCTCCTCGATCGAGGTCGGCGGGGGCGGCGACACCACGACCGCCACCGTGGAGGTGCAGGTCCCGACCCTGCTCCCGTTCATCGGCTCCGACTGGAGCGTCACCAAGCACGCCACCATGCCCAACGACGACGCCCCGGACGACTGAGCCGTGCCGAACCCCCGTACACCCGAAGGAGGTTGAGAGGACACCATGAGCCTGCGCGACCGCGTGGCCCCCACCCGCCAGACCGAGCCGAGCCGCGACGACGGCCTCGTCGCCGTCTACCGCTCCAAGCTCCTGGAGGAGATCGACCTCGCCGAGATGTCGTCGCTCGCGGCGGCCGACCGCCGGGTCCGCCTGGAACGCGTCCTCGGACACATCATCAGCCGCGAGGGCCCCGTCCTCTCCACCTCCGAGCGCGCCCAGCTGATCCGCCGCGTCGTCGACGAGGCCCTCGGCCTCGGCGTACTGGAACCGCTCCTCGCCGACACGTCCATCACGGAGATCATGGTCAACGGCCCCGACTCGATCTTCGTCGAGCGCGCCGGCCGGGTGGAACAGCTCCCCCTCCGCTTCGCCTCGAACGAGCAGCTGATGCAGACCATCGAACGCATCGTCTCCACGGTCAACCGCCGCGTGGACGAGTCGAACCCCATGGTCGACGCCCGCCTGCCCACCGGCGAACGCGTCAACGTCATCATCCCGCCGCTCGCCCTGACCGGCGCCACCCTCACGATCCGCCGCTTCCCGCGCGCCTACACGCTCCCCGAACTCATCGGCCTCGGCTCCCTCGACGAGCACATGCTGATGCTGCTCGCCGCCTTCGTGCGCGCCCGCTTCAACCTCATCGTCAGCGGCGGCACGGGCACCGGCAAGACGACCCTCCTGAACGCCCTCTCCGGCCTGATCCCGGCCCACGAGCGCATCATCACCATCGAGGACTCGGCCGAGCTCCAGCTCCAGCAGGAACACGTCATCCGCCTCGAATCCCGGCCCCCGAACGTCGAGGGCAAGGGCCAGATCACCATCCGCGACCTCGTCCGCAACAGTCTGCGCATGCGCCCCGACCGCATCATCGTCGGCGAGGTCCGCGGCGGCGAGACCCTCGACATGCTCCAGGCGATGTCGACGGGGCACGACGGCTCGCTCGCCACCGTCCACGCGAACACCGCAGAGGACGCCCTCATGCGCCTGCAGACCCTCGGCTCCATGTCGGAGGTCCAGATCCCCTTCGAGGCGCTGAAGGACCAGATCAACTCGGCCGTCGACGTCGTCATCCAGCTCGCCCGGCACGGCGACGGCTCCCGCAAGGTCGCCGAGATCGTGCTGCTCGTCAGCCACGGGCGCCAGCAGTTCCGCATCGCGCCCGTCACCCGGTTCGTGCCGCGCCCGCTCGGCGCCGACCGCGTCGTGCACGGCCACTACGAGCACCTGCCGCTGCCGCGCGAGGTCGCGGCCAAGCTGTACGTCGCGAACGAACCGGTACCGCCGGCCTTCGGCGTGGCGGACGCCGTCGACGTCGTGAACACGAGGGAAGCGATCGGATGAACAACCCCGCCGTCCTCGCGCTGGGCGCCACGATCCTCACGGGCACCCTCGCCGTCGCCGGAGTCCACACGTACGCGTCGGGGCGGGCCCAGCGCCAGGCCTTGGTCGACCGCCTCGCGCTCGGCCCCGGCACGGGCGACGGCGGCCCGACCGGCCGCGCCCGCCGCTTCGCCGCCGTCGACCGCCGCCTGCGCCGCACCCGCCTGGGCCGCTCCCTGCACCTGCGCCTCTCGGCGACCGGCCTGGACCTGACGCCCGGCGAGTTCTTCACGTACGTCGTCGCGGTCGTCGCCGCGCTCTGGCTGATGGCGGCGGCCACGCTGGCCCCCTTCTTCGGACCGATCGCGGGAGTGGTGGCGGTGTGGAGCGCGATCGCCTTCCTCAACTGGCAGCGCCAGAAACGCATCGAGGCCTTCATCAACCAACTCCCCGACGTGGCCCGCATCCTGGCCAACGCGACGGCGGCGGGCCTGGCCCTGCGCACGTCGCTCGCGATGGCCGCGGAGGAGCTGGAGGCCCCCGCGGGCGAGGAACTCTCGCACGTCGCCGATCAGTTGACGCTCGGCCGCTCCATCGACGACACCCTGGGCGAACTGGCCGAACGCCTGCCGTCCCGCGAGCTGATAGTGCTGGTCACGACCCTCGTCCTGTCCAACAAGGCGGGCGGCACGGTGGTCAACTCCCTGCGCAACCTCACCCAGACCCTGGAGGACAGGAAGGAGACCAGGCGCGAGGTCCGCACGATGCTGTCCGAGGTCCACGCGACCGCCTTCACGGTCCCGCTGCTCGGCCTGGGCTCCCTGCTCCTCATCAACTCCTCGAACGAGGGAGCGCTGGAGCGGGTGACGGGATCGCCGCTGGGACAGACTCTGATCCTGATCTCGCTGGGCCTGTACGGAATCGGCTTCCTCGTGATCAGACGCCTCGGAAAGATCGAGGTCTAGAAGTGCCGTGCAAGGAGGGGGAGTTACGTTGCTGGGCTTGCTGCTAGCGGTCGCGATGGGCCTCGCCGTGGCGGGCGTCTGCCAGGGCGTCCGCATGTACCGCGCGGACGCGAAGCTGCCCTCCGACCTCGCCATCGCCCTGGAGGTCGGCGCGACCCGCGTCTCCGTGGCGGGCTCCGCCGTCGACCGCCTCGGCATGCGCTTCGCCCCCCTCGTCCTGCGCCTGATGGGCCCGAAACGGGTCGACGCCAAGCGCCGCAGGATCGACATGGCGGGCAACCCGGGCGGCCTGACCATCGACCGGTACGCGGCCCGCCGCGCGGTCTACGGCATCTTCGGCCTCGTCCTCGGCCTGGTCTTCCTCACCAACGGCTCCCCGCTCTTCGGCCTCCTCACCCTGGCCTTCGGCGCGCTCGCGGCGGACGGCCTGATCTGGCAGGCGATCCGCGAACGCCGCGAGGTCATCGACCGCACCCTCCCCGACTTCCTGGACGTCCTCGCCGTCGTCGTCTCGGCGGGCCTCGGCTTCCGCCAGGCCCTTGACCGCGTGGCGGAACGGTACGAGGGGCCGTGGGCGGACGAACTCCGCATCACCCTGCGCCAGATGGACATGGGCGTCAGCCGCCGCCAGGCCTTCGACGAGCTCCGCCGCCGCAACGCCTCCGAACAGGTCGCCCAGTTCGTCTCGGCCCTCCAGCAGGGCGAGGAACTGGGCTCCCCCATCGCCGACACCCTGATCCAGCTCGCCACGGACATGCGCCGCACGGACGCGCAGAACTCCCGCCGCCGGGCGGCCAAGACGATCCCGAAGGCGACGATGGTGACGCTGGTCTTCATGCTCCCGGCCACGATGATCCTGATCGCCGCGGGCATGTTCCTCGGCTCGGGCTCCGACTTCGGCTCGATCCTGGGCCGTTGACACCAGCTTCGCGAAAGCCCTTCGCGGATGCAACTCGATGTGGGACAGTCAGAATTGAGCTCACGGTTCGCGGGAGGGGACTTCGTGCATGGTGATCTCGACGAGGGGGAAGAGAACCCGCCAACTTGCGGGCCGACTACCCGGGTTGTCACATCCGTTGCGCAGAGTTGCTGCCGATGTACGCGTGGTGGCGTACGTTGCCTCTGACCGCAACGGGCTCGGTATCGGGTGGGAGAGAAGGAGCCGTCGTGCTGAAGGAACGCGCGCTCAAGATCTGGGTGGACTGGACGGTTGCCGTGGCGTCCCGGGTCCGGGGGAAGGGGCGGGATGCGGGGGCGGGGTTCGTGGAGTATGCGGGGCTGATGATTCTTATTGCGGGGATCTTCGTCCTCATCGACGGCCTGGGCCTCGACGGCCAGATCTCCGGCGCGATCCAGGACGCGGTATCAGACGTGGTCGGCGGCTGAAGCGCCGCCTTCTCGGCAGTGACAGAGGGCAGACTCTCCCCATCTACATCTGGCTGACGGGGATTCTGCTCTTTGTCGCGTTCGCCTTCTTCGCGTTCGCGCAAGCGGCCTCGGCGCGTAACGGCGCCCAAACTGCCGCCGACGCCGCTGCGTTGGCAGCCACACAAGACGCCAGGGACGAGCTCATCGACGGTCTGGTGCTGTCCATCGGTGATGGCGACGACTGGCTCGACTGGCTCACCGGAGACAGGTTCGAGGGCTATGGAGCCCAGGCCGCGGCGAACGCGCTCGCCGCCGAGAACGACTCCACCGTCACCATCACGCGAGAAGAAGTCAACGGCTACTCAGGCTTCCGGGCGCAGGTCGAGACCAACTACACGGTTGGTGACTCGATCATCCCGGGTACGGAATCGAAACATGCCAAGGCGGATGCCGTCGCCGTCATCAAACCCCGCTGCGACTTCGACCCTTCAGCCGATCCGGAGAAGGCCGTGGAATTCAACTGCGCCGGCGGCGAATCCTTCGAGATCGATCCGGACGACTTCGAACTGGGTGACCTCCCGGACCCGTCCGTCCTCTTCTCTGTCCACTTGGCCGACTGACGAATGATCGACGAGAGAAGGAAGCCGCAGCGATGAACATTCGGCGCACCGCGACGACCCGCAGGGCAATGACCGCTGTGGCGATCACGACCGGTCTGGTCTTCACGGTCGTCGGCTGCGGTGGTGGAGATGGAGACGGCGACAAGTCGGATCGAGGGGCCTCGCCCACAGAGTCGGCCAAGGGCGGCGGGGAGGAGGACGAGGGAAAGGGTGAGAGCGACCGGGCCCCGGCATCGGACGAGGTGATGGCCGAAGTGAAGGGCGAGGAGAGCATCACGCTGACGGTCACCTCGGCTGTCCGTGATGACGGTGGCTTCGTGACCGTTTCCGGAAAGGTGACGAACAACGGCGGCAAGTTCTGGGCGGCCGCCAACTGGCGTGGCGAGGAACGGGAGCTCAACAAGAACGGGTCGTCCGTGGCGGGGGCGAACCTGGTCGACAACACAGGCAAGAAGAAGTACCTCGTGCTCCGGGACACCGAGGGACGGTGCCTGTGCACCAAGTTCACCGGAGGCGTCAAGCCGAGCCAGACTGCTGACTGGTACGCGCAGTTCCCCGCGCCGCCGGAAGGCACCACCAAGGTGGCGTTCCAGGTGGGCGCCATGCCCCCCGCCCCCATCGAAATCTCCGAGGGCGAGTGACCCATGACCCGCCACCCCCACCGCACCGCAGGCGCCGCCACCCTCACCGTTCTGGCCCTGCTCCTCGTCCCCGCGCCCGCCTGGGCCGACGACGAGGACCCCAGCGCACCCCCCGGCAGCACCACCACCTCCCCACCCCCCGAAGTCGACTCCACCAGCCCGGGGCTGAAGCTCGCCGACGGTGCCACCCTCGCGCCGGCCAAGGTGCTGGACATCAAGTCCGTCGTCGAGGACCTCGGCGGTGAGGAGCGCCGTGAGGACACCAACACGGACGTGAAGTTCGCGCTGCAGGCGGAGGTGCTGTTCCCCAAGGACAGTTCGAAGCTGAACCCGGAGGCGAACGCCCGGATCAAGGCCATCGCGGAGGAGGCCAAGAACCAGAAGGCCACGGACGTACGGGTGTTCGGGTTCACGGACAGCCTCGGGTCCTACGGCCACGGCAAGAAGCTCTCCCGCGAGCGCGCGGAAGCCGTGCACGACAGGATGGCGGGCTACCTCGGCCCCGAGGTCACGTACTCCGTGCGCGGCTACAGCGAGGACTACCCCATCGCGGACAACGGCTCCGAGGAGGGCCGCAGGAAGAACCGCCGGGTGGAGGTCTCCTTCCCGCGGGGGAGCGCGGGCGACACGACCGGGGCGACGGGCACTACGGGTTGAGCCACGGCCACCGCCCCACGTCCCCGCCCGCGCGCCAATCCCGCCAACCCCGCCCGCGCGCCAACCCCACCAACCCCGCCCGCGCGTCAGGCCCGCCCCCCGGACCCGTCCGGCAGGATTGCCCCATGAGCCCCACCAGCCCCCGCCCCACGCCCGGCCCCACCCCCCACTCCACCCCCCACCCAGCCCCCCACTCCACCCCCCACCGCCCCTTCGACGCCCTCGTCGCCGAAGCCGAGGCCGCGTCCACCGAAGGGTGGGACTTCTCCTGGTTCGAGGGGCGGGCCACCGAGGCGCGGCCCTCGTGGCGGTACGCCGAGGCCATGGCGCAGCGCCTCGCCGGGGCGTCCGCGAGCCTCGACATCCAGACCGGCGGCGGCGAGGTGCTGGCCTCCGCCGCCACCCTGCCGCGGCTCGCCGTGGCCACGGAAGGCTGGCCCGCGAACGTCGCCAAGGCCACCGCCCTGCTGCACCCGCGCGGCGTCGCCGTCGTCGCCTCGCCCGAGGACGCGCCGCTGCCGTTCGCGGACGGGGCGTTCGACCTCGTCACCAGCCGCCACCCGGTGAAGGCCCACTTCGACGACATCGCCCGCGTGCTGCGCCCCGGCGGCACGTACTTCGCGCAGCACGTCGGGCCCGCCAGCGTCTTCGAGGTCGTCGAGTACTTCCTCGGGCCGCAGCCCGCGGAGGTCAGGAACGCCCGCCACCCCGACCTGGAGCGCGCCGAGGCCGAGGCGGCGGGCCTGGAGGTCGTGGATCTGCGGGCCGAGCGGCTGCGGATCGAGTTCTACGACATCGGGGCGGTCGTCCACTTCCTGCGCAAGGTGGTGTGGATGGTCCCCGGCTTCAGCGTGGAGAAGTACCGGCCGCGCCTGCGCGAGCTGCACGACCGGATCGAGGCGGAAGGCCCCTTCGTGGCCCACAGCACCCGGCACCTCTTCGACCTCCGCAAGCCACCGCGGGCCGCCGGGTGAGGGGTCATACGGAGTGACGGCGTGACGGAGTGGCTGAGTGACTGAGTGGCTGAGTGACGAAGAGGGCGGCAATCAGGCGCATAACGCCGCCTAATGCGCCGATCCGGGCACTTCGCCCTCATCTCTCACATCGTGACGTACGCCCCGTAATTGAAGCCTTGATTCCGCATCGTTACCAATACTGGCTCGATCCGCCCGCCGACGTCACGTAAGTTCAGACCAAGGCTAATTCGCGTGAGCAAACCAACGCGGGCGGTGCCGTGCGGTGGAGGGGGCCGCGCGGCACCGCGAGCCGTCACTCCGTACCGCGCCCGGCGGCGCTCACGACGATCCGTGCACCCCGGCGCACGCCCCACCGGGCCATCGCCCCGGCCTCCGCCTCGATCACGTGCCGGGCCCGCGGTCGCGGCAGCCCGATCCGCCCCGGACGCATCGTCCGTACGGACAACACGCGCAACTTCCCGTCGAGATACGCCACATCAATGGCGAACCGCATCCGCACGGTGTGCACACTGCTCGCCGGTGACAGCAGCAGCGCCCCCACCACCCCCGTGCGCCCGAGCAGCCCCCGCCGCCGCGCCCGCGCCGACTCCGCGATCTCCAGCGGGATCTCCGGGAGGGCCGCCGGGGTGGGGACCGGGGACTCCCGCGGAGAGGGGCCCGGCGGGGGAGGGGAGACCGTCATCGTCGCCATGCCGCGAAATTAGCGCCACGGCCGCCCGAGGCGTCAAGCGCGCGAACCTCGCGGGGGTCCCTCTTGGGGGGTACCGCCGCACGCGGCCGAAATACGCCTGCGAACCCGCGATTCCGCCGGTGGAACGGGATCGCGCAGTCGTCGGCCGGTCTCGGAGAGTAGTTGTGGCGCGTCAATGCACCCAGCAGCACTTACGAAGGGTTATGGTGGAAACCCCCCCTCGGGCCGGTCCGTCTCCCCCCCACGGACCGGCCCGATTTTTTGTGCCACGAGATGGCTCAAGATCGACGTCCGGTTATCGTCAGGGACATGTCGAACCCATTCCCCCCTCCGCCCCCTGCGCAGCCCAACCCCCAGCAAGGTCTCCCCACGTACAACGGCCCCGCCCAGGACCCGGGCTACGGGCAGGGACAGGGCTACGGATACGGCCCCGGTTACCCGGGATACCCCGGACACCCCGGATACGGCCAGGGCCCGATGGGGCCGCAGCGGATGCCCGGCGTCGTCCGCGCCGCGCAGATCGTCACCTGGGTGCTCGCCGGACTCACCGTCATCGGCAGCATTCTCCTGATAGCCATCTCCAACCCGGAGACGGCCGGCGCGGCCCTCGGCGTGAACGTCTGCCTCCTGGTCGCCGCCGGCATGGCCTTCCGGTTCGGCACCGCGGGCAACGGCATCCGCGTCACATGCATCGTTCTGATGAGCGTGCAGATCCTGTTCGGGCTCGGCGGCGCGGCCGCGGGCAACCCCGGCGGGCTGCTGCCGCTGCTCGGCTCGATCGCCGTCGTCGTCCTGCTCTCGCAGGGCGTGGCGGGCGCGTGGTTCAAGCGGCCGCGCGTCTGACGCGACGCAGAACAACGGCGCCGGCGGAACACGGCACGCAGCGGAACACGGCACGCAGCGGGGAGCCCCGGACCGGAACGCATCCGGTCCGGGGCTCCCGCGCGTCCGCCCGCGCGCCGCGCCGGTCAGCCGCGCCCGGCCCAGATGTTGGTGCCGGGCGTCGACACCGCGAACGTGTCGATCGCGGACAGTTCGGCGTCCGTCAGCTTCGGGCCCGCGAGCGCCGCCACGTTCTCCTCCAACTGCTTGACGCTGGAGGCCCCGATCAGCGCGGAGGTCATCCGCTCGTCGCGGAGCACCCAGTTCAGGGCGAGCTGGGCGAGGGACTGGCCGCGCTTCGCCGCGATGCCGTTCAGGCCGTTCAGCCGGCGCACCACCTCGTCGCTCAGCAGGCCCGGGTCCAGGGATTTGCCCTGTGTCGCGCGCGAACCCTCCGGGATGCCCTGCAAGTACTTGTTCGTCAGCAGGCCCTGGGCGAGCGGCACGAAGGAGATGCAGCCCATCCCCGCCGCCTCCAGGGTGTCGAGCAGCCCGTCGTCCTCGGTCCAGCGGTTGATCATCGAGTACGAGGGCTGGTGGATGAGGGCCGGGACGCCCATCTCCCGCAGCAGCCGCGCCGCTTGGGCGGTCTGCTCGCTGTTGTACGAGGACACCCCCACGTACAGCGCCTTGCCCTGCTGGACGGCGGAGGCCAGGGCGCCCATCGTCTCCTCCAGCGGAGTCTCCGGGTCGAAGCGGTGGGAGTAGAAGATGTCCACGTAGTCGACGCCCATCCGCTTCAGCGACGCGTCCAACGACGACAGCAGATATTTGCGGCTGCCCCACTCGCCGTACGGGCCGGGGTGCATGAGGTAGCCGGCCTTGGTCGAGAGGACCAGCTCGTCACGGTACGGGGCGAAGTCCTGCGCGAAGATCTTGCCGAAGTTGAGCTCGGCCGAGCCGGCCGGGGGGCCGTAGTTGTTCGCCAGGTCGAAGTGCGTGACGCCCAGGTCGAAGGCGCGTCGCAGGATCTCGCGCTGCGTCCCGAGAGCCTTGTCGTCGCCGAAGTTGTGCCAGAGCCCGAGGGAGACGGCGGGCAGTTTCAGGCCGCTGCGACCCGTCCGCCGGTACTCCATCGAGTCGTAACGGTCCGGTGCCGCGCGATACAGAGACGTGTCGTTCATGGGGATGAAGCTACTTCAGGGTCCTGCCACCCGACTGTGGAGGGACGCTCGAGCGGCGGTAGGGTGTCGCCCTCGGGGTTGCTCTGGGCGCACCCCTGGAGATCGCCATCTGCTGGAGGCTGACACACGTGAACCTGCGCGACCTGGTGTACGGACTTTACGCACGCCGGGTGGAAGGCCGCCTCGACCACGACCAGGTGCCCAAGCACATCGGTGTCATCCTCGACGGCAACCGCCGTTGGGCCAAGGCGGCGGGCGGGACCACCGCTGAGGGCCACCAGGCGGGCGCGCACAAGATCGAGGAGTTCCTCGGCTGGTGTGCGGAGACGGACGTCGAGGTCGTGACGTTGTGGATGCTCTCCACCGACAACTTCGACCGGCCCGCGGACGAGCTGACGCCGCTCCTGGGCATCATCGAGGGCACCGTCCGCTCGCTCGTCGCGGACGGCCGCTGGCGGGTCCACCACGTCGGCGCCCTCGACCTCCTGCCGGCCCACACCCAGACGGTGATGAAGGAAGCCGAAGAGGCGACCCACCACAACACCGGGATACTGGTCAACGTGGCCGTCGGCTACGGCGGCCGCCAGGAGATCGCCGACGCGGTCCGCTCGCTGCTCCTCGAGCACGCGGACAACGGCGCCAGCCTGGAGGACGTCGCGGAGCGCGTCGACATCGACCAGATCTCCAAGCACCTCTACACCAGCGGCCAGCCGGACCCCGACCTGGTGATCCGAACGAGTGGTGAGCAGCGCCTCTCCGGATTCATGCTCTGGCAGTCGGCCCACTCCGAGTACTACTTCTGCGAAGTCTTCTGGCCGGCCTTCCGCAAGGTCGATTTCCTGCGTGCGCTGCGTGATTACGCGGCCCGCCACCGCCGCTACGGCGGCTGATCCGCTTTCGCCCCTGAGGTCGGGGTAACCCGGAGTTAACCAACGCGTCGTCATATGCCCTGGCATGGCTGCGCTTGTTCGAGGGAATAAGCCTTCCAGGTCGACGTCCGATTCACGGATGTCGTATCTCAGCGGACGGCATGGGCCGTCCGCCCGGGAGGCCCGTTGCACCAGGACGACCGTGTGAGCAGCACGGGCGACGTGGAGGGCCGGTGCTCGGCCCGCGCAGCGCGGCCCGTGACCGGTCCGGCTCACACCCGCCGGATCGCCCCCGGTATCCCTCCCGTCGCTCCCCGACCTCATCCGAGGGGGTACGTCCTTCCGTGGTGACCAGCACAAAGCGCCGCATGCCCGACAGGCGCACCTATGTTCTCGACACCAGCGTCCTGCTGGCCGATCCGAACGCCCTGACCCGCTTCGAGGAGCACGAAGTCGTGCTGCCGATCGTCGTGGTGACGGAGCTGGAGGCCAAGCGGCACCATCCGGAGCTCGGATACTTCGCCCGGCAGGCGCTGCGCCTGCTGGACGACTTCCGCATCCGGCACGGCCGCCTGGACGCCCCGATCCCGATCGGGGACCTGGGCGGTTCGCTGCGCGTCGAGCTCAACCACTCCGATCCCGGCGTGCTTCCGGCCGGCTACCGGTTGGGGGACAACGACTCACGGATTCTCGCCGTGGCGCGCAACCTGCAGGCCGAGGGGTACGACGTCACCGTCGTCTCCAAGGACCTGCCGCTCCGGATCAAGGCGTCCTCGGTGGGGCTCCTCGCCGAGGAGTACCGGGCCGAGCTCGCGATCACGGACTCCGGCTGGACCGGCATGTCCGAACTGACGCTCTCGGCCGAGCAGGTGGACCTCCTCTTCGAGGAGGACTCCCTGTACGTCCCGGAGGCGTCGGACCTGCCGGTGCACACGGGCCTCACCATCCAGTCGGAGCGGGGCAAGGCGCTCGGCCGCGTCACTGCCGACGGCAACGTCCGGCTCGTGCGCGGCGACCGTGAGGCCTTCGGCCTCAAGGGCAGGAGCGCCGAGCAGCGCGTCGCGCTCGACCTGCTCCTCGACCCGGACGTCGGCATCGTCTCGATGGGCGGCCGAGCGGGCACCGGCAAGTCGGCGCTGGCGCTCTGCGCGGGCCTGGAGGCCGTCCTCGAGCGCAGGCAGCACCAGAAGGTGATGGTCTTCAGGCCGCTGTACGCGGTGGGCGGGCAGGAGCTCGGCTATCTGCCCGGCACCGAGGCCGAGAAGATGGGCCCCTGGGCGCAGGCGGTCTTCGACACGCTCGGTTCGGTGGCGGGCAAGGAGGTCATCGAGGAGGTCACGGCGCGCGGGATGCTCGAAGTGCTCCCGCTCACCCACATCCGCGGGCGCTCCCTGCACGACGCGTTCGTGATCGTGGACGAGGCGCAGTCCCTGGAGCGGAACGTCCTGCTGACCGTGCTGTCGCGCATCGGGGCCAACTCCCGCGTCGTACTGACCCACGACGTGGCGCAGCGCGACAACCTCCGCGTGGGGAGGTACGACGGGGTGGTCGCCGTCGTCGAGAAGCTGAAGGGGCATCCGCTCTTCGCGCACGTCACGCTCACGCGCTCGGAGCGGTCGCAGATCGCGGCCCTGGTGACCGAAATGCTGGAGGACGGTCATATCTGAGGCGGTTCACGGCAGTTGCACCACAGATGGCGCCGCCCGGCAAAGCGAAGGAGCCTAGCCGGGCGGCGTCTTGCTGCACCCCTGTTTCCGTAAAACTCCTGGGGCAAACGGGGTGTGAGCTTTCCCACGCAACGGAGAATTGCCTTGCGGTGTCCGGCTGGGGCAGAGTCTGGGTCCTGTCAGGCCCCGCATGCGACACACCTGTACCCCCAGCGGTACCGAACACCAGAACTTCATAGTGACCGTCGCATGCCGCCCGAAGCACCACGCGACGCTCCCGCAACGGGAGTTGAGCACCGGGTCCGTGCCTCCCGTGACCGATCGCAAGCGGAGGCCAGCGCCAGGGGCACGATTGCGTCCGCGAGGTCACCTATGCGGGCGATGCTGGAAGGAAACCGTGTGAGCCGGATTTCGGTCCGGGGATTCGCCGTGGCTTCTGCCACCGCGGTCACCACCGTCGGCGCTGTCGTGGGTGTTGCCTCGGGCAACACCCAGCCCTCGAACTCGAACGACTTCGAGGCAGCGGCAAGCGACGCGACGCTCCTCGCAGACATACCCGCGGGTCAGCAGGCCCAGGTCCAGACCGCGTCCCTGGCGCAGCAGGCCGACGCGCAGGCCACGGCCGCCGACACCGCCGCGAAGAAGACCGCCGCGGAGGAGGCCCGCAAGCGGGCCGCCGCCTCGGCGATCGAGAAGCAGCAGGCCGCGGAGAAGGCGGAGGCCGCCAAGAAGGCCGCCGCCAAGAAGGAGCGTGAGGAGAAGGCCGAGACCAAGGCCAGCCGCTCCTCCGCCCGCGACGCCTCCAGCTTCGCGCCGCAGAGCTCTTACACGGTTGCCCAGGTCCAGGCGATGGCACGGCAGATGGTCCCCGGCGACCAGTTCCAGTGCTTCAGCAACATCGTCAACCACGAGTCGACCTGGAACTACAAGGCCACCAACGCCGGTTCGGGCGCGTACGGCCTCGTCCAGGCGCTGCCCGGTTCCAAGATGTCCTCGGCGGGCTCGGACTGGCAGACCAACCCGGCCACGCAGATCAAGTGGGGCCTGGGTTACATGAACGACCGCTACGGAAGCCCGTGCGGCGCCTGGAGCTTCTGGCAGGCGAACAACTGGTACTAGGCCGCACTCCGGCCGTACCGGTGCTCAACCTGGAGAGGCCCCCTACCGTCCTTCGGTGGGGGGTCTCTCCCGTGTACGGTCGGTGCGACAGCTCCAGGGGGGAGTGGTGGGGAAAGACGGGGGTAGAGGACGGATCATGTCGCGAGTGCCAGGGTGGCTCGGCCGGCTCGGCGCCGGACTGAGCGGGATGGGCGAGCGGTTGAACGAGCAGCGCCGCGACAAGGACGCCGACTCGGACACCGACGAGCCGAGGGATTCCGTCGTCGAGGACGACAGCGAACACGTGCCGCCGCCGCCCGCGTACGCGCCGGCCATAGCGGCGAGACCCGACCCCGTGGACGCCGTGCCGTGGGGCATGCGGGTCGCCGCCGAGGCCGGCTGGCGGCTGCTGATCCTCGCGGGCGCCCTCTGGGTCCTGATGAAGGTCATCAGTGCGGTGCAGCTGGTGGTGCTCGCGTTCGTGGCCGCCCTGCTGATCACCGCGCTGCTGCAGCCCACCGTGGCCCGGCTCAGGAAGCTGGGGCTGCCGCGCGGGCTCGCGACGGCGGTCACCGCGATCCTCGGCTTCGTCATCATGGGTCTGGTCGGCTGGTTCGTGGTGTGGCAGGTCATGGAGAACGCCGACGAACTGTCCCGGCAGGTCCAGGACGGCATCGAGGATCTGCGCAAGTGGCTCCTCAACAGCCCGTTCCACGTGACCGAGGACCAGATCAACGACATCGCCAAGAGCCTGCGGGACGCGGTCGGCTCCAACACGGAGGAGCTCACCTCCGCGGGCCTGGAAGGCGTCACCGTCATCGTCGAGATGCTGACCGGCATCCTGCTCGCGATGTTCTCGACGCTCTTCCTGCTCTACGACGGCAAGCGCATCTGGCAGTGGTTCCTGAAGCTGATGCCCGCCCAGGCGCGGCCCGGCATCGCGGGCGCGGGCCCGCGGGCCTGGCGCACGCTCACCGCGTACGTGCGCGGCACGGTGATAGTGGCCCTGATCGACGCCATCTTCATCGGCCTCGGCATCTACTTCCTCGGGGTGCCGATGGCGGTGCCGCTCGCCGTCATCATCTTCCTGGCCGCGTTCGTGCCGCTGGTCGGCGCCGTGGTCTCCGGCGCGCTCGCGGTGGTCGTCGCGCTGGTCACCCAGGGCGTGTTCACCGCGGTGATGGCGCTCGCGGTGGTCCTCGCGGTGCAGCAGATCGAGGGACACATCCTGCAGCCGTTCATCCTCGGCCGTGCGGTGCGGGTGCATCCGCTGGCGGTGATCCTGTCCGTCGCCGCGGGCGGCATGGTCGCCGGGGTCGGCGGTGCGGTCGTGGCGGTGCCGCTGGTGGCCGTCACGAACACGGTCGTCGGCTATCTGCGGGCGTACGCCCGGGAGGCCGCGCTGAAGCAGGCCCCGCAGCCCAGGGGCGCCACCGCCCTGGACTCCGCGGCCGTCTCCGCGTCCGCGCCCGCGTCGGCTTCCGCAGCGACGTCGGAGGCCGCGCCCGCCGCCGCGCCCGCCGCAGCGGCCGAGCGCACGGACGACCCGCAGGAGTAGCCCGCTCACGCGGAGACTCACTGAAAGCTCATACGAAAGTGGGGCCCGGAACCTTTCGGTTCCGGGCCCCACTCTCTTCAGGGTTTCCTGTACGAGCTCCAGGCGGGACTACGCGAGGTGAGCCTCGGAGTCCAGCGTGACGCCCACCGCCTGGATGACCGCGGCGACCTTGACGGCCTCCTGGATCGTCTCGCGGTCGACGCCGGCCTTGCGCAGGACCTGCTCGTGCGAGTCCAGGCACTGGCCGCAGCCGTTGATCGCGGAGACCGCGAGGGACCACAGCTCGAAGTCGACCTTCTCGACGCCCGGGTTGCCGATGACGTTCATCCGCAGACCGGCGCGCATCGTCCCGTACTCCGGGTCGGAGAGCAGGTGGCGCGTGCGGTAGAAGACGTTGTTCATCGCCATGATCGCGGCGGCGGACTTCGCGGCGGTGTACGCCTCCGCGGAGAGGTTCGCCTTCGCCTCCGGCTCCAGCTCGCGCAGCACGATCGGCGAGCGCGAGGCGATCGCGCAGGCCAGGACCGTGCCCCAGAGCTGCTGCTTGGGGAGGTCGCTGTTGCCGATGACCGAGCCGAGGTTCAGCTTCAGGTCCTTGGCGTAGTCCGGTACGGCGGACTTCAGTTCGTCGAGTGCCATGTCAGAAGACTCCTGTTCACTCGCCCGAGAGCAGCGCGACCGGGTCCAGGGTCTCGTCGCCCTGGGTCCAGTTGCAGGGGCACAGCTCGTCGGTCTGCAGGGCGTCGAGGACCCGGAGGACCTCCTTGGGGTTACGGCCCACGGAACCGGCGGTCACCATCGTGAACTGGATCTCGTTGTTCTGGTCGACGATGAAGACGGCGCGCTGCGCGAAGCCGTCCTCGCCCTCGATGCCGAGGTCACGCATGAGCTCGTGCTTCGAGTCGGCCAGCATCGGGAAGGGCAGGTCCGTCAGGTCCGGGTGGTCCTTGCGCCAGGCGTGGTGCACGAACTCGGAGTCACCGGAGAAGCCGAGGATCTGGGCGTCACGGTCGGCGAACTCGTCGTTCAGCTTGCCGAAGGCGGCGATCTCGGTCGGGCACACGAAGGTGAAGTCCTTGGGCCACGCGAAGACGATCTTCCACTTGCCCTCGTAGGTCTTGTGGTTGATCTGCTCGAACTCCGCGCCCTTCTCCAGCGAGACGCAGGCGGTCAGGTCGAACTCGGGGAACTTGTCACCGACAGTGAGCACACGTACTCCTTGCGACAAGGAAAATCCCTTTTGGGGAGATTCCTATGGGGTTGGACTGAAGTCGATGGTGGCACAGGGTGCATTGATTACGGAAATAGCTAGAGTGGGTCGTGTTGATCGGAGGTGGTTATCAGTGCGAGCCATACAAAGGGGCAAGCCGTCACAGGGCAGACAGCCCAGCCTGGCGCAGCTGCGCGCCTTCGCCGCCGTGGCCGAGCATCTGCACTTCCGCGATGCCGCCGCCGCGATCGGGATGAGCCAGCCCGCGCTCTCCGGGGCCGTGGCCGCGCTGGAGGAGGCACTGGGTGTCAAGCTCCTGGAGCGGACCACCCGCAAGGTGCTGCTCTCGCCCGCGGGCGAGCGGCTCTCCGTGCGGGTCAAGGCGGTCCTCGACGAGGTCGAGGCGCTCATGGAGGAGGCCGACGCGGTCAAGGCGCCGTTCACCGGTGCGCTGCGGCTCGGGGTGATCCCGACCGTGGCACCGTACCTGCTGCCCACGGTGATCGCGCTCGTCCACGAGCGGTACCCGGACCTGGACCTCCAGGTGCACGAGGAGCAGACCTCCTCGCTCCTCGAAGGGCTCACCGCCGGACGGCTCGACCTGCTGCTGCTCGCGGTGCCGCTCGGCGTGCCGGGGGTGAGCGAACTGCCGCTCTTCGACGAGGACTTCGTGCTCGTCACACCGCTGGACCACTGGCTCGGCGGCCGCGAGGGCATCCCGCGCGAGGCGCTGAAGGAGCTCAACCTGCTGCTCCTCGACGAGGGGCACTGCCTGCGCGACCAGGCGCTCGACATCTGCCGCGAGGCGGGCCGCGCGGAGGCGCCCGTCACCACGACAGCCGCTGGACTGTCCACGCTCGTCCAGCTCGTCGCCGGGGGGCTCGGCGTGACGCTGCTTCCGCGCACGGCCGTACGGGTGGAGACCAGCCGCAGCAATCAGCTCCTGACCGGGTACTTCGCCGATCCCGCGCCGACGCGGCGGATCGCGCTCGCGATGCGGACGGGGGCTGCGCGGGCCGCCGAGTACGAGGAATTGGCCGATGCCCTCAGGGAGGCGGTGCGGCCGTTGCCGGTGCGGGTCGGGTGAACCCGCACCGGCGTTCCGTGCGGACGCTGTGTCGAGAGCTGCGCGCCCGCCCGCGGCGGGGCGCGCAGCTGCCCGCGTCCCTTCGGCGCTACTCCGTACGCAAGCCGTCCGGGCGCATCATGCGACGCAGGGGCGGCAGGCTCAGCAGCGTCACGATCGCCACCATCGCCGCGCCCGCGCCCGTCAGGGGCAGGAACGACCACCAGTCGGTGACCGACTTGTCGATCATGCGGGTCATGACCACGCCGAGGCCGAGGCCGCCGACGATCGCGAGGGCGAGGCCGAGGGCGACCGGGAGCGCCGTCTGCCACAGGAGCGACCAGGCCATCGACGAGCGGCGCGTGCCGAACGCGGTGAGGACCGCCAGCAGCCGCTTGCGCTCACGCAGTTGCTCGATCATCGAGACCAGCATGGACGCCGCGATCAGCGCCATCGTGGCGCTCGCGCCGATCTGCAGACCGCGCGCGATGGACGCGTACTGCTTGTCGCGGTCGACCGACTTCAGGGTGTCCACGCCGGCGAACGGATCGATGCGGAGCGCCGTGTTGCGCACGTACTCCTCGGCGTCCGCCACCTTCGGGTCGGTCTTGACCCAGGAGGTCGTCGACGCGTCGTCCAGCTGCTTGACGTCGATGGCGCTCGGCGTCGCGAAGATGCCGTCGATCTTCCTGCCGGACGGGTTGGACCGTGCCCGGACGGTGGGCGTGTCCTTGGGCAGCGTCCACAGGACCGGCTCGGCCTTCTTGTCGTAGTCGGGGTCGGGCCCGACGTTGACCGGCTTGCCGGGGCGTGCCGTCTGGTCCACCCAGCCGTTCTGCTCCTTGCTGCCGGTGTGCGAGATGAAGGTGTCGCCGTCCTTGCAGGAGTCGATGTCCGCCAGCTCGCGCAGGGTCGCGCAGGTGCCGATGGTCACCTCCGTGGTCGGCGTGAGGTCGTTGACCTTCTTGCCGCCGGGCCGGGTGACGAACGCCTGCACGGTCCCGATGACCTTGGTGACGCCCTTGGTCGCGGTGAAGTCGTCGATCATCCGCTGGGTGAGGGCGCCGCTGACGGCCCCGCTGCGGACCGTGAGCTGGGCGCGCGTGGTGTCCTGGCCCGTGACCGCGTTGAAGTCGTCGTGCATGGACGCGAACATCATCTGCAGCGCCACCGCGCCCGCCACCGCGACGGTGATCCCGCTGACCGCGCGGGACGCGGTGCCGGTGGTCAGCTGGAGCCTGCGGACGGCGAGTTGCCAGGGCACCGGGCCGCCGCGCAGGCGTCCCACGACGGCCTCGACGAGCCAGGGAAGCAGCGCGCTGAGCCCGATCAGGGAGAGCGCCGAACCCACCGCGATCGCGGTCACGTTGACGGAGTCGTTGCCCATGTCGCGGTCGATGCGGCCGGAGTAGAGCAGGATGCCGATGCCGAGGACCGGCAGGACGAGCCGCCACCACAGGCGGCGCTTGCGCTGCTTGGCGCCGCGGAACACGCCGAGGGGCTCGATGGCGACCGCGCGCAGCGAGATCAGCGTCACCAGGACCGCGGACACCGGCACGGCCACCGCGACCAGCGCGACCAGGCCGGGCGAGGGCACCATGTCGGAGGGGTAGGCGCTGACGTTCGTCAGGTCGACCACGCCCACCAACTCCCGCAGGAGCAGGAAGAACACGGCGCCCGCGACGAGCCCGAGGAGCGCGCCGAACAGCGCTTCGCCCGCCGCGATCCTGCGCACCGCCCGGGCGTCCGCGCCGACCAGGCGCAGCGCGGCGAGCCGCCGGTCGCGCCGGTCGCCGCCGAACCGCACGGCCGTGCCGATGAAGATCGCCACCGGGGTGAGGAGCACGACGCAGATCAGGACGACGAGCGCCATCAGGAACGGGTCGAGGGGCAGCGAGTTGTCCTGTCCGAAGCTCTCGACGCGGTAGTTGTTGCCCGTCGCGGTGATCTTGTCGCTGCCCGCGTAGTAGTAGAGCTCCACCGGTGAGAGGAGGCCCGCCTTGCCGATGGTGCCGGTCACGCGGTAGTCGCGGAAGCGTTCCTTCAGCAGCTTGTTCGCCGGGTCGTCGAGCAGGTCGCGCAGCGCGGGCGAGACGACCATCTCGCCCGCCGCGGGGATCTTGTCGAGTCCCGGCGGCAGCGCCGGGTGCTCGCCGTCGGCGCGCAGGAAGAGGCCGGTCGGGCTCTTCCCGCGGAACGTGGTGCCGGTGTTGCGCATGACCACCGTCGAATCGGTCGCCTTGAGCGGCTTGCCGTCGAAGGAGGAGTGCGGTGTGCGCGCGAACGACCGGTCGTCGCGGTTCTGCAGCATGTTCGGCACCGACGCGGCGCCGAGCAGGAGCGCGACGCCGAGGCCGACGCCGACGGCGGTCAGGATCGTACGGATCCAGCCCTCGCGGCCGCCGCTCGTGGCGAACCGTATGCCCATGCCCAGGTCGCGCATCCAGGCGGCGACTCCGGTCGGGGCCCCGGCGGCCGGCGCCGCGACCGAGGGCGCCGGGCGGATTCGGGTGTCACTCATGAGGCCCGCTCCATGTCGCGGGACTTGCCGTCCCGCACGACGATCTCGCGGTCCGAGTACGCGGCGACGCGGGTCTCGTGGGTGACCAGGACGACGGCCGCGTTGGTGGAACGGGCCGCGTCGGTCAGGAGTTCCATGACGCGTTCGCCGTTCAGCGAGTCGAGGGCGCCGGTCGGCTCGTCGGCGAAGATCACACGCGGGCTCGGTGCGAGGGACCGGGCCACGGCGACGCGCTGGCCCTGGCCGCCGGAGACCTCGCCGGGCCGCTTGGCGGCGACGTCGTCGACCTCCAGACGCTCCATCCAGGAGCGGGCCGTCTCCTCGGCCGCCTTGCGCTTGACGCCGTTCATGCGCAGCGGCAGCGCGACGTTCTCGACGCAGGTGAGCTCGGGCACGAGCTGGCCGAACTGGAAGACGAAGCCGAACTCGCTGCGGCGCAGCGCGCTCAGCTCGGCGTCCGACATGCCGGTCAGCTCGCGGCCGCCGTACGTGATGGAGCCGGCGTCGGGGCGGACGATCCCGGCGAGGCAGTGCAGCAGGGTCGACTTGCCGGAGCCGGAGGGGCCCATGACGGCGACGACCTCACCGGGGTGGATGGAGAACGCGGCGCCGTCGAGCGCGGTGGTCGGGCCGTACTCCTTGCGGAGTCCGTCGGCCACGAGAAGGGAACCTGCGGGGGTCATGCGGAGCGCACCTCCTGGGCGAGCTTGCCGAGACGTGCGGCGGCCAGCTCCAGCCAGCGCAGATCGGCTTCGAGGTGGAAGAGCGCGTGGTCGCAGATGAGCTGGTCGGCGAGGTCGCCCTTGCGCTTGCGGTCGGTGAGGATGCGCATCAGGCGCAGGTGCTCCGCGCGCTGTACGTCGAGGAGTTCGGCGGCGTCGCGTTCGGTGAGGATCGCGAGGACGACTTTGGTGTAGAGGGTCGACTGGAGGTAGGGCTCGGGCTTCTCCGGGGTGGCGAGCCACCGCTGGACGTCCGTGATGCCCGCCTCGGTGATCGCGTACCGCTTGCGCTCGGGACCGCCGCCCGCCTCTATGCCGTCGACCTCGACGAGGCCGTTCTTCAGGAGCCGGGACATGGTCGAGTAGACCTGCCCGTAGTGCAGGGGCTTGTCGTGCCCGAACTTCTCGTCGAAGGCGCGCTTGAGGTCGTAACCGTGCCGGGGGCCGGATTCCAGAAGACCCAGAAGGGTGTGGCCAATGGACATGCGGAGCACTCTACACGGTGTGTATACGTGCGATGTATACCCAGGGTGTAGAGATCATTTGTGCGAGGGGTGCGCAACCATCGGGGGCCTGCGAACGTCGGTTCCTTAGGGGCAGGTGCTCATTGTCACGTCCGGAAAAGACCGGATGGGCAGGAGTTTGTCCCGCGGTGCGGTGTTAGCTTCATGAGCTGACTCGACGTACGCATGAGGACTAGACGGAAGCGGAGCACTCTCAGTCATGGGCCGAGCCGAAGAACGACAAGCGCGGCAGCGCGGGGCCCGCCGGGCAGCGCGCGGGCGCCCGTCCGGCGGGGGCAAGCCCAAGCGCACCGGCATACGGCGCTTCTTCACCTGGAAGAAGATCCTCGGCACGTTCCTCGGATTCTGCCTGCTCGGCATGCTCGGCTTCGTGGTCCTCTACCTCGTGGTGGACATACCCGAGGGCAACCCCGCGGCGAAGATGCAGAGCAACGTCTACAGGTACAGCAACGGCGACGTCATCGCCCGCACCGGCGACGTGAACCGCGAGATCGTCGACCTGGACAAGGTCCCCGAGGACGTCCAGAAGACCTTCGTCGCCGCGGAGAACAAGTCCTTCTACAAGGACGAGGGCATCGACTTCAAGGGCACCGCCCGCGGTGTGCTCAACACGGTGACCGGCAAGGGCAAGCAGGGTGGCTCCACCATCACCCAGCAGTACGTGAAGAACTACTACCTCAGCCAGGACCAGACCGTCAGCCGCAAGCTGAAGGAACTGGTCATCTCGCTGAAGGTGGACCGCGAGAAGAGCAAGGACGACATCCTCGCGGGCTACATCAACACCAGCTACTACGGCCGCGGCGCGTACGGCATCCAGGCCGCCGCCCAGGCCTACTACGGCGTCGACGCCAAGGACCTGAAGGTCGAGCAGGGCGCCTACCTCGCGGCGCTCCTCCAGGCCCCCAGCCAGTACGACTGGACCTCCGCGACGCCGACCGGCAGGAAGCTGGTCAAGGCGCGCTGGAACTACGTCCTCGACAACATGGTCGAGGAGGGCTGGCTCGACTCCGGCAAGCGCGAGGACCTGAAGTTCCCCACGCCCGAGAACCCCAAGGCCCCGCCCGGCCGCGAGGGGCAGATCGGCTACCTCGTGGAGGAGGCCAAGCGCGAGGTCCTGCGCAACAGCGGCCTCAGCGAGGCCGAGTTCGAGGCGGGCGGCTACACCGTCACGCTGAACATCGACCCCAAGAAGCAGAAGCAGCTCGAGCAGGCCGTCGACAAGAAGCTGAACGACAGGCTCGACCGGAAGAAGAACAAGGCGGACGCGCGGGTCCAGGCGGGCGCCGCGTCCGTCGACCCCAAGACGGGCAAGGTCCTCGCCATGTACGGCGGCGAGGACTACGTGAAGCACTACACGAACAACGCGACCCGCCGCGACTACCAGTCCGCCTCCACCTTCAAGCCGCTGATCCTCGCCGCGGCCCTGGAGCACGGTGCCACCACGCAGGACGGCAAGCCGATCACGGCCGGCACGATCTACGACGGCACCAGCAGGCGCCCGGTCAGGGGCAGCGAGGTCGGCTTCGCGCCGCCCAATGAGGACGGCGTCGACTACGGCCCCGTCACCGTCCAGAAGGCGATGAACAAGTCCATCAACTCCGTCTTCGCGCAGATGGGCGTCGACGTGGGCATGCCCGAGGTCATGGAGATGGCGGGCAAGCTCGGCATGGACGTCAAGGGCCTGCCGGCCGTGCCCGCGCAGACCCTGGGCTCCATGGGCGCGAGCCCGCTGGAGATGGCCGGCGTCTACGCCACGCTCGACAACCACGGCAAGAAGGTCACCCCGGCGCTCGTCGGCTCCGTCGAGCACAAGGACCGCACCATCGACCTGCCCGACCCGGTCGGCGACGAGGTCGTCAAGCGCGGCACGGCCGACTCGCTCACCTCGGTGCTCACCGGCGTGGTCGACGACGGCACGGGCCACGCGGTGCGCAACCCGGTGCAGGACGTGGCGGGCAAGACCGGTACCTCCGACGACAACAAGTCGGCCTGGTTCACCGGCTACACGCCGAAGCTGGTCACCTCCGTCGGCCTGTTCGGCGAGGGTGCCCCGGGCACCCCGGAGAAGAACAAGCAGGTCTCCATGAAGGGCGCGGGCGGCAAGGCGCGCGTCGACGGCGGCAGCTTCCCCGCCGAGATCTGGGCGGCGTACACCTTCGACGCCATGGGCGCGCCGAGCAGGTTCGACCTCAACACGGACATGGGCGCGGCCGTCGCGCCGCCGCCGGACCCGACGTCGAAGGCGCCGAAGGAGCCGACGAGCACCCCGTCGGAGCCTTCCCACAAGCCGACGCAGAAGCCGACGCAGAAGCCGACCCAGACCCCGACGCAGAAGCCGACGCAGACCCCGACGCAGAAGCCCACGGACAAGCCGACGCAGACTCCGACGGACACGCCGACCTCGACGATCGACCCCGAGGATCCCGACGACGGCCTGTTCGGCAGGGACTGACCCCGTACGAAGTCCCGTACGGCCTCCCGTACGAATACGCAGTAAGGCGCCCCGGACCGAAACGGTTCGGGGCGCCTTCGTCGTACGTACCCCGCGGGGCGCTCAGCTCCGGTTCAGCTCGAACCAGACCACCTTGCCGGTGCTCAGCCGGGTGGCGCCCCAGCGCCGCGCCATCTTGTTGACGAGGTACAGGCCGCGGCCGCCCTCGTCGGTGGCACGGGCATTGCGCAGGCGGGGCAGTTGCGGGACGTCGTCGCCGACCTCGCAGCGCAGCACGTCGGTCCGGAGCAGCCGCAGCGTGATCGGCCGCGACGCGTACCGCACGGCATTCGTCACGACCTCGCTGACCAGGAGCTCCACCGAGTCCGTGAGCTCCTCAAGGCCCCAGCGCACCAGCGCGCTGCGGGCCAGGCGGCGGGCGCGGGACGGGGTCGCGTTCTCCGGTTCGAGGAACCAGTACGCGACGTCGCTCGGCGCGATCCCGTCGAAGCGGGCGGCGAGCAGCGCGATGTCGTCGTCCCGGTCGCCGGGGCCGAGCATGTCGAGCACCTCGTCGCAGAGCGCTTCGAGGGGCGGCGGATGGTCGGGGCCCGTCAACTGGGCGGTCGCGGCGAGCCGTTCGCGCAGCTGCTCTATGCCGGTCCACACGTCGCGCAGCCGGGACTCCACGAGTCCGTCCGTGTAGAGGAGCAGCGTCGCGCCCGCGGGGGCGTCCAGCTCGACGGCCTCGAAGTCGACGCCGCCCACCCCGATGGGCGCGCCCGGCGGCACCCGGAGGACCTCGGCGCGGCCGCCCAGGTGCAGCAGGACGGGCGGCGGATGCCCGGCGTTGGCGATGGTGATGCGGTGCGAGACCGGGTCGTACACCGCGTAGAGGCAGGTGGCCATGCGGTCGGAGCCGAGCCGCTGGGCCTGCTCGTCCAGGTGGTGCAGGACCTCCTGGGGCGGCAGGTCGAGCCCGGCCAGGGTCTGGGCGGTCGTCCGCAGCTGGCCCATGATCGCCGCCGAGGTCATGGAGTGGCCCATGACGTCGCCCACGACCAGGGCGACCCGGCTGCCGGGCAGCGGGATCGCGTCGTACCAGTCGCCGCCGACGCGGGCGGTCTCGGCGGCGGGCAGATAGCGCGAGGCGAGCCGCACGCCCGTCGGGCGCGGCAGCGTCTCGGGCAGCATGGTGCGCTGCAGCTCGTCGGCGATGTACGCCTCGCGGCCGTACAGGACGGCCTTGTCGATGCCGAGCGCGCTGTGCGTGGCCAGCTGGGCGGCGACGAGCAGGTCGTCCCCCTCGAACGCGGGCCGGTCCGGGCGGCGCAGGAACACCGCGGCGCCGATCACCCGGCGCCTGCCGCGCAGCGGCGCGAGGATCGCCCGCTGCCCGCCCGGCAGGGTGCGCCCCTCGCCGAGCAGCTCGGGCAGTGCCGCCCGCGCCGCCGCCGAGTCCGCGAAGACGGGGCGCACACCGCGCAGGACCTCGGCGAGCGCGCCGCCCGGCCGCACCTCGCACAGCTCGGCGCTGCCCATCACGTCGGTGATGTCGGACTGCACCATCTGCAGCGCGGGCAGGGTGGCGCCGCCGTCGGTGTCCGGCTCCTCGGCGCCCTCCTCGATGGAGCGCAGCCGGTCGGTGCGGCGCAGGCGGAGCACCAGCGGCCCGGTGGGCCGCTCGTCGCCGACCGGCAGCGGGTCGCGCAGGTAGACCAGGATCGCGTCGGAGAACGTCGGCACGGTCGCCCGGCACAGCCCCATCACGATCTCGTCGAGGTCGATGCCGCGCGCGATGCGCCGGGTCGCGGCGCCCACGAAGCGCAGCCGGTCGCCGTCACGCCGCATCGCCACCGGGCCCGAACCCGGCGGCCTGGGCGCTCCGGAGCGCCGCTCCTCGCCGTCCGGCGGGGCCGCCGTACCGCCCGGGGCGGGTCCGGGCTGGGACGGCACGCCGCTCTCGGGCGCGGGGCGCGGCCGGTGCGGGTCGGGCTGGGCGGCCGAGGACTGGGAGTGCTCGCCGGATGGCACGGGGGCGTCCCGGCGCGACTCGCCGGTGGGTGCCTGGGCCGCTGGTCCGGCGCCGCCGCCCTCCGGGTGTTCGGGGGAACGCAGCAGCGCCCCGCGGGGATCCGCGGGGGCGGTCGGCCGGGCAGCTGGTGCCTTGCGACCCTCGTGGGGGGTGAGGTGCTCCGTCACGCGTTTCGAATCCGTCCGTCCGGGGCTGCGCGCCGTGCGCGCCGTCCAGCGTTGCACGTTGCTCAGCCGCGTCGGCAGTGCAGAAAGACCTGGTGCTCGGGTGGTGCGTCGGTGCTTGCGGGGGCGTACGCGTACGTGTCCTCGCCGGTGATCTCGAAGCCCGCGTCCCGCACGACCTGCCGCAGTTCGTCCCGCAGGTAACCCGATACCCGGATCGTGTGCCCCAGGAACGGAATTGCCGCGTCGTCCAGGTCGGCCTCGACCATGGACAGTTCCATCAGGCCTCCAGGTCGCAGCAGGCCGTGCAGCAGCCGCAGCGCCTCGGGGATCTCCGCGCGCGGCAGCATCAGGAGGGAGAAGAAGCAGACGATGCCGTCGAACGTGCCGACCCCGCCCGGCCCTTCGGCCCGCAGCTCGGCGATGTCGAGTTGCCGGAACCGGGCTGCCGGGACGTTCTTTCTCGCCAGGTCCAGCATGCCCGACGAGATGTCCGTGCCGAGGACCGAGTGGCCGGATTCGGTCAGTTGGCGGGCGGTCGGCAGGCCGGTGCCGCAGCCCACGTCGAGCACGGTGGAACCGGCGGGGAGCGCCGCGGCGAGGCGGCTTCCGGCCTCCAGTTGGCCTTCCTTGTGCGGGAAGGCGTCGTCGTAGTGCTGCCCGATGGCGTCAAAGGCCTCGGCCTGACCTCTGCGGTCCTCGCTCACGTTCTGCCGCCCCTCGATGACTTCCTGTCAGGCACCGCGCGGACGCACGGAGTTGCTGCTGTGCGCCCTTGCGGAGGACGATCCTACGTTTGAACCACGGGGGCGCATCAAGGGTCTCATGAGGACACATGCGCGGGCGTACGGTCCCAGTCATCCGGAAGGGAGGGTACGACCCAGGACGGATCGGGCCGCCAGTTCTGCCAGCCGTCCGAAAACGGCGCCCCCCAGGTCTCGATCACGTCAAGTGCGGCCCGCCCGGCGGCGCGGACGCCGGCGGCCTTGGCCGCGTCCATCAGGCCCACCCTGCGGGCCTGCTCGAACTCGTCCTCGTCGTGCCAGCGCCAGCTGCGGTCCGGACGCACGGAGATGTCCAGAAAGTGATCCTCGGAGTCGACGCCGCCGGCCCAACGGGCGCGTGGCTCCTCCAGGTTGACGTACCAGTTCTTGAACTTCCAGCCCGAGTCCCAGAAGAGCCAGACCGACCAGGGGTCGCCCGGCCGCGCGAGCTTGAGGACGCCGGTGCCGAACCAGTGGCCCGTGCGGACCGTGCGCGGCTTGGTGTAGCGGGTGGCGAGCGGCTCGTGGTGCAGGGGCGTCCCGTCGGCGATCACCGGCCGCACGCACTCGGTGCCGGGCGCCATCCACACGGCGAGCAGGTCCTCGGTGTCCCGCACGACGGTGACGGGGCGGCAGATGTGGACGCGGTGACCGGAGTTCTCCCGGTACCGCCACAGGATGTGCTCCCCCGGCGCCCACCGCGCCGCTCCGCCACCGGCCGTCGTCTGCCCGTCGAGGTCTGTCATGGACAGATACTAGACGCCACCCCGTTCACCGTCCGGCTCTGTCAGGGATGTGTCATGCGCAGGACGTCCAGCGCCTGGTCGAGCTGCTCCAGGGAGAGGTCGCCCCGCTCGACGTACCCGGACTCCAGGACCACCTCACGGATCGTCTTCCGCTCGGCGAGGGACTTCTTGGCGACCTTCGCCGCCTCCTCGTACCCGATGTACTTGTTCAGCGGGGTCACGACGGACGGCGAGGACTCGGCGTACTCGCGGGCCCGTTCGCGGTGGGCGGTGATGCCGTCGACGGTGCGGTCGGCGAGCAGTCGGGAGACGTTGGCGAGCAGCCTGACCGACTCCAGGACGTTCTTGGCGATGACCGGGAGCATCACGTTCAGCTCGAAGTTCCCCGCGGCGCCGGCCGCGGCGACCGTCGCGTCGTTACCGGTGACCTGCACGGCGACCATCAGGGCCGCCTCGGGGATGACCGGGTTGACCTTGCCGGGCATGATCGACGAGCCGGGCTGCAGGTCCGGCAGGCTGATCTCGGCGAGGCCGGTGCGCGGGCCCGACGCCATCCACCGCAGATCGTTCGCGATCTTCGTCAGGCCGACGCCGATGGTCCGCAGCTGTCCGCTGGTCTCGACGATGCCGTCGCGGGCGCCCTGCGCCTCGAAGTGGTCGCGCGCCTCGGTCAGCGGCAGCCCGGTGGCCCGCGCGACCTCGGCGATGACGGCGGCGGCGAAGCCGGGCGGGGTGTTGATACCGGTGCCCACGGCCGTGCCGCCGAGCGGCAGTTCGGCGAGGCGGGGGAGCGAGGCGCGCAGCCGCTCGACGCCGTACCGCACCTGGGCCGCGTATCCGCCGAACTCCTGGCCCAGTGTCACGGGCGTGGCGTCCATGAGGTGCGTACGGCCGGACTTCACGACGTCCGCGAACTCCTCCGCCTTGCGCTCCAGGGCGGCGGCGAGGTGTTCCAGGGCGGGGATCAGGTCACCGGTGACCGCGCTCGTTGCCGCGATGTGGATCGAGGACGGGAAGACGTCGTTGGACGACTGCGAGGCGTTCACGTGGTCGTTGGGGTGGACGTCGCGGCCGAGGCGCTCGGTGGCGAGGGTGGCGAGGACCTCGTTGGTGTTCATGTTGGACGAGGTGCCGGAGCCGGTCTGGAAGACGTCGACCGGGAAGTGGTCGTCCCAGCGCCCGTCGGCGACCTCGGCGGCCGCGGCGGCGATGGCCTCGGCGATGTCCTTGTCGAGCACCCCGAGCTCCGCGTTGACCTGGGCGGCGGCCGCCTTGATCTGTGCGAGGGCGGCGATGTGGGCGCGTTCGAGAACCTGCCCGGAGATGGGGAAGTTCTCCACCGCGCGCTGGGTCTGGGCGCGCCATTTGGCGTGCGCGGGGACCCGTACCTCGCCCATGGAGTCGTGCTCGGTCCGGTACTCGCCGGTGCGGTCGTCGCTGGCGTCACTGGTCATGCCCTGAACCTACCTCTCCGTTCAAACCCCGTGAAAAGTTGAGCACTTGTCTTGTTCCAGGTATTCCCAAGCCTGCTACTGACCAGTAAAAACCCTGGGTAACACCACACCGGGGAGGCGCAATGAAGCGCATCAGAAGCAGCGGTGACCGACTGCGACGTTCGTTCGCGGCAGCCGTCGCGATGGCTGCCGTGCTCGGCACGGCAGCCGCCGTACCCGCCCGGGCGGCGGACGGGGGCGAGGGGAAGGCGCCCGTCGCGACGCCCCTCCCGCCCGAGCTGGAGAAGATCCGGGCGGCCGAGGCCACGAAGCTCTACGGCAGTCCGGCCGAGCGCCCGATGGCCGACCGCAAGACCGGCCTGATCTCGCTCGGCGACAGCGAGATCTCCGGCGAGGGCGTCGGGACGTACGAGCCCGGCACCGACGGCCCCGACAACTGGTGCCATCGCTCGCCGGACGCCGCGATCCACCGCACCGGCATCCCGGCCGACGTCACGTACAACGTCGCCTGCTCGGGAGCGCAGACCGTCAACATCAGGATCGGCGGCCAGAAGCAGTACGCCGACGAGCTGGTCCAGAGCGACAATCTCGCCGTCAAGGCGCGCAACACGAAGATCAAGACGATTCTGCTGGTCATCGGCGCCAACGACGACCTCGACTTCTCCGGGGTGATGACGGACTGCGTCACCCGCTTCCTGCTCAGCCAGGGCGCGTGCGCGGGCAAGTACAACGACGGCTGGCAGGCGCGCGTCGACGGGCTCGTGCCCAAGGTCGAGCAGTCCATCCGCGACCTGAAGACCGTCATGAAGGACGCGGGCTACCAGGAGGGCGACTACAAGCTCGTCGCGATGGGCTATCCGAGCCCGATCGGCCCGGACTTCCGCGACAACCCCTCGTTCCCCGGCAAGCTGGCCTGCGGCGGACTCGGCTACGACTCCGACACCGAGTGGGGCCGCAACTACGCGGTGCCCGCCTTCGGGACCGGCATGCGCAAGGCCGCGCGGAACGCGGGCGCGATCTACCTCGACAACTCGCGGCTCTTCCACGGCCACGAGGTCTGCATGGAGGACACCTGGGCGCGCGGCCTCCACGTCGACCTGTCGAACCCGTTCCCGCCGGACTCCAACTCGGTGCGCCAGTCCTTCCACCCCAACGCCCGCGGCCACGCCGCCTTCGCGTCCTGCCTCACCCAGATCTACAACTCCGGCAAGCGTGAGGGCAGTTGCGCCGACCCGGCGAGCACGGGCAGCCCGAAGCTGTACGAAGGGGCCTGGGACGACGCGTACAGGCCCCTGAAGAACGAGGCCACCGGGACCTGCGTGGACGTCGACGCGTCCAAGAGCCGCAACGGCACCAAGGTCCAGGGCTGGGACTGCACCGGCAACCGCAACCAGACCTGGTGGTACGACGGTTCTTCCGGCGGCCAGAAGTCGCTGCACACCGGACTGACCCAGGACCGCTGCCTGGACGTGCCGGACGGGGCCTACAAGGAAGGCACCGCCGTCACCCTCTGGAACTGCCACGGCGGCGCCAACCAGAAGTTCGCCCGTGTGTCGGGCAGCCTGCGTCCCGCCTCGGACACCGGGCTCTGCCTGACCCTGGCGGGGGCCAAGGAGCCGCTGAAGCTCCAGAAGTGCACGGGGGCGGCGAACCAGCGGTTCGCCTAGGAGCCTGCCTTCTCGGGAACTGCGCGTCCTTTCGCCGCGGGCGCGCCGTGGCCGGTCGCGCAGTTCCCCGCGCCCTTTAAAAGATCACGCCAGGCCGGGCCCACGCACCGGAATCGACGTGAACGTCGGCTCCGGGGCCGGGTTCTGGAAGAAGTCGTTGCCCTTGTCGTCGACGACGATGAAGGCCGGGAAGTCCTCGACCTCGATCTTCCAGACCGCCTCCATGCCGAGCTCCTCGTACTCGACGACCTCGACCTTCTTGATGCAGTCCTGCGCGAGGCGCGCGGCCGGACCGCCGATCGAGCCGAGGTAGAAGCCGCCGTGCGCGTCGCACGCGTCGGTGACCTGCTTGCTCCGGTTGCCCTTGGCGAGCATGACCTTGGAGCCGCCCGCGGCCTGGAACTGCTCCACGTAGGAGTCCATCCGGCCGGCCGTCGTGGGCCCGAACGAACCGGACGCGTAGCCCTCGGGGGTCTTCGCGGGACCGGCGTAGTACACCGGGTGGTCCTTCAGGTACTGCGGCATCTCCTCGCCCGCGTCGAGCCGCTCCTTGATCTTGGCGTGCGCGATGTCGCGGGCCACGACCAGCGGACCGGTCAGGGAGAGGCGGGTCTTCACCGGGTGCTTGGTGAGCTCGGCGAGGATGTCGTCCATGGGCTGGTTGAGGTCGATCTTGACGACGTCGGCGGCCTCATCGAGGTGCTCGTCGGTCGTCTCCGGCAGGAAGCGCGCCGGGTCCGTCTCCAGCTGCTCAAGGAAGACGCCCTCGGCGGTGATCTTCGCGGTGGCCTGGCGGTCGGCCGAGCAGGAGACGGCGATGGCGACGGGCAGCGAGGCGCCGTGCCGGGGCAGACGCACCACGCGCACGTCGTGGCAGAAGTACTTGCCGCCGAACTGCGCGCCGATGCCGATCTTCTGCGTCAGCTCGAAGACCTTCTCCTCCAGCTCCTTGTCACGGAATCCGTGGCCGGTCGCGGAGCCCTCGGCGGGCAGCTCGTCCAGGTAGTGCGCGGACGCGTACTTCGCGGTCTTCAGGGCGAACTCGGCGGACGTGCCGCCGACGACGATGGCCAGGTGGTAGGGCGGGCACGCGGCCGTCCCCAGGGACCTGATCTTCTCCTCCAGGAACTTCATCATGGAGGCCTCGTTCAGGACGGCCTTCGTCTCCTGGTAGAGGAACGACTTGTTGGCGGAGCCGCCGCCCTTGGCCATGAAGAGGAACTTGTAGGCGCCGCCGTCGGTCGCGTACAGCTCGATCTGGGCGGGGAGGTTGGAGCCGGTGTTCTTCTCCTCCCACATGGTCAGGGGAGCCATCTGCGAGTAGCGCAGGTTCAGCTTCGTGTACGCGTCGAAGATGCCCTTGGAGAGCGCCTTCTCGTCCTCACCTTCGGTGAGGACGTTCTGGCCGCGCTTGCCCATGACGATCGCGGTGCCGGTGTCCTGGCACATGGGGAGCACGCCCGCCGCCGCGATGTTCGCGTTCTTCAGCAGGTCGAGGGCGACGAACTTGTCGTTGCCCGACGCCTCCGGGTCGTCGACGATGCGCCGCAGCTGGGCCAGGTGGGCGGGGCGCAGGTAGTGCTGGATGTCGTGGATCGCCTCGGCGGCCAGCTTGCGCAGCGCCTCCGGGTCGACCTTGAGGAACGTCCGCCCGTCGGCCTCGAAGGTGGAGACACCCTCGGCGGTCACCAGCCGGTACGGGGTGGTGTCCTCTCCCAGCGGGAGCAGATCGGAGTACGCAAACTCTGGCATTACGGCCATTCCTCACTCGGCAGACAGCGGCGCGGCCTCCATTGGCGACGCGGCATCCAGCGTAGAACGCGCCCGGCGGGCCGATCCTGTGAGGTAAGGCTCAGTGGACGTGCTCGCGAGGCGGGCCCCGGTCCTCCGGTGCGCCGGATAGTCGCGATACAGGGCTAGTCGCGATCTATCGCGTCTGGGTACGCTGCTCTGCGTGGACCTCGAAAAGCATCCCCCAGCGCTCCGTGCCTCCGACGCCGACCGGGACCGCACGGCGGACATCCTGCGCGAGGCCCTGGCCGAGGGCCGGCTGACCGCCGAGGAGCACGCGGAACGGATCGACGGGGTGTACCGCGCCAAGACCATGGCGGACCTGGAGCCGCTGGTCCGCGACCTGCCCGCCGCCCACGCCCCCGCGCCCGCCCGGGGTCGCGCCCCCGAGCCCGCCCCCTCCCGGCCGTCCCCCGGCGTCGTCCCGCCGGTCGCGGACGAGAACCTCGTCGCGGTGCTCAGCAGCTCGGCGCGCAGGGGCCGCTGGCGGGTGGGCCGCCGCACGCACGCGTACGCGGTGTTCGGCAGCGTCGAGATCGACCTGAGCGAGGCGATCTTCGAGCAGCGCCAGGTGGTCATCAAGGCCCTCGCGATCTTCGGCTCGGTCGAGATCCGCGTCCCGGAGAACGTCTCGCTGCGCGGCAGTGGCGGCGGCGTCCTCGGCAGCTTCGAGGTGGACACGCTCGACTCGCCGGACCAGGACGCCCCCGTGGTCTTCGTGGACGGCATCGCGGTCCTCGGCAGCATCGAGGCGCGGCCCCAGCGCGGCAAGCTCGTCCGCGACCTGCACCGGCGACTGGGCAAGCGCACCGGCCACTGACGGCGTCCTACGGCCACGACGGGCCGGCGGCACGTCCGTACATCGGAACTCAGTGCATAGGCGCGCACACAGCGGGTAGAGCTTGCTGCATCGTCTCTCGCTCGCGAAGCCGTCGTCAGGAGTAGACCCGTGCTGCAACCGTCGCATCAGTCTCTGCAGGTCGCCGCAGTTCCGGCCCAGCGGTCGCCCATGCGAGATCGGGATGATGACGCCCCGTGGCACACCGAAGCCGTGTGCCGCCGTGACGAAGCCGGACTGTTCTTCGCCCCGTCCAAGGAGCCGACCGCGGCGCGGCTGTCGCGGGAGGAGGCCGCCAAGCGCGTCTGCGCCCGCTGCCCCGTGATGGTCGAGTGCCGCGAACACGCCCTGCTGCAGCCGGAGCCGTACGGCGTGTGGGGCGGCCTCACCGCCGCCGAGCGCCGCGTGGTCCTGGCCCGCCGCCGCCGGCGCGACCTGGAGCTGAAGAAGGCGTCCCACGCGGCGGGCATCGCGGCCGCCGGATAGCACGGCCACAGGCCGAAGGGGGCGTCCCCCGCACGGGACGCCCCCTTCGGCATGCGTACGGCCCGCGTACCGCTGCCGCGCCTACTTGGCCCGGTCGAAGTCGACCGCGCTGTACGCGCGCAGCTTCGACAGCCGGTGTTCGGAGTCGATCTTGCGGATCGTGCCCGACTTGGAGCGCATGACCAGCGACGAGGTGGAGGCCGTCGCCGCCCGGTAGCGCACGCCCTGGAGCAGCTCGCCGTCGGTGATGCCGGTCGCGACGAAGAAGACGTTGTCGCCCTTGACCAGGTCGTCCGTGGAGAGCGTGCGGTCCAGGTCGTGGCCCGCGTCGATGGCGCGCTGGCGCTCGGCGTCGTCCTTGGGCCACAGCTTGCCCTGGATCACACCGCCCAGGCACTTGATCGCGCAGGCCGAGATGATGCCCTCGGGGGTGCCGCCGATGCCCATGAGCAGGTCGACGCCGGTGCCCTCGCGGACGGCCATGACCGAGCCCGCGACGTCGCCGTCCGAGATGAACTTGATGCGGGCGCCGGTCTCGCGGATCTCCTTGACGATGCCCTCGTGGCGGGGGCGGTCGAGGATCATGACCGTGACGTCCTCGGGCGAGGAGTTCTTGGCCTTCGCGACGCGGCGGATGTTGACCGAGGCGGGCGCGTTGATGTCCACGTAGTCCGCGGCCTCGGGGCCCGTGACCAGCTTGTCCATGTAGAAGACGGCGGACGGGTCGAACATCGCGCCGCGGTCGGCGGCGGCGAGCACGGCGATGGCGTTCGGCATGCCCTTCGCGCAGAGGGTCGTGCCGTCGATCGGGTCGACGGCGATGTCGACCTCGGCGCCCGTGCTGTCACCGATGCGCTCTCCGTTGAAGAGCATCGGGGCCTCGTCCTTCTCGCCCTCGCCGATGACGACGATGCCGTTCATCGAGACGGTGTGGACGAGGGTCCGCATGGCCCTGACGGCCGCGCCGTCCGCGCCGTTCTTGTCGCCGCGGCCGACCCAGCGGCCCGCGGCCATGGCGGCGGCCTCGGTGACCCGGACGAGCTCCAGGGCGAGGTTGCGGTCGGGAGCCTCGGGGGAGACCTCGAGCTCGGACGGGAGATGATGCTCGGTCATCGGAGCGCACCTTTCTGCTGATACGACGACGGCCGGATGAGGGATGGTGATGACTCTATCCGTAGGCCGACAAAATGAGCAGTGGGCCCCACGCATGAGCGGACCGGACGGGCCGGGGGCGCCGAGCCGGACGCCGACGGAGGCACCGGGGGAAGAAGCGCGGGCGGCGCCTGAGACCATGGAGGCGTGGCAGGAAGACAAGGCACTCAGACCGTCAAGAACATGCTCTGGTCGTTGGTGGTGATCGCCCTCGCGGCGGGCGTGATCTACATCTTCGTCCCGCATGACGAGTCCAAGACCGCCGTCAAGCGGGTCGACTACCGGGTGGAGCTCCTGACGGCGCGGCGGGCCGCGGCGTATCCCGTGGCGGCGCCCGAGGGCCTGCCCAAGACCTGGAAGCCGACGTCGGTGCGGTTCAACGGCGCCGAGGACGACACCTGGCACCTGGGCTTCCTCGACCCGGACGAGGAGTACATCGCGATCGAGCAGTCCACCGGCAAGCCGGCCGCGTTCATCAGGGACGTCACGCAGAAGGCCACGAAGACCGAGGCCACCGACGAGATCGGCGGCCGGACCTGGCGGCGCTACGAGGGCCCGAAGTACAACGCCCTGGTGAGCGAGGAGAAGGGCGCGACGACGGTGGTCACCGGTACGGCGTCCTTCGGACAGCTGACGAAGATGACGGAGTCGCTGAAGATGTCCTGAGACGTCCGGGACGTTCTGGGACGTACTGGGATGTACTGGGACGTCCTGAGCGTGCCAGGCGTGGCGGACGATGTCGCTCGGTACGGACACGCCGGTACCGACACGCCGGTACCGACACGCGAAGAGGGCCCCGGCGCATCGCCGGGGCCCTCTTCTGCGTCTGCCGCGGTCTCAGACCGTCGTGATGACGTCGTCGAAGGCCAGGCGCGGGGAGCGCGGGAACCAGGCGTCCTCGCCCGGCTTGCCGATGTTGACGATCATCAGCGGGGTGTGGTCGTCGTCCAGGAACTCCTTCTGGACGCCGGCGAAGTCGAAGCCGGTCATCGGGCCCGCGGCCAGACCGGCGGCGCGGACGCCGACGATGAAGTAACCGGCCTGCAGCGTGGCGTTGACCAGGGCGGCCTGCTCGCGGACCGGGCGCTCCGAGAAGAAGGCGTCCTTGGCCTGCGGGAAGTGCGGGAACAGCGCCGGGAGCTCCTCGTGGAACTCGTTGTCCGCGGAGAGGATCGCGACGAGCGGCGCGGCCGCCGTCTTCGGGCGGTTGCCCTCGGCCATGTGCTGGACCAGGCGCTCGCGGGCCTCGGGGGAGCGGACCAGGGTGACGCGCAGCGGCGACTGGTTGAACGCGGTCGGGCCGTACTTGACCAGGTCGTAGATCGCCTGGACCTGCTCCTCGGTGACCGGCTCGTCGGTGAAGGTGTTCGCGGTGCGGGCCTCGCGGAAGAGCAGGTCCTGGGCGGCGGGGTCAAGTACGAGAGACATGGATCAACCTTCTTGAACGTACGGGGGGTGTCTGCCGAACCCGTCACCGGGCTCGCGAACACGACAGTACGCCGCCACTGTTCAACTTTCAACCAAAACTGGACCTGCGTGATCCGCTTCACAAACCGCAGGTCAGGACTGTTTTCGGCGCCGAGGCCTCAGACGTCCCGGTCGCCACCGGCCTCGTCGTCCGCGTCAGGACCCGCCAGGGCCGCGTCGAGCCGGGCCCGCGCGCCGTCCAGCCAGCGGCGGCAGATCTTCGCCAGCTCCTCGCCGCGCTCCCACAGCGCGAGCGACTCCTCCAGGGTCGTCCCGCCGGTCTCCAGGCGGCGTACGACCTCGATCAGCTCGTCCCGCGCCTGCTCGTATCCGAGCGCGTCCGTGGGGACCGTGGCCTCGTCCGTCTTGCTGGTCATGCGCCCACCCTAATTCTCGGCGTTGTTCGTACGGTCCGCGTCGTCCGTCGGTGCCGCGGTGGTCCGTTCCGCGGTGTCCACCGCTCGTACGGTGAAGGCGCCCTCGGCGACCCGCGCCCGCAGCTCCTCGTCGACGGCCACCTCGTCCGGCGCCCGGACCACCGTGCCGTCCGGCTTCTGCAGGACCGCGTACCCCCTCTGGAGGGTCGCGGCGGGGGAGAGGGCCACCACGCGCGCGTGCGTGTGCGTCAGCTCGGAACCGGCCCGGTCGAGGAGGTGCCCGAGCGTGCGGCGGCTGCGGTCGACGAGCGCCGTGACCTGCTCCTCGCGCTCCTCGACCATCCGGTGCGGGTGCTCCATGGAGGGGCGGGCCAGGGCGTGCGCCAGGCCGCGGACCTCGCGGTCGAGGAAGGCGTCGACGCTGCGCCGGGCGCGGTCCCGGAGCCACTGCACGCGCTCGTATTCCTCGCCGACGTCCGGCACGACCTTCTTGGCCGCGTCGGTCGGCGTGGAGGCGCGCAGGTCGGCCACGTGGTCGAGCAGGGGGTTGTCCGGCTCGTGCCCGATCGCGGAGACGACGGGCGTACGGCAGGAGGCGACGGCCCGCACCAGCTGCTCGTCGGAGAACGGCAGCAGGTCCTCCACGCTGCCGCCGCCGCGCGCCACGATGATCACGTCGACCTCGTCGTGCGCGTCGAGATCCTTCACGGCCTGGACGACCTGCGGCACGGCGTGCACGCCCTGCACGGGGACGTTGCGCACCTCGAAGCGGACGGCGGGCCAGCGGTGCCTGGCGTTCTCCAGGACGTCCCGCTCGGCGGCCGAGGCGCGGCCGGTGACGAGGCCGATGAGCTGCGGCAGGAACGGCAGCGTCTTCTTGCGCTCGGGAGAGAAGAGCCCCTCCGCGGCGAGGCTCTTCTTCAACTGCTCGATGCGGGCGAGCAGCTCACCGACGCCGACCGGCTTTATCTCGGCGGCCCGCAGCGACAGCTGCCCCCGCCGCTCGTACCACTCGGGCTTGGCCCGTACGACGACACGGGCGCCCTCGGAGACGACGTCCGCCACTGCGTCGAACACCTGGCGGTAACAGGTGACGCTCACCGAGATGTCGTGCGACGGATCGCGCAACGTCATGAAGACGACACCGGCGCCGGGCCTGCGGGACAGCTGCGTGATCTGCCCCTCGACCCAGACGGCACCGAGCCGATCGATCCACCCACCGATGAGCCGGGACACCTCGCCGACGGGGATCGGCGCGTCGGCGGACGTATTGCGAGCCATACACCGAGCGTAACGGCCCCCACCGACAACTCCCGTGGTCCGCGCACGAGGGGCCCAATCGCCGCTTAGCGTGACGGGGTGCTGGGAGCCAATCGCCGCTGAGGGGCGCGGGGAACTGCGCGAGCAACCACGACGCACCCGCACGGAAGGGGATCAGGGACGCGACCTCAGCCCCGCACCCGTTCCTGCCCCCGCCCCCACCCCCGCCCCTGCACCAACAGCACAACCAACCCCACCCCAAGCCAGACCGCCCCCACCACCTGCGCAGAGGTGGACGCCTCCCAGATGACCGCCACCACGATCGCCGCCCCGAGCACGGGCACCAGCACATGCCGCCACCAGCTGAACGCAGTGTCACGGTGGCGCAGGGCGAACCACCCCACCACGCTCGCGTGCAGCAGCAGGAACGCGGTCAGAGCCCCGATGTCGACCACCGACACGAGGTGGTCCATCCCGTCGTCCCGCCGCGCCGCCCACACCGCCGCCACCAACGTCACCACCGCCGCACCCAGCAACGCCACCCGAGGCGTCCCGGAGTACGTCCTGGCCAGGACCTTCGGCAGCCGCCGGTCACGCGCCATCGCGAAGAGCAGTCGCCCCGCGGCCGCCTGCCCGGCGAGCGCCGCGAACGCCGCGCCGATCGCCTTGCTCACGGCCACCAGATCGTGCAGCCACGATCCCGCCGCCGAATCCACCGCGTCGTAGAACGCCGTGCCCTGCTTGCCCGGCTCCGCCGCGAGCTCGGCGGAGGACAGCGGCTCCAGGAGGGCCACCAGGTACGTCTGGAGGATGAACAGGAAGCCCGCGAGCGCCAGGCAGACGAGCACCGCCCGCGCGACCTTCGCCGACCCGCCCGTCACCTCCTCCGCGAAGGACGCGATGGCGTCGAAGCCCAGGTACGAAAGGACGGCGATCGACACCGCGCCGACCACCGCCGACAGCGCGAACGCGCCCTGCGAGCCGTCACCCGTCAGCGGCGAGAGCCAGTCGCGCTGCGCCCCGTCCCGTACCAGGACGACCACCGCGGCCACGATGAAGACCAGCAGCACCACGACCTCCATGGCGAGCACCGCGAAGCCCACCCGGGCCGCCGCGCGCACGCCCCACAGGTTGAGCGCGGTCGTGATGAGCACCGCGAGCGCCGTCCACACCCACCGGGACACCGAAGGCACCAGGGAGTTCATGGCGATGCCGGAGAAGAGGTAGGCGACGGCCGGGATGAGGAGGTAGTCGAGCATCGCCATCCACCCGGCGATGAACCCGGGGCCCTCGCCGAGCCCCGCGCGCGCGTAGGCGAAGACGGACCCCGCCCGGGGGACCACGCGCACCATCTGCGCGTAACTGAAAGCGGTGAACGCCATCGCGACCGTGGCGACCAGGTAGACGAGGGCGACGGCGCCGTGCGACTTCGCGTCGAGCGTGCCGAAGACGCCGACCGGCGCCATGGGGGCGATGAAGAGCAGCCCGTAGACGACGAGGTCACGGAAGCCGAGACTTCGCCGCAGCTCCTCGCCCCCGGCGGGCTCGGCGGGCCCCCCGTTCCCGGCATGGGCTCCCGTACTGGCGGACTGACCGGACATCGTGCCTCCGTAGCTCGACGCAGGCCCCCAGTCTCTCCAACAGGGCGATCTTTGACGCGCTGGACGCGGCCTTACGATGGTGGGCATGACTGCAACGCCTGGCACCCGCCGTGTCCTGCTCGCCGCTCCCCGTGGCTACTGCGCCGGCGTGGACCGTGCCGTGATCGCCGTCGAGAAGGCCCTGGAGCAGTACGGGGCCCCGATCTATGTCCGCCACGAGATCGTCCACAACAAATACGTGGTGCGGACCCTGGAGAAGAAGGGTGCGATCTTCGTCGAGCAGACGGCGGAGGTCCCCGAGGGCTCCATCGTGATGTTCTCCGCGCACGGCGTGGCCCCGACCGTCCACGCGGAGGCCGCCGAGCGCAAGCTCGCCACCATCGACGCCACGTGCCCGCTGGTCACCAAGGTCCACAAGGAAGCGGTCCGGTACGCCAAGGACGACTTCGACATCCTCCTGATCGGTCACGAGGGCCACGAGGAGGTCATCGGCACGTCCGGCGAGGCGCCCGACCACATCACGCTGGTCGACGGCCCCGAGGACGTCGCGAACGTCGAGGTCCGCGACCCGGACAAGGTCGTCTGGCTCTCCCAGACCACGCTCTCCGTGGACGAGACGATGGAGACGGTCGACGCCCTGAAGGGCAAGTTCCCGAACCTGCTCTCGCCGCCCAGCGACGACATCTGCTACGCCACGCAGAACCGCCAGACCGCGGTGAAGAAGCTCGCCGAGGACGCCGAGCTGGTCATCGTCGTCGGCTCCAAGAACTCCTCGAACTCCATCCGCATGGTCGAGGTCGCCCTGGACGCGGGCGCCGCCGCCTCCTACCTCGTCGACAACGCCGACGAGATCGACGAGGCCTGGCTGGAGGGCGTGACCACGGTCGGCCTGACCTCGGGCGCCTCCGTGCCGGACGTCCTGGTGGACGGCGTCATCGAGTGGCTGGCCGAGCGGGGTTACGGCGACGTGGAGACGGTCAAGACCGCCGAGGAGTCCATCACCTTCTCCCTCCCCAAGGAGCTCCGCAGGGACCTGCGCGCCGAGGCGGCCGAGCTGTCCCAGGGCTGAGCGCGCGGTACGGGCCGAGCGCGCTCAGTCCGTCATACGGGCCGAGCGCGTCGTACGGTGGGAGCCATGCAGATCTTCGGTGTGGACATCGGCGGATCAGGGATCAAGGGCGCGCCCGTTGACCTGGACCGTGGAGACCTGACGCAAGAGCGGCACAAGGTGCTGACCCCGCACCCGGCGACGCCGGAGTCCGTGGTCGAGGGCGTGCGCGAGGTGGTCGAGCACTTCGGCTGGAAGGGCCCCATCGGGGCGACCTTCCCCGGCGTGATCACCGGCGGCACGGCCCGCACCGCGGCCAACGTCGACAAGAGCTGGATCGGTACGGACATCCAGAAGCTGGTCTCCGACCGGCTGGGCGGCGCCCCCGTGACCGTCCTGAACGACGCCGACGCGGCGGGCGTGGCCGAGATGCACTTCGGCGCGGGCCGCGACCGCAAGGGCACGGTCATCCTGCTCACCCTCGGCACGGGCATCGGCAGCGCGCTCTTCACCGGGGGCAGACTGGTCCCCAACACCGAGCTCGGCCACCTCGAACTGAGCGGCCACGACGCGGAGAAGAAGGCCTCCTCCAAGGCGCGCGAGGACGAGGACCTGAGCTGGGAGCACTGGGCGCGCCGCGTCCAGAAGTACCTCGCGCACGTGGAGATGCTGTTCTCGCCGGAGCTGTTCATCATCGGCGGCGGGGTGAGCCGCAAGGCGCACAAGTTCCTGCCGCTCATCGAGGGCATCGCGGCGGAGATCGTCCCGGCCCAGCTGCAGAACAACGCGGGCATCGTGGGAGCGGCGATGGCGGCGGCCGAGGCGTAGCGCTCGACGTGGTCCCGGGGCGCGGCGCGGGCTCCGGGGCCTGCAGGGCTAACGGACTCCGGGACTCCGGGGTTTCTCAAGCGGCGGGGAGCCGCTTGCCGCCACCACGGCCACCGCCCCCGTCACGGCCACCGCTGCCGACCGGGCGCTGCGTGCGGGCCTGCCGCCGCTGCGTCATCAGCCGGACCCGGCGTACGGTCACGATGAGTCCGGCGACGAGCGTCCCCCCGTACAGCCAGCCCGCGTGGAAGGCCAGCGTCGTCACGAGTCCCATGACCTGGCCGCCGAACCCGTCCGACCCCTCGGAGATGGGCAGCACCCCGGCCGCGAAGGCGATCGGTACGCCCACGGGGGCGGTGACCAGGTCCGCCGGGCGCACCCACAGGGCGGTGAGCGCGGCGACGGGCAGGAACAGCACGCCGTACGCGACGACGGAACCGCCCGCGACCAGGCGCAGCAGACACGCGAGCAGGAACATCACCGCGGTGCAGAAGAGGCCGCTGCCGAGCCCGGTGAGGCGGGGGTTCGGAATGCGGCGCAGCGTCCGGTAGAGCGGGTGCCGGCGCAGTGCCCGGACGAACGGCGGGACGGGGCGGCGCGGACGTGGCGGGCTCCGGTACACCGTGCCCGCGGAGGCGGGCCGGCTCTGCGGGGGCAGCGGGGCGGTCCGGCGGGGCCGCGCCGGTGAGGTGGTCCGGGGCTGAGGGGGACGCGTCCTGTGTTGCTCCACTGGACCAACCTAGGCGGGACACCGCGCCGAACCCGTTGCGGGACACGCCTTTGGGACGACCTTGGCCATGCGTTCGACGGGGCGGCGACGGGCCGACGGTGGCGTCGGCGGCACGCCGTAGACTGGGGGATCGCCCCACGGTCGCTCCGGCCCTCCGGGCCGTCCACCCACAGCCCTCACGTACGGGAAGTCGCAACGTGTCGCTCACGATCGGAATCGTCGGTCTGCCGAATGTCGGCAAGTCGACCCTGTTCAACGCCCTGACCAAGAACGACGTCCTTGCGGCCAACTACCCGTTCGCGACGATCGAGCCGAACGTGGGCGTGGTCGGCGTCCCCGACCCCCGCCTCACGAAACTGGCCGAGATCTTCTCCTCGCAGAAGGTCCTCCCGGCGACCGTCGACTTCGTCGACATCGCGGGCATCGTGCGCGGCGCGAGCGAGGGCGAGGGCCTGGGCAACAAGTTCCTCGCGAACATCCGCGAGTCGGACGCCATCTGCCAGGTCATCCGCGCCTTCAAGGACGAGAACGTCGTCCACGTCGACGGCAAGGTCTCGCCCAAGGACGACATCGAGACGATCAACACCGAGCTGATCCTCGCCGACCTCCAGACCATCGAGAAGGTCCTGCCGCGCCTCCAGAAGGAGTCGCGCATCAAGAAGGACATCGCTCCGAAGGTGAAGGCGGTCGAGGAGGCCCAGGCGATCCTGGAAAAGGGCGACACGCTCTTCTCCGCCGGCATCGTCCAGGGCTCCGGCAAGGAGGAGCTCCTGCACGACCTCCACCTCCTCACCACCAAGCCCTTCCTCTACGTCTTCAACGTGGACGAGGACGAGCTGACGGACGACGACTTCAAGGCCGAGCAGCGGGCGCTGGTCGCCCCCGCCGAGGCGATCTTCCTCAACGCCAAGCTGGAGGCGGACCTCGCGGAGCTCGACGACGAGGAGGCCCTCGAACTCCTCCAGTCCGTGGGCCAGGAAGAGCCCGGCCTCGCCACCCTCGCCCACGTCGGCTTCCGTACGCTCGGCCTCCAGACCTACCTCACGGCAGGCCCCAAGGAGTCCCGCGCCTGGACGATCAAGCAGGGCGCGACGGCCCCCGAGGCGGCCGGTGTCATCCACACCGACTTCCAGAAGGGCTTCATCAAGGCGGAGGTCATCTCCTTCGAGGACCTGGTGGAGACGGGCTCGGTGACGGAGGCGCGCGCGAAGGGGAAGGCGCGTATGGAGGGCAAGGAGTATGTGATGCAGGACGGGGATGTGGTGGAGTTCCGCTTCAACGTCTAGCGTTCTCGTTCCTGCAGGCCAGGTCTCTTGGTCGCATGGGCAGGTCAGAAGGGGTCGGACCCGGTGGGTCCGACCCCTGGTGCGTTTCCGTGCCGACTTCTCAGCTGCTCGGTGTGCCTCGTGGTGGTGTGAGCTTGTCGAGGTCCAGGCTGATCTCGAAGAGCACCGGGCGCTGGAGGGTGCCCCGGAAGATCCCTGCGGGCGCGTAGGCGCCGGTCGCGGTTGAGGATGCCGGTCACCGCACCGGTCGTCCTCCTGCTGGCCCACGAGGCTCGTCGTGATCAGGTCGTCCAGCGCGCTGATCGCGTCGGCCGCGGAGGCGTCGGGGTCGCGCTTGCCCGCCTGACTTTGACCGGACGGCCAGGGGTGGGGCCGACGGGATCGCGAGGATGGGTCATTCCCTTTCGCTGCCGGGTGCGGTCCGGCCCATCGTGTGTGGCCGTTTCACCGTCGTGGCTCGGTCGGGCGCTCCCGGGAACCTACTTTGGGAAAGTTGCGAAGCAAGTCGGCGCGCGCCCCCCGGTCACATCCCACGCGCCCTCCCCCAGACCGCCCATCAGGGGGGTGTTGCGGTCGAGAGTTCACGTGACTGGGGGCGCAGTGCGCATGACGGGGGGCGCGCGGCAGTCTGCTTCGCAACTTTCCCAAAGTTGATGCCCTGGAGGACCGGTGCCGGGCTGGTGCCAATCCCGTCCGGCGGTGCACGGCACATTCGTCATGGAGGGGGCGCGCGGCGTCCCAATTCGCAACTTTCCCGAAGCAGGTTCCCGAGAGGGCAGATCCTGCATGGATGTCGGGCAGCCCTGTGCCCGTGACAGCGCCCCACGATGGACCGGTCCGCACCCGGCAGCGAGAGCCGATGACCCGAGCGGCGAGGCCGGGCGGCTGGCCGAGCGCGCACCGGGGCGGCCGCTCACGATGGGCCGGTCCGCACCCGGCGATGAATGGTGATGACCCCGTAGGCAGTCCCGTGGGTCCCACCCCTGGCCGTCCGGGTCAAAGTCAACGTGCGGTGGAGGGGCGGGAGTCAAGGGTGGAGCGCAGCGGAATCGGCGCAGCCGACGCGACGTAGGAGCGCCCTTTACTGCCGGCCCGGAGGCGCCACACTCCGCAAAAAACCGGGCGGCCCCGGCAACCGTCAAAGACTCCGGCCCATCAAGCGGCGCCCCCGCCCAACCTCACGCCCCCACTAGCCCCGTCTTCACCCCCGCCCCACACAGTGGAACCACCACCCCGCGATCCCCGAGGGCCCCCTCCCGTACAGCCGCCCAACACGCCACCCCGGTCGACTCGACGTACAGGCCCCGAGAAGCCAGATCCCGCTGCCCCGCCACGATCTGCTCCTCCGTCACCGTCAAAAAGGCGCCCCCCGATTCACGTACCGCCCGAAGAATCTGCCGCGCCCGAAGAGGCCGAGAAATCGCGATGCCCTCCGCGAACGTAGCCGCCCCCGCCCCCGCCCCCGCCCCCGCCGACGTCCCGGCCCCCGCCGACGCGGCCTCACCGAGCAGATCCTCCGCACCAGCCCGCCACGCCTCAGCCAGCGGAGCAACCACCGCCGACTGCACCGCGTACAGCGCGGGCCGGCGCGCGATGAGCCCGGCCCCGTACAGCTCCCGCACCGCGAGCGCCGCGCCCAGCAGCAGCGTCCCGTTGCCGACGGGGACGACGAGCGCGTCGGGCAGCGTGCCGCCGAGGTCTTCCCAGAGTTCGTGGACGTACGTCTTGGTGCCGTGGAGGAAGTAGGGGTTGTGGACGTGGGATGCGTAGAACGTGCCGGGTTCGTCGGCGGCGGCGCGGGCCGCGTGGGCCGCCGCCTCGCGGTCGCCGTCGACGACTTCGAGCCATGCCCCGTGCGCACCGATCTGCGCCAGCTTCTTCGGCGACGTACCGGCGGGGACGTACACGGTGCAGGGGAGCCCGGCCCGCGCGCAGTACGCGGCGACGGCCGTGCCCGCGTTGCCACTGCTGTCGGCGATCACCCGATCGGGAGCGAGGCGGCGCGCGAGGGCGGCGAGGACGACCGCCCCGCGGTCCTTGAAGGAGAGCGTGGGCATCAGGAAGTCCAGCTTGGCCGAGACGTTTCCCTCCAGTTCGACGAGGGGCGTGCGGCCTTCGCCGAGGGAGATCGCGGGAGTGCGCAACGGCAGACATTCCGCGTACCGCCAGAGGGAGTTCACGCGGCCGGACAGACTGCCGAGCGGCGCGGGCGTGGGGGAGAAGTCCAGGTCGAGAGGGCCGCGACAGACGGGGCAGGACCAGGCGAGCGAGGCCGTGGGTACGCGCGTCCCGTCGGCCGGACACACGTAGTCGGGCAGGGCGGGCGCATCCGTGGCAGTGGTCATGCGCGCAGGCTAGTCGGGGCGGTTGGTGAGGCAGGGGCGCAGGAGGTCCGGTGGGGGTGGTGACGGGGCGTCAGGAGCGGAACTCCGTAGCCGTGTTACGTCCTGTCCTGGCTCTTGTGGGTTCCCTATGGATCCGCCAATCTTTCGTCCGGACGGAGGTAAACGTCGGCACGTCGCCTTGACATGGCCCTGCCGCCCGCCCCCGTGAGTGTGGGCACCACGGCACCAATCCGTACCCATCCGTACCCATCCCCCACCAACGCACCACCTATTGAGGAGGACCCCTCAGATGGCAGTGATGCGTCATAACCGCCGAAGACTGGCCGGGATCAGCGCGACAGCGGTCGCGGCCCTCGCCCTCGGCGCCGTCTCCGCCCTCCCGGCGAATGCCCGGCCGGACCGCGCGGAAGGCACGATCGAGAACGCCGGCGCCCCCGGAGTGATCAAGAACAGCTACATCGTGAGCCTCGACAAGAACGCGCCGAAGGCCCGCTCGGCCGAGGGCAAGGCCCTGGCCAAGGAGTACGGCGCCAAGATCGAGCGGACCTACGACAAGGCCCTCAACGGCTACGCGGTCGAGCTCTCCGAGGCCGAGGCGAAGAAGTTCGCGGCCGACCCGGCGGTCGACATGGTCGTCCAGAACCGGACGTTCACCGCCACCGCGACCCAGAACAACCCGCCGTCCTGGGGTCTGGACCGCATCGATCAGAAGAACCTGCCGCTGGACCAGAAGTACACCTACCCGGACTCCGCGGGCGAGGGCGTCACGGCGTACATCATCGACACCGGCGTCCGCATCAGCCACACCGACTTCGGCGGCCGCGCCTCCTACGGCTACGACGCCATCGACAACGACAACACCGCGCAGGACGGCCACGGCCACGGCACGCACGTCTCGGGCACCGTCGCCGGCACCCTGCACGGCGTCGCCAAGAAGGCGAAGATCGTCGGCGTCCGCGTCCTGAACAACCAGGGCTCAGGGACGACCGCGCAGGTCGTCGCGGGCATCGACTGGGTGACGAAGAACGCGGTCAAGCCCGCCGTCGCCAACATGTCGCTCGGCGGCGGCGCCGACAGCGCGCTGGACACGGCCGTACGCAACTCCATCGCGTCCGGCATCACGTACGCCGTCGCGGCGGGCAACGAGTCGACCGACGCGTCGACCAAGTCCCCCGCACGCGTGGCGGAGGCCATCACCGTCGGTGCCACGACCAACACCGACGCGCGGGCGAGCTACTCCAACTACGGCAGCATCCTCGACATCTTCGCCCCGGGCTCCTCGATCACCTCGACGTGGAACTCGGGCGACACGGCGACCAACACCATCTCCGGTACGTCGATGGCCTCCCCGCACGTCGCGGGCGCGGCTGCGATCTACCTGGGCCAGAACCCCACGTCGACCCCGGCGCAGGTGTCCGCCGCCCTGGTCAGCGCCTCCTCGACGGGCGTCGTCGGCAGCCCCGGCTCGGGCTCGCCCAACCGCCTCCTGAACGTCACGGGTGGCACCACCAACCCGCCGGGCAAGAAGTTCACGAACGACACGGACTACCCGATCCAGGACAACGCCACGGCTGAGTCCCCGGTGACCGTGACCGAGGTCCCGGGCAACGCGCCCGCCGCACTGAGCGTGCCGGTCACCATCCAGCACACCTACATCGGCGACCTCCAGGTCCAGCTGATCGCCCCCGACGGCACGGCCTACACGCTCAAGGGCTACGGGACCGGCGGCAGCTCGGACAACATCAACACCACGTACACCGTGAATGCCTCCTCGGAGACGGCCAACGGCACGTGGAAGCTGCGGGTCAGCGACAACGCGGCGCAGGACACCGGCAAGATCGACTCGTGGAGCCTGCAGTTCTAGGCGGAACCCCTGGGTAGTCCTTGACCGGCAACCGGCAACTCCCGATGGCAGAAGTCCTCGCGGCGCGGCTCCGGGTCGTCGACCCGCCCGCCGCGAGGGCGCAAGGTCACCAGAGCGATCACCCTAGAGAGCTTTTGTCCGCTTCTGTGATAGTTCTTCGGTGTGACGTCCGCCGTGCCGCCTCCCGCCGTGGCCAGGATTCTGCTCCTCAGCGCCGGGCTCCTGAACGCGGCACTCACCGTCCTCGTCGCCGCCCCGCTGCCCCGCGTCCCCCTCCTGGTGCTGGTCGCGGGCGCCATCACCTCCTGGGGGCTCGTGCTGCTGCCGCCGGGGCTGCTCGGACTCGCCGCCGCCGCGTGCGCGGGACGGCGTCACCCCTGGTGCGCGGGGCTCGCCGCGCTCGCCTCCTTCGCCGCCCTCGTGTACGGCGTCATGCCGTACGCGGCCGCATACGGCGCCGCCCGGCGAGCGGGCCAACAGCTCGCCCCCGCCCAGTACTTCGACGGCATCAACTACGCCAAGGTGCCCGACCGCACGCGCACGCTCACGTACGCGCGCGTGGGCGCGGTCCGCGGGGCGCACCCGGAGCGGGGGCAGAGGCTGAGGCTCGACCTCTGGGCGCTGCCCAAGCGGGAAACGGTGCGACGGCCCGCCGTCGTCTGGGTGCACGGCGGCGGCTGGAACAAGGGGCACCGCAGTCAGACCCCCGAGTGGAACCGGTGGTTCAACGCCCGCGGGTGGTCGGTCTTCGACGTCGACTACCGCCTCGCGCCCCGCGCCACCCAGCTCGACCAGATCGGCGATGTGAAGTGCGCGGTCGGCTGGGTGCGGAGGCACGCGCGCGTGTACGGCATCGACCCCGGACGCCTGCTCCTCGCGGGGAGTTCGGCCGGTGGAAATCTCGCGCTCGCCGCCGCCTACACGCAGGGCGACAGCCGGGTCCCGGCGTCGTGCCCGGTGCGGGACAGCTCGGTCGCGGGGGTCATCTCGCTCTACGGGCCCACCGACATGGGGCGCCTGATCGCCGGCACCGCGCTGCGCGGCGACCCCATGATGCCCCGCCTGATGGGCGGTTCGGCGGCCACCGCCCCCGCCCGCTACCGTCTGGGCTCACCGGCGCGCCTCGTCCGCGGCGACGTCCCGCCGACGCTGCTGCTGCACGGGAGCGCGGACCGCGCGGTGCCGGTGGCGCAGGCGCGCGAACTGGCCCGGCGCCTGAAGGGGGTCGGCGCCCCGGCGACGTACATCGAACTCCCGTGGGCCGACCACTGTTTCGACGTGAACTGGGGCGGCTGGGGCAGTCAGATCGCGCGGGCCGCGACGAAGCGTTTCCTCGGCTCCCTCGAGCGTTCCCCATATCCGCGGAAAGGCCCTGCGTAAAGACCCGCACCGCAAGAAATCATCACATCGGGTGAATCCTTGGCCTTGGGTTGCACCCAACAACCCACGGTTGCCAGGCTGTTGCTGTCTGTCAACGTGATGGGAGTGGCTAGTGACTTTCGGTGAGCAGCCGGCGTATCTGCGCGTCGCGGGTGATCTCCGCAAGAAGATCGTCGACGGTTCGCTGCCGCCGCACACCCGGCTCCCCTCGCAGGCCAGGATCCGCGAGGAGTACGGGGTCTCGGACACGGTCGCCCTGGAGGCGCGCAAGGTCCTGATGGCGGAGGGCCTCGTCGAGGGCCGCTCCGGATCCGGCACCTATGTGCGGGAGCACCCCGCCCCGCGCAAGGTCGCCCGCGCCGGGTACCGCGCGGCGAACGGCGGATCGACGCCGTTCCGCCAGGAGCAGGCCGCGGACGGCGCGCGCGGCACCTGGGAGTCCCGCAGCGAGCAGGTCGAGGCGAGCGTCGCGGTCGCCGAGCGGCTCGACATCCGTCCCGGCGACCGCGTGATGTGCACGAAGTACGTCTTCCGGGACGCGGGGGAGGCCATGATGCTCTCCACCTCCTGGGAGCCCCTCGCCGTCACCGGCCGCTCGCCCGTGATGCTCCCCGAGGAGGGGCCGCTCGGCGGCTGCGGAGTGGTGGAGCGGATGGCGGCCATCGACGTCGTCGTGGACAACGTCGCGGAGGACGTGGGCGCACGCCCCGGCCTGGCCGAGGAGCTCACGGCGCTCGGCGGGGTACCCGGCCATGTGGTCCTCGTCGTCCACCGGACGTACTACGCGTCGGGCAGGCCGGTCGAGACGGCCGACATCGTGGTGCCCGCCGACCGCTATCGGATCGCGTACCACCTGCCCGTGAAGTAGCCCGCGCCGCGCTGGCCGATAGCAACCCCCCTGCGTACCTCTTTGTGCAAAGCCGTATCCGCTGAGTGAAGGTCGGGCGTAGGCTCGGGCATATGCGGATTGCGGTTTCCTTACTGATCGAGGCGTGGGGCGCGCCGGGGGTGGCGAGCGGAGGGGCGCGATGAATGACGGTACGGGCCTGCTGCCCTGGTTCGTGATACGGCAGGACGGCAACGGCAACCGCTATCGCGTGGGCAGGTACGCGACGAAGGCCGAGGCGCAGCGCATCGCGGACAGCCTCGACGACCGCGGCCACCGCCAGCTCTACTCCGTCGAGAGGCTGAGCCAGAACGGCAGCGGCCGCTGAACCCTTCGCCCACCGCCGGACGGGCCTCGCCTAGGCTCCGGCGCATGAACGGACATGGCCCCGCGGACGGACACAGCCCCGCGGATGGACACCGCACGGCGGACGGACACCGCACGGTGGACGCACGCGATCCGGCGCAGGAACGGGTCGTGGTGGGCGCCGCCCTCTACGACGGCGGACACCTGTTCGCCGCACGGCGCAGCGCACCCCCCGAGCTCGCGGGCGGCTGGGAGCTGCCCGGCGGCAAGGTCGAGCCCGGCGAGCGGTGCGAGGACGCGCTGGTGCGCGAGCTCCGCGAGGAACTGGGCGTCGAGGCCGAACTGACAGGGCGGGTGCCCGGCGAGTGGCCGCTCGCCAAGGGGTACGTCCTGCGGGTGTGGACGGCCCGGCTCGTCTCGGGTGACCCGAGACCCCTGCAGGACCACGACGAGCTGCGCTGGCTCGCTCCCGACCGCGTCTGGTCGGTCGACTGGCTGACCGCGGACGTGCCCGCCGTCGAGGCGGCGCTCGGCGCGCCGCACGCCGCGCGCTGATCCCGCCTACGCCGTTCGTGCCACAGTGCGCCTCATGGCGCGGTAAACCCACCTGGATATCGGGTATGTGCCCATTAACCCCATGAAACCGGACAGGTTCAGCTACTGGTCTGGAAGTGATCGGCGTGATCGACACCGAAGGCGACTGCGCCGAGTGGGCCTTTCCCGCGGACCCCGGCGCGGTCCGCACCGCCCGAGCCGTCGTGCGCAAACAACTCGCGGACTGGGGCCTCACGGCCCTGGGTGACATCACCGTGCTGCTCGTCAGCGAACTGGTGACCAATTCGCTGCGCCATGCCTCCGGGCCCATCGGCGTACGGCTCGTACGGCCCGCCGGGCCCACGGGCACGCTCCTCGTGGAGGTCTCCGACCCCCTCCCCGACCCGCCGCTCGAACGGATGGCCGCACCCGACGACGAGGGCGGGCGCGGTCTGCAGCTGGTCTCCCGCTCGTCGCGGCGCTGGGGAACGCGGCCGGGTCGTACGGGCAGGACGGGGAAGACGGTGTGGTTCGAGCTGGCGTTGCCGGGTTAGAAGACTGGCAGTGTGCGATGGGCGTCCGGCACAAGAGCGGCACGGGCCAAAAAGCGTCGAGTGCGTGCTGTGATCGTGAACGCCGTGTGGCGCGGCACCGTAGTGCTGGATACTGCGGTCAGCCGTACGCGGTGACCGGTGCCGGGCGCGGTGAGCTGGAGGGGACGGTTCGCGTGAGCGAGATACCAGCGAAGGCGACGGAGCGCGACGGTCCGTCGGGCGACGCGAGGGCCCATGGGGCCACGGACGACGCGGCGGGTGACGCCGCCCCGGGCGACGCGGCGGGCGAAGGCCCCGGCGACGAGACGTGGCAGCGCAACCCGCCGGGTTCGATCTACGACTACATCAAGGTCGCCTCGTTCTCGATCGGCGCCGACGGCCTGGTCGACCAGTGGAGCGCGCGCGCCGAGCGGCTGTTCGGCGTGGCGGCGCGGGACGCCGTGGGCAAGGACCCCATCGAGGCCTTCGTACCGCCGGAGCTGCGCGCGGGCGGGCACCGCAAGATGACGGAGATCCTCGACGGACGCGAGTGGACGGGGGTCGTCCCCTTCCGGCTGCCGGAGGGCTCGCAGCCGTCCTACGGCCACCGGAGCGGCCCCGGCGGCCCCGGCGGCCTGGAAGGCATCGCGGAGATCTACGTCATGCCGACCGAGACGGAGGACGGCGAACGGGCCGCGGTCTGCATCGTCGTCGACGTCCGCGCGCTGCGCCGGATCGAGACGGACCTCGCCGCGTCGCAGGCCATTTTCGGCCAATCACCCTTCGGCTTCCTGCTGTTCGGTACGGACCTGAAGGTGCAGCGCGCCAACCGCAGGTTCGCCGACGTCTTCGGCGGCGGTGTCGAGGACCAGCGCGGCCGCACCGTGCACGACTATCTGCCGCGCCACGAGGCCGACCGCATGGCCGCCGCCATGAAGCGGGTCCTGGAGACCGGCGATTCCGTGACGGACATGCAGATAGTGGGCCCCGCGCCCGGCAACAGCGACCGCAGGCACTGGTCGATCAACCTCTACCGCGTGCACAGCGGTTCGGGCCGTCCCATCGGCGTCGCCGGCCTCGGCACCGACGTCACCCGGCGGCACGCCGCCGCCCGCGAGGCCGCCCACGCGCGGCGCAATCTGGCCCTCCTGAACGAGGCGGGAGCGCGCATCGGCAACTCCCTCGACCTGGAGACCACCGCCCGGGAACTGCTCGACGTCGCCGTCCCCGGCTTCTGCGACCTCGCCTCCGTCGACCTCTACCAGGGGCTCCTCGACGGCGACGAGGCGCCGCCCGGGCTCGCCGACGGCAGCGCCGACCTGCGCCGGGTGGCCTTCGCGAGCGCCGTCGCCGACGCCCCGTTCCCCGCGGGCACCGCGCCCGTCGACGTCGGCGCCGTGCACCGCTACGCGTTCACGTCGCCCTGCGCCGACGCCCTGCGCGCCGCCCGCCCCCGCCTGATCACCGGGGACGACGACGATTCGGCGAGCCGGCGCACCGGCGGCCTCGTCCAGTCGACGCTCGCCGTGCCGATGGTCGCCCACGACACCGTGGTCGGCCTCGCCCAGTTCTCCCGTACGAAGGGCAGCGAGCCCTTCGGCGAGCGCGACCGCGCGCTCGCCGTCGAACTGGCCGCGCGCGCCGCCGTCTGCATCGACAACGCCCGCCTGTACCGCCGCGAGCACGAACGCGCGCTGATACTGCAGCGGTCCCTGCTGCCGCCCGGTGACCCGGAGGCGTCCGGCCTCGACATCGCCTGCCGCTACCTGCCGGGCAACGCGGCCACGGAGGTCGGCGGCGACTGGTTCGACGTCATCGAGCTGCCGGGCCACCGCACGGCGCTGGTCGTCGGCGACGTCATGGGCCGCGGCCTGCGGGCCGCCGTCGCCATGGGCGAACTGCGCACCGCCGTCCGCACCCTGGCGCTCCTCGATCTGGAACCCGCCGAGGTGCTCTCCGCCCTCGACGAGGTCGCCAGCGGCCTCGGCAACCCGGCAGGTCCCCAGCAGGCCTCCCGCGCGGCCCGCAAGGCGGCGGACGCGGACCTCGGCGAGGTGTACCTCGCCACCTGCGTGTACGCGGTCTACGACGCCGTGACCCGGCGCTGCACCTTCGCCAACGCCGGACACCTGCCGCCCGTCCTCGTGGAGCCCGGCGAGTCCGCGCTCATGCTCGACGTACCCCCGGGCATGCCGCTCGGCGTCGGCGGTGAGCCCTTCGAGGACGTCCAGGTGGAACTCCCCGAGGGCGCACTCCTCGCGCTCTACACCGACGGCCTCGTCGAATCCCGCCACCACCCGCTCGACGAGGGCCTGAACGCCCTGGTGCGCGCCCTCAACGACGCGCCTCCCGTGCTGGAGGACGTCTGTGACCACGTCCTGAACACGCTCGACACCCACCACGGGGAGGACGACATCGCGCTCCTGATGGCGCGTGTCGAGGGCCTGCCCGCCGAGCATGTCGGGGACTGGACGCTGCCGCGCGACCCCAAGTCGGTGGGCCGCGCCCGCGAACTGGCCTGCGACCACCTGCGCGCGTGGGACCTGGAACGGCTCTGCGACACCGCGGAACTGCTGGTCAGCGAGCTCGTCACCAACGCCTTGCGGTACGGCGAGGGTGACATCAGACTCCGCCTCCTGCTCGACCGCACGCTGGTGTGCGAGGTGTGGGACGGGGGCTTCGTCCAGCCGCGCCGGCGCCGGGCCAGGGACACCGACGAGGGCGGGCGCGGGCTGCAGCTCGTCGGCCTGCTCAGCGCGGCCTGGGGCTCGCGCAGGACGCCGCACGGCAAGACGGTGTGGTTCGAACTCGCCCTGCCCGGCGACGCGGAGCCGAAGGACCCGGCGGAGGCGCTGCTCAGCCTGTTCTGACCCGGACGGCCCGGCCGCCGTACGGCCGCTGCCTGGCCCGATCGCCGTACGGGGTCAGGTCGTCGCCTCGAGGGCGCCGAGGCGGGCCTCGACCTCCACGGTCTCGGTCTGCGAGGCGACCGCCTCCTCGGCCTCCTTGATGTCGTGGAGTAGTCGCGGATCAGCTGGTCGATCGTCTTCTGCGGGTCCTCGGCCCCGTCGAGGAGCGCCGGTCGAAGCGCGCGGTCTCGGCGTCCAGGCGGCGGCCCGCGTCCGTGCAGCGCGCGACGATCTCGCCCAGCATGCGGCGCCTGGTGGCGTCGTCCTCGGGAAAGGCGTCGTCGAGCTCCTGGCGCAGCCGGAACGCCGCCGTCAGCTCCCGCTGCGCGTACGCGAGCGCCTCGCCGAACGGTTGTACCGCGTCCTTCCCGAACTGCGCCGTGGCGAAGCCGAGTTCCTCGGTGCTGGTGCGGACCGCGTCGTCGGTCTCCACGAGGAGGCGCCGGGCCTCGCTGTCGAGCTCGGGGAGCGGGGCGACGTTCTTGCCCGCCGCCCCTCTTCCCGAGCCGCCGCCGGGCGTCGTACGGGTGATGGCGCGCTTCCTGCGCCGCTTGTACGCGACCGTCGCGGCGACCCCGGCCGCGCACGCCGCCGCCACGGGGAGCACCAGGTCACCGGCCACGGAGTCGTCCGCACCGTCCGCGCCGCCCGGGTCGGCCGGACCCGAGGTGAGCGTCGGGGTCGGCACGGGGCGGCCGGCGAGGACGGCGCGGTAGCCGTCCGCGGCGCCCACGGCGACCCCGGCCCAGTCGTTCCGGCGCAGGGCGGGCCTGATCGCCGTGGTGGTCACGGACCGGAGCTGCGCGTCGGTGAGCCGGGAGCCGTCGTCCACGGAGCAGGCGAAACGGCGATCGTGCGTCGCGACGGCGAGCAGCACGTCGTCCAGCCCGAGGCCGTTGCGCTCCGCAGTGGCGTCCGTCCAGCTCCGCGCGGAGCGGCCGGAGAAGTCACGTACGTAAACGACGAAGAGCTGCACGCCGCTGTCGTCGTAGAGCCGGTCGAGGGCCTGCCGGACGGCGTTCTCACGCCCGGCGAGGGCGTCGGTCCTGTCGGTGGTCTGGCCGGTGCGCGAGAGCGTGACCGGGTCGTCGGCGACCGCGGGGGAGGGCCACAGCGGCAGAAGCCACCCGAGCAGCACGGCCACCGCGGCCGCTGCTGCCCGCGCGGCGGCCATGCGCGGGGACGGCGTCACATGTGCGAGCGTAGGGCGGCCTGTGAACCGCCGCGACCCGGGTCACTCACGCCCCCACATCAGGACCCTGGGCAGCTCCGACGTCCGGTCGTTGTCGCCGGGGCGCAGGCCGGACCTGGGGCGGTTCTTCCAGGTCATGGTGACCATCGGGGTGCCGCTCTCGCCGACGGTCACCTTCGAGCCCGCGTAGCGCCGTCCGGGGGCGGTCTTCTCGCGGAGCCGGGACGCGGTGGTGTCCGCCGCCTTCTTGGAGGCGGTGCGTGCGCAGAGCGACTCCGACGACGACGTGCCGTCCTTGGCGACCCGCCCGCCGATCGCGAAGAGCACGACGTCCGCGTCCTCGCGCTTCGCGGAGAACGACGCCTCGTACACGTCGCCCAGGCAGTCGGCCACGTCCCTGTACGCCTCGTCGTCGCGCAGGGACGTGCCGGGCAGCGGGGGAGCGGGAAGGTCACCCCGCGAACTCCACCTCCGGGTACGGCCCGGACGGCGCGTCGAGGAGGCCGTCGTCCCGCTGCTTCAGCCACCGGTCGAAGAACGAGGCCACGTACGCCCGTTGGGCCGCCACCGCTCGCTTCGGGTCGACCGTGCCTATGTTCTCCTCCAGGGTCTTCCTGTCGACGCCGGACCGCGGAAGCAGTGCGGACAGATCGGTGTACGTCTGGTGCAGCGAGCCGCGCAGCGTCAGGTTCCGCTTCCAGCCGGTGCTGTGGGACCAGAACGACCGCCACGACGGCTCGGTCCTGCGGTCGCTGCCCTCGTGACCCATCAGCAGGAACGGCCGGTCCAGACCGTGCCGTGCGACCGGCGTCAGGTGGGTGCCGAGCGGTTCGGGGTTGAACTCCAGCGTGCCGTCCAGGTCGATTCCGGCCGTGACCCGCCGGTCCTCGTACATGGTCTCGGCCGCGGCGATCCCGCCCGCGGAGTGGCCGAACATGCCCACGCGCCGCCGGTCGACGAGCCGGGAGAGGCCGTGCGGCAGCGAGCCGAGGCGGTCGAGGACGAACCGGGAGTCGGCGACCCGGGTGTCGAGCGTCCGCTTCATCAGCTGCGGAAGGGTGCCGTTCTTCTGCGCCTGCGCCAGCGCCTTCCGCAGCGGCCCGTCGTCCTTGACCGAGCCGTCGGGGAACTGCACCCCGGGGTTCTCGTAGGTGTGGTCGACGGTCACGACGACATAGCCGCGGCTCGCCATCTCCTCGACCAGGGCGGTGCCCCAGGTCCGGGGGTCGCCCGCCCCCGCCGCGTACACGAGGACGGGGCGCCGCCCGCCTCCGGTGTCGGCCGGGGCTCCTTCCCTGGCGTGTGTCCGCAGGGCCGCGAAGTCGATCGCGCCGCGGGGGATGCCGTGCGGCGACGTGGCGTCCCAGCGGGCGGCGGCGCCCGGTGCCATGTAGCGGGCGCGGTGATGCCCGGTGGCCGGTCCGGGCGCGGCCGGGTACCAGACGCTGATCATCAGCTCGCGGTACGGCTGCGCGGGCACCCACGGGTCGTGCCGCGACCGGTCGACGAGCCGCGCCGAGACGGTGCCGATGCCGTACGACCCCGTGGGCGCGGGCAGTTGGCCCACGGCAGCGGCAGCGGCGGACGAGCCGGGCGAGGGGGTGGACGTGGACGTGGACGCGGACGCGGGCAGGGCCAGCGCGGTCGCCGCGAGCCCCGCGACCGCTAGCCCGACGAGCGAACGGCGGGTCAGGGATGCACGAGAAGTCATGCCTCCATGCTGCGCGTCACCAACACCGCGCCACTATGGGGGAAATCATGGAAATCCCGCCTGGGGGATTGCCCCCAGAGACCCTGACAGCCGCCCCTGACGCCCTCTCCCCGAACCAACCCCTACTCCGTCCGCCGCCGGATCTTGTTGCCCAGCCACACCAGCGGATCGTACTTGCGGTCGACCGCCCGTTCCTTCAAGGGGATCAGCGCATTGTCGGTGATCTTGATGCCCTCGGGACACACCTCCGTACAGCACTTGGTGATGTTGCAGTAGCCGAGCCCGTGCTCGTCCTGTGCGGTCCGCTTGCGGTCGAGGCCGGTCTCGGCCGCCGCGTCCAGCGGATGCATGTCCAGCTCGGCGACGCGCATCAGGAACCGGGGCCCGGCGAAGACGCCCTTGTTCTCCTCGTGGTCGCGCACCGCGTGGCACGTGTCCTGGCACAGAAAGCACTCGATGCACTTGCGGAACTCCTGCGGCCGGTCCACGTCCTCCTGCTGCATGCGGTACTCGCCCGGACCGAGATCCGCGGGCGGTACGAACGCCGGGACTTCGCGCGCCTTCGTGTAGTTGAAGCCGACGTCCGTCACCAGATCGCGCACCACGGGGAAGGCGCGCAGCGGCGTCACCGTGATGACCTCGTCGGGTCCGAAGACCGACATCCGGGTCATGCACATCAGCCGGGGGCGGCCGTTGATCTCCGCCGAGCACGAACCGCACTTGCCCGCCTTGCAGTTCCAGCGGACGGCGAGATCGGGGGCCTGGGTGGCCTGGAGGCGGTGGATGATGTCGAGCACCACTTCGCCCTCGTTGACCTCGACCTCGTAGTCCGTCAGGCCGCCGCCGCCGAGGTCCCCGCGCCAGACCTTGAATTGCGCGTCGTACGAACTCACTCGTACAGCTCCTCTTCAGCCAGGTACTTGACCAGCTCCTCCTTCTCGAAGAGGGCGAGCAGGTCCGGGCGGATGGGCTCGGTCTCGACGCGGACCAGGTCGATCTGGCCGCGTACGGCTCCGGTGGCCGCCAGACCCCCGGTGGGGTCGGCGAGCCGGCAGAGCAGATTGGCGCGGCGCCACTCGCGGTTCATCGACGGGTGGTCCTCGCGGGTGTGACCGCCGCGGCTCTCCGTGCGCTCCAGGGCGGCCCGCGCGATGCACTCGCTGACCAGGAGCATGTTGCGCAGGTCGAGGGCGAGGTGCCAGCCGGGATTGAACTGGCGGTGGCCCTCGACACCGGCCCGCCGCGCCCGCACCCGCAGCTCGGCCAGCTTCTCCAGGGCCTGGGCCATCTCGGCCTCGCGGCGGATGATGCCGACCAGGTCGTTCATGGTCTGCTGCAGTTCCTGGTGGAGGGTGTACGGATTCTCGTGCGGCGTCCCGTCGTCGGGCCCCTCCGCGCTGAACGGCCGCAGCGCCTCCGCGGCCGCCGCGGCGACCTGCTCCTCTTCCACGGCGGGGCGGGCGGCGAGGCCCGCGGCGTACCTGGCCGCGTGCAGGCCCGCGCGCCGCCCGAAGACCAGCAGGTCGGAGAGGGAGTTGCCGCCGAGCCGGTTGGAGCCGTGCATGCCGCCCGCGACCTCGCCCGCGGCGTAGAGCCCGGCGACGCGGCGCGCGGCGGCGGTGTCGGAGTCGACCGCGATGCCGCCCATCACGTAGTGGCAGGTCGGCCCGACCTCCATCGCCTCCGCGGTGATGTCCACGTCCGCCAGCTCCTTGAACTGGTGGTACATGGACGGCAGTCGGCGCTTGATGACCTCGGCGGGCATCCGCGTCGACACGTCGAGGAACACCCCGCCGTGCGGCGAGCCGCGGCCCGCCTTCACCTCGGCGTTGATGGCGCGCGCGACCTCGTCACGGGGCAGGAGTTCGGGGGGCCTGCGGTTGTGGTCCGGGTCGTCGTACCAGCGGTCGCCCTCCTCCTCCGACTGCGCGTACTTCTCCTTGAAGACGTCGGGCACGTAGTCGAACATGAACCGCTTGCCCTCGGAGTTGCGCAGGACCCCGCCGTCGCCGCGCACGGACTCGGTGACGAGGATGCCCTTGACCGACGGCGGCCAGACCATGCCCGTCGGGTGGAACTGGACGAACTCCATGTTCAGCAGGGGAGCCCCGGCGAGCAGTGCGAGCGCGTGCCCGTCGCCCGTGTACTCCCACGAGTTCGACGTCACCTTGAACGACTTGCCGATGCCGCCCGTCGCAAGGACCACGGAGGGTGTCTCCAGGACGAAGAAGCGGCCCGACTCGCGGTCGTAGCAGAAGGTCCCGCTGACCCGCCCGCCCTCGCCGAACCCCTCGTCCTCCTCCTTCAGGACCCGGGTGACCGTGCACTCCTGGAAGACCTTCAGGCGCGCCTCGTAGTCCCCGAACTCCTTGTAGTCCTCCTGCTGCAGGGCGACGACCTTCTGCTGGAGCGTGCGGATCAGCTCCAGGCCGGTGCGGTCGCCGACGTGTGCGAGGCGCGGGTACTCGTGGCCGCCGAAGTTGCGCTGGGAGATCCGGCCGTCCGGGGTGCGGTCGAACAGCGCGCCCCAGGTCTCCAACTCCCATACGCGGTCGGGTGCTTCGCGGGCGTGCAGTTCGGCCATCCGCCACTGGTTGAGGAACTTGCCGCCGCGCAGGGTGTCGCGGAAGTGGACCTGCCAGTTGTCGCCGGAGTTCACGTTGCCCATGGAGGCGGCGATGCCGCCCTCGGCCATCACGGTGTGCGCCTTGCCGAACAGGGACTTGCAGATCACCGCCGTACGCGCGCCCTGTTCGCGCGCCTCGATCGCCGCCCGCAGGCCCGCGCCGCCGGCCCCCACCACGACGACGTCCCACTGCTGCCGGTCCACTTGAGACATCAGCTGGTCCCGTCCCTTAGAAGAAGCGCGGATCGTCGAAGGCGCCGCTTGCGACCAGGTAGACGTACAGGTCGGCGAGCGCGACGCTCGCCAACGACGTCCAGGCGAGCAGCATGTGATGGTTGGTCAGCTTGCCGGTCCACTGCCACATGCGGTAGCGCACCGGGTGCTTGGAGAAGTGTTTGAGCTTGCCGCCGATGACGTGCCGGCAGGAGTGGCAGGAGAGCGTGTAGATCCAGATCAGTACGACGTTGACGAGGAGGACGAGGGTGCCGAGCCCCATGTGGCCCCACTCGTAGTGCTCGTCGCGGAAGCCGAGCACGGCGTCGTACGTGAGGATGCCCGCCACCGGCACGGCTGCGTAGAAGAAGTAGCGGTGGACGTTCTGCAGGATCAGCGGGAAGCGGGTCTCACCCGTGTACTTCTTGTGCGGCTCGGCGACCGCGCAGGCGGGCGGTGACGCCCAGAAGCCCCGGTAGTAGGCCTTGCGGTAGTAGTAGCAGGTCAGCCGGAAGCCGAGCGGGAAGACCAGGATGAGCACCGAGGGGGACAGGCCCCACCAGCTGCCGAAGATCTCCCAGTTGGGCCCGGAGCGCATCGGTTCGCAGTTCTCGGCGACGCACGGCGAGTAGAACGGCGAGACGTAGGGCGCCGCGTAGTAGTCCGCGTTCGCGAAGGCCCGCCAGGTCGAGTAGACGACGAAGGCGAGCAGTCCGGCGGCGGTCGCCGCGGGCGCCAGCCACCAGCGGTCGGTCCGCAGATGGGCAGCGGTGATCGCGGCGCGCGTGCCGTCGCGCACGCCGCCGGGGGCCGGTCCGCTCTTCGGTTGGGGTTCCGTGCCGGTGGCCAACGAGGCTCCACTCCTTCGTCCTCGGATGGGGAGAGGCTCTGCGAGTGCGTGCGGCGTGCGGGGGTGCGGGGGTGCGAGGTGCGGCCCGGGTCGGGTCGGGGCGTGGCGGGTCAGGGCGCGTGGCGGTCGCAGCCGCCCAGGCCCTCGTCGTCGAGGTCTCCGGCGTTCGCCCACAGAGAGCTGTCGTACGGGGTGTCGGGGATGGTCACGAATTCGCGCGGGGGCGGTTCGGCGCGGGGCGCGGACGGTGGCGGGGCCGCCGCGCGCAGCAGGGCCACGCTCTCGCGCAGGTGGTCGGTGTCCGTACGCACCCGGCGTACGTCGACGCCCGCCAGTGCTCCGTCGGCCTGCTGCTCCAGCCTGCCGACGGTGCGGACGAGGTCGTCCACACAGCGTTGGACGGCCGTCAATTCATCGTGCAGAGCCATTACTTGCCCTCACTTCGGGTGTGCGGTGGCAACGCTCATGCGCCTGCGAGTGTCGCGCGTCACATCCCGGCTTGTGAAGGGATCTGCAGCGATTGCCGGATCAGGAGCGGTGAATGCGCCGGATCACGCGCCGATCCCGCCGACCTCGACCGACCGCGACCGTCCGGCGACCGGAACATGCCCCGGGGGCGCTGCCGTGCGCTGCCGTGTGCCGTCGTGCGCCGTCGCGGGCGTGCGCCATTGGGCCGCACGAGTGGGATATGAGCGCCCCCGTGTCGTGCCTCCCCCGCGGGGTGTGTCCCGTCGCCTTCAGTGGAGCGATAGATGTGATCAGCTCCATATACCGCCAAACGTGATCAAACCCGGCCCGGTCCTGGTAGCGGGCGGCCGGGCGAGCCCCGGACCCCGGAGGTACCAGCCATGTCCCACGACCGCGCCAGAGTCAGATCTGTCGTGTTCCTCGCGACGGGGGTGCTGGCTCTGCCCGCCCTCGCCGGCTGCAGCTCGAACGACGAGGCGGGGCGGCCGACCGCGGGCCAGGACGTCGCTCCCGCCGCCCGGGACCTGGTCGCCGACGGCGGAACCATGAACTGGGCGGTCGACGCGCTGCCCGAGACGTTCAACTCCTTCCAGGCCGACGCCGACGAGGGCACCTCGCGCGTGGCGGGCGCGGTCCTGCCGTCCCTGTTCCGCCTCGACGCGCAGGGCAGGGCGCAGCGCAACGCCGACTTCCTCGAGTCGGCGAAGGTCGTCGAGCGCGAGCCCCAGCAGGTCGTCCTGTACAAGCTCAACCAGCAGGCGGTCTGGAGCGACGGCCGGGAGATCGGCGCCGACGACTTCGCCGCCCAGTGGCGGGCCCTGTCCGGCAAGGACTCCGCGTACTGGACGGCGCGCAACGCCGGTTACGACCGCATCCAGAAGATCGAGCGCGGCGCGAACAACCTGGAGGTGCGGGTCACCTTCGCCAAGCCGTACGCGGACTGGCGCTCCCTGTTCTCGCCGCTCTACCCCAAGCAGGTCATGGGCGCCCCCGACTCCTTCAACGACGGCGCACGGCGCAAGCTGAAGGTGACCGCGGGCCCCTTCGCGCTCGCCTCCGTCGACCAGAAGGCCGGCGACGTGACGCTGGAGCGCAACCCGCGCTGGTGGGGCAGCCCGGCCAAGCTCGACAAGATCGTGCTGCGCCGGGTGACGCGCGCCGAGCGGGCCGGAGCGCTCGCCCAGAACAAGGTCGACCTCGCCGCGGTCGACTCGGCGGAGGCCGGACGGATCGGCCTCGCCGCCCGGGACAAGGGCGCGCAGGGCCCGCCCGCGCACGGCCCCGGCGCCGCGCTGACCCCCGCCAAGGCGCTCCGCTCCTGGGCGCTCGCGCACGGCTCCGACGAGGAGGCCGCCGACGCGGAGACCGAGGCCCGCGCCAAGACCCGCAAGGCCGTCAGGAAGTACGCGACCGAGCAGGAGGGCCTGCGCGGCTACGTGGTCCGCAAGTCCCTGGAACCGGCCTACACCCAGCTCGCCCTCAACGGCTCCGAGGGACCGCTCGCCGACGACCGCGTGCGCCGCGCGGTGGCCCGCGCCCTGAACCGCGAGGAGCTCGCGAAGACCGTCCTCAAACCGCTCGGCCTGCCCGCCGTGCCGGTCGGCAGCCACCTCGCGCTCGCCGGTCAGCAGGCGTACGCGGACAACAGCGGGGCCCTCGGTGAGCAGGACACCGCGGAGGCGCGGGCGCTGCTCGCGGACGCGGGCTGGACGCCGGGCGGCCCGCTCAAGGGCAAGAAGGACAAGGACGCGAAGACCGCGGGCGGCGAGGCCGGCGCGAAGAAGGCGAAGGCGGACTCCGAGGAGGAGTCGGGCGACGGCACGTACATCGTGGGCGAGGACGACGGCAAGCCCGCCGAGACCGGCACCACGGTGCTCGCCCCCGCGCCCGCGGCCGCCTATCAGCGGGCCGTCCTGAACCGGCAGGCCGACGCCCTCGGACTGACCCGCGAGGCCGACAAGGAGAAGAAGAAGGAGCCGGGCGAGCACTCCAAGGCCAAGCACACCGGCAAGCACTCCAAGGCCGAGGCCGCGTCGAAGGCGAAGTCGCGGTCCAAGGCGGAGTCCAAGGCCGAGTCGAAGGGTGAGTCCAAGCCCAAGTCCGAGGCGCGGGCCAAGGACCACGCCAAGGGCGGAGTCCCCGGCGCGTACGCCCCCAAGGGCACCGCCGCTCCCAAGGCGGCGGGCGCGGCCGCGGCCGGTCCGCTCGCCAAGGACGGCAAGCCCCTCACGCTCCGCTTCGTCCTGCCCTCCGGCGACGGCTCGGAGCCGCTGCGCGCGGTGGCCGACCGGATCACGCGGATGCTGGAGAAGATCGGCGTCCGCACGGAGACGGCGAAGGTCGCCGACGACAGCTACTTCAAGGACCACATCGCGTCCGGGCAGTACGACCTGGCCCTGTACTCGTGGCCCGCGTCGGCCTTCCCCGCCACCGACGCCCGCCCGATCTTCGCCAAGCCGGTCCCGGCCGCGGACGGGTCGCTGAACGTCGAGCAGAACTACACGCGCGTCGGCACCGACCACATCGACCAGCTCTTCGACCAGGCGATCGGCGAGCTCGATGAGGAAACGTCACTCTCCCTGGTGAAGAAGGCCGACGCCCGCATCTGGGCCGAGGCGGGCTCCATCCCCCTCTATCAGCGCCCCCAGCTGATGGCGGCCCGGCCGAACCTGGCCAACGCGGGAGCCTTCGGCTTCCAGGCCCCGCACTACGAGGACATCGGCTTCCTGAAGCCGGGCGCGAAGCCCTCGGGCAGCCCGTCCGCCGGATAGCGGGACCACCCCCTCGCCGGGGCGCCGCTGCTCAGATTCCGCTCAACTCTCTTGCCCGTCGGCCACCCCGGCGGGCAAGCTCGTACCCACCCATTGACCTGCTGTTTCCTCAAAGTTCCCGAGGCTTTCCCCACCCCCGCGACGCCCCCGCGGAGGCTGCCTCCGCGGAAGGCCCGTAGACTGGGGTGAGGCCGTGGCGTGTCCAGCCCGGCAGGGTTCGCGTACTTCAGAGGTGCGTGTGACCATCCACTCACTCCAGGAGTACGCCGCACTATGGCCACGCGCCACGACATCCGTAACGTCGCCATCGTCGCTCACGTCGACCATGGCAAGACGACCATCGTCGATGCCATGCTCAAGCAGGCCGGTTCCTTCGCCGCGCACGCCGCCGAGTCCCTCGACGACCGCATGATGGACTCGAACGACCTGGAGCGTGAGAAGGGCATCACGATCCTCGCCAAGAACACGGCGGTGAAGTATCACCCCAAGGACGGCGGGGATCCGATCACGATCAACATCATCGACACCCCCGGCCACGCCGACTTCGGTGGCGAGGTCGAGCGCGGTCTGTCGATGGTGGACGCGGTCGTCCTGCTGGTCGACGCCTCCGAGGGCCCGCTGCCGCAGACCCGCTTCGTGCTGCGCAAGGCGCTCCAGCAGCGGCTGCCCGTCATCCTGTGCATCAACAAGACGGACCGCCCGGACTCGCGCATCGACGAGGTCGTCAACGAGACGTACGACCTCTTCCTGGACCTGGACGCGGACGAGGACCAGATCGAGTTCCCGATCGTCTACGCCTGTGGCCGTGACGGCGTCGCCTCGCTGACCAAGCCGGCCGACGGCACGGTCCCGGCGGACTCCACCAACCTGGAGCCGTTCTTCTCCACCATCCTCGAGCACGTCCCGGCCCCCACGTTCGACGAGGCCGCGCCGCTGCAGGCGCACGTCACCAACCTCGACGCGGACAACTTCCTCGGCCGTATCGCGCTGCTCCGCGTCGAGCAGGGCGAGCTGCGCAAGGGCCAGACGGTCGCGTGGATCAAGCGGGACGGCACCATCTCCAACGTCCGCATCACCGAGCTGATGATGACCGAGGCGCTCACCCGCAAGCCGGCCGAGATGGCGGGTCCGGGTGACATCTGCGCGGTCGCCGGTATCCCCGACATCATGATCGGCGAGACGCTGGCCGACCCGGAGAACCCGATCGCGCTGCCGCTGATCACGGTCGACGAGCCGGCGATCTCGATGACCATCGGTACGAACACCTCGCCGCTCGTCGGCCGCGGCGGCACCGGCAAGGGCGCGGACGCCAAGGCCGCGGTCAAGGACCGCAAGGTCACCGCCCGCCAGGTGAAGGACCGCCTGGAGCGCGAGCTGATCGGTAACGTCTCGCTGCGCGTCCTGGAGACCGAGCGTCCCGACGCCTGGGAGGTGCAGGGCCGCGGTGAGCTGGCGCTGGCCATCCTGGTCGAGCAGATGCGCCGCGAGGGCTTCGAGATGACCATCGGCAAGCCGCAGGTCGTCACGCAGCAGATCGACGGCAAGACGCACGAGCCGGTCGAGCGCATGACCATCGACGTGCCCGAGGAGCACATGGGCTCCGTCACGCAGCTCATGGGCGTCCGCAAGGGCCGCATGGACAACATGTCGAACCACGGCTCCGGCTGGGTCCGCCTGGAGTTCGTCGTGCCCTCCCGCGGCCTCATCGGCTTCCGTACGGAGTTCCTGACGAGCACCCGCGGCACCGGCATCGCCCACTCCATCCACGAGGGCCACGAGCCGTGGTTCGGCGAGCTGAAGACCCGTAACAACGGCTCCCTGGTCGCCGACCGCGCCGGCGCCGTCACCGCCTTCGCGATGACGAACCTCCAGGAGCGCGGCGTGCTGTTCACCGAGCCCGGCACCGAGGTGTACGAGGGCATGATCGTCGGCGAGAACTCGCGCGCCGACGACATGGACGTGAACATCACCAAGGAGAAGAAGCTCACCAACATGCGCTCGGCCGCCGCCGACTCGTTCGAGGCGATCGTGCCGCCGCGCAAGCTCTCCCTGGAGCAGTCCCTGGAGTTCTGCCGCGACGACGAGTGCGTCGAGGTGACCCCGGAGGCCGTGCGCATCCGCAAGGTCGTCCTCGACCAGAAGGAGCGCGGCCGTTCCGCGTCCCGCGCCAAGCACAACTGACCCGCTGATGTAGGCAGTTAGTGGCACTCAGTCGCCACGAGGCCGATTTCCGCCGCCCCCGAGGGGGTTCGGCGGGGATCGGCCTTCTGCGTTTCTCCTGGCGGGTACCGTGTGGCCGCTGCCGGTCGAGGGGTTCCCGGCAACCGGTTTTTGGCTGAGGAACGTCCGCTATTCGGACGTCACTGACCGTTAGATGTGTAACACGTCCGTTTCGCAACCATCTATCTCGGATCGGTTTGTCCGGATTTTGGAAGTTGTACGCGTCAGGTGTGATTGAACCGAGACCAAAAGGGTGTGGTCGACCGGTACCTCATGGCTAATAGTTGACCGCGTATAGCTCGGGTCAATGGGTCACGCGCTGTGGGGAGCGCCGACTCACGAGCACACTGGGGTACTCGATCTTCGCCGTCAGGGGTGTCGGCGTGGTTGCACGTACCCCCTCTTGTAGTGAACAAGTGGACTCATGAGGAGGAACCCCATGCGTGGTGCCAAGAGCGCCAAGTGGGTCGCGTGCGCGATAACCGTCACTCTGGCGGCGACCGCCTGCGGCGGTGGCAGCGACAGCGGTGACGACATGAACAAGGGCAAGGCGGACCCGAAGGGCATTGTCACCGCGCAGCTCAGCGAGCCGCAGAACCCGCTGCAGCCGGCCAACGCCAAGGAGAGCCAGGGCAGCCGCGTTCTGCGCACGGTCTTCGCGGGTCTGGTCGACTACAAGCCCGGTTCCGGCGACCTGGTGAACATCAACGCCGAGTCGGTCAAGCCGAACAAGGACTCGTCGGTCTGGACCGTCAAGCTCAAGCCGGGCTGGAAGTTCCACGACGGCACCCCGGTGACCGCCAAGTCCTACGTGGACTCCTGGAACTGGTCGGCCAACGTGTCGAACAACCAGACCAACTCCAGCTGGTTCGCCGACATCAAGGGCTACGAGGACGTCCACCCCGAGAAGGGCAAGCCCAAGTCCGACAAGATGTCGGGCCTGAAGGTCGTGGACGAGAACACCTTCACGATCTCGCTGAACAGCCCCGTCTCGTACTTCGCGTACAAGCTCGGCTACGACGTCTGGGCGCCGCTCCCGGAGGCCTTCTTCAAGGACCCGAAGGCGTTCGGCCAGAAGCCGGTCGGCAACGGCCCCTACAAGTTCGTCTCGTGGGACCACAACAAGCTGATCAAGGTCCGTAAGTTCGACGGCTACAAGGGCCCGAACGCGGCGAAGAACGGCGGCATCGACTTCAAGAACTACACGACCGCCGACGCCGCCTACTCGGACCTGCGCTCGGACAGCCTCGACTGGATCGAGCAGGTTCCGACCACCGCGCTGACGAACTACAAGCAGGACCTCGGCGACCGTGCGATCGACCAGGAGTACTCCGCGGTCCAGTCGATCGTCCCGGCGTTCTACTCCAAGCAGTTCAAGGACATCGACCCCAAGGTCATCCAGGGTCTGTCCATGGCGATCGACCGTGACACCATCACGGCGAAGGTGCTGCACGGCACGCGTACCCCGGCCGACTCCTTCGTCGCCCGCGGTGTGCTCGGCCACAAGGACGGCGCCCTCGGCGACGTCGCCAAGTTCGACCCGAAGAAGGCCAAGGCTCTCATCAAGGAGGGCGGCGGTGTCCCGGGCAACAAGATCTCGATCCAGTTCAACGCCGACCAGGACCACAAGCCGTGGGTCGACGCGGTCTGCAACAGCATTCGCAAGAGCGTCGGCGTCGAGTGTGTCGGTGCCTCCAAGCCGACCTTCCAGGCCGACCTGAACGCGCGTGACAACAAGCAGGTCAAGTCCATGTACCGCGGTGGCTGGGTGCTCGACTACCCCGTCAACTCGAACTTCATGCGGGACCTGTACGGCTCCAAGGCCGCCGGTAACACCAGCGGCTTCTCCAACAAGAAGTTCGACGAGCTGAGCACGAAGGCCGACAAGGCCGCCACGCTCGACGAGACCGTGAAGCTGTACCAGGAGGCGGAGCAGATCCTCGTCAAGGAGATGCCGGCCATCCCGCTGTGGTTCTACAAGGTCAACAGCGGCCAGTCGAAGCACATCCTCGGCAAGATCCCCTACGGCCAGGACGGCGACCCCATCTTCACCGACGTTCAGGTGAAGCAGAAGTAAGCATCGGGACCGTCGTCGGGTGTCGCCGCTCCGAACCGGAGCGGCGGCGCCCGACCCAGGCGCTGGCTCGTAACTCTCCACCCCCACCCAGTGGTTGAGAAGTTTGCGCAGGCCGTCGCCGACCCCTCACGGCATGGAGGCATGATGGGGCGCTACGCCGCCAGGCGACTGCTCCAGATGATCCCGATCTTCATCGGGACCACTCTGTTGATTTTCCTCATGGTCCACATCCTTCCCGGAGATCCCATCCGGGCGATGTGGGGAGACAAGGCCGCCGACCCCGCACAGGTCGCGGCACTGCGCCATGAGTTCGGGCTCGACCAGCCCGTGTGGAAGCAATACACCGACTACATGGCCAACCTCTTCCAAGGGGACTTCGGCCGGACGTTCGGCGGCCGCGAGGTCGTCGACGTGATGTCGGAGGCGTTCCCGGTGACGCTCAGACTCACCGCGCTCGCCATCATCATCGAGATCATCGTCGGTATCGGTCTCGGTGCGTGGGCGGGTCTGCGTGCGGGCAAGGCGGCCGACTCCGGCGTCCTCGTCTTCACCCTGTTCGTGATCTCCATCCCGGTGTTCGTACTCGGCTACCTCGCCCGGTTCATCTTCGCGGACGAACTCGGCTGGCTGCCGCCCAATGTGCAGGACTCCACGAACCTCTCCCAGTTGTTCCTGCCCGCGTTCGTCCTGGCGATGCTCTCCATGGCGTACGTGGCACGGCTGACCCGGACGACGTTCGCCGAGAACCTGCGGGCCGACTACATGCGCACCGCGACGGCCAAGGGGCTGCCGCGCCGCCGCATCGTGGGTGTCCACCTGCTGCGCAACTCGCTGATTCCCGTGATCACCTTCATCGGCACGGACATCGGCGGCTTCATCGGCGGTGCCGTCATCACCGAGGGCATCTTCAACGTGCAGGGCGTGGGCAACCTCCTCTACAGGGCGATCCAGACGAGCGAGGGCTCGACGATCGTCGGCGTGGTGACGGTCATCGTCCTCGTCATCCTGCTGCTCAACCTGCTCATCGACCTGCTGTACGCGGTCCTGGACCCGAGGATCCGGTATGCCTGACGCACCTGTGAGCAAAACGGCCGTCGACGGTCCGCCGGCGACGGCCCGCACGGAGGACGGCGCGGACGCCGCGGCTGCGGGCGTCTCCGCCACCAAGGCCAAGGTCGGCGGCGAGCGGGAGAAGCCCCGTTCGCTCTGGGGCGACGCCTGGTTCGAGCTGCGTCACCGTCCGATGTTCTGGATCTCGGCGACCCTGCTGGTCCTGCTGCTCTTCATCGCCGCCTTCCCCGGCCTGTTCACCGGCGCCGACCCGCGCGACGGAGATCTGACCAACCACTTCCTGAGCAAGCCGGAACTGGGCCACATCTTCAAGGCCGACTGGTTCGGCTACGACGGTCAGGGCCGCTCGATCTACGCCCGGGTCATCTACGGAACCCGCGCGTCGATCCTGGTCGGCGTGGGCGTGACCACCGTCGTGACGCTGCTCGGCGGCCTGCTCGGCATGCTGGCGGGGTACTTCGGGGGCTGGATCGACTCGATCATCTCCCGCATCACGGACATCTTCTTCGGTCTGCCCTTCCTGCTCGGCACGATGGTCATCCTGAACGCCTTCACCGAGCGCAAGGTCTACGTGGTCATCGCGTCCCTCGCGTTCCTCGGCTGGACCTCGATCGCCCGTGTGACGCGCAGTTCCGTGATCAGCGCCAAGCAGGCCGACTACGTGACGGCGGCCCGTGCACTCGGCGCCGGCACCACCAGAATGCTGTTCCGCCACGTGATGCCGAACGCCATCGCGCCGACCATCGTGGTCGCGACGATCGCGCTGGGCGGTTACATCTCGGCAGAGGCGACGCTCTCCTTCCTCGGACTCGGCCTCGCCGACCCGACGATCTCCTGGGGCATCGACATCTCCGAGGGCAGCAAGGCGATCCGTGACAACCCGCACGCACTGTTCTTCCCCGCGGGAATGCTGAGCATCACGGTCTTCGCTTTCATCATGCTCGGCGACGCGGTGCGCGACGCCCTCGACCCCAAGCTGCGCTGAGGGAGGCGTACACGTGACCAGCATCGACATCAAAGAAGACGCCTTCCCCGCGCCCCGTTCGGGCGAGGAGAAGAGCGGCAGGCTCCTGGACGTGAAGGACCTGCACGTCGAGTTCCACACGCGTGATGGTGTGGTCAAGGCGGTGAACGGGGTCAACTACAGCGTGGACGCGGGTGAGACGCTCGCGGTGCTGGGGGAGTCGGGTTCGGGCAAGT
>NZ_JBVJPW010000015.1:0-196933 GCF_055609205.1 Streptomyces sp. NPDC036815 | reverse complement strand
CAACTCACCCCGGAGCCGGTCCACTTCCCCCAACCTCACTCCGGGAAGCTGCCCACGAACAGCCGAGATCACTCAACGTAACGAAGCACTACTAGGGCCTTTCGTTCGGATCAGGCCGGAGCATCGGACATGGCAAGGCCCCCGGTGGAACGCGCACCGGGGGCCGGGCCTGGATTGCTGGGTCAGCCGCCGTAGCCGGGGCCGCCGTGGTTGCCCGGGTGACCGTGGTGGCCCGGGTGGCCGTGGTGGTCGCCGCCGCCGGGGTTGGCGCACTTGTTGCCGAACGTGGGGTTCAGCAGACCGATGACGTCGACGGTGTTGCCGCACACGTTCACCGGGACGTTCAGCGGGACCTGGATCAGGTTGCCCGAGACCACACCGGGGGAGCCAGCGGCGGTACCTTGCGCACCGGCGTCCGCCATGGCCAGACCGGCGCCGCCGAGGACGACGGCTCCGGTGCCGAGGGTGGCGACGGCTGCCTTCGCGATGCGAGACATCACGTTCTCCTTTGACTTGGACAGAGCGGCTGCCTACACGCAGCCGCATATTTTCTAACGGCTGCCGTCAAGGTGAAGTCACGGCACCCGGGGTTCGAATGCAACCGTGGAGTTCGATTTCTGCGGGACGGCGAGATCGCGCTGAATACCCGGGCATTCTGCTGCCCATTGTGCGAGGCGGGGTGCCATTCCGGCCGAGGAGGAGCGGGCGGTGCGGTCATTCAACCCGATCAGCGCAACAGTGCGGCGGCGGGAGTGAGGGCGCCGGAAAACCCGTGTCCTTCATGGCGTTCAGCCGTTTCTGAGGACATGACATCAGCACGACGACTCATCGCCGCCGTCTCGCTGGCCGCAGGGGCAGCGGCCCTCGCCACGCCGGCCGCCCAGGCAGCCGAGCCCGCGCAGGACACGGGCCGGATCTCGCCGCTCAGCGTCCTCGACGAACTCGGCACCATGGGCATGCCCGAGGAGCAGCGCGCCCAGATGCCGACCATGGCGAGCCAGCTGCAGGGCATGAACCAGCTCAAGAAGCTCAACCAGCTCAACGAGCTGCACCAGCTCACGGACCTGGCGGCGCCCGTCACGAACATCCTGCCCTCCATCCAGTGACCCGTGACCTGCCGCACGGCGGCAGGTCACAGGAGTCGCACACCACGGCTGGCCAGATACCTCACCGGGTTGATGTCGCTGCCGTACTCCCTGCGGGCCCGCACCTCCAGATGGAGGTGCGGGCCCGTGGCGCGTCCCGTCGCCCCGCTCCTGCCGAGCAGCGTGCCGGCCCGGACCCGCCCGCCCACCCGGGCCGAGACGCGCGAGAGGTGGGCCACGAGGGCGTAGTGGCCGTCCGGCATCCGCACCGTCACGGCGTTGCCGTACGCGCCCGACCATCCCGCGACGAGTACGGTGCCCGCGCCGACGGCGTAGACGGGCGTCCCCTGCGGCACGGCCAGGTCGATGCCCGTGTGGTGCCCGGCGAGCCAGTCGCCGCGTACTCCGTAGCGGGCGGAGACCCGGAAGTCGCGGCGCAGCGGCAGCGCGTACTTCCGTCGGGGTGCTTCCGGCAGGGCGCGGAGCTCCTCATCGGCGAACCTGTCGTCCGCCTCGGCCAGGGCTTCCTCGAACTCGGCGTCATAACCGCCCGTACAGACGTGGTCCGCATGGGCGACGGCGACGCGCGGGGTGGTCAGCGATACCGCTCCACCGGCCAGCAGCGCCACGGCGGCACCCAGCGCGCGGCGCCGGGTGGGGGCGGCTTCTGTCACGCTCGCTATGTCGTGTTCCATGTCCGACAGCACACTGGTGCGCGGCCCGGATCGCATCTCGGGTGACCCGCCCGGCGTATGCCGACCGTGTCCGTCAGGTCCTACGCGGGAGGCGACACGCCCTCGTCCGTGCTGCGCTCGACGGGCGGCGGCGGCCAGTGCGGGCGGGCGGACTCCGGCAGCGAGCGCAGGGCCTGACCGACCGAGGTGTGCGCCGAGAACAGGGCCGTGCTCCCGCTGTGTTCGAGGAGCGTGGCGAGGCGGCGGCCAACCCCGGCGAGCATCAGGTCGCCGGACCGGCGCCGCAGGAGCCAGTGCAGGGCGAGCAGGCAGTTCAGGCCGCGGGAGTCGCAGAACGTCAGCGCGGTCACGTCGAGGATGATGTGGCGGTGGCTCGCGTCGACCACTTTGGCCACCGTGTCCATGAAGAACTTCTCGGAGGCCTGGTCGAGCTCGCCGGTGAGCCTGAGCACGGCGCAGACGTCGGAGCGCGCGAGGGCCGTGATGGACAGACGGTGGGGCGGCGTACCCATCACACCTCCAGGGGCCTTCATCGGACGCCGTCCGGCAGTGTGTGCGAAGAACCGGCGCGGACGATCTGCTCCCTGCGGGTATACAGGATCTCCCGGGAGACGTCAGCCACTACGGACAAGTCACAGCTGACACCCTCGTCCGTCCGGCCGCCGCGCGCCCCGCCGAGACGCCGGTTCACCCCTTCGTTTCACCCATCCGTCCGGCAGAACCACGACACCGCGCCCGCCTTCGGCCGTGCCGCCCCGCCGACGCATACGTTGGCCTCCTCGTTGGCCCTCCCGGGGCCCGGGGCGCCGGAGCCCCGGCTCCGCGGGGAAGAAGAGCAGGAGCGTGCGTGAAGATCGATTGCGTCGGGGGCGGGCCTGCCTCCCTCTACCTGGCCGTCCTCGCCAAACTCCGGGAGCCGGCCCACGAGGTCACCGTCCACGAACGGCACGCGGCCGGCACCAGCTACGGCTGGGGCGTGACCTACTGGCCCGACCTCCTCGCCGACCTGTACGACCACGACCCCGACTCCGCACGGCTCATCGAGGAGCAGTCCGTGTGCTGGCGGGGCGGATTCGCCTACGTCGGCGACCGGACCACCGCGCACGACGGCGACCCCGGGCACGCGATCGGCCGCCACCGGCTGCGGACCATCCTCGCCGAGCGGGCCCGTGACCTGGGGGTGCGACTGGAGTTCGGCAGGGAGATCGGCAGCGTCGCCGAGCTGCCCGGCGCGGATCTCGTCGTCGCGGGGGACGGCGCCCACAGCGGGCTGCGCACCGCCCACGCCGCGGAGTTCGGGACCCGGGTGACCACGGGCGCCAACCGTTTCATCTGGCTCGGCACGACCCGGGTGTTCACGGCGTTCACCTTCGCCTTCGTCGAGACCGACCACGGCTGGATCTGGTGCTACGCCTACGGCTTCAGCGACGAGCACAGCACCTGTGTGGTGGAGTGCTCCGAGGCGACGTGGACGGCGCTGGGGTTCGACCGGCTCGGCAACGCCGAGACCCTGCGCCTCCTCGAAAAGTACTTCGCGGGCCTGCTCGACGGTCACGCGCTGCTCGGCCGCAAGGACATCGAGAGCCACGCCCAGTGGCAGGCCTTCCCGACGGTCACCAACACGGCCTGGTCGCACGGCAACCTGGCGCTGATCGGCGACGCCGCGCACACCACGCACTACTCGATCGGGGCCGGCACGACCCTCGCGCTCCGCGACGCGATGGGCCTGGCCCGCGCGCTGGGCTCCACCGCCGGGCCGCAGGACGTCCCCGCGGCCCTTGCCTCGTACGAACGGGAGCGCAAGCAGGCGCTGCTCTCGGTGCAGAGCGCCGCCCGGCACAGCGCGCAGTGGTACGAGAACCTGCCGCGCTACCTGGCCCTCGAACCGCACCAGATGTTCGCGCTGCTCGGCCAGCGCCACTCGCCGCTGCTGCCCTACGTGCCGCCGCAGCTCTACTTCCACCTCGATCAGGCCGTCGGCCGCCTGCAGGCCCTGCGCTGGCTGAAGCAGCGCCTGGGGCCGCGCCTCGCCCGCACCCTGCAGGGCCGACGGGCCGCGGAGCGGCCCTAGGAAGCGGGCTGGTTGCGGGCCAGTCGGGTGAGCGTGCGGATCAGGCCGCCCGGTTCGCCCGCCCGCGCCGGGTCCGTGGCGCCGGTGGGGGAGACGGTTCCGACGATCGCGTCGCCCGCGTGCACGACCAGTTCGCTCGGCAGGTCGAGCAGGCGCGCGCGGTGCACGACCGAGGCCGCGTCCCCGGCGAAGCAGGCGCTGAGGTCGAGGACGAGGACGTCCGGCAGCAGCACCCGGGCGCGGGCCAGGGCCAGGCCGCTGTCATGGGTGTGGGACAGGACGCAGACGTCCGGGACGCTCTCGATCCGGGCGATCAGTTCCCTCGCCTGCGGTCGTCCGACCAGCACCAGCACGGTAAGCACGTCCCCATCCTGCCCCCGGCTCCCGGCCCTGTCCTGAGCGAAGGATCGCCGCGGGGGGCTAGCTGGGGCTGAAGCTCTGGGAGCTGGTCTTCACGGACCTCAGCCCGGCGTCGGCCACGGTCAGGGCGGTCTTGCCTCCCTCGAGGGCCAGATGGCCCCCGTCGAGGACCTGCTTGCCCGTCGTGGCCGGGTCGGCCAGGGACTCGCCGACGGTGCGGCCCACGCTGCGGTGGCCCTCGTCGGAGGGGGCGGCGTGGGCGGGGGCGGCCGCGGCGACGGAGGCGGCAGCGGCGGCGAGGGTGAGGGTGGCGAACATGCGCTTGGAGGTGTTCATGATCTCTCAAACGGCACAACGGGCCCGGAGGGTGCGCCGCCGTCGCCAGGAACCCGGGCAATTCCACCGTCCGAGCGACCGGGGCGACGCGCCGGGTGGTGCGGTGCCGGGCGCTCGCAAGCGCGTCGCCGCCTTCGGCCGGAGTCGCCGCCTTCGGTCAGAAGTGCATCATCGCCATCAGTTCCGTACTGCGCAGCCCGGCCGGCACCTCCGGGAGGCGCTGGCCCGGCCGCATCCAGCCCGCGTGTTCGGCGGCGGCGACGGCGTCCGCCTCGGCCTCGTCCGCGGCGGCGTTCAGCGCCTCGTCCGTGCCGCGGGCGGCCCGGCCCGAGGCGGCCGACGCCGCCTGCGAGGCCTTGAGGGCGGACCGGCAGGCGGCCTCGGCGGACTCGCTGTCGCCGTCGTGCAGTTGGCCCATCTGGGCGGCCTGAGCGGCGGCGGCTGCCGCGTTGCGGGCGCAGCGGGAGTCCGCCGCCGGGTCGGGGGCGCTCTCGGCGAGCACGGCGAGGGCCTGTACGGAGACGCGGGCCGCGTGGGCGGCTTTCCAGGCGAGGTCCTCCCGCGCCGTTTCCTGTGCCCCGCGCTGCTCGATGTAGTGGGAGACCGCGGCGGCACGGGAGGCGGCGCTCGCGGCGCGTGCGGCGTGCCGGGTGCGCAGTCGCGCCGCGGGGGAGACTCCGGGCGTTGCTGGACCCTCGGCGGGCGTGCGGTCGCTCATGGCCGTCTCCTCGTCTGCGGGATGCGGGATGCGGGATGCGGGGTGCGGGGTGCGGGATCCGGGGCGCGGGGTGCTGGGTGCTGGGTGCCGGATGTCGGGTTCGGTTCGTGGAGGCCTTGCCCTGGCTGCCGGGCAGGGTGGCACGTCCGGGCTCAACAGGCCATACACGCGCGGGACGTCGACGCCCGTGTGGCTGCTACGAGCCCGACCGGCCCCCGGCGGCGGGGTTCCGCTCCTGGGGAGGGAGCAGGAGGTCCCGCTCCGGGTGCTTCTCGCCCGTGACGCTGCCCTGGATGCCGAGGTCCCGCCGCGCCGCCTCGTGGAAGTCGTTGATCGCCCGGAAGGCGGCGCGGTTGCGCTCACGCCACTCGGCGAGGCTCCCGCCGATCCTGCCGGTGGCCTGCCAGTCGATCTCGGAGATCCGGGCGTTGAGGTCGTGCCCCGCCTCGATGGCCTCGTCGCCCCCGAGCAGCATCACCCGCTCGAAGGCGCTGCCCCAGGTGCGGGCGGCGGCCGCGAGCTCCTCACGGAGTTCCTGCTCCGTCCGTTCGCTCGCCGCCCGTACGCCGCCGTCCGGAGCCTCCCGGAACCCGTAGAGCCGTACGGCGTGGGCGATCCGCGCCTTCGCCGCCTCGACGTAGTCGCCGTAGGCGTCGACCTTCTTGTCGTCCCACCGGGTCAGCAGCTGGTGCCGGTTCCTGCTGCGCTCCATCAGGTAGTTGGTGGCGTGGGTGGTCAGGGCGCCGAGCAACACGGCGCCCACGGTGACGAGTTGTTCCCCGGTGCCCACTCGAACCGCCCCCCAGCCAGCGCTCTCCGACCTGACCGGACGATCTTACTGACGCGGTCTAGACGAAAAGCCCCAACGCGTCGTCCAGCGACCACGTCTGCCAGCTCATGGCGAAGAGGCCGACGAGCGAGACCAGGGCCATCGTGAAGTTCTGTCCCTGCTCGGCCCAGTCGTGGATCATCAGGACGAGGTAGATCAGGTTGAGGACGAGCCCGCCGACCAGGGCGACCGGCGTGAGGAAGCCGACGATCAGGCCGAGGCCCAGGGCGAGTTCGGCGTAGGCGACGACGTACGCCATCAGGCGCGGCCGGGGCTTCACGACGGTGTTGAACCCCTCGCGCACGACGGGCCACCGGTGTTTCTCCGCGATGCCCGCCGCCCAGCCGATCCCGCCGCCGCCGAACCACTCCTTCTTGTCCTTGTGGCGCCAGCTCTCCAGCCACCACAGGCCGAGCCCGATCCGGAGCACGGCCAGCCACTCGGCTCCGCTGAGCCAGATCGTCTGCATCGAGCGCCCTCCCAAGCAAACTGACGGAGCGTCAGTTGAGCGGATCGGGGCGTAACGCGCAAGGGGTCGAGTTGCGGGCCCGTGCTTGCCGTCACCCCGGTGAGGCCATAACCTCGATCCGATGGAATCTGATGGATCGTCAGATTCGGGTCGAGGAAACCGGCAGGCAGTAGGGGGCACATCAGTGGTCAGCAGCGAGGTCGGCAGCAAGGAACTCCCCCGGGTCATCAGCGTGGACGACCACGTGATCGAGCCCGCGCACCTCTTCGAGACGTGGCTCCCGGCCAAGTACCGCGACCGGGGTCCGAAGCCCTTCACCGCGGGCATCGGCGAGCTGGAGTACGTAGGCGGCAAGTACAGGTTCACGACGGACCCGGCCGGGCAGATCACCGACTGGTGGGAGTACGAGGGCAGCATCTTCCCGTACAAGCGCATCATCGCCGCCGTCGGCTTCTCGCGGGACGAGATGACGCTGGACGGCATCACCCGCGAGCAGATGCGCCGCGGCTGCTGGGACCCGAAGGCCCGCCTCGCGGACATGGACATCAACCACGTCGAGGCGTCCCTCTGCTTCCCGACCTTCCCGCGCTTCTGCGGGCAGACCTTCTCCGAGGCCAAGGACAAGGAGGTCGGACTCGCCTGCGTCCGCGCCTACAACGACTGGATGGTCGAGGAGTGGTGCGGCGACAGCGGCGGGCGCCTCATCCCGCTCTGCCTGATCCCGCTCTGGGACGTGGACCTCGCCGTCGCCGAGATCGAGCGGAACGCCGCCCGCGGGGTCCGGGCCGTCACCTTCAGCGAGATCCCCACCCACCTGGGCCTGCCGTCGATCCACTCCGGCTACTGGGACCCGTTCTTCGCGGCGTGCGAGGCGACCGGGACGGTCGTGAACATGCACATCGGCTCGTCGTCCCAGATGCCCGCCGCGTCCCCGGACGCGCCGCCCGCGGTGCAGGCCTCGCTCTCCTTCAACAATGCGATGGCCTCGATGATGGACTTCCTCTTCAGCGGGGTCCTGGTCAAGTTCCCGCGGCTCAAGCTCGCCTACAGCGAGGGCCAGATGGGCTGGATCCCGTACGCCCTGGAGCGCGCCGACGACGTGTGGGAGGAGCACCGGGCCTGGGGCGGCGTGAAGGACCTGATCCCGGAGCCCCCGTCGACGTACTACTACCGGCAGATCTTCTGCTGCTTCTTCCGCGACAAGCACGGCATCGAGGCGATCGAGACCGTGGGCGTCGACAACGCCACGTTCGAGACCGACTACCCGCACGTCGACTCGACCTGGCCGCACACCAAGGAGGTCGCGGCCGAGCACGTCGGCCACCTGCCGGCGGAGATCGCGTACAAGCTGCTGCGCGGGAACGCCATCCGCATGCTGGACCTGCCCTTCGACCGGACCGGCGGGTAAGCGGCCCACGCCGGGCGGATACGGTTCATCCGACCCCGACGAAAGAGGCGACCGGATGAGCACCCCCCTCTCGGAGACGCTGGTCACGCTCGGCCGCCGGTACGTGCGTGACGCGCCAGGCACCCTCGGCAAGGCGGCGCTGGCCGCCCGCTTCCTGAACCCGCGGCTCCGGGAGAACCCCCGCCGCCGCGTCGTCGCCGACCGGCACGGCCTCCGGTTCGCCGTCGACACCCAGGACCTCATCCAGCGCTACGTGTACCTGTTCGGCGCCTGGGAGCCCCATATGACGCGGTGGCTGCGGGGGCGGCTCGGGGCCGGGGACGTGTTCGTCGACGTCGGCTCGAACGTCGGGTACTTCGCGGTGCTCGGGTCGCGGCTCGTCGGTGCCGGGGGCCGCGTCGTGGCGATCGAGGCCGCGCCCGCGTTCCACCGCAGGGTGCTCCAGCACGCGGAACTGAACGGCTGCGCCAACATCCGCGCGGTCAACGCCGCCGTGTCGGACGCGCGCAAGCCGCTCACGTTCGTCCTCGCCAGCTCGCACAACATGGGCGCGAACAGCATCGTTCCGTACGACGGGCCCGCGGAGTCGACCTTCGAGACGGAGGCGACCGTGCTCCCCGAGCTCCTTGAGCCCGATGAGATCGCCCGCGCCCGGGTCATCAAGATCGACGTGGAGGGGGCGGAGGGCGGCGTGATCAGAGGCCTCGCCCCCGCCCTCGGCCGCCTCCGGCCCGACGTGGAGATCGCCGTGGAGGTGACCCCCGACCGCATGGAGCAACTCGGCGACTGCGTGGACGAGTTGATGACGACCATGCGGGAGGCGGGTTTCCATCCGTACCGGCTGGTCAATGAATACGCCGCCGACAGTTACCCGGGAGCGCTGCGGCGGCCGCTGCCTCCGGTGCGGTGGCGTGAACCGGTCGTCGGGGAGACCGAGTTGGTCTTCTCGCGGATCGACGCGGAGAGGCTGGACTGACGCGGGCCGCCTTAGGGGCACGCCCGCCCCGGTGCCAGGCGCCCCGGTGCCGGGCGCCCCGGCGTCAGGCCCGGTCGGCCGGGAAGCGCCAGCCGGTCGCGGCGAGCGCCCTGGCCCGCGCCTCCACCACCGCCATGCGCACCCCGCGCTCCCCCGTGTCGACGTGCGCGCTCTGGCCGGTGGCCTGGCCCTCCCACTTGCGGTAGAGCAGCCCCACCTCGGACGAGAACCAGCCGCGCGCGACGGCGTCGAGCGCCAGCAGCAGACCGGTGTCCTCGGAGGCCGGCAGCGCCATCCAGCCGCCCAGGGCGACGAGCAGATCGCGGCGTACGAAGAGGGTCGCCGGGTGCACCGGCGCCCGGTAGTCGTGGGCCGCCCAGTAGTCGATCACCGTGCGGCGCTCGACGGGGCCGTGCTCCGGGTCGCCGGGGAAGCCCGCCGTGGAGCCGTCGGGCAGCAGGTCGAGCACCCGGGAGGTGGCCCAGCCGATGTCCGGGTTGCCTTCGAGGGCGGCGAGGTCGCGGGCGAGCGCGCCGGGGGCGAGCTGGTCGTCGGCGTCCAGGACCTTCACGTACGCGCCGTCGGCGTGCGCGAGGGCCAGAGTGCGGGCGACGCCGGGCCCGCCCGGCCGCCCCTGACGGAACGTCACCCGGGAGTCGGCCGGGACGTACGGCGCGACCCGGTCGGTCGTGCCGTCCTCCTGGATGATCCAGTGCCACTCCCAGCCCGCGGGGAGCTCCTGCTCGCGGAGCGATGCGTACGCGTCCGGCAGGAAGGGGGCCGAGGGCGCGTGGACGGCAGTGACGATGATGATGCGCCGGCGCACGGCACTCACCACCTTTCCAGGGGAGTGGTGAAGACCGCTTCGGTGCGGTCGCCGGGCAGGGTGACGTCGGAGATCTCGACGACGCGGCCGTCCGTGTCGTACGACGTCTTGCGGAGCCGCAGCACCGACGTCCCCGGCGGAAGCTCCAGTTCCGCGGCTTCCTCCGGGGTCGGCGGGCGGGCGGTGAGGCGGTCCTCGATGCGGTCGAGCTCGATGCCCACGGTGTTGAGCTGGCTCTGCGTGCCGCCGGGCCACGGCTCCTGGTCCGCGTCGAGGAGCGCGGGGTTGCCCGCCACCATGTCGCGGACCAGGTAGGACGTGGACAGGTTGAACGGGGCGCTCTCCGCCGCGTTGCGCGTCCGGTAGGTGCGCTCGATCAGGGGTGTCCCCTCCGGGACGCCGAAGGCGGAGGCGAGTCGCCCGTCCGCCTCGACCTCGCGGTACGCGGCGTGGAAGACGAGGTCGCGGAGTTCGAGCCCGGTGTCGCGCTCCGTGGCGCCGGTGCGCGCCCTGCGCCGTTCCGGCTGGTGCACGCGGTCCTTCTCCCACTGGTGGCGGGAGTTGTCCCGGATCACCCGGGTCCGGGTCCGGCGCACGAAGTTGCCGCGGCCGTGCTCCTTCTCGATCAGCCCCTCCTCGCGCAGGAGGCGGAGCGCGTCGCGGAGCGTCGGCACGCTGCGCCGGTAGTGCTCGGCGAGCTTCGTCTCGGCGGGCAGCCGTTCGCCGGGCTGCAGCCGCCCGGTGCGGATGGCCCGGCGGAGGTCGTCCGCGATCTGCTCGTAGGCCTTCGGCATCGCGCTCACCATCCGTCGTCGGCGCCTGGCCGGGATCGGTCGGCCGGTCTGGGCGCCACCCTACGACTCCTCAAGAGGAGTTGACGAGTGGCTCGGAGAATGTGCAGGGAAACGGGCCGCGCGACCGGGTCGACAACGTTCATGGCGCGGATGCAATGGCCGAAAGTTTCCCTACGCATCGATCTCGCGTCCTAAACCCGACCCGGGGCCACGCGCCGAAAAAGGCCCGGCAATTGGGCCCGGACATGGAAAGGGCCCGATCGCTGGCGACGGGGGATGCACCAGCGATCGGGCTCTGCGTCCAACAGTAACAAGTGTGGCGGAACTGTGGGAGTCAACTCCGCGATCGAACTATGTCATTGTGATCGGGATCACGTCGGGAGATCCGTACCGGGAGAACGTTGAACCCGTGCCGGTAGAACGTTGAACCCGCACCGGGAGAACGTTGAACGAGGGGAAACAGCACCCCTTAGTCAGTCGTCGCACGGCGGCTCGTACGAGAGCCGCGGCAGATACTCATCCCATTTCCCCCGCGTCAGAACGCCCCGCGTGGTCGAGCAAATGCGCTTAACGGCTTCGTCGGTGTCCAAGTCCCACAGCCGGACCGTATCGGTGCCGCTGGACACCCCGAGCATGTGGCTCTGCGGGCTGAACACCAGGAAACTGCCCGTCTTGGCGTTCGGGCTCATCGACTGGCCGATGGCCGAGGCGTCGAAGGGGTCGGCCACGTCCCAGAGCCGGACCGTGTTGTCGTTGCCGCCGGTCGCCAGGGTGCCGTCCTCGCCGAACGTCAGCGACACGACCGCGTCGGTGTGCCCCGTCAGGGTGGCGGCCCGCCGCGGCGCCCGGTTCGGGTCGGAGATGTCCCAGAGCCGGACCGTGCCGTCGTCGCTGCCGCTGGCCAGGGCGCGGCCGTCCGGGCTGTAGGCGACCCGGTTGACCGGGCCCAGGTGCCCGGTGAGGGGCGCACCGCGAGGGGTGGCGCCGCGCGGATCGGTCACGTTCCACAGCCGTACGGTGCCGTCCGCGCTGCCGCTCGCGAGCGTCCGCCCATCGTTGCTGAACGCGAGGGAGTTGACGTACCCCTGATGGCCGGTGAGCGGCCGGCCGAGCCTGCGCGGGTGCGACGGTGAGCTGACGTTCCACAGCTGGATGGTGCGGTCGGTGTCGGCGGACGCGAGCGTGCGCCCGTCCGGACTGAAGGCCAGCGCGGCCGCGAACCGCGTCCGCAGCGCTACGGGCGGCCCGTGGGGGACGGGGTGCTTCGGGTCGGCGACGTTCCACAGCTGCACCGCGCGGTTGCCCGTGAGCACCGCGAGCGTACGGCCGTCGGGGGAGAAGACCGGCGAACGCAGGTTCCCCTTCCCGGGCTTGAACGGCCGTCCGAGGGCCACGGGCCGGTCGGGCTTCGCCACGTCCCATAGGCGGACCTTCTCGTCGCCCGCAGCCGTCGCGAGCACCTTCCCGTCGGGACGGAACGCACCGTCGCGGCCCAGCATGTCCGAGGGCGGGATGGACCACAGACGGACCTTGTTGTCGCCGGTCCCGGTGGCGAGCGTCCGTCCGTCGGGGCTGAAGCCGAGGGCGTACATCTCCCCGCTGCTGCCCGCGAGCGGCTCGCCGACCTGCGACGGATGCGACGGGTCGCGGACGTTCCACAGACTGGCCGTGCTGTCCGCGCTGGCCGCCGCGAGCATGCTTCCCGAGGGGTTGAAGGCCACGGACCACAGGGGGCCCGTGTGGCCGGTGAGCGGGGTGCCGAGCGACTTCGCCCTGCGGGGGTCGGCGACGCCCCAGAGCCGGATCGTGCTGTCCGCGCCGCCGCTGGCCAGCGTGGTGCCGTCGGGGCTGAAGGCCACCGAGTGCACCGTGCTCGTATGGCCCCGCAGCACCCTGTCGACCGGCTCGGGGCGCCGGCGGTCGGCCGTGTTCCACAGCCTGATCGTGCCGTCGTCTCCGCCGGCCGCGAGGGTGCGCCCGTCAGGGGCGAACGCCACGGAGCGCACGGCGGCCGTGTGCCCGGTCAGCGTGTCGATCGCCTTCGGCCGCGCCAGGTCGTCGATGTCCCAGAGGCGTACGGCGTGATCCTCGTTGGCGGAGGCCAGGGTCCGGCCGTCCGGGCTGAACGCGAGCAGATAGATCGTGCCCCCGTGTCCCGGCACGGGAGCGCCGATCAGCCGCGGGTGACGCGGGTCCCGCACGTCCCACAGCCGCAGCGTCCCGTCGTCCGACGCGCTGGCGAGCGTCTTGCCGTCCGGGCTGAACACCGCGGTGCTCACCCAGCTCTTGTGGCCGGTCAGCGGCTTGCCCAGCGGCTTGGGGTGCGCCAGGTCGGACACGTCCCACAGCCGTACGGTCCGGTCGTAGCTGGCGGTGGCGAGCACGCGTCCGTTCTTGCTGAAGGACGTGAGGTAGACGGCGCCCTTGTGGCCGAGGAGCGGTGTGGCGAGCGGCGCGTTCACGATCGAGATCAGCCGGTTGCGGGTCGCCGCGTCGCCCGGCCGCAGCCGGTGCGCCACCAGGTCGAGCTGGGCGGAGAGCGACGGGTCCGTGTGCTGGGCGCGGTCGGCCTCCGCGACCACCTGCTCGAACACGGCGTCGTCCCGCTGCTGCCGGGCGACCACCGCCGAGACGACGGCGACCACCGCGAGCACGACCAGGGCCGCCACCGCGCCCCGGGCGATCCAGACGGTGCGCTTGCGCAGCCTGGCCGAAGCGGCGAGGAACTCCATCGCACCCCGCGTCAGGAACGTGTCCCCGGCGCTCTTCGCCCAGGCGCGCGCCTGCTCGAGGCGGGAACCCCGGTAGAGCAGCGAGGAGTCGCGCTCGGAGTCCTCCCAGGCCTTGCCGTCCTCTTCAAGGCGCTGGCGCAGCAGGTGGTCGTTCCTGTCCTCGTCGATCCAGTCGCGCAGCCGGGGCCAGGCGTGCAGCAGCGCTTCGTGCGTGATCTCCACGGTCTCCGCGTCGAGCGTCACCAACCGGGCGCGGACCAGCGCTTCGAGGGACTCCTCCGTCTTGTGGGGGTCCGTCGACTCCTCCGCCAGCTGTCGGCGCGTACCCCGGCGCCGGGTGGCCTGGGTGTCCTCGCCGAGCCGCACGAGGCGGAGCAGGAGCAGCCGCGCGGCCGTCCGGGCCGCCGGATCGAGCCCGGACCAGGCACGCTCGGCGGTCGCCGCCACGGCCCCCTGGATGCCGCCCGCCGCGCGGTAACCGGCCAGCGTGAGCCGCCCCGTCTTGCGCCGCTGCCAGGTCGCGAGCAGGGCGTGCGAGAGGAGCGGCAGCACGCCCGCGTCGTGCGCCCCGCGGGGCCCGTCCGTGCTCACCTCCCGCACGATCAGCTCGGCGAGGCCCGGTTCGAGTTCGAGGCCGACGGCCTTGGCCGGCCCGGTCACGGCCTTGCGCAGTTCCGCGGAGGTCAGCGGGCCGAGCACCATGTGCCGGTGCTGGAGGGCGTCGGCCAGCTCGGGATGGCCGAGGCACTCCTCGTAGAAGTCGGCGCGGATGCCGAGGACGACGAGCGCGGCCGCGTCCCGGTCCGGCTCGCCCTCGGCCGGGGCGGGCGGAACACAGGCGGCGTGCAGCAGGCGGACGAAGGCGCGCCTGGTCGACTCATCGGGACAAAGGGTGAAAATCTCCTCGAACTGGTCGACGATGACGACGGGTCGGCCCCGCGCGGCGCCCGAGGGCGCCCCTGCCGCCGAGGACGTCCCTGCCGCCGAAGGTGCCGCCGACTCCGAACGTGCCCCCGAGCGGGCGGCCCAGGCGGCGATGCCGTCCCGCACGGCCCGGACGAACCACACCGAAGACCCGGACCCGGACCCCGGCCCAGCCCCGGCCTCGTCCTCCACCGGTTCGTCCGCGGCCGCCGCGACGGCGGGCGCGAGTTCGGGTATCTGCCGGGTCAGCTCCCCGAGCGGGTCGTTCCCCGGCACGAGCTGCAGCACCGGACCGGCCTGGAGACCGTCCTCGCCGCCGAGCGCGCCGCTCTGCAAGGTGGGTACGAGACCGGCGTTGAGCAGCGAGGACTTCCCCGCCCCCGAGGCGCCCACCAGCATGACCAGGCCACCGGTCTCCTCCGCCGCGCGGAGCTGCTTCAGCAGCGCCCCGGTGCTCCGGTCCCGGCCGAAGAACCACTGGGCGTCCTCCTGCCGGTACGAGGCGAGCCCCCGGTACGGGCACACGCTCGGGACGGCCACCGCCTCGGCCGCCGCCGCGCTCTCGTCCTCGTCGCCCCCCGCGGCGCGTTCGCCGACCGGGTCGGCCACCGCGCGCTCCCAGAGGCGGTGCCACTGGGTCATGTCGTACAGCCCCGTGGAGACCGGCGTGGGCCGCTCGCGCCGCGCTTCGGGGATCAGGACGTGCAGCACCGCGGCGAGGGCGGCGAACTGGGCCGGCACGTTCTTGGCCCGCCGCCAGTCGCTGATCCGCTGCGCGGACACGCGTACGGCACGCCCCCGCTCGTCGACGCGCTGGAGCCGGACGACCGCTTCGGCCACACGTTTGAGGGGCGGATTACCGGCCTCCTTGTACAGCAGCGCGAGACGTTCCGCGAAGCTCGTGCGTGCCCCTGAGTCGGAACTCAAGGCCTCCACCCCTTACTTCCGCCGCACCTGGACATCCGGACCGGAAAACTCACTTTATACGGCTGACCTGCGCAGAAGTCGTCCGGACAGGACCGGAGCCTCCTCCCGGGGAGCCGCAACTGGCAGGATCTCGTCGCAGTAGCGAACCAACCACGCAGCGTCCGGGCAGGTCACCGGCTCAGGGCTCGCAGAGGTGGCCCACACCACCGATCGTTCTGAGCCCGCCTTGCGCCGGAGTCACACCGGGTTCGTCGCGTGGGCTCGACAGATGCGTGCAGTCGGCCATACCGGGACCGCTTTCCCATCGAACGCGGATCCCGATTTCCCCCGATCCGCGTCGATACGCAGTTACACGGCGGTCGGCGCTGTCCGCGTCGATCGGTGCCGGTCCCCACGAGGGGAGGGACCGGCACCGATACGACGCGGTCTGTCGTCTCGTGCGCCCGACTTCCCTGTGGCGACAGTATTTCGGTCCCCCGGGGACCTTTATGCGTTCAACAAGGACCCTGCGGCCGAGAACGCGAAGCCCGATCAAGGTTTCCGGGGCATCGGACGCGCCGACGGAAAGGCGGGAGCGACGGGAGGAATTAGTGCCCCGGTAGAGGAAGACTCAAGACTCAGTCGCAGCCTCAGTCTCGAACGCGGGACTCAAGGGGGAGCGGCCCGGCCATACCGGAGCGGCCCGGCCATACCGGCGGAATCGCGAGCAGAGGAATCAGGCCGCTACGGCGCGACTCCCCACTCCCCGTATTCGGGCACGGCATTGGTTCACCTATCGCGGCACCGACGACGGAGCCCCGCTGGAGGAGATCTCCCGCCCGTCGCGCGCCCACGCGGAAACGTCGCACGCCCACGCAGAAACAGGTGAGGCGCCTACTCTTGAGAGTAGGCGCCTCACCTGGTGTTTCAGCTGTCGGGGTGGCGGGATTTGAACCCACGACCTCTTCGTCCCGAACGAAGCGCGCTGCCAAGCTGCGCTACACCCCGATGTCGTTGCTCCAGCGGTCTGCGGTGCAGGCCGTGGCGACACGGATTACTTTAGCGGACCGGCGCCCTGAGACGAAATCCGGTTTTCGGAGGGCCGGGGTCGGGGGCGGAGGCGGTCCAGGAGGAGGACGAGCAGGGCGAGGGCGGCGAAGGCCAGGCCGAAGAGGGCGGCGTTGCCCAGGACGCCCGGGTAGCCGTGGATGTCGACGTCCAGGAACGGGTACGGGTAGCGGGCCGGCGGGCCCGGGGGCAGCAGGGGGCCGCGGGCCAGGGCGAAGGCCAGGTAGGCGAGGGGATAGAGCAGCCACAGGCCCGCGTGGCGCAGGCGCAGGCCGCCCGGCCCGGTGAGCAGCAGCCAGTCGAGGGCCACGCCGATCGGCGTCACCGTGTGCAGGAGCTGGTTGGAGAGGGAGTGCCAGCCGGACGTGGCCGGCATCGCGGAGAGGGCCTCGGCGTCGTCGGTCATCGAGAAGCCGCTCGCGTCGTTGGCAAGGATCAGGTGGTAGACGAGGCCCGTGATCGCGATGAAGAGGACCGTGCCGCCGCAGAGCCAGGGCGGCAGCGGAGGGCGGCCCCGCCAGGCGCGCCGGGCGGCGAGGCCGAGGACCACGGCCACCAGCACGTTGCTCTGGATCGTGAAGTAGCTGAGGACGCGCGGCGGGCTGCCGAGGACCAGGTCGATCACGATGCCGGTCACCGCGGCCAGCGCGATCAGGGCGCGGAAGACGGCCACGAGGGGGCGGCGTACGGGCGGCACGACCGCCTCCGCGGGGACACCCGGACCCGGACGTACCTTACGAAGGGGATGTATGGGACGTATCGGAGCGATCATGTCCCCACGGTAAGCATCGGCACGAGGCGATGCGAGACCGCGCCGACGCCCGCCGCCACTCGTGCCGTCAAGCCCGCGCGACGTCCACCGTCACCCGCGCCTTCAGGCCCGCGCCCTCAGACCCGCACCCTCAGCCCCGCGCCGTCAGCGTGAGCAGCGTCGCCTCCGGAGGGCACGCGAACCGCATCGGCGTGTAGCGGTTCGCCCCGCACCCGGCCGATACGTGGAGGAACGACGTCCGCCCCTCCGCCTCGTGCGTGGAGAGGCCCTTCACGCGGTCGGTGTCCAGGTCGCAGTTGGTGACCAGTGCCCCGTAGAAGGGGATGCACACCTGACCGCCGTGGGTGTGGCCGGCGAGGACCAGCGGGTAGCCGTCCGCGGTGAAGGCGTCGAGGGCACGCAGGTACGGGGCGTGCACGATGCCCATCGAGAAGTCGGCCCCGGCGTCCGGACCGCCCGCCACGCGCGCGTACCGGTCGCGTTTGATGTGCGGGTCGTCCACCCCCGTGAGCCCGATCTCGTACCCGTCGATCTTCAGCGAGCCCCGCGTGTTCGTGAGGTTCACCCAGCCCGCCGCGTCGAACCCGTCGCGCAGGCCCTCCCACGGGTTGTGGATGACGCCGACCGCGGGCGCGTTGCCGTTCAGGCCGTGCTTGCCCTGCACCTTCTCGACGAGGTAGCGGGCGGGGTTGCGCGGCTTCGGGCCGTAGTAGTCGTTCGAGCCGAAGACGTACGCCCCGGGGAACTCCATCAGCGGGCCGAGCGCGTCCAGCGTCTCCGGGACGCCCTCGGGGTCGGAGAGGTTGTCGCCCGTGTTGACGACGAAGTCGGGGCGCAGCCCCGCCAGCGAGCGCAGCCACCGCTGCTTCTTGCGCTGTCCGGACACCATGTGGATGTCGGAGACCTGGAGGACCCGCAAGGGACGCATCCCCGACGGCAGTACGGGCACCGTGACCCGCCTCAGCCGGAAGGAACGGGCCTCGAAGCCCACCGAGTAGGCGAGACCGGCCGCGGCCGTCGCCGTGATGCCCAGGGGTACTGCGTATCGCGCGCGCATTCCCCCATCGTGTCAGACAGCGTGTCAAACCCCGGGCGGGGCTCCGGGCGGCCTCCGGGCAGGCCCGTAGGGGCAACCCGCGCCCACCCAGCGGAAATCGGCGGGCGGCCGACCCTGCGCACCTGCCACAATCAACCCATGACCACGCTCAAGTCGAAGCTGCACGAAGACCTCACCGCCGCGATCCGGGGGCGCGACGAGCTGCGCTCCTCGACGCTCCGGCTGACCCTCACCGCGATCACGAAGGAGGAGGTCTCGGGCAAGACGGCCCGTGAGCTCTCCGACGACGAGGTGCAGAAGGTGATCGCCCGGGAGGCCAAGAAGCGCCGTGAGGCCGCCGAGGCCTTCGCCGAGGGCGGCCGTGCCGAGCAGGCGGCGAAGGAGAAGGCGGAGGGCGAGATCCTCGCCGAGTACCTCCCCAAGCAACTCTCCGACGACGAGCTCCAGGAGATCGTCGCCGCGGCCGTCGCGGAGGCCAGGGCCGCCGGTGCCGAGGGCCCGCGCGCCATGGGCCAGGTCATGAAGATCGTGAACCCGAAGGTCGCGGGCCTGGCCGAGGGCGGCCGCGTCGCCGCCACGGTCAAGAAGCTCCTCGCGGGCTGAGAGACAGAGACACGGGTGATACGTGGATGAGGGCGCCCCCTGGCTCAGGGGGCGCCCTCATCCACGTACGGCCGAAGGGCTACCGCGGCCAGCCGCCGAACCCGCCCCCGATGCCGTTCCCGTTTCCGTTCCCGCCGTTGCCATTGCCGCCGAGGACGTCCGACGGGTCCGGGATGTTCGGCCAGGGGTCGCCGCCTCCGCCGTTGCCACTCCCGCCGTTGCCGCCACCATTGCCACCGTCGTGGCCGCCGCCACCGCCCGGCTTGTCGTCGTCGTGGTCGCGGCCGTGGTCCCCGCCCCTGCCCTTGTCCCCGCCGGGGATGTGGACGGTGTTGAAGCCGGGGCCCGGCTTGCCCGCGAGGGCGCCGCTCATCGCGTCGCGCCAGATCGGGCCGGGCACCTCACCACCGAAGACCTTGTCGTACGGGACCCCGCCGATGGTGATGTCGACCATCTGCCGCTTGTGCTGCGGGTCGCCGACCCAGACGGCGCCCGACATGTTCGGGGTGTAGCCCACGAACCAGGCGGCGTAGCGGTAGTCGGTCGTACCCGTCTTGCCCGCGCTGGGGCGGGAGCCGAGACCGGCCTGCTTGCCCGTACCGTCCTCGACCACGCCCTTCAGGAGCGTGTTGACGGTGTCGGCGGTCCGCTGCGACATCGCGCGCGAGCACGACGACTTCGGCACCGGCAGCGACTTGCCGCCGAGCGTGTTGATCGACTCGATGGCGATCGGCGTGCAGTACGTGCCGCGCGAGGCGAAGGTCGCGTACGCGCCCGCCATCGTCAGCGGCGACATCTCCTGGGTGCCGAGGGCGATGGACGGCGCCTGGTCCATCGGCTTCCCGTCGGCGCGCTTGACGCCCATCCTGGCGGCCAGCTTCGTCACCGGGCAGATGCCGATGTCGCCGATGAGCTGCACGTAGTAGGTGTTGACCGACTTCGCGGTCGCCTCCTGCATGCCGTAGGGGCCGACCTCGGACTCGTTCTCGTTGGTCAGCTTCGCGTTGCCCGAGTTCACCCACTGCCTGCCGTCACAGGTGGACACCCGCTTCGGGTACGGCATTTCGTACGGCGAGGCGTAGCTCTGCCCGGCCGACTTGCCGCCCTCCAGGGCCGCCGCCGCGACGATCGGCTTGAACGTCGAACCGGGCTGGTAGCCCGCGCCGCCCCCCATGGAGTGGTCCACGGAGAGGTTGATCGTGGTCTCGTCCTTCTTGAAGCCGTAGGGACGCGACTGGCCCATGCCGAGGATCTTGCCGGTGCCCGGCTCGACGATCGAGGCGGCGGTCGCCACGTCGTCGGTCTTGTTCACGTGATCCTTTATCGACGCCTGCACGGAGTCCTGCGCCTGCGGGTCGAGGGTCGTGCGGACCTTCAGGCCGCCCCGGTTCCAGATCTTGGCCCGCTCTTCCTTCGTCTTGCCGAAGACCGGGTCGTTGAGGAACACCTCGCGCACGTAGTCACAGAAGAAGCCCGCGCCGCTCACCGAGGTGATGCAGCCGTTCTTGGGGCGGCTCACCTTCAGACCGAGTTCGGTCTTCTTGGCGTCGTCGGCCTGCTGCTGGGAGATGTCGTGCGTGTCGGCCATGCGCTGCAGCACCACGTTGCGCCGCTTGGTGGCCTCCGCCGAGTCGTTGACCGGGTCGTACCGGCTGGGGGACTGCACGATGCCGGCGAGCAGCGCGGCCTCCTGGACCAACAGGTCCTTGGCGGGCTTGGAGAAGTACCGCTGGGCCGCGGCCTCGATGCCGTACGCCTGCTGACCGAAGTAGGTGATGTTCAGGTAGTTCTTGAGGATGCGCTTCTTGCCCAGCTTGTCCTCGACCTGAATCGCGTACTTCAGCTCGCGGATCTTGCGGCCGAGCGTCTGCTGGGTGGCCTCGGCGACCTTCGTCGGGTCGTCGCCCGCCTCCTCCACGAAGACGTTCTTCACGTACTGCTGCGTCAGCGTGGACGCGCCCTGCGAGACGCCACCGCTCTGCGCGTTCTGGTTGAGCGCGCGCAGGATGCCCTTCAGGTCGACCGCGCCGTGCTCGTAGAAGCGGGAGTCCTCGATCGCGACGATCGCCTTCTGCATGTACGGCGAGATGTCCTTGAGCGGGACGACCGTGCGGTCACGCGAGTAGACCGTGGCGATCTGGCCGCCCTTGTTGTCGAGGATCGTGGTGCGCTGACTGAGCGGCGGCTGCTTGAGATTGGCGGGGATCTCGTCGAACCCTTCGACCGAACCCTTGGCCGCGAGGCCCAGCGCTCCGGCCGCGGGCAGGGCGATCCCGGCCAGCACCGCACCCGCCAGGACGCTGACTCCGAGGAACTTCGCGGCCTGCTGAGTTGGTGACAGACCACCGCCCGAGCGCTTCTTTCCCATGAGGGCAGCCTAATCCGTCGCCGCCGGGGTTCCGAGGGAGCGAGGCTTCCTCGGGATGTTCGCGTACCTCCGGCACCTCCGGCCCCGGTGGCAAGCCGGTCACCTGGCGCCTCAGAAGTGTGCGCTGCCGACGTTCTGATTCGCCGGACAGGCCTCAATGCCTTGGCCTAAGCTGCTCTCAACTGTCACGGCCCTGCGGTTCGGCACCAGATCCTCCCCGCTCCCGAATCCGGCGAATTCCTGTCCGAATTCGCCTTATGTGACGCTCGGCGTCCGTTGTGACTCAACTGAACTGCCCCGGAATGCCGGTTTCCGCACGGATGTCGCCAGCTCACTCCGTCGGGTGATCTGCCGCTTACGCATAGTCCGTTCGGGCCATTCAAGATTGGGCCCGAAGGGGGTGTTGCGCTGTGCCCACCTTCCGTAACGTCCTCAACTGGCGGCGGTGAATATGCCGCTGCCGCCGTGGGGGAGCCTCGATTCGGGAGAGGACGGCGCCGGTATGGGCTGGGTAACCGACTGGAGTGCGCAGGCGGCCTGCCGCACTACCGATCCGGATGAACTATTCGTTCAAGGAGCAGCGCAGAACAGGGCCAAGGCGGTGTGCACCGGATGTCCGGTGCGGACCGAGTGCCTGGCCGACGCGCTGGACAATCGCGTCGAGTTCGGCGTGTGGGGTGGCATGACGGAGCGAGAGCGCCGCGCACTGCTGCGCAGGCGCCCCACCGTCACCTCATGGCGCAGGCTCCTGGAGACTGCGCGCTCCGAGTACGAGCGCGGTGCGGGCCTGTTGCCCGTGGACTTGGAGGACGAGGAGACGTACGAGAGCTACGCGGCAGTGGGGTAGACCGATCGTCCGTCGGGGCGACGGCCTCCCCCACGGGGCGATGAGAACCCCCACGGCCGGGCCCGAGCGACGAGGGTGATCCCCGCGTCGCGTCAGCCCGCCAGCCGGTCCCCTACGGCCCGGAGCCCCGCGAGGTCATGCACATCACCGGGAAGCGCGGCCACTTCGGCCACCGCGACCTCGGGGTGGAGCGCGGTGAAACGATCACGCGTGCGCTGTTCGCGTACGAGCAACTGCATGCGCTCGGCGTGCAGGCGCAGGAGACCGGCGGTCATCTGCTCGACGCACGCGTCGGTCACCGGCTCATGGGACTGATGGGACTCGGAAGCGGGAGCCTCGGAAGAGGGGTCCTCGGGATTCGCGGGGGCTTCGGACGGCGCGGGATTCTCTGAAGTCGCGGAATTCTCGGGGGAGTTACGAACTCCTACCTTCCCGTCCTCCTGATCCACAATGCGGCGTTCCTCAAGATTTTCCGCGGCGGCGACGGCCCGCTCGGCCGACAGCTGAGCGGCGCCGCTGCCGTGCACACGGTTCAGTACGAGGCCCGCGAGCGGCATGTCGTCCGCGGCGAGGCGCTCCACGAAGTACGCGGCCTCCCGCAGGGCGTCCCGCTCCGGCGAGGCCACCACGAGGAACGCCGTGCCGGGCGCCTGCAGCAGCCGGTACGTCGCGTCGGCCCGGGTGCGGAACCCGCCGAACATGCTGTCCATCGCCGTCACGAACATCTGCACGTCACGCAGCAACTGCCCGCCGAGCAGCTTGCCGAGGGCGCCCGTCATCATCGACATGCCGACGTTCAGGAACTTCATCCCGGCCCGGCCGCCCACCTTCGCCGGCGCCATCAGGACGCGGATCAACTTGCCGTCGAGGAAGGACCCGAGGCGCTTGGGGGCGTCGAGGAAATCCAGGGCCGAGCGCGAGGGCGGCGTGTCGACGACGATCAGGTCCCACTCGTCGCGGGAGCGCAGCTGCCCCAGCTTCTCCATCGCCATGTACTCCTGCGTGCCCGCGAAGCCCGCCGAAAGCGACTGGTAGAAGGGGTTGTTGAGGATCGCCTTGGCGCGTTCCTTGTCCGTGTGCGCCTCGACGATCTCGTCGAAGGTGCGCTTCATGTCGAGCATCATGGCGTGCAGTTCGCCGGAGCCGTCGATGTCCTCGACCCGGCGCGGCACGTTGTCGAGCGAGTCGATGCCCATGGACTGCGCGAGCCTGCGCGCCGGGTCGATGGTGAGCACGACGGTCTTACGGCCGCGCTCCGCCGCGCGCAGCCCGATGGCGGCCGCCGTGGTCGTCTTGCCGACGCCGCCGGAGCCGCAGCACACCACGATCCGGGTCTCCGGGTCGTCGATCAGGGCGTCCACGTCCAGCGCGAGGCCGGGCTCCAGCGTCCGTGTCGTCGTCCGGGTCGTGCGCTCGCTGGTCATGCGATCCCTTGCTTCCGCAGTTCCGTGGCGAGCTCGTAGAGACCCGCGAGGTCCATCCCGCCCGCGAGGAGCGGGAGTTCGTGCAGAGGCTGACCGAACTCCGTCAGGAGGGCGCGCTGACCGCGCTCAAGGGCGGACCGCTCGGCGTACTCGGCGGCCTGTTCCAGGAGCGGGTCGACCAGGCGCTCGGCGGCCCCGCCGCGCCGCGCACCGCCGAGTCCGGCGGTGGACAGGGACTTGGCGACGGCCGCACGGGGCGCCTGCTCCAGGCCCAGCTTCAGCGAGGCCTCGTCCAGCAGGGTGGGGCGCACCATGTTCACGATGAGCCGTCCCACGGGCAGTTGCGCCGCCCGCAGCTCCGCCACGCCGTCCGCCGTCTCCTGGACGGGCATCTCCTCCAGGAGGGTGACCAGGTGCACGGCCGTCTCGGGGGACTTGAGGACCCGCATCACGGCCTGCGCCTGATTGTGTATGGGCCCTATTTTCGCGAGCCCGGCGACTTCGTCGTTCACGTTCAGGAAACGGGTGATGCGGCCGGTCGGCGGGGCGTCCATCACCACGCAGTCGTACGCGTAGCGCCCGCTCTTGTCCTTCCTGCGCACTGCCTCGCAGGCCTTGCCGGTCAGCAGGACGTCCCGCAGGCCCGGCGCGACCGTCGTCGCGAAGTCGATGGCCCCGAGCTTCTTCAGGGCCCGTCCCGCGCCCCCCAGCTTGTAGAACATCTGGAGGTAGTCGAGCAGCGCCAGCTCGGGGTCGATGGCGAGGGCGTACACCTCCCCGCCCCCGGGAGCGACGGCGATCTTCCGCTCCTCATAGGGCAGCGCCTCCGTCTCGAAGAGCTGCGCGATGCCTTGCCTGCCCTCGACCTCGACGAGGAGGGTGCGTTTTCCCTCACTCGCCAGGGCGAGCGCGAGGGCCGCGGCCACCGTGGTCTTGCCGGTACCGCCCTTGCCGCTGACGACCTGGAGCCTGCTCACCCTTCCGAGCCTAACCAGTCGCCGCCCGGACCATGCAGGAGCCCACCCTGAGCAACCCGTCACACCGACTACAGTCGGCCACATGACCAAGTGGGAATACGCAACCGTGCCTCTGCTCGTCCACGCCACGAAGCAGATTCTTGACACCTGGGGCGAGGACGGCTGGGAGCTGGTCCAGGTCGTGCCCGGGCCGAACAACCCCGAGCAGCTCGTGGCCTACCTGAAGCGGGAGAAGCAGGCATGAGCGGCGCAGTCGACGCCCGCCTCGCCGAGCTCGGCCTGACGCTGCCCGAGGTCGTGCCGCCGCTGGCGTCCTACCAGCCGGCCGTCCAGTCCGGTGTGTACGTCTACACCGCGGGCCAGCTCCCGATGGTGGACGGCAAGCTCGCCGTGACCGGCAAGGTCGGCGCCGAGGTCACCCCCGAGGAGGCCAAGGACCTGGCCCGCACCTGCGCGCTGAACGCGCTCGCCGCGGTCAAGTCGGTCGCCGGTGACCTGGACCGCGTCGCGCGCGTCGTGAAGGTCGTCGGCTTCGTCGCGTCCGCCCCGGACTTCACGGGCCAGCCCGGCGTGATCAACGGCGCAAGCGAGCTCCTCGGTGAGGTCCTCGGCGAGAAGGGCGTGCACGCGCGCAGTGCCGTGGGTGTGGCCGTGCTCCCGCTGGACGCTCCGGTCGAGGTCGAGATCCAGGTGGAGCTGACGGAGGCGTAGCCATTTCGGCCTCGTGGGGCACCGGCATCGCGTACCGGGGCCCCTAGAGGCACCGATAGTTGCCTCTCGAACATCAGCTCACTAGGGGATAGCCTCCGCCCATGGCAAATGGGCAGTGGTACCCCCCGGAGTGGCCCGACCGCATCCGCGCCCTCGCGAGCGGCGAGCTGACTCCGGCGACCCCGCGCCGCGCCGCGACCGTCATGCTCCTCGGAGAGGGCGACGGCGAGCCGGAAGTACACATGCTGCGCAGACGCGCCTCCATGGCCTTCGCCGGGGGCGCGTACGCGTATCCGGGCGGCGGGGTCGACCCGCGCGACGACGACCACCTGGTGCGCTGGGCGGGTCCCGCGCGCGCGTCCTGGGCGGCCCGCCTGGGCGTCGACGACGAGGCCGCAGCCCAGGCGATCGTCTGCGCGGCGGTCCGTGAGACGTACGAGGAAGCGGGCGTGCTGCTCGCGGGGCCGACTCCGGAGACGGTCGTCGGCGACACCACGGGCGACGACTGGGAGGCGGAGCGCGAGGCGCTGGTGGCCCGCGACCTCTCCTTCGCGGAGTTCCTGGACCGCCGGGGCCTGTACCTGCGCAGCGACCTCCTGGCCGCGTGGGCCCGCTGGATCACCCCGGAGTTCGAGCCCAAGCGCTACGACACGTTCTTCTTCGTGGCCGCGCTGCCCGAGGGCCAGCGCACCCGCAACGCCTCCACGGAGGCCGACCGCACGGTCTGGATCACCCCGTCCGAGGCGGCGGCCCGCTACGACGCGGGCGAACTCCTGATGATGCCGCCCACGATCGCGACCCTGCGGTCCCTGACCGCGCACCCGTCGCCCCTGGCCGCCCTGGCCGCGGCCCCGTCCCGGGACATGACGCCGGTCCTGGCCCAAGCGCGTCTGGAGGGCGACGAATTGATCCTGTCCTGGCCGGGCCACGACGAGTTCACGAAGCACATCGCGACGAGCACTCCCCAATGACGCCACCCGGAGCGGCCCCGGGACGGCGGTCGGCCGCGATCGAGACAGGAATCGAGACAGGAATCGAGACAGGAGGGGACGTGGGGGTGTGCGCGCACGGAGCCCTGAGCGCCCTCTGGCGTCCTTGTTCTTGAGGCGTGGCGCGCAGTGATGGCGAGTACGTACATACCCCCGCGGCCCCGCACCCACAGACGAGCCCCAGGCGCCGCACCCGCAGCCCGCAGGGGCCCGCGCCACCCCGCAACGCTCCACAAGCGGCTGAACGCCCCTCAGAGGCTCCAGAGACCCGCTCACCCCGCATCGCCCCGTACGGCCCCGTACGGCCCCGAGAGCACCTGCCCTCAGCCCCCAGCCCCTGGCCCCCAGCCCAGACAGGAGTCACCCCCGCATGACCGATGCCGCCGCCCTCCCCGGCCAGCCGCGCGGCGGAGTCCTCAGCGGCCCCGCCACCACCCGCGCGGTCAACGTCCTCGCGCCCAACCCCTCCGCGATGACCCTGGACGGCACCAACACCTGGATCGTCTCCGAGCCGGACTCACCGCTCGCGGTGGTCATCGACCCGGGCCCGCTGGACGACACGCACCTGAGCCACGTCGTCGAGACCGCCGAGAAGGCGGGCAAGCGCGTCGCCCTGACGCTTCTCACCCACGGCCACCCCGACCACGCCGAGGGCGCGGCCCGCTTCGCCGAGCTGACCCGTACTCACGTCCGCGCCCTGGACCCCGCCCTGCGCCTCGGTGACGAGGGCCTGGCACCCGGTGACGTGATCACCACGGGCGGCCTGGAGATGCGCGTCGTCGCCACCCCCGGCCACACCGCGGACTCGCTCTGCTTCCACCTCCCGGCCGACCGGGCGGTCCTGACGGGCGACACGATCCTCGGCCGCGGCACCACGGTCGTGGCGCACCCCGACGGCCGTCTGGGCGACTACCTGGATTCCTTGCGGCGGCTGCGCTCCCTGACGGTCGACGACGGCGTGCACACGGTCCTGCCGGGCCACGGGCCGGTCCTGGAGGACGCCCAGGGTGCCGTCGAGTTCTACCTCGCGCACCGCGCCAACCGGCTGGCCCAGGTCGAGACGGCGGTGGAGAACGGCCACGTCGAGGCCGCGGACGTCGTCGCGCACGTGTACGCCGACGTGGACCGCTCCCTGTGGCCCGCAGCGGAACTCTCGGTCAGGGCACAGCTGGACTACTTGCGGGAGCACGGCCTGATCTGACGCGGGAACGCCGATGAGCCCTGCCTCCCGGGAGGCAGGGCCCATCGGCGTACGGACACGGCGTCAGCGCGACCGCTTGGCCAGCCGCTCCACGTCCAGCAGGATCACGGCGCGGGCCTCCAGGCGGAGCCAGCCGCGGCCCGCGAAGTCCGCGAGCGCCTTGTTGACCGTCTCGCGGGAGGCGCCGACCAGCTGGGCGAGCTCTTCCTGCGTGAGGTCGTGCACGACGTGGATGCCCTCTTCGGACTGGACGCCGAAGCGGCGGGACAGGTCGAGGAGCGCGCGGGCCACCCGCCCGGGCACGTCGGAGAAGACCAGGTCGGACATCTGGTCATTGGTCTTACGAAGGCGTCGGGCGACGGCGCGCAGCAGCGCGGCGGCCACCTCGGGCCGGGCGTTCAGCCAGGGCTGGAGGTCGCCGTGGCCGAGGCCGAGCAGCTTGACCTCGGTGAGGGCGGACGCCGTGGCGGTCCGCGGGCCCGGGTCGAAGAGCGACAGCTCTCCGATGAGCTCGCCGGGGCCGAGCACAGCGAGCATGTTCTCCCGGCCGTCGGGCGAGGTGCGGTGGAGCTTCACCTTGCCCTCGGTGACCACGTACAGGCGGTCTCCGGGGTCGCCCTCATGGAAAAGCGCATCCCCGCGCGCGAGCGTCACCTCACTCATGGAGGCGCGGAGCTCCGCGGCCTGCTCGTCATCGAGCGCCGCGAAGAGCGGGGCGCGCCGCAGAACGTCGTCCACGAGTTCTCTCCTTGTCGACCTGCTCAGGGGATCTGGGATCTTGATTCCCCCGTCATATCAGGGGACCGTGTTCCCCGTTTTGCTGGACGGTCCAAACAGTGTGATCAGTCACAAGTCTGCCGCACCGGCGTCGCAAGCTGTGCGGGAGGGGGCCAATTGGGGGCCGATCCATGGGGTCAGGGACGGATGTCAGTGCCGGGCTCTAGGCTGGCCGGGTGTCCAAAAAGCCGGTGAGAGCGCAGGCCGAGGGGGCTGAGCAGGTGACCGCACCCCGTTATTCCGCTGTGGGCGAACATGCGTCCGGTACTCCTGAGAAAGCGACAAAACGGACAGCTCCCCTGGCGTCCCCGGTGAAGAGGTCGACCCTGTGAACGCAAAGAAGAAGACGACGCCCGCGCCGGAGAAGGCTACGGCGAAGAAGACCACGGCGAAGAAGGCACCCGCCAAGAAGGCACCTGCCAAGAAGACGGCCGCCAAGAAGACGGCCGCCAAGAAGACGGCCGCCAAGAAGACGGCCGCCAAGAAGACGGCCGCCAAGAAGGCCGCCACCCCGGTCGGGAAGCCCGCGACCGCCGGTACCCGGACGGAGTCCCACGCCGCCCTGGTCCGCCGCGCCCGGCGGATCAACCGCGAGCTGGCGGAGGTGTACTCGTACGCACACCCCGAGCTGGACTTCGAGAACCCGTTCGAGCTCCTGGTCGCCACGGTGCTCTCCGCCCAGACCACCGACCTCCGGGTGAACCAGACGACCCCGCGCCTCTTCGCCAAGTACCCGACTCCGGAGGACCTGGCCGCGGCCGTCCCCGAGGAGGTCGAGGAGCTGATCAGGCCGACCGGCTTCTTCCGGGCGAAGACCAAGTCGATCATGGGCCTGGCCAAGGCGCTGCGGGACGACTTCGGGGGCGAGGTGCCGGGCCGCCTCGACGACCTCGTCAAGCTGCCCGGAGTGGGCCGCAAGACCGCGTTCGTCGTCCTGGGCAACGCCTTCGGAGTGCCCGGCATCACCGTGGACACCCACTTCGGCCGCCTGGTCCGCCGCTGGAAGTGGACCGAGGAGACCGACCCGGTGAAGGTCGAGGCGGCGATCGCCGCGCTCTTCCCGAAGAGCGAGTGGACGATGCTCTCGCACCGCGTGATCTTCCACGGCCGCCGCATCTGCCACTCCCGCAAGCCCGCCTGCGGCGCCTGCCCGATCGCCCCGCTCTGCCCGTCGTACGGAGAGGGTGAGACCGATCCGGAGAAGGCGAAGAAGCTGCTGAAGTACGAGATGGGCGGCTTCCCCGGCCAGCGCCTCAAGCCCCCGTCGGACTACCCGGGCAAGCCCGCGCCGCCGCTCGCCGCGGGGTGACACCGACGGCGGACGGAACGAACCCGAGGGGAAAGAGCGTTGTCCAGAGACGGACGGGGGTGCCGATGACGCACGCGAGCGATACGACGGACACGGCGAGCACCAAGAACACGGCGAGCGACTCGCACATGGCGAGCGACTCGCACACGGCGAGCATCAACAACACCGTGAACCACACCCACAGCACGAACACACCCAGCAACAGCACTCGCACCAGCAGCAGCACCCGTACCACCCTCCCCACCCACCAACCCACAGATCAGGACGGTCACCCCCTGCTCAGCACCGTCGGCCTGCCCTCCTGGCTCGACCCGGTCGTGCACGCCGCCCGGACCGTCAAGCCGCTCCAACTGAGCCGCTTCCTGCCTCCGGAGAGCGGCGCCGGACGCCAGTCCGCCGTACTCGTCCTCTTCGGAGAGGGCGAAAAAGGCCCCGAGATGCTCCTGATGGAGCGTGCCGGATCCCTCCGTTCGCACGCCGGGCAGCCCTCCTTCCCCGGCGGCGCCCTCGACCCCGAGGACGGCGACCCGCAGGGCGAGGGGCCGCTGCGCGCCGCTCTGCGCGAGGCCGAGGAGGAGACGGGGCTCGATCCGCGAGGCGTCCAGCTCTTCGCCGAGCTGCCCCGCCTCTTCATCCCGGTGAGCGACTTCGTCGTGACGCCCGTGCTCGGCTGGTGGCGCACCCCGACCCCGGTGGGCGTCGTCGACCCGAACGAGACGGCCCGGGTCTTCACGGTCCCCGTGGCCGATCTCACGGACCCGGCGAACCGGGCGACGGCGATCCACCCCAGCGGCCACCACGGCCCTGCTTTCCTCGTCGAGTCCGCCCTGGTCTGGGGCTTTACGGCCGGCGTGATCGATAGAATCCTGCACTTCGCGGGCTGGGAGCGCCCTTGGGACCGCAGTAGGCAGGTCCCGCTCGACTGGCGCGCATGACAAGGTTGCGTGGAACGGGCGACCGCGATGCGAGGCGAGGATTGAATCGGTGAACGTGCTGGACGTCCTGCTGCTGCTCGCCGCCGTGTGGTTCGCGGTCGTGGGGTACCGCCAGGGCTTCGTGGTCGGCATCCTCTCGGTGACCGGGTTCCTGGGCGGCGGTCTCGTGGCCGTCTATCTCCTGCCGATCGTCTGGGACGCCCTCACGGACGACGACGCGGCCACGGTGAGTACGACCGCGGCGGTGGTGGCGGTCGTCATCGTGATCGTCTGTGCGTCGATCGGCCAGGCCTTCACCACCCATCTCGGCAACAAGCTGCGCAGATACATCACCTGGCAGCCCGCCCGCGCCCTCGACGCGACCGGCGGCGCGCTGGTCAACGTCGTGGCGATGCTCCTCGTCGCCTGGCTGATCGGTTCCGCCCTCGCGGGCACGACGCTGCCGACCCTCGGCAAGGAAGTGCGCAACTCCAAGGTCCTCCTCGGCGTCTCCCGCACCCTGCCGGGCCAGGCCGACACCTGGTTCGCCGACTTCTCCTCGGTCCTCGCGCAGAACGGCTTCCCGCAGGTCTTCAGCCCGTTCTCGAACGAGCCCATCAAGGAGGTCCAGCCGCCGGACGCCAAGCTCGCCAAGAGCAAGGTCGCCACGAAGGCCAAGCGCTCCATCGTGAAGGTCCGCGGTGAGGCCCGCTCCTGCGGCAAGGTCCTCGAAGGCACCGGCTTCGTCTTCGCGGACCGCCGCGTGATGACCAACGCCCACGTGGTCGGCGGCGTGGACGAGCCGACCGTCCAGATAGGCGATCAGAACCAGACGTACGACGCGAAGGTCGTCCTCTACGACTGGGAGCGCGACATCGCCGTCCTGGACGTGCCCGCGCTGAAGGCCCCGCCCCTGCAGTTCACGCCCAAGGACGCGTCCAGCGGCGCCGGTGCCATCGTCGCGGGCTTCCCCGAGGACGGGCCCTACGACGTCCGCCCCGCACGCGTGCGGGGCCGCATCACGGCCAACGGCCCGGACATCTACCACCGCGGCACCGTGCACCGCGATGTGTACTCGCTCTACGCGACCGTCCGCCAGGGCAACTCCGGCGGCCCGCTGCTCACGCCCGACGGCAAGGTCTACGGCGTGGTCTTCGCGAAGTCCCTCGACGATCCGGACACCGGCTATGCGCTGACGGCGGACGAGGTGCGCGAGGACATCGAGCGGGGCCGCACCGCGAACCAAGAGGTCGACAGCCAGGGCTGCGCGCTCTAGAGCGGCGGTCGGGAGGCCCGGAGGGCGGGGTCAGTCGCGCGTGTGACGGAGCCGCGCGGAGACCCAGCGGGCCCTCCGGCGGAGAATGTGGGGAATGCCCATCTCCTGAGGGGGGCCGTGATGGTCCTGCTCCTGTGGCCCGCCCCTCTCGTGGCTGTTCAGCGCTGTGGCCGAGCGGCGATTGCGTGCTACGTCACTGTAGTCGTGCGTCCAGCCCATACCCCGACGTGTGCCCGGGCCTCATGGTCGGTAACCGCGCGCAGGGGACCCAATTGGCCTATGCGCGAGGCAATTGGCGTTCGTAGGACAAGTGTTCCCTACCGGTCGGGCTCGGGGTCCTTCAGCCAGTTCACCAGCTCCGTCGAGAACGCCACCGGGTCCTCCTCGTGCGGGAAGTGCCCGAGGCCGTCGAACAGCCGCCAGCGGTACGGCGCTTCGACGTACTCGCCGGATCCCGCCGCGCTCCTCGTACGCATCACGGGGTCAAGCGATCCGTGCAGATGCAGCGTCGGCACCCGCACCGGACGCTTCATGCGCCGGTTGAACTGGATGCCGTCGGGACGCGCCATCGACCGCACCATCCAGCGGTACGGCTCGATCGAGCAGTGCGCCGTCGAGGGGATGCACATGGCTCGCCGGTACGTCTCCACCGCGTCGTCGTCGGGCAGTCCGGGGCCGGACCAGTCCCGCACCAGACGCCCCACCAGGGCCGCGTCGTCGGCGATCAGTTGACGCTCCGGCACCCACGGCCGCTGGAAGCCCCACACGTACGAGGCCGCGGCCGTCTGCCTGCGGTCCGACAGCATCGCCGAGCGCCAGCGCCGCGGGTGCGGCATCGAGGAGACGGCGAGGCGGCGCACCAGCTTGGGCCGCATCACGGCCGCGGTCCACGCCAGGTACCCGCCCAGGTCGTGCCCGACGATCGCGGCGTCGGGCTCGCCGAGGGAACGTACGACGCCCGTGATGTCGAGCGCGAGGTTCGCCGGGTCGTAACCGCGGGGCGTGCGGTCGCTGCCGCCCACGCCCCGCAGGTCCATCGCGACGGCCCGGAAGCCCGCGTCGGCGAGCGCCACCAGCTGGTGCCGCCACGACCACCAGAACTGGGGGAAGCCGTGCAGGAGAAGGACCAGTGGCCCGTCGCCCATCTCGGCGATGTGGAAACGTGCCCCGTTGGCGGCCACGTCCCGGTGGGTCCAGGGCCCCTCGATGCGTACGACTGAGCCGGGGGGTTGGGCCGATGGGGCGGCGGGGTCCGTCATGAGGACGAGCGTGCCACAGTCGCTCCCGTCTCACCGACCCGGACCTCGACGGCACCCGCAGGGCTCACCGGGCGGGGATGCGGCTTGACGTTCCCCAGTACGGCAGCCGTCTGTTTGGCCGACGCGGCGACCTTCTGCGGGCCCTTGCCCTTCTTGGCCTTCTTCGCGAAGACGACGCCGATGAGCGCGAGCACCCCGGCCACCAGCACGTTGGCGGCGAAGGACAGCACGAAGCAGATCGCGAGGTTCCAGTCGCTCCAGGTGCGGATGCCGTAGGCGAGCGCGAAGCTCAGCATCGGCAGCGAGAAGATGAGGACCGCGCCGGCCGCGGCGAAGGCTCCGCCGCCGACCGCACCGCGCTTGACGTCCTGTCGCAGTTGGGCCTTGGCCAGGGCGATCTCGTCGTGCACCAGCGCGGACATCTCGCCGGTCGCCGTGGCGACCAGTTGGCCGAGGCTGCGCTCGGCGCCGACGGGGCCGTCGGGTGAGCTCATCGCGTTCTCCCCTTTATCTCTTCTGATCTCTTCTGGATATGTCTGCTCAGATCATGCCGGACCGTTGCCGTCCTTGCGTTCCCCACCCGAGACTTCGGCAAGCCTGCGGTGCTCCGCGGCCTTCTTCTCGTAGATGGCGGCCATCCGCAGGTGGTAGTCCGGCTTGTCCATCTCGTAGATGTCGGGGATGCCGTCGAGGTCGTCGTCGCGCTCCTCGTCCTCGCACAGCTTGCGGTACTTGGTGTTGCGCATCTTCAGCAGGATCCCGGAGAACACCGCCGCGATCAGCGAGCCCGTCAGGACGGCCGCCTTGATCTCGTCCGTGAGCAGCGGGTCCTCGGTGAAGGCGAGTTCGCCGATGAGCAGCGAGACGGTGAAGCCGATGCCGGCCAGCGAGGCGACCGCGAACACGTCGGGCCAGGCCAGGTCCTCGTTCAGTTCGGCCTTGGTGAAGTGTGCCGCGAGCCAGGTGCCGCCGAAGATGCCGACCGCCTTGCCGACCACCAGACCAAGGACCACGCCGAGTGTCTCCGGCTTGGTGAACACATCGCCAAGAGCCCCGCCCGAGACGACCACACCCGCGCTGAACAGCGCGAACAGCGGTACGGCCAGGCCCGCGGAGAGGGGGCGTACGAGATGTTCGATGTGCTCGCCGGGGGAGTGCTCCTCGCTCTCGTCCTCCTTGTGGCAGCGCAGCATCAGGCCCATGGCGACGCCCGCGATGGTGGCGTGGATGCCGCTGTTGTACATCAGGCCCCAGATGGCGAGCGCCAGCGGCACGTAGACGTACCAGCCGCGCACCCGCTTCCTGAGCAGCAACCAGAAGACCGCGAGACCGAGCACGGCGCCGCCGAGCGCCGCGAAGTTGAGGTCACTGGTGAAGAAGACCGCGATGATCAGGATCGCGAAGAGGTCGTCGACGACGGCGAGGGTGAGCAGGAAGGCGCGCAGCGCGGACGGCAGCGCGGTGCCGATGACCGCGAGGACGGCGAGCGCGAAGGCGATGTCGGTGGCGGTCGGTACGGCCCAGCCGTCGAGCGAGCCGCCGCCCGCGGTGTTGGTCAGGAAGTACACGAGCGCCGGCACGGCCATGCCGCAGAGCGCCGCGACGACGGGCAGCGCGGCGGCCTTGGGGTCGCGCAGATCGCCCGCGACCAGCTCGCGCTTGAGCTCGATGCCCGCCACGAAGAAGAAGACGGCGAGCAGTCCGTCGGCCGCCCAGTGCTGGATGGAGAGGTCGAGGCCGAGCGATCCGGGGCCGATGTGGAAGCCCCGTACGGACTCGTAGGAGCCGCCGGCCGTGTTGGCCCAGATCAGTGCGGAGACCGCGGCGACGAGCAGCAGCACACCCCCGACGGTCTCGGCGCGCAGCGCCTCCGCGATGAAGTTCCGCTCGGGCAGGGAGAGGCGGCCGAGAACCTTGCGGTTGTCTTGGGGTGCGGGTGCGGGCGCGGTCACGAGAGACGACCTCCGGTCGGGCGGGCAGGGCAGAGCACATGCCGACCAGACTTCCCGGCGCACCTGAGTTCTTCGCGTCGCGCCATCGGGCCGCGACGCTGAACCTTGTCGCGACGTTGACGCGATCCTTAGCTTACCTAACGTACGCCCGGACCTATCCGGTGATCTTCACCTTAAGCACAAAAGGGCCGCCCGGCACGCTGCCGGACGGCCCTTCGGGCGTACGTGGATCAATCGCTGACCGGCGGTCAGTCCTCGCTGGGCGCGGCCGGCAGCTTCGTCTGGATGAGGTCCATCACGGTCGAGTCGGTGAGCGTGGTGACGTCGCCGAGCTCACGGTTCTCCGCGACGTCCCGCAGGAGGCGACGCATGATCTTGCCGGACCTGGTCTTCGGCAGCTCGGCCACCGGAAGGACCCGCTTCGGCTTGGCGATCGGGCCGAGCGTGGCACCCACGTGGTTGCGCAGCTCCGCCACGAGCCCCTCGTCGTCGGCGTTCGCCGTGCCCCGCAGGATCACGAACGCCACGATGGCCTGGCCCGTCGTCTCGTCCGCGGCGCCCACGACCGCCGCCTCGGCGACCGCGGGGTGCGAGACGAGCGCCGACTCGACCTCGGTGGTGGAGATGTTGTGCCCGGAGACGAGCATCACGTCGTCCACCCGGCCGAGCAGCCAGATGTCGCCGTCCTCGTCCTTCTTTGCGCCGTCACCGGCGAAGTACCGGCCCTCGAAGCGCGACCAGTACGTGTCGAGGAAGCGCTGGTCGTCGCCCCAGATGGTGCGCAGCATCGACGGCCACGGCTCGGTCAGGACGAGATAGCCGCCACCACCGTCCGGCACCTCGTTCGCCTCGTCGTCGACGACGGTGGCGGAGATGCCGGGCAGGGCGCGCTGGGCGCTGCCCGGCTTGGTCTCGGTCACGCCCGGCAGCGGCGAGATCATCATCGCGCCGGTCTCGGTCTGCCACCAGGTGTCCACGATGGGGCAGGCGTCGTTGCCGATGTTCTTCCGGTACCACATCCACGCCTCGGGGTTGATCGGCTCGCCGACCGACCCGAGCACCCGCAGGCTGCTGAGATCGAACTTCGCGGGGATGTCGTCGCCCCACTTCATGAACGTGCGGATGGCCGTGGGCGCCGTGTACAGGATGGAGACCTTGTACTTCTGCACGATCTCCCAGAAGCGCCCCTGGTGCGGAGTGTCGGGAGTGCCCTCGTACATCACCTGGGTCGCGCCGTTGGCCAGCGGGCCGTACGTGATGTACGAGTGGCCGGTGACCCAGCCGATGTCGGCCGTGCACCAGTAGACGTCGGTCTCGGGCTTGAGGTCGAAGACGGCGTGGTGGGTGTACGCCGCCTGGGTGAGGTAGCCGCCGGAGGTGTGCAGGATGCCCTTCGGCTTACCCGTGGTGCCGGAGGTGTAGAGGATGAAGAGCGGGTGCTCCGCGTCGAACGCCTCGGGGGTGTGCTCGGCCGGCTGCTTCTGGGTGATCTCGTGCCACCACACGTCGCGGCCCTCGGTCCACGCCACGTCCTGACCGGTGCGGCGCACGACGAGGACCTTCTCCACGGATACGCGGGTGAGGGCCTCGTCGACGGCGGGCTTGAGCGCGGAGGGCTTGCCCCGGCGGTAGCCGCCGTCGGAGGTGATGACGACCTTGGCGTCGGCGTCCTCGATGCGCTTGGCGATGGCGTCCGCGGAGAAGCCGCCGAAGACCACCGAGTGGGCGGCGCCGATGCGGGCGCAGGCCAGCATCGCGACGACCGCCTCGGGGATCATCGGCAGGTAGACGGCGACGCGGTCGCCCTTCCGCACGCCGAGCTCGGTCAGCGCGTGCGCGGCGCGGCTGACTTCGTCCTTCAGCTCGGCGTAGGTGATGGCCCGGCTGTCGCCGGGCTCACCCTCGAAGTGGATCGCGACGCGATCGCCGTTGCCCGCCTCGACGTGGCGGTCGACGCAGTTGTACGCGACGTTGAGCTTCCCGTCGGCGAACCACTTGGCGAACGGGGGGTTCGACCAGTCGAGCGTCTCGGTCGGCTCCGTGGCCCAGGTCAGCCGACGGGCCTGCTCGGCCCAGAAGCCGAGCCGGTCAGCCTTGGCCTGCTCGTACGCCTCCGCGGTGACGTTGGCGGCGGCTGCCAGCTCCGCCGGCGGCGCGAAGCGACGCTCCTCCTTCAAGAGGTTGGCCAGGCTTTCATTGCTCACGACATCTCCCTTGCGCTGCTTTGCCGGGGGCGACCGTTGTGTCCGAAGCCACAGCTCATCAGACACAACCCGTGGTGACAAGGGGCTGCCGAAAATTGGTTTAGACCTTTACTCGGGAGGCGTCCGCTAGACCTGGATCCGCGCTGTGGGCGCCACCTGATCGAAGACTTCGTCGGGCACTTGCTCCGCGCCGGTCCCCTCCGTCAGCAGATAGGACTGCGCCTCACCGACGTGGAAGTACATACCGTGCAGCTCAAGATCACCTTCGGCAAGTCGGCGCGCCACCGACTCGTGCGCCTTCAGGTGTTCCAACTGCTGGACCACGTTCGTGAGGCAGAGCTGCTCGACCGCGTCGGCGGGCGCGCGTCCGGCCAGGCGCGCCCATGACCTGTCCTGCGCGCCCATCCGCTCCAGGCTCGGCAGACCGTGCCGCAGCCACCGCTTCAGCGGGGTCTGGGCGCCGCCGGGCGGGGTGTTGAGCAGCGCCTGCATGGCACCGCACCCGGAGTGCCCGCAGACGGTGATGGACCGCACCCGCAGCACGTCGACCGCGTACTCGATCGCGGCGCCCACCGAATCGTCCCCGCTCTCGGCGCCCGGCATCGGCACCAGATTGCCCACGTTGCGTACGACGAAGAGGTCGCCGGGGCCGCTCGACGTGATCATCGAGGTGACCACCCGGGAGTCCGCGCAGGTCAGGAAGAGCTGTGCGGGGCGCTGCCCCTCACGGGCGAGCCGGGCGAGCTCGCCGCGCACGTGCGGCGCGGTGTTCCGCTGGAACGCGCTGATCCCGCTCGCCAGTTGATGCGAACTGGGGCGCGCCGCCTGCTCGTCCTCCTGCGGCCGGTCGCAGTGGTGGTTGCGCCACGGGGTCCAGGGCCGGCAGCAGGAGTGCGCGGTACTGGCGGGCTCGGCGATACGGATCCCGGAGCGGCCGGTGATCTCGACGCTGCCGCCGTGCGCGGCATGCGCGTCCTGCCAGCACTGCAGCGATTCGTACGCCGCGTGGTCCATGAAGGAGCCGTCCAGCTCCACGATCACCTGGGCCTCGTGCGGGACGAGGTGCAGCGTCCGGCTGAGCCGCGGCACCGCGAGGAAGGTCAACTGCCCGCGCACGCGCACGTGGTGGACGCCGTCCACCTCGCGGTGGGTGATCCGGGTGCGGGCGAGCCGGTGCAGCGAGACGGCGACGGCGACGGCGACGCCGAGCGCCACCCCTTCGAGGACACCGAAGACGACGACGCCGAGGGTGGTGACGGCGTAGACGAGGATCTCGCGGTGGCGGGTGACGGTCCGGATGTGGTGGAGGTTGACCATCTGGATGCCGACGGCCATGACGAGGGCGGCGAGGGCCGCGAGCGGGATCAGCTCCAGGACGGGGACCAGGAGCAACGCGGCCACTACTACCCAAACGCCGTGCAGCATCGTGGAGTTCCTGCTGACCGCTCCAGCGCGCACATTGGCCATGCTGCGCACGGCGACACCGGCGACAGGGAGCCCGCCGAGGGTGCCCGACACGATGTTCGCCGCGCCCTGGCCGAGCAGTTCGCGGTCGAGGTCGGAGCGGCGCACGCCCTGGTGCAGGTCGTGCTGTCCGGCGACGACCTTGTCGACGGCGACGGCACCGAGGAGCGACTGCACGCTGCACACCAGGGTGGTGGTGAGCACGGCGGCGATGAGCCCGAGGACGGGCCCGTCCGGCAGCCCGGCCAGTGCGTGACTGCGCCAGGACGGCAGGTCCACCTTGTCGACCCCGAGCCCGCCGAGCGAGGCGGCGGCGGTCGCGGCGGCGACGGAGACGAGGGCCGCGGGCAGGATCCGGGCGATGCGCCCCGCCCGCCCGGGGATCCGCGGCCAGAGCAGCAGGATCGTCAGGGTCAGCACGCTGATCGTCAGGGCGGCCGGGTGGAGGTCGGCCAACTGGGCGGGCAGCGCACTGATGTTGTCGAGCACGGAGCTCTGCGGGGTGCCGCCGAGCACGATGTGCAGCTGTGCCACCGCGATCGTGACGCCGATGCCGGCCAGCATGCCGTGCACGACGGCGGGGCTGACGGCGAGCGCGGTGCGGGCCACGCGCACGCAGCCGAGGCCGAGTTGGGCGAGTCCGGCGAAGACGGTGATCGCGCAGGTGGTCCGCCAGCCGTACTGCTGGATGAGATCGGCGGTGACGACGGTCAGTCCGGCGGCCGGGCCGCTGACCTGGAGCGGCGAGCCGCCGAGCGCTCCGACGAGGATGCCGCCGACGGCGGCGGCGACGAGGCCCGCCTGGAGCGGGGCCCCGGTGGCGAGGGCGATGCCGAGGGACAGCGGCAGGGCGATCAGGAAGACGGCGACCGATGCGGACAGGTCGGCGCCCGCGATACGGAACCTCTTGCCGGGCGGCGGGGCGTGGGGCTTGTTGGCGCGGGGTGTGTGAGCCGAGTCGGTGGGGCGAGTGGGGACGCAAGCAGACATGTTTCCCGTCTCCTCCGGGGCAGCGCGGTCGCGGAACAAGGGGTCCCCCGGAGTTCTCCGGAGGGCGGGTCGCGGCCGTGGGTCACGGCGTGCAGCGGCGGGATTCTCAACTCTCGGTAAACGGATCGTAATCCAGAGTAAAGGGTTTCCAAGGCTTTTCGGCGCAAATGGGGTAACTAATCACCCTGATGAGTGAATAAAAAATCTTATCGGCTTGTCGTACAAATACATTTTGGGCTCCGTGTGAAGTTGAGGCCGTTCTGTCCCTACTTGCACGGAAGAAGGTGGGCGGAAGATGGCCGCCACCCGGAGGATTGCCGCGAGCCTCACCGCCCTCGTGGCGTGCACAGCGGTACTGGCAGGCTGCGCCGACAGCGGCTCCGGCGCCGAAAAGGGCGCGCGGGGCCCGAAGAAGGCCGCCGGAGCCCCGGCCCCCAAGAGTCCCGTCCGCATGATCGGCGACGGCTCCACGTCCTTCACCGGGAAGCAGCCGCACCTGCCCCGGCCCGCCCGCCTGAAGCCGGGCCAGAAGCCGCCGCAGTTCGTGGTCTTCTCCTGGGACGGGGCGGGCGAGGACAGCCAGAAGCTGTTCTCCCACTTCCGCAAGGTCGCCAAGCGGAACAACGCCGACATGACGTACTTCCTGAGCGGCGTGTACATGCTCCCGGAGGGCAAGCGCAGGCTCTACAAGCCGCCGCAGCACATGGCGGGCAGCTCGGACATCGGCTTCAACGACCGCAAGGGAATCAAGGACACCGTGGAGCAGCTCCGCGGCGCCTGGCTCGAGGGCAACGAGGTCGGCACGCACTTCAACGGCCACTTCTGCGGCGCCGGGCGCGGGGTGGGCGAGTGGTCCGTCGAGGAGTGGAAGAGCGAGATCAGACAGGCCAAGTCCTTCGTGAAGGCATGGAAGACCAACACCGGCCTGAAGAAGGCCCAGCCCCTGCCCTTCGACTACGACAAGGAGCTGGTCGGGGCCCGCACCCCGTGCCTCGAGGGCCGGAAGAACTTCATGCGGGCCGCCCGCGAGCTCGGTTTCCGCTACGACACCAGCGGCGTCAACAACCAGGTCTGGCCCAAGAAGAAGGAGGGGCTGTGGGACCTGTCGATGCAGCTCGTCCCGGTCCCCGGCCGCAAGTTCGAGACGCTGACCATGGACTACAACTTCATGGTCAATCAGTCCGGCTCGACGTCGCACGGCGACCCGTCCATGCACGAGTACTGGGGTGACCAGATGCGGGACGGCCTGCTCCAGGGCTTCAAGCGCGCCTACAAGGGCAACCGCGCGCCGCTGATCATCGGCAACCACTTCGAGTCCTGGAACGGCGGGACGTACATGCGGGCCATCGAGGAGACCGTCGACCGGGTGTGCACCAAGCCCGGCGTGCGCTGTGTCTCCTTCCGCCAACTCGCTGACTGGCTCGACGCGCAGGACCCGAAGACGCTGGCGAAGCTGACCGGGCTCCCGGTCGGCAAGGCGCCGAAGGAGGGCTGGGCGAGGTTCCTCTCCGCCCAGCCCGCACCGGCTCCCAAGGGTGTCCCGGGCGCTCCGGCGGTCAAGCAGTAGCACCCCGCGGCCTGTTCAGGCCGTCGCGGTCATCCGCTCGCGCAGTACGAAGTCGGGGTCGACCTGGGCAGCCAGGTCGGCCCCGGTCCTTTCGTTCCCCCAGCTCTGCGCGTTCTTCAGGTGGAAGTGGACCATCTGGCGGGTGTACCGCTCCCAGTCCCGTCGCTCGTACGAGGCGTCGACGGCGTCCTGAAGCGCCTGCAGGGAGCGGCGGTTGTCGTCCTCAAGGAGCTCGAAGCGCGGCGGGTGCCCCTTCTCCATGGCGCGCACCCAGTCCGAGTGCCCGACCGTCACGAGGAGGTCGTCACCGACCTGCTCGCGCAGGAAGTCCACGTCGTCCTGGCCCTGCACCTTGTTGCCGACGACGGCGAGGCTGACGCCGAAGTCCCGTGCGTACTCCTTGTACTGGCGATAGACGGAGACTCCCTTCTTCGTCGGCTCGGCCACCAGGAACGTCATGTCGAAGCGCGTGAACATGCCGGAGGCGAAGGAGTCCGAGCCTGCGGTCATGTCCACGACCGCGTACTCGTCGCGGCCGTCCACCAGGTGGTTCAGGCAGAGCTCCACCGCTCCCGTCTTGGAGTGGTAGCAGGCGACACCGAGGTCGGCTTCGGTGAACGGCCCGGTGACCATCAAACGCACGGCGGCGTCGTCCAGTTCCACGGTGCGGGCACACGCGTCGTACACCGGGTTGTCCTCGCGCAGCCGCAGGAGCCGCGAGCCGTCGCCGGGCGGCGTCGTCTTGATCATGGTGTCGGCGGAGGCGATCCGTGGGTTGGAGCCCCGCAGGTACTCCTTGATCAGGGGCAGTCGCGCGCCCAGGGCGGGCAGCTCGGCGGCGGTCGCCTCGTCGAGGCCCAGGGCCGGCCCCAGGTGCTGGTTGATGTCGGCGTCCACCGCGATGACGGGGGCACCGGTGGCGGCGAGGTGGCGGATGAAGAGCGAGGACAGCGTGGTCTTGCCGCTGCCGCCCTTCCCTACGAAAGCGATTTTCATAACCACGAAGAGTAGCCGCTCGCGCACGTGGAGTGCTCGACCCGCGTGAAGAAGACCACTCCTTCGTGGAGGGCGGCCCGGGAGTACGTAGGGTCGTACTCATGAGTACGACAGCTGATCCTTCCCCGGGCTCCGGATCCGGCTCGAGCATGGGAGACCCGCTCGCGGCCCTCGGGGGCCTCCCGGGCGTGGCCGACTCCGTGGACTCCGTCCGCAAGGCCGTGGACCGGGTCTACGGGCACCGGATCATGCGGCGCCGCAGCAACGAGATCACCTCCGAGGCGGCGCTGCGCGGCGCCCGCGGCTCCGCGGCGCTCTCCGGCGCCGACTGGGCGCTCGAAGAGGTGCGCCGGCGCAGCGACTTCAGTGGCGACGGCGAGGAGCGCACGGTCGGCGCGGCCCTGCGGCTGACCGCCGAGGCCGGTCAACTCCTGTCCATCTGGCGGCAGTCGCCGCTGCGGGTCCTGGCGCGCCTGCACCTGGTCGCCGCGGCCGACTCCACCGACGAGGCGGGGCGCCCGCGGCTGGCCGGCGAGCCCGTCGACGAGCCCCTCGTCGAGCTTCCCCTGCCGGACGCGGACGAGGTGGCGGGCCGCCTGGAGGGCCTCTCGCAGCTGATCATCGCGGGCGGCTCGGCGCCGGCCCTCGTGACGGCCGCCGTGGTCCACGGTGAGCTGCTCAGCCTGCGCCCCTTCGGCTCGCACAACGGCCTCGTCGCACGGGCCGCCGAGCGCATCGTCCTGGTGGGCAGCGGCCTCGACCCGAAGTCGGTCTGCCCGGCGGAGGCGGGGTACGCGGAGCTGGGGCGGGCGGCCTACGTCGCGGCCCTCGACGGCTACGCGTCGGGACGGCCGGAAGGTATGGCGGCCTGGATCGCCCACTGCGGCAAGGCGCTGGAGCTCGGCGTCAGGGAATCCACAGCGGTGTGTGAGGCGCTGCAGCGCGGCGCGGCCTAGGGCAACCTGAGACGGCACGGCGGGGGCCTGAACAGGGTTGCGGCGGTACGGAATCCGTACCGCCGCTGGCATGTTCACCGGGTTACCAAGCGTCCTCGAAGGTTGCCCATCAGGTCGGGAACGTTGCCCGTCACCTGGTGCGGCTGGCCCGTAATCGACGGGTCGACGTCGCGTGGGTGCTCGGTGTTCATGCTTCGGTCCGTGGGGCCTTACTGCGTTTAAAGGTGATCCTCTCGGATGTCCTTGGTCTCGCGGGCCGTTGACTCCTTTGTACTCCAGTCCTCGGGTAAGCGGAAGTGCTGGCCACACTTCTTTACTTTTAGGTTCAAACAGGTGTGAATCGGGCGCGGGGGGCTTCGTGCGCTTCCGGCCGGTCTCCGCCCGGCTCCCGCGGCCTGGCGCGTCCTGGGTCAGCTCGCCGTCGCCCGGCGTCGGCTGGCGAACCAGACGAGGCCCGCCGTCGCCGCGGCCGCGCCCACGGCGGCGGCCGCCACGACGGCGGGGCGGGGCGGCGTGGGAAGGCGCTGCTTCAGGCGGACCGGACGGTGGAAGTCGAGGATCGGCCACGCGCGCGTGGTGGCCTCGCGACGCAGTGCGCGGTCCGGGTTGACCACGAAGGGGTGGCCGACCGACTGCAGCATCGGCAGGTCGGTGGCCGAATCGCTGTAGGCGTAGCAGCGGTCGAGGTCGTACCCCTCCGACCGGGCGAGCTCCTTGATGGCCTCCGCCTTGGTGGGTCCGTACGCGTAGTACTCCACCTCACCCGTGAAGCACCCGTCGTCCCCGACCACCATCCGGGTCGCCACCACCCGGTCCGCGCCGAGGAGTTCACCGATCGGCTCGACGACCTCGGCGCCCGAGGTGGAGACGATGACGACGTCCCGGCCCGCCGTGTGGTGCTCCTCGATGAGGGAGGCGGCCTCGTCGTAGATGATCGGGTCGATCAGGTCGTGGAGGGTCTCGGCGACGATCTCCTTGACCTGCTGCACGTTCCAGCCGCGGCACAGCGCCGACAGGTACTCGCGCATCCGCTCCATCTGGTCGTGGTCCGCGCCGCCCGCGAGGAAGACGAACTGCGCGTACGCGGTGCGCAGTACCGCTCTGCGGTTGATCAGGCCACCTTGGTAGAACGACTTGCTGAAGGTGAGCGTGCTCGACTTCGCAATGACCGTCTTGTCCAGGTCAAAGAACGCGGCAGTCCGAGGCAAGGAGTGGTTTTCCACGAGGCCGAGCATAGGCGCCCACCATTCGGCGTAAGCTGAGGCGCGTGGGTTTGCCTGAGAAGGCTCTCGGGTACACCATGGAAGTCACGGATCGTTCGCGACCGTGCTAACCCGGTCTGGCTCCTCCCCCCCCGAGTCGGACCGTGGGGACGACCCCCGCTCTCCCCCCCGGCGGGGGTCGTCGCATGTCCGGATGGGTTTTTGAACCCTCCGCTGATCCTCTTCCAGTCCTTGAGCGATCCTCGTCGCCATCTTGAGCGCCGCTCGGCCTGTCCAAGATCCGTCACTGTGTGTAGTCGAGACACTGCTCTGCGGAAGTCGCCACGAAGTCCGTGAGATGTCACTGGTATGGGTGACCGGGATATTCACAGGCACCGTCTTGTCCACAGTTATTGACCAAGATCCACACCATTTTCGACACCGCTGCACGCTGATTCCGCCCGTTCCAGTCGCGAAGTCCAGGGCCGGATTGCTTTGTGCCGGCTCTTCGCGGAGACGGGACGAGGCATTCACAAGGGGCACGAGGTGTGAGGGGGATGGAGATCGTGGGTGGAGTCATTTCGCGTGACGGGGCCGCGCCGACCGGTGCGCGGCAGGGCGGGCCGCTGATCGTCACGGAGGACGTGGAGCTGCTGGACGACCTGCTGCGGCTGTGCGCCGCGGCCGGAGCGCTGCCGGAGGTGCACCACGGAGGTCCCTCGGGGAGGGACAGCTGGGACTCGGCCCCGCTCGTCCTGGTCGGGGACGACGCGGCGGACCGGGTCCGCGGGGCCGCGCGGCGGCGTGGAGTCGTGCTGGTCGGACGGGACCAGGACGACCCGGGCGTCTGGCGGCGGGCGGTGGAGATCGGCGCCGACCAAGTGCTGCTCCTGCCCGACGGCGAGCAGTGGCTCGTGGACCGCATCGCCGACGTGGCGGAGGGCGTGGGACGGCCCGCGCTCACCGTCGGCGTCATCGGCGGCCGCGGTGGTGCCGGGGCTTCCACGCTGGCCTGCGCCCTCGCGGTCACGGCGGCGCGCGCCGGGCGGCGCACGATGCTCGTCGACGCGGACCCGCTGGGCGGCGGCCTCGACGTGCTCCTGGGCGGCGAGAGCGCCGAGGGACTCCGCTGGCCCGCGTTCGCCGCCTCGCGCGGCAGGGTCGGCGGTGGAGCACTGGAGGAATCGCTTCCCGAGCTGCATGCGCTGCGCGTCCTGAGCTGGGACCGGGGAGAGGCGGTCACGGTCGCTCCGGAGGCCGTGCGCGCGGTCGTCGGTGCCGCCCGGCGGCGTGCTGGTGTGGTCGTGGTCGATCTGCCCCGCCGGGTGGACGAGGCAGTCGCCGAGGCGCTCGCGCAGGTCGACCTCGGCCTGCTGGTGGTGCCCGCGGAGCTGCGGGCGGTGGCGGGCGCGCGGCGGGTGGCCTCGGTGGCGGGCATGGCGCTCCGGGACCTGCGGGTGCTCGTCTCGCACGGTGCGGGGACACCGGGGCCCGGGGGCCTCGACCCGGAGGAGGTCGCACGCCTGCTCGGGCTGCCGCTGGCAGGCGAAGTGCCCTGGGAGGCCGGACTGGCGGCGGCGCAGGCAGCGGGGACCCCACCCGGCGGAGCGGTGCGCGGACCGCTGGCGCGGTTCTGTACGACCTTCTGGGACCGGCTGCCGGCCGACGCCGCGGGAGCGGGCGTATGAGCGCGGTGGTCGGGGCCCGGATGCTGGAGGGGGTTCGCCAATGGCTCGCGGAGAACGGCACGGAGCCGACACCGGCCCGGGTCGCCGAGGCGCTGCGCGCCCAGGGCCGGGTGCTCGGGGACGCCGAAATCCTCGGCGCGGCCGCCCAACTGCGCTCGGAGCTGGTCGGCGCCGGCCCGTTGGAGCCGCTGCTCGCGGACGACTCGGTGACCGACGTGCTGGTCTCCGCGCCCGACCGGGTGTGGGTGGACCGGGGTGGCGGCCTGGAGCTCACGGGCGTCACCTTCCGGGACGCGGCCGCGGTGCGGCGGCTCGCGCAGCGGCTCGCGGCCGTGGCGGGCCGACGCCTCGACGACGCGAGGCCCTGGGTGGACACACGCCTTCCGGACGGCACCCGGCTGCACGCGGTGCTGCCGCCGGTGGCCGTGGGCTCGACCTGCCTCTCCCTGCGGGTCGTGCGGCCCAGGGCGTTCACCCTTGAGGAACTGGTCACGGCGGGGACGGTGCCGCCCGGCGGCGACGGCTTCCTGCGGGCGCTGCTCGACGCCCGGCTGTCCTTCCTCATCAGCGGGGGCACCGGCAGCGGCAAGACGACCCTGCTGAGCGCGCTGCTGGGGCTGGTCGGTCCCAAGGAGCGGATCGTTCTCGCCGAGGACTCGGCGGAGTTGAGGCCCGCGCACCCCCACGTGGTGCGGCTGGAGTCCAGGCCCGCGAACCAGGAGGGGGCGGGGCTCGTCGGCCTGGACGACCTGGTACGACAGGCGTTGCGGATGCGGCCCGACCGGCTCGTCGTCGGCGAGGTGCGGGGTGCGGAGGTGGTGCATCTGCTGGCCGCGCTGAACACCGGGCACGAGGGCGGCTGCGGCACGGTTCATGCCAACGCCGCGGGGGGCGTGCCGGCCCGTCTGGAGGCCTTGGGGACGGCTGCGGGACTCGACCGGGCGGCTCTCCACAGTCAGTTGGCGGCCGCGCTGTCCGTGGTGATCCATCTCGTGCGTGACAGGGCGGGTCGCCGTCGTATCGCCGAGGTGCATGTCCTGGAGCGGACCGAGTCCGGCCTGGTGGTGACGGTACCGGCGCTGCGGTGGGGCAGGTCGGCGTTCACCCGGGAGCCGGGCTGGGAGCGGCTGAGCTCCTTGCTCGCGGACGGGGCCTGGAGTGATGCCAGGTGACTCCCTCGATGTGGGCGGCGGCGCTGTGTGCGGGTAGCGCTGCCTGGCTGATGGGCCGAAGGAACCAGGAGGCCCGGCGACTGCGATCACTGCTCGGGTCGGCCGAGCCGCTGACGAGCCGGACCTCGCCCTGGCACCGGGTGCGGGCAGCGGCCCGCGCACGCCACGAATGGTGGTGCCTGGCGGCCGGGGTGGCGGTCGCGATCCTTGCGCGGTCCGTGGTGCCGCTGGTGGTGGGCGCGGCCGGGGTGCCGCTGGCGGCGCGCGTGCGGCGGGCCCGTGACGCGCGCAGGGGGCGGCAACGGCGTGGCGACGAGGTGATCGCGCTCTGCGGGGAGCTCGCGGGGGAGGTACGGGCGGGTCGGCAACCGGGGGAGGCGCTGCGCCTGGCGCTCGACGAGGCCGGGTCGGGCGAGGGTGGTGCGGGTGCGGGTGCCGGGGTTTCGCGGAGCGCTGTGTTGGCGGCGGCGCGGTTCGGCGGGGATGTGCCGGGGGCGCTGCGAGAAGCGGCCCGGGAGCCGGGCGCCGAAGGCCTGCTCGGGCTCGCGGCGTGCTGGCGGGTGGCGGTGGATCGCGGCGCGGGGCTCGCCGCGGGGCTGGAACGGCTGGAGGGGGCGCTTCGTGCGGAGCGCGACCAGCGGGCCGACCTGCGGGCCCAGTTGGCGGGGGCCCGGTCGACCGCCGTGATGCTCGCCGGGCTGCCCGCCCTGGGACTGCTGATGGGCAGTGCGCTGGGGGCGCAACCGCTGCGGGTGCTGTTCCACACGGGGCCGGGGCTCGTGTGCCTGGCGGCGGGCGGAGCGCTGGAGGCCGCCGGGGCGTGGTGGGCGCTGCGGATCGTACGAGGGGCGGAGGAGCGGTGAACGTTGTCCACAGCCTGGGGGTAGCCGTGTGGGATGCGGCGGCGGTGCTCTGGCTGGCGTTGACGGTGCTGGCCGCACGAGGTGAGCGACGACTGCGGCGGCGGGCAGGACGGACGCTGGACAAGGAGGGCCCGCCCACCCGCCGCCGACCACGAGCCCCGAGCCACTGGCCATGGGCACGGCACTGGCTGCTGACGGCAGGCACGGCGAGCGCTGCCTACGCCCTGCTGGGCGGAGTCTTGGGCCTGTTGGCTGCTGCGGCGGTCGGCTATGGCACCTGGCGCCGCATCCAGCGGACGCGTGCTTCCCCACACCACCCGGGAGGCGGCCCGCAAGGCGACCCGGATGAGGAGAACGCGGCAGCCGAGGCCTCCAGACAACTCCCCTTGGCGGCCGACCTCTTGGCGGCGTGCGTGGCCGCGGGGGCGAGTCCGGTGGCGGCCGCTCAGGCCGTGGGGGAGTCCCTGCGGGGCCCGGTCGGCGCACGACTGGCGCGCGGCGCGGCGGAAGTGCGGTTGGGCGGCGAACCCGCCGAAGCATGGCGCCAGTTGGGAGCGGTGCCTGGCGCCGCTCCGCTGGCCCGGCTCCTGGAACGGGCCGGCGAGTCCGGAGCGCCGGCCGCGGCGCCGGTGGCCCGCCTCGCAGCGGACGCCAGGGCGGAGTGGGGCCGGGCGGCGACGGCCGGGGCGCGCCGGGCGGCAGTCCTGATGACGGCACCCGTGGGCCTGTGCTTCCTGCCGGCGTTCGTCGCGGTCGGGGTGCTGCCGGTGGTGATCGGGATGGCGGAGGGGCTGCTGAAAACGGGCTGAACGGCGGCACTGTCCAGCAACAGCTGGCCAGCAACAGAGGTAATTCTCAAGGAGGTTGAAATGCGGGGGAAGAAGATGCAGGGAGAGAAGACGCGAGGGGCCGCGCCCCAACGAGAGCTCACGCCGGAACGGCCTCGGCGTCCGTGGAGCCTCGTGGGGCTGCGAGGGCTGAGGCGGCGGGCCGGTTCGCCGGACGGGGACGCGGGGATGGTCACGTCCGAGTACGCGATGGGCCTGATCGCGGCGGTGGGCTTCGCCGGGCTGCTCTACAAAGTGGTGACGAGCGGGCAGGTCAAGGCGGCGTTGCAGGCGGTCGTGGAGAAGGCGCTCGATGTCCCGTTCTGAAGTGGAGCGAGGGGTCCGGAGCGCCCGACGCCGGGACCGATCGGCCTTCTCGGACCGGGGGTTCGTGACGGCGGAGGCGGCCGTGGTGCTGCCGACGCTGGTGCTGTTCACCATGGCGCTGATCTGGACGGTGCTGGCGGCATCCGCGCAGATCCAGTGCGTGGACGCGGCTCGGGCCGGAGCCCGGGCCGCGGCCCGGCAGGACCCCGAGAGCGCAGCCGTGGCGGCGGCACACCAGGCGGCGCCGCGCGGGGCCAGCGTCTCCGTACGGCATGAGGGCGACCTGGTGCGGGTCGAGGTGGCGGCGGCCCCGCCGGGCCTCGCGGTGCTCGGTCTGGGGCTGCGTCTGCGGGCTGAGGCGGTGGCGTTGGCGGAGGAGACGGTGGGGGTGGACGTATGAGGGCCGGACGATGGCGCGGAGAGGGCGGGGATCGCGGGGCGGCCACCGTGTGGGTGGTGGTCGTGATGGCCGTGCTCGGCGTGGTCTGCGGTGCGGTGCTCGCGATGGCGCAGGCCGTCGTGGCCAGGCACCGGGCGGGCGGTGCGGCGGATCTGGCGGCGCTGGCCGCGGCGGATCGGTGGGCGGGAGGTTCCTCCCAGGCGTGTGAGGGAGCGGTTCGCGTGGCCGAGGAGCAGGGGGCGCGGGTCCTGCGGTGCGTGTTGCGTGGGCAGGTCTCCGAGGTCGTGGCGGCCTCTTCGGCCGGCCCTTTCTCCGCCAAGGTGAGGTCCCGGGCAGGCCCGGGCCATCCGCCTCCGCGGGCCGTGCCTTTGCCGGTACGGGGGCGTCCCGCCGTCTTGCCCTCGGCGAGGGGGCGCGGGGGGCTGCTGGGTGGGTGTCTCCCCCGATTCCCCCGTGGCGGTACGAACAGGACCGCCGCTCCGCGGCGGATTGATCCCACCCACCCACCCGTTTGCCCCGCGATGTGCGGCGGGAGTAGGGGCGGGTGGGCCGGGGGCCCACCGGGTCACGGGAGTCGCGGCGGGTGGGTGGGGGTTTGCCCCCGCTGGGCCGTCTGCGGGAGCGGGGTTCCCCCCGCCGGGCCGCCCGCGGGAGCCAGGCACCCCCACCGGCCTGTCTGCCGCCGAACGGCCCGAGGGGACGTGGGGGTATGTGCGAACGGAGCACCGAGCATGCTCTGGCGTCTTTGTCCGTGCAGCGCGACGCAGGGATAGCGAGTACGCACATACCCCCGCGGCCCCGCCCCACCCACCGCACACAAGGCGCCCCCACTCAACGCTCAGCCGCCCACGCCTCCCCCCCCAGAAGCACACAAGGCGCCCCCGCCAAAGCGCAGCCGCCCACGCCCCCGCCACAGCGCAGCCGCCCACGCCCCCGCCCCCGCCAAAGCGCAGCCGCCTACGCCCCCGCGTCCCTCAGCAACACCGAAAGCAACCGCACCGCGCCCCGCTTGTGCAGCGGATCGTTGCCGTTGCCGCACTTGGGGGACTGGATGCACGAAGGGCAGCCCGCCTCGCACTCGCAGGAGGCGATCGCCTCTCGCGTGGCCGTCAGCCATTCACGCGCCGTGTGGAACGCGCGCTCGGCGAAGCCCGCCCCGCCGGGGTGGCCGTCGTACACGAAGACCGTGGGAAGGAGCGTGTCCGGATGCAGCGGTATGGAGACCCCGCCGATGTCCCATCGGTCACACGTGGCGAACAGCGGCAGCATGCCGATGGACGCGTGCTCGGCGGCGTGCAGCGCACCGCCGAGGATCTCGGGATTGACGCGGGCGGCGTCCAGTTGGTCCTCGGTCACCGTCCACCACACGGCCCGCGTACGGAGGGTGCGCGGAGGGAGGTCCAGCTTCGTCTCGCCGAGCACTTCGCCGGTGATGAGTTTGCGACGCAGGAAGGAGACGACTTGGTTGGTGACTTCGACGGAGCCGTAGCAGAGGCGCCCGGCGCCCCAGGGGACCTCGGTGTCCGTCTCCAGGATGGAGATCGCCGTGGTGTCGCGGGCGGTCGTGGAGTAGGGCGGTACGGCCTCTTCGACCAAGGCCACCGAGTCCTCCAGATCGAGGTGGCGCACGAGATACGTGAGCCCTTGATGGAGGTGGACGGCGCCTTCGTGGACGGTGGTGTGGGCCGCGGACGCGTCGACCGTGCCGAGCAGTCGGCCCGTGCCCTCCTCGACGATCTGGACGGGCTTTCCGCCCTCGCCGCGGATGTCGGTGAGGTCGGCGGCCCGCTCCCGGCGGGTCCAGTGCCAGGCCTTCGTGCGGCGACGGAGCAGCTTCGCGGCCTCGAGCTGGGGGAGGAGTTCCTCGGTGGTGGGTCCGAAGAGTGCGAAGTCCTCCTCCACGAGGGGGAGTTCTGAGGCGGCGGCGCAGAGGTGGGGAGCGAGGACGTACGGGTTGTCGGGGTCGAGGACCGTGGACTCCACGGGCTGCTGGAACAGCGCCTCGGGATGGTGGACGAGGTAGGTGTCCAGCGGGTCGTCGCGGGCGACGAGGACGGCCAGGGCGCCCTGGCCCGACCGGCCCGCGCGGCCGGCCTGCTGCCAGAGGGAGGCCCGCGTACCCGGGTAGCCCGCGATGATGACGGCGTCCAACCCCGAGACGTCCACCCCGAGTTCGAGGGCGGTGGTGGCGGCGAGGCCGAGGAGCTCGCCGGAGTGCAGGGCGCGTTCCAGGGCGCGGCGTTCCTCCGGGAGGTAGCCGCCGCGATAGGCGGCGACGCGCCGGGGCAGCGAGCGGTCGACCTCGGCGAGGCGTTCCTGGGCGATGACCGCGATCAGTTCGGCGCCGCGCCGGGAACGTACGAAGGCGACGGAGCGGACGCCTTGGACGGTGAGGTCGGTGAGCAGGTCCGCGGTCTCGGCGGTGGCGGTGCGGCGGACGGGGGCGCCCTTCTCGCCGTGGAGTTCGGTGAGCGGGGGTTCCCAGAGGGCGAAGACGAGGTCGCCGCGGGGTGAGGCGTCGTCGGCGACCTCCCGCACGGGCACGCCGGTGAGGCGCTCCGCGGACGCGGCGGGGTCGGCGGACGTGGCGGAGGCGAGGAGGAAGACGGGCTCGGAGCCGTAGCGGGCGCAGAGTCGGCGCAGTCGGCGCAGGACCTGGGCGACGTGGGAGCCGAAGACGCCGCGGTAGGTGTGGCACTCGTCGATGACGACGTAGCGCAGGGCGCGCAGGAAGGCGGACCAGCGGGGGTGGGAGGGGAGGATCCCGCGGTGCAGCATGTCGGGGTTGGTCAGGACGTAGTTGGCGTACTGGCGGACCCACTCGCGTTCCTCGAACGGGGTGTCGCCGTCGTACACGGCGGGGCGCACCGCCTTGCCGAGCGGGCCCGCCAGCTCGCGGACGGCCCGGCGCTGGTCGGCGGCGAGGGCCTTGGTGGGGGCGAGGTACAGGGCGGTGGTGCCGCGGCCGTTGGGGGCATCGGAGCCGTCGAGGAGGGCGGAGAGCACCGGGGTGAGATAGGCCAGGGACTTGCCGGACGCGGTGCCGGTGGCGACGACCACGGATTCGCCGTCCAGGGCGTACTCGGCGGCCAGCGCCTGATGGGCCCAGGGGTGCTCGATGCCCGCGGCCCGGACGGCGGATATGACCTCGGGACGGATGCGGTCGGGCCAGACTGCATACCGGGCCTCACGTGGGGGCAAGTGCTCCGTATGAGTGACGCGCGATGCACGGCTCGGCCCCGCGGTGAGCCGGTCAAGGACGGTCCGCGGGGACGTGTGTGCCGGGGCGCCCGCAGAGGGCCCTCCGGGCGAGGAAATTTTGGCCATCGGCATCGAGTGTGTCACTGGCGGGATGGACAATGGTCCCAAGGCGTCGTGCACGCCTACCAGTAAGTGATTGAATGCCATCGCGGCTGGCGATCCGTCCTGGGGGCTCTGCCGAGGTGTCCCGAGGGATGACCGCTCGATAGCAAGGTGCTGGAGGATCCGTGGACCTGTCCCTGTCGACCCGTACCGTCGGCGATCGTACGGTCGTCGAGGTCGGTGGCGAAATCGATGTATATACCGCGCCCAAGCTGCGCGAGCAGTTGGTCGAGCTGGTGAACGACGGCAGTTTTCATCTTGTCGTCGACATGGAGGGCGTGGACTTCCTCGACTCCACCGGGCTCGGCGTGCTGGTCGGCGGCCTGAAGCGGGTGCGTGCTCATGAGGGCTCGCTGCGCCTGGTCTGCAACCAGGAGCGCATTCTGAAGATCTTCCGCATCACCGGTCTGACCAAGGTGTTCCCCATTCACACCTCGGTCGAGGAAGCGGTCGCCGCCACCGACTGAGTGGCGGTCGACCGGAAGCCGGAACCTCCCGGGCCCTGGGCCCGGGGTTGGCAGTACAGCAGGGGACCGGGCCTGCGGCCCGGCCCCCTGACAGCACGTGTGTATGTCGAGGGGGATGCATGGCCACCGTTGAACTCCGCTTCAGCGCGCTGCCCGAGCACGTCAGGACCGCCCGCCTCGTGGCGGCCGCGGTGGCGCGCAGGGCCGGAGTGGACGAGGCCGTTCTCGACGAGGTCAGGCTCGCGGTCGGCGAGGCCTGCACGCGCGCCGTCGGGCTGCATCAGAGCAGCGGTGTGACGGAGCCGGTGCGGGTGGCGCTGATCGAGGACGAGAAGCAGTTCTCCATCGAGGTCGGCGACGAGGCTCCCCGTGCGGCACCCGGTGACCGGGCACCCGGCGTGGGGCTCGGCGACGGCGACGACGCGGAGGGCGAGGACGAGATGGGCCTCGCGGTCATCAGCGGTCTCGTCGACGACGTGGAGGTAACGGCCGGCGAGTTCGGCGGCCTCATCCGCATGACCTGGCCGACGACCCCGGCGCCGCTCGTCCCCTGACGGGTCTCGGCCCGACTCGCCTCGTCTCCGGCTGGCCTCATACCCGACCGGCCTCACATCTGCCCCGCCTCATATCCGACGGGCCGCCCTCACATCCGGCCTCACATCCGGCCCGCCTCGATCTGACCGGTCTCGACGCGACCTGTCTCGATCCGGCGCGCCTCGATCCGACCCGCTTCGATCCGACCCGCCTCGACCTGACCTCACGCGATCCGGCACGCCCGACCTGACCCGTTCCGGGCCACCCGCCTGCCCCGGACACGCCCGGCGGGCTCCCCACCTTCCTGGAACCCTCCTGGATACCTCCCCGGATACCTCCTGAGCACATCCCTGCGTACCTCCTGGGCACCCCCCTGCGTACCTCCTGGGCACCTTCCTGGACCCGTTCCCGCCCCGCGCGACACCGTTCCGGCCGCGCTCCCGTCCTGTTCCGGCCCCATTCGAGCCCGGTTCCTCGCTCAGCCGCCCGACACCCCGACGCCCCGGCGACCGACGAACCGGCCTCTTCCAGGCATCTTCCCGGCCCCATCCGCCCCGGGCACTCGCCGAATCCTCCCCGGGCCTCCCCGCGCCGCGCCTCCCCACCGCCCCGCAGCGCCCCGCCGCCCCGTCGCGCTCCCGTTCGCGGTCCCCCGGGGGACGTCCGGCACCACGGTGAACTGGGCCTTTTCTTTTTCTGATCAGTTATTTGTCTAGATCGACGAGACGGCGTCAACGGTTTTGAGGCATTACCGCTTTTGGGGTCAATCCTTGAGCGCGATCATTTGCTGAGAAGCAATCTCAGGTCAATTCCGTTTGTGGCGCTCTGTTTTGATCAGGTTCCGCTCCCTACAATCCGTCCACATCTTGAGCTCAGCCCAAGCGTCAAGGAGGACGAATGGCGGGGCTTTCTACCCCTCATCAGTTTGACCACCCCTCAACCTTCGCAGCCGCAGTCCTGACAGATGACAATCGCCTCATCGTGATGGTCGTCGCGGCCGTCGCACTCGCGGCGCTCGTCGTCGCGGGCGTACTGGTCCGCCAGGTGCTCGCGGCAGGCGAGGGCACCGACAGCATGAAGAAGATCGCGGCAGCGGTCCAGGAGGGCGCCAATGCCTATCTGGGGCGACAGTTGCGCACTCTCGGCGTATTCGCCGTCGTGGTGTTCTTCCTGCTCATGCTGCTGCCCGCGGACGACTGGAATCAGCGCGCCGGACGATCGATCTTCTTCTTGATCGGTGCGGCGTTCTCGGCGACCACCGGCTATATCGGTATGTGGCTCGCCGTACGCAGCAATGTGCGCGTCGCGGCCGCCGCCCGAGAGGCCACACCGGCGGAAGGCGAGCCGGAAAAGGATCTCACCGCCGTCTCGCACAAGGCCATGAAGATCGCTTTCCGCACGGGCGGCGTAGTCGGCATGTTCACGGTGGGGCTCGGTCTTCTGGGCGCCTCCTGTGTGGTGCTCGTCTACGCGGCCGACGCGCCGAAGGTGCTCGAAGGCTTCGGCCTCGGCGCGGCGCTGATCGCGATGTTCATGCGTGTCGGCGGTGGCATCTTCACCAAGGCCGCCGACGTCGGCGCCGACCTGGTCGGCAAGGTCGAGCAGGGCATTCCGGAGGACGATCCGCGCAATGCCGCGACCATCGCCGACAACGTGGGCGACAACGTCGGCGACTGTGCCGGTATGGCCGCCGACCTCTTCGAGTCGTACGCCGTGACGCTGGTCGCCGCGCTGATCCTCGGGAAGGTGGCGTTCGGCGACTCCGGGCTCGCCTTCCCGCTGATCGTCCCGGCCATCGGTGTCGTGACGGCGATGATCGGCATCTTCGCGGTGGCGCCCCGGCGCTCCGACCGCAGCGGCATGAGCGCCATCAACCGCGGGTTCTTCATCTCCGCGTTCATCTCGCTCGCGCTCGTGGCCGCGGCCGTCTTCGCGTACCTGCCGTCCTCGTACACGGACCTGGACGGCGTCACGGACGCGGCGATCAAGGGCCACGACGGCGATCCGCGGATCCTCGCGCTCGTCGCCGTGGCCATCGGCATCGTGATGGCCGCGCTGATCCAGCAGCTCACCGGCTACTTCACCGAGACCAACCGGCGTCCCGTCCAGGACATCGGGAAGACCTCGCTCACCGGCCCGGCCACCGTGGTCCTCGCCGGTATCTCGCTCGGTCTGGAATCGGCCGTCTACACCGCGCTCCTGATCGGGCTCGGCGTGTACGGGGCGTTCCTGCTCGGCGGTACGTCGATCATGCTCGCCCTGTTCGCGGTCGCGCTCGCCGGTACGGGACTGCTGACCACGGTCGGCGTCATCGTCGCCATGGACACCTTCGGACCCGTCTCCGACAACGCGCAGGGCATCGCGGAGATGTCCGGCGACGTCGAGGGCGCGGGCGCGCAGGTGCTCACCGACCTGGACGCCGTCGGCAACACCACCAAGGCCATCACCAAGGGCATCGCCATCGCGACCGCGGTCCTCGCGGCGTCGGCGCTCTTCGGGTCGTACCGCGACGCCATCGCGGAAGCGGCCAAGGACGTCGGCGAGAAACTGGGCGACGGCGCGCCGATGAACCTCGTGATGGACATCTCACAGCCCAACAACCTGGTGGGGCTCATCCTCGGCGCCGCGGTCGTCTTCCTCTTCTCGGGGCTCGCGATCAACGCGGTGTCGCGGTCGGCGGGAGCCGTGGTCTACGAGGTGCGGCGGCAGTTCCGCGAGCACCCCGGGATCATGGACTACACCGAGGAGCCCGAGTACGGGCGCGTCGTCGACATCTGCACCAAGGACGCGCTGCGCGAGCTGGCCACGCCGGGTCTGCTCGCCGTACTCACCCCGATCGCGGTCGGGTTCTCGCTCGGCGTCGGCGCGCTCGGCTCGTTCCTCGCCGGCGCGATCGGCACGGGCACCCTCATGGCGGTCTTCCTCGCCAACTCCGGCGGTGCCTGGGACAACGCCAAGAAACTCGTCGAGGACGGCCACCACGGCGGCAAGGGAAGCGAGGCGCACGCCGCGACCGTCATCGGTGACACGGTCGGCGACCCGTTCAAGGACACCGCGGGTCCGGCGATCAACCCCCTGCTGAAGGTGATGAACCTGGTGGCGCTGCTCATCGCGCCCGCGGTCATCAAGTTCAGCTACGGGGACGATGCCAGTGTCGGAATGCGCGTGCTGATCGCGGGGCTCGCCATCGCGATCATCATCGGCGCTGTCTACGTCTCCAAGCGGCGCGGTATCGCCGTCGGGGACGAGGGCAACGCCGAGCGGGTGGCCAAACCGGCCGACCCCGCCGTGGTCTCGTAGCGGAGACTTCGTCACTCCTGGTCGGGCTCTGCCCAACACGCGGGCGGACGGTGCTTTTTGAGGCGCCGTCCGCCCGTCGCCGTGCGCGGCCGCCGTGCGCCGCCGGTGGGCGCGCGGGGCCTCGTGAGCCTTCTCTCGCATGCCGTGCGCCGCTTGGTGCAAATGGCTGCAATAGCGGCAGTACCGGTCCCCCGACATGCGGTTGTCGCCCAGTTGGCGTGTAAGTTCCGGGGCCGAGAGCCACGGAAGGGACCAATCCGGTGAACAAGAAGCTTGCAGCCGCACTGTCCGGCGGTGCGGTACTGGTACTCGCTTTGTCAGGGTGCAGCAGCGACGACGGCAACGAGAAGCTCGACAACTGGGCCAAGAAGGTCTGTGACTCGGTCCAGCCCCAGTCGAAGAAGATCGCGGACGCCAACGCCGCGATCCAGAAGGAGACATCCGACAACAGCTCCCCGTCCGACGTCCAGAAGACCGACTCCAAGGCGTTCCAGGACATGTCCGACGCCTACAAGTCGATGGGCAACGCGGTGAAGAGCGCGGGCGCGCCGCCGGCCGACGACGGGAAGAAGAAGGCGGACGACGCGGTCAAGGAACTCAACTCCATCTCCAAGTCGTACGGGGACCTGAAGAAGCAGGTCGACGGCCTGGACACCAAGAACCAGGCGGACTTCGCGGACGGCCTCAAGGACGTCGCGGGCGAGCTGGACAAGCTGAGCAAGAGCGGCAACGAAGCGCTGGAGAAGCTGCAGGAGGGGGAGGTCGGCAAGGCGATGGGCAAGCAGGACAGCTGCAAGAGCGCGTCCGCCACGCCCTCCGCCAAGAGCTAGCCCCGGCGGGCCGCCCCCGGCCGCCGGTCTCCGCCGAGAGCCTGCCCCGGCGGGCTCCCCGGCCGGCGGTCTCCGCCAAGAGCCGGGCTCGACCGGCTCCGTACGTTCCTGACGTCCTCGGTACGTTCCCGACGCCCTCGGCGCCACACCCGGCGCCGAGGGCGTCGGCGCACCGGGCGGGCCACAATGGGGGAGTGAGTAACGCCAGCCTCCCCCTGCCCTCGTCCGACCACGCCGCCTCCCTGCGGGAGGCCCTGCTCGGCGCCGACTTCACCGCTGACGGGCTGCTCGAGCTGCTCGGGGCGCCCGCGTACACCGCGCTCGCCCGCAGCGAGACCGTGCCCGCGCTGCGGGCCACGCGCGGGGACGGCGCGCTCGCGGCGCTCGTACGCCTGTTCCTGCTGCAGGAATCCGTGCCGCACGCGCGCGTGGCGGACGTTCTGCCCGTCGACGTGCTCCTGGAGAGCGGTTGGCTGGCCGAGGACGGGAGGGGCGCCGGGCCGGACGGTGCGCTGCGGGCGACCGTGGACGTGCGGCCGTACGGCGGGCCGAGCGGTGAGGACTGGTTCATCGTCTCCGACCTCGGGTGCGCGGTCGGCGGCGCCGGCGGCATCGGCAGCCACGAGGAAGGCGTCGTCCTCGGCGTCGGCGGCGCGTCCACGACCCTCGCGGGGGTCACGGTGCGCACGCCCGTCGCGAGCGCACTCGACCTCGGTACCGGCTCCGGCATCCAGGCGCTGCACGCCGCGCAGCACGCCACGCGCGTGACCGCGACCGACCTCAACCCCCGCGCGCTGCGCTTCACCCGGCTCACGCTCGCGCTCTCCGGGGCTCCGGAGGCGGACCTGCGGGAGGGCTCGCTCTTCGGGCCGGTGGCCGACGAGACGTACGACCTGATCGTGTCGAACCCGCCGTTCGTGATCTCGCCGGGCGCCCGGCTCACCTACCGGGACGGCGGGATGGGCGGGGACGATCTGTGCCGGTCGCTCGTTCAGGAGGCGGGGGAGCATTTGAACGAAGGGGGGTACGCGCACTTCCTGGCGAACTGGCAGCACGTGGACGGCGAGGAGTGGCAGGACCGCCTGCGCTCCTGGGTGCCGCGCGACTGCGACGCCTGGATCGTGCAGCGCGAGGTGCAGGACATCACGCAGTACGCCGAGCTGTGGCTGCGGGACGCGGGGGACCACCGCACGGACCCCGAGCAGTACGCGGCGCGGTACGACGCGTGGCTGGACGAGTTCGAGGCACGGGGCACGCGGGCCGTCGGATTCGGCTGGATCACGCTCAGGAAGAGCGGGGCCGCCGAGCCGTCCGTCACCGTGGAGGAGTGGCCGCACCCCGTCGAGCAGCCGCTCGGCGACACCGTGCGGGAGTTCTTCGAGCGCCAGGAGTACCTGCGGACGCACGACGACGCGGCGCTGCTCGCCGGGCACTTCAAGCTCGCCGACGAGGTCGTGCAGGAGCAGGTCGGGCTGCCGGGCGCCGAGGACCCGGAGCACGTCGTGCTGCGCCAGAACCGCGGGATGCGGCGCGCCACCAAGGTGGACACGGTGGGCGCGGGGTTCGCGGGCGTCTGCGACGGCTCGCTGAGCGCGGGGCGGATTCTCGACGCCATCGCGCAACTGGTCGGAGAGGACCCGGTGTTGCTGCGCGACCGGACGCCCGCGCAGATCAGGCTCCTCGTGGAGCAGGGCTTCCTGCTGCCGGCCGGGGAGTAGCGAGCCGGGCCGCGCGGGGACGAGGCGGCGGGGCCGTCCGTCGTTCACCCCGATTTCGCACTCCCGATTCCCGTACGTGTCAGCCTCCCGGCAGGGACTCCCGCGGACGTCCGACCGGCCATCCGACCGGACATCCGGCAGGGCGTTCCGCAAGGCGTCCCGCAGGGGATCCGGCACGGGGAGGCAGACCATGGAGAGCGGACCAGCGATCTTCGCGGGGACGGTGTTCGCGCTGTTCGGCGCCGGACTGCTGCTGTGGACCGGTGCGCGTGTCGCGCACCGCGCCCCCGTCGCCCAGGGTGTGAGCCCCGTCGCATCGGTGACACTCGCCACGCTCGCCGGATCGGGCGCGCTGCTGCTCGGCGTGTGGTGCTTCACGAGGCTCTGACGCGGCCTCGGCGGCACGGCGGACCCGGTCGTTCCGGTTGACCGGGCGGCCGTTCGACCGGACCCCGATCGTGCGGGCGCCCCGCTGCCCCGGCAGGGTGCCCGATCCGCTCCGGGCCCGGTGAAACGCTCCTCTCCCGACCCCGCCGACGCTCCCCTCCCCACCCCGCGGACCCTCTCCTTCCGACCCGCCGGACACTCCACCCCCGGAGATCACGCAGGTGTGGCCCGGCCCGCGGCCGGGCCAGGTGCCGAAACAGCGGGTCGCCACTCCGGGCGGCAGGAATGGCGGTAGTCGGGTTACCGTTCGAGTGGCCGTTGCGGGCTTTTCCCGTTTGACACGGGGGCGGGATGTACCGTCACACTCCGCAGCGACAGCGCAACGCAAGCCATGCGGGCACTGCCACCGCACTGCCGAGGGCAACACCACCGCGCAGTGCCACCGAGCGTCGACCGGAGAGAAGAGCGAAGTTGTCCCCGACCAGCGAGACCGCACAGGGCGGCCGCCGACTCGTCATCGTCGAGTCGCCTGCCAAGGCGAAGACGATCAAGAGCTACCTCGGCCCCGGCTACGTAGTCGAGGCCAGCGTCGGGCACATCCGCGACCTCCCCAACGGCGCCGCGGAGGTGCCCGAGAAGTACACCGGAGAGGTGCGCCGCCTCGGCGTGGACGTCGAGCACGACTTCCAGCCCATCTATGTCGTCAACGCCGACAAGAAGGCGCAGGTCAAGAAGCTCAAGGACCTCCTGAAGGACTCCGACGAACTCTTCCTCGCCACCGATGAGGACCGCGAGGGCGAAGCCATCGCGTGGCACCTCCTCGAGGTCCTGAAGCCCAAGGTCCCGGTCCACCGGATGGTCTTCCACGAGATCACCAAGGACGCGATCCGCAGCGCCGTCGCCAACCCGCGCGAGCTCAACAAGCGCATGGTCGATGCCCAGGAGACCCGCCGTATCCTCGACCGCCTCTACGGCTACGAGGTCTCGCCGGTCCTGTGGAAGAAGGTCATGCCGCGCCTGTCGGCAGGCCGTGTGCAGTCCGTCGCCACCCGCCTCGTCGTCGAGCGGGAGCGCGAGCGCATCGCCTTCCGCTCCGCCGAGTACTGGGACCTGACCGGCACCTTCGGCACCGGCCGCGCCGGTGACGCCTCCGACCCCTCGCAGCTGGTCGCCCGCCTCACCACGGTCGACGGCAAGCGCGTCGCCCAGGGCCGCGACTTCAACTCGGTCGGGCAGCTGAAGGCCAACAGCACGGGCACCCTCCACCTGGACGAGGCCAACGCCCGCTCGCTGGCCGCCGCGCTCCAGGACACGAACTTCTCCGTACGTTCGGTCGAGTCCAAGCCGTACCGCCGCTCGCCGTACGCGCCGTTCCGTACGACGACGTTGCAGCAGGAGGCGAGCCGCAAGCTCGGCTTCGGCGCCAAGGCGACCATGCAGGTGGCCCAGAAGCTGTACGAGAACGGCTTCATCACCTACATGCGTACGGACTCCACGACGCTGTCCGACACGGCCGTCACCGCCGCCCGCACGCAGGTCACGCAGCTCTACGGCAGCGACTACCTGCCGGACAAGCCGCGCACGTACGCCGGCAAGGTCAAGAACGCGCAGGAGGCGCACGAGGCGATCCGCCCGTCGGGTGATCGTTTCCGCACGCCCGCAGAGACCGGCCTGACCGGTGATCAGTTCCGGCTCTACGAGCTGATCTGGAAGCGGACCGTCGCCTCCCAGATGAAGGACGCGACCGGCAACTCCGTCACGGTGAAGATCGGTGGCCGCGCCGCCGACGGCCGCGACGCCGAGTTCAGCGCGTCCGGCAAGACCATCACCTTCCACGGCTTCCTCAAGGCCTACGTGGAGGGCGCCGACGACCCGAACGCCGAGCTGGACGACCGCGAGCGCAGGCTCCCGCAGGTCAGCGAGGGCGACCCGCTCTCCGCCGACGAGATCTCCGTCGACGGTCACGCCACCAAGCCCCCGGCCCGCTACACCGAGGCCAGCCTGGTCAAGGAGCTCGAAGAGCGCGAGATCGGCCGCCCGTCGACGTACGCGTCGATCATCGGCACGATCCTCGACCGCGGATACGTCTTCAAGAAGGGGACGGCCCTCGTGCCCTCCTTCCTGTCGTTCGCCGTGGTCAACCTCCTTGAGAAGCACTTCGGGCGGCTCGTCGACTACGACTTCACCGCCAAGATGGAGGACGACCTCGACCGCATCGCGCGGGGCGAGGCGCAGGCCGTGCCGTGGCTGCGGCGCTTCTACTTCGGCGAGGGCGAGGGCTCCGGCAGCGCCGCCGAGGCGGGCAACGGCGACGGCGACCACCTCGGCGGACTCAAGGAGCTCGTCACCGACCTCGGCGCGATCGACGCCCGCGAGGTGTCGTCCTTCCCGGTCGGCAACGACGTCGTGCTGCGCGTCGGCCGCTACGGCCCCTACATCGAGCGCGGCGAGCGCGACTCCGAGAACCACCAGCGCGCGGACGTCCCCGACGACCTGGCGCCCGACGAGCTGACCGTCGAGTACGCGGAGGAGCTGCTCGCCAAGCCGAGCGGCGACTTCGAGCTGGGCGCCGACCCCGAGACGGGCCGCCAGATCGTCGCCAAGGACGGCCGCTACGGCCCGTACGTGACGGAGATCCTCCCCGAGGGCACCCCGAAGACCGGCAAGAACGCGGTCAAGCCGCGCACCGCCTCGCTCTTCAAGTCCATGTCGCTCGACACGGTCACCCTCGCGGACGCCCTCAAGCTGATGTCCCTGCCGCGCGTGGTCGGTGCCGACGCCGAGGGCGTCGAGATCACCGCGCAGAACGGCCGGTACGGCCCGTATCTGAAGAAGGGCACGGACTCGCGCTCCATCGACACCGAGGAGCAGCTCTTCACGATCACGCTGGAGGAGGCTCTGGAGATCTACTCCAAGCCGAAGCAGCGTGGCCGCGCCGCGGCGAAGCCGCCGCTCAAGGAGCTCGGCGAGGACCCGGTCAGCGGAAAGCCGGTCGTGGTCAAGGACGGCCGCTTCGGCGCGTACGTCACCGACGGCGAGACGAACGCGACACTGCGGGCGGCGGACTCCGTGGAGGACATCACCCCGGAGCGGGGCTACGAACTCCTCGCGGAGAAGCGTGCGAAGGGCCCTGCCAAGAAGACGGCGAAGAAGGCGCCCGCGAAGAAGACCGCCGCGAAGAAGGCCCCCGCCAAGAAGACCGCCGCCAAGAAGACGGCGGCCAAGAAGACGACCACCGCGGCGAAGAAGACGACCGCCAAGAAGACGACCGCCAAGAAGACGGCGGCCGCGTCCAAGGCGGCCTCGGAGGACTGACCTCCGTCGGCTTTTCCAAGGTGCCGGGTGCCTCACTGGAGGCGCCCGGCACTGGTCTGTGCACCCCCTGAAACGGCACGTTCCGCCTGCAACTGGACCAGATGGACCAGACGGTCGTTTGTTCGGGTGGCTCGGCGGGGAGTCAGTCCGTCCAGATAGGCTGGACGGATGACGCGTGCCGAGCAGCCAACGGCCGGAATCCCGGCCCCCGACGACGCCCTGGTCGCAGATTCCCGAGAGCGTGCCGTCCGCGCCTTGCTGCGCGTACCCCCACTGAAGCGGCTGTGGAGCGCCCACCTCGTCGACAGTGTCGGCGACGCGCTCGCGCTCCTCGTTCTGGTGATCCTCGCGCTCCAGTCCGCCATCGCCGAAGGCGCCTTCGGCGGCGGTTACCGAGGGGTGGCCCTCGCCGTGACCGCTGTCTTCGGAGCGCGCGTCCTCGCGACGCTGCTCTTCGGAGCGGTGCTCCTGGGGCCACTCACCTCCCTCACCTCCCCGGACGGACCGCTCGACCGCCGCTGGACCATGGTCGGGGCCGACGGCGTGCGGGCCGCGCTGCTGGTCGTCGCGCCGCTGTGGATCGACTGGACGCCCGACGACGCCCTCGCGGTGATCCTGGTGACGTCCTTCGTCGTCGGCGTCGCCGAGCGCTTCTGGACCGTCGCCAGGGAGAGCGCGGCGCCCGCGCTGCTGCCCGCGCCGCCCCTGGAGGGCGCGACGATAAGGCCGCTGCCGGACCACATGGACGCACTGCGGCGCCTGGCTTTGCGTACGGGATTCCTCGCGCTGCCCGTCGCGGCCGTGATCCTCGTCGGCATCACGCTCATCGGGAACCTCCTCGGCGCCGGTCTCGACTGGTTCGACCTGCACCAGGCCGGGCTCGCCTCCTTCGTGGCCGCCGGGCTCTTCGCCGCGTCGCTCTCGATCGTCTACTTCCTCGAACTTCCCGGTGCGCAGACGCCACGCGCGCGTAGCCCGCTCGAAGGGCTGCGCAGGCCGCGCACCGGCACCAGCCCGGACAAGGGCCGCACCGGCGCCATCCCGCTCCTCGTCCTTGCCTGCGCCGCCGTCGCCGGAGCCGTCGCGGCCGCCGTCGCCGTCGCCGTACTGCACGCCAAGGACCTCGGCGGCGGACCCGTCACGTACGGCCTGATCGTCCTCGCCCTCACCGGCGGCACCGCCGTCGGCATCCGCACCGCGCCGTCCGTGCTGCCCTCGCTCTCGCGCCGCCGCCTGCTCGCGCTCGCCATCGCCCTCACGGGCGTCGCGCTGCTCGCCGCGGGCCTCGTGCCCGACGTGACGACCGTGCTGCTGCTCCTCGCCCTCGCGGGGGTCTGCGCGGGCGTCGCCGCGAACACCGGGCACGCGCTGCTCGACCAGGAGGTCGAGGACTATCGCAGGGCCCGCACGACGGAACACCTCCACGCGGTCGTACGGCTCACCCTCGCGCTCGGCGCGCTGATCGCCCCGGTGGTCGCCGCGGCGATCGGCCCGCACCGCATGGTCAACGGCAAGTTCGTCTTCGACCACGGCGGCGCCGCCTTCACGCTGATGCTGGTCGGCGCGCTGCTGCTGCCGGTGGCCGCGATCGTCCTCGCCAAGGCCGACGACCGGCAGGGCGTACCGCTGCGGCACGACCTGCTCGACGCGCTGCGCGGCGGCGACGACCCGGCGCAGGGCACCTGCGCCACCGGCTTCTTCATCGCCCTGGAGGGCGGCGACGGCGCGGGCAAGTCGACGCAGGCCGAGGCGCTCGCCGAGTGGATCCGCGCCAAGGGCCACGAGGTCGTCGTCACGCGCGAGCCGGGGGCGACGCCCGTCGGCAAGCGGCTGCGGTCGATCCTCCTCGACGTGTCGTCGGCCGGTCTCTCGCACCGCTCCGAGGCTCTGCTGTACGCCGCCGACCGCGCGGAGCACGTCGACACGGTCGTGCGTCCCGCGCTGGAGCGCGGCGCCGTGGTCATCTCCGACCGCTACATCGACTCGTCCGTCGCCTACCAGGGCGCAGGCCGCGACCTGTCGCCGACCGAGATCGCCCGCATCAACCGCTGGGCGACCGGCGGTCTCGTACCGCACCTGACGTGCCTGCTCGACGTGTCCCCGGAGGCCGCCCGCGAGCGGTTCACGGAGGCGCCCGACCGCCTCGAGTCGGAGCCCGCCGAGTTCCACGCGCGCGTGCGCTCCGGTTTCCTCACCCTCGCCGCCGCCGACCCGGGGCGGTACCTGATCGTCGACGCCGCCCAGGAGCCGGAGGCGGTCACGACCGTGATCCGGCACCGGCTCGACGTGGTGCTCCCGCTCTCCGAGGCCGAGGTGAAGGCCAGGGAAGAGGCCCGCAAGGCCGCCGAGGAGGAGGCCCGGCGCAAGGCCGAGGAAGAGGCCGCGCGCAAGGCCGAGGAGGAGCGCCTGGAGCGCGAGCGCCAGGAGCAGCTGGCCAAGCTCCGTGCCGAGGAGGAGGCGCGCAAGCGCCGCGAGCTGGAAGAGGCCCAGCGCCGCGAGGCCGAGCGGCAGGCCGAGGAGGCCAAGAAGCGCGCCGAGGAGGCACGCCGCAAGGCCGAGGAGGAGCAGGCCAGGCTGCTGGCCGAGGAGAAGGTCAGGGCGGCCGAGGAGGAGCGGCGCCGCCGGGAGGCCGAGGAAGAGGCGCGGCGCCGGGCCGAGGCGGAGGAGCGGCGGCTCGAGAAGCAGCGGAAGGCCGAGGAGGCACTGCTGCGGGCGGAGGAGGCGCGGCGCCTCGCGGCGGCCTCCGCGGCTGCGGCTGCGGCCGCGGCGGCTTCTTCGAGGTCGGTTTCCGCGGGGGCTGCGGCTGCGGGGCCTGCGGCTACCGGTTCTGGGTCTACGGGCTCAGCGTCTAAGGGCTCTGCGGCTACCGGTGCGTCTACGAGGCCTGCTTCCGAGGAGAAGGCCGCTGCCACGGAGGACAAGGCATCTTCCGCGGAGCCGCCCGAGACGGACAACGAGACCACTGTGGCCACGCCCGTCGTGACGCAGCCCGCGGGGGCCGCCGATGAGACGGCGGTGCTGCCGGCGGTCACGGCCGACGGGCCCGGCCCCGAGGACACCGAGGTGCTGCCGCAGCCGCCCGCCCCCGAGGGCGCCGCGGACGAGACGGCGGTGCTGCCGACCGTCTCGGAGGACAAGGTGCCGCCGGGGTACTTCAGGGACGAGCGTCCCTCCCAGGCGTCCGAGAGCCCGAACGAGCGGACCCGCGAACTGCCCCAGATCGACGAGCAGGGAGTGCCCCGGCGCTCCCGCTCCGACTGGGCCGAGGAGACGCCGCTCGACGACCTGCCGTCGCTGGCGGACGAACTGCTCGGTTCGCACGAGGGCGAGGCCGAGGACGAGGACGAGCAGAACCAGAGCGAGGGCAGGCGGGGGCGCCGCGGACGCAAGGGCCGCTGAGGTTGCTGAGGCCGACGAGGCGGGTGGGGCCGGTGAGGCCGCTGGGCCTCGCGACGGCCCGCGGCGCCGGGATTGTCAGTGGCGTCCTCCACAATGGGCAGTCCGGTGTCGGACCACCGGGCCTCGGTGCCGGACCGGAATCCGGTGCCCGGGCCGGAGCAGAGCGCAGCGTAAGGCGGTGACCCCATGAGCGTGTGGGACGACCTGGTGGGTCAGGAGCGGGTGAGCGAGCAGCTGGCTGCCGCCGCTCGGGACGCCGACGCGCTGGTGACCGCGACCAGCGCGGGCACCCCGCCGCCGGAGGCGTCGAAGATGACGCACGCCTGGCTGTTCACGGGCCCGCCCGGCTCCGGACGGGCCACCGCCGCGCGCGCCTTCGGCGCCGCCCTGCAGTGCACGAGCCCGGACCGCGCGCTCGGCGGCGCCCCGGGCTGCGGCTTCTGCGACGGCTGCCACACCAGCCTCGTCGGCACCCACGCCGATGTGGAAGTGGTGCGCACGGACATGCTGTCCATCGGCGTGAAGGAGACCCGCGAACTGGTCCGCAGGGCGCAGCTCTCGCCCGCTGTCGGACGGTGGCAGGTCATCGTCCTCGAGGACGCCGACCGCCTCACCGAGGGCGCGGGCAACGTCCTCCTGAAGGCCGTGGAGGAGCCCGCCCCCCGCACCGTGTGGCTGCTCTGCGCGCCCTCCCTGGAGGACGTGCTGCCGACCATCCGTTCCCGCTGCCGCCACCTGACCCTGCGTACGCCGCCGGTGCACGCGGTCGCCGACGTGCTCGTACGGAGAGACGGCATCGAGCCGGACGTGGCGGCGGCCGCGGCGCGCGCCACGCAGGGGCACATCGGTCACGCCCGGCGGCTGGCCACCGACCCGCGCGCGCGGGAGCGCAGGGCCGCCGTCCTGAAGCTGCCGCTGCGGGTGGCGGACATCGGCGGCTGCCTGAAGGCGGCGCAGGAACTGATCGACACGGCCTCCGAGGACGCCAAGCAGGTCGCCGAGGAGGTCGACACCAAGGAGACCGAGGAGCTGAAGGCGGCGCTCGGCGCGGCACAGGGCGGCCGGATGCCGCGCGGCACGGCCGGCGTGATGAAGGAGTTGGAGGACCGTCAGAAGCGCCGCAGGACCCGGACGCAGCGCGACAGTCTGGAACTCGCGCTCATCGACCTCACCGGGCTCTACCGCGATGTGCTGGCGCTGCAGTTGGGTTCCCGGGTGGCGATCGCGAACACCGAGGTGCAGGACATGCTGGAGCGGATGGCCCTGGGCACTTCGCCCGAGGCCACGCTGCGCCGCATCGAGGCCATCGGCGCCTGCCGCACCGCCCTGGACCGCAACGTGGCACCGCTGCTCGCCGTCGAGGCGATGACGATGGCGCTGCGGGCGGGGTGACCGGAGGGGTGGGGTCCAGCCCGCGGCGAGTGGTTGATTGAGCTGTGAGCTGTGAGCTGTGAGCGGTTGACGGAGTCACTCGTACGAGCGCCATGAGTGATCGTCACCTCGCGGAGAGTTACCCTCGCGTGATGGACACCAGCCGTCGCCGCCGTCGCAGCCGTCACCCTTCGCTCCGCACGTGGGGCACTCTGCTCGTGACCGCCGGGCTGCTCATCTCCGGCTGCTCGGCGAGGAGTTCGACGGCGGACACCGCCCTGGCGTCGGTGTCCCGTTCGGTCCCGGCCGAGCTCGCCCCGTACTACGGGCAGAAGCTGAGCTGGCACGAGTGCGGTGTCCCCGGCTTCCAGTGCACCTCCATGAAGGCGCCGCGCGACTACGCCGAGCCCGAGGCCGGCGACATCAAACTGGCGGTCGCCCGCAAGAAGGCCACCAAGAAGAGCGGCCGCCTCGGCTCGCTCCTGGTCAACCCCGGCGGCCCCGGCGGCTCGGCGATCGGCTACCTCCAGTCGTACGCGGGTCTCGGCTACCCCGAGGAGGTCCGCGCCCACTACGACATGGTGGCCGTCGACCCCCGCGGTGTGGCCCGCAGCGAACCCGTCACCTGCCTCGACGGCAAGCGGATGGACGCGTACACGCAGACCGACGTCACCCCCGACGACCGGCGCGAGACGGATGACCTGAGCACCGCCTTCAAGGCGTTCGCGGCAGGCTGCGAGCAGCAGTCGGCCGACATCCTGCCGCACGTCTCGACGGTCGAGGCGGCCCGCGACATGGACGTCCTGCGCGCGGTGCTCGGTGACGAGAAGCTGTCGTTCGTCGGCGCCTCGTACGGGACGTTCCTCGGCGCGACGTACGCCGAGCTCTACCCCGCGCGGGTGGGCCGCCTGGTCCTCGACGGCGCGATGGACCCCTCGCTCTCCGCGCGCCGCATGAACGAGGACCAGACAGCCGGGTTCGAGACGGCCTTCCGGTCCTTCTCGAAGGACTGCGTGGCACGCGGCGCGGACTGCCCGCTGGGCGACAAGAGCCCGGAGGACGCGGGCAAGCGCCTCAAGGCCTTCCTCGGCGAACTGGACGGCACGCCGCTGAGCACGGGCGACAGCAGCGGCCGGCAGCTCGGCGAGGCGCTCGCCACGACGGGCGTGATCGCCGCGATGTACGACGAGGCGGGCTGGCCCCAGCTGCGCGACGCGCTCACCTCGGCGATGAGGAACAGGGACGGCTCGGGCCTGCTCGCCCTCTCCGACGGCTACTACGAGCGGGACAGCGACGGAAAGTACGCGAACCTCATGTTCGCCAACGCGGCCGTGAACTGCCTGGACCTGCCGCCCGCCTTCCGCTCCCCGGACGAGGTGAGGAAGGCGCTCCCCGCCTTCGAGAAGGCCTCCCCGGTCTTCGGCGAGGGCCTCGCCTGGACCTCGCTGAACTGCACGTACTGGCCGGTGCGGGCCACGGGCACGGCGCACCGCATCGAGGCGAAGGGCGCGGCCCCGATCGTGGTCGCGGGCACGACCCGTGACCCGGCGACCCCCTACCGCTGGGCGAAGGCCCTGGCCTCCCAGCTCTCCTCCGGCCACCTGCTCACGTACGAGGGCGACGGCCACACGGCGTTCGGCCGCGGCAGCGAGTGCGTCGACTCGACGATCAACGCGTACCTCCTGAAGGGCACCGTCCCGAAGGACGGAAAGCGCTGCTCATAGCCCCGACGAGGGGGTGTGCGGAGCACCCCCGAAAACTGTGTAGACTTGGCCGCGTTGCTGATCGCACGATGGTGCGGACGGCGTGCCGCCTTAGCTCAGATGGCCAGAGCAACGCACTCGTAATGCGTAGGTCTCGGGTTCGAATCCCGAAGGCGGCTCCACTGGAACCCCAGCTCAGACTCTTCTGAGCTGGGGTTCTGTCGTTCAGGTGGTCACTGCGGCGACAGCGTCGGTTGTGGCACCGACGTGGGGGCCGATTCGGGGGTCGGGGCCAGGGGGGACGGGCGGGCGAAGGACTGGCGGCAGTGGTGGACCAGTTCGCGCAGGGCCGGGTTCTCCGTGGAGGACCAGGCCAGGGAGAGGACGGGCTCGGTGTGGATGTCCTCGATGGGGCGGGTCGTCAGGCGGGGGCGGTGCTGGGCCACCAGGGACTCGGAGAGGATGGCGACGCCCAGGCCGCGGATGGCCAGGTCCGCGATCGCGCTGGGTGCGCCGGCCTGGAACGCGATCTCGATGTCGACGCCCGCCGCCGCGCACGCGTCGTCGAAGACCTTGCGCACCCCCGTGCCGGCCGGGAGGCTCACCACCGAGTGCCGGGCCAGGTCCTTCAGGGTCACCCGGGGCTGCTCGCAGAGCGGGTGGCCGAGTGGCATCGCGGCGACCAGGGGCTCGCGGATGATCTCGTACGCCTCCAGGCCGGGCGGTGGTGTGCCGGAGGTGCTGACGAGGGCCAGGTCGGCGGTGCCCGCGCGCAGACGTTCCAGCAGGCGGTCGGAGGCGTCCTCGAGGAGGACGATCTCCACGCCGGGGTGCCGGTGGTGGAACGCGGACAGTGCGTCGAAGAGCGGCGTGACCGTGCAGGCGGTCACCATGCCGACCACGAGCCTGCCCCGGATGAGGCCGTTCACCTCGTCCACCGCCTGACGGACGGCGTCGGCGGCGGCCAGTGCGGACCGGGCGTGCCGCAGTGCGGCGACCCCTGCGGGGGTGAGCCGGACGGTGCGGCCCGAGCGGTCGAACAGGGACGTCCCGAGGTCGTGCTCCAACTGCCTGATCTGGGCGCTCACCCCGGACTGGCTGATGTGCACGCGCTCGGCGGCACGGGTGAAGTTCTCCTCCTCGGCCACTGCGACGAAGTATTCGAGCTGCCTGAGTTCCATGCCTGCTGATTCTAGTAAGGGGGTGGGGATTTGCCTCCTTGCATTGGAGGGGTAGGGCTGTCAAGCCGTTTGGAAAATTTGGCTTGAAGTCGTGCAGTCTGATTTTGCGTGACACCTTTCCCAGTGGCTCCCGCAGGTACGCGGACGGTAATTTAAGTGAACAACTACTTTCTCCATGCGAACTCTGAACAGGGGGCGATGGGTTCATGTATGCGAGCGAGTCGACAGAGGTTGCGGAAGACGAGGCGAACGGGAATGGGAACAGGAATGGGAGTGGGAACAGGAGTGGGATACCGGAGCACATAACAGAAGAAATGCGGCGGCAGAAGCCGTGGGACGTGCGGCCGCACTCCCTGCCCGTGGAACGGGTCGCCGTCGACCTGCTCTGGTCGGCCGACTCGCCACGCCTCGTCGGCGAGAACGTCGACCACATCCGGGTCCTGGCCGAGTCCGGGGCCGACCTGCCGCCCATCCTCGTGCACCGGCCCACGATGCGGGTCATCGACGGCATGCACCGGTTGCGGGCGACGGTGCTGCGCGGGGACCGGGAGATCGACGTACGGTTCCTCGACGGGTACGAGGCCGACGTCTTCGTCGTCGCCGTGCAGGCGAACACCACCCACGGGCTGCCTCTCACCCGGGCCGACCGCAACGTGGCGGCGACGCGGATCATCCACTCCCACCCGCACTGGTCGGACCGCATGATCGCCTCGTTCGCCGGTCTCTCGCCCAAGACGGTCGGCAGCATCCGGCGCCGGCTCGGCGACGGGCTGCCCGCCGCGCCCGTACGGATCGGCCGCGACGGACGGACGCGGCCGGTCGACGGTTCCGGGGCGCGCGCCGCCACGGGCGAGTTCATCCGGGCCCATCCCGACGCCACGCTGCGGCAGATCGCCGGTGCCGCGGGCGTGTCCCGGTCCACCGCCCGTGACGTGCGCAGGAAGCTGGAGCAGGACGACCTCGACCTGCCGCGGCCGCGCTCGTCGCGGCAGGACGCGCGCGACCTCACGCAGGACGCGCCCGACCGCACGCCGGGCGCGACCGTGCCCGCGCAGGTGGTGACCGGCCGTGCGACGACGCCCTCCGTGTCGGCCCGGGTGGCACCCGACCCCGTGGAAGGGGCCGCGCCGCCTGCGACGTCCGCAGCCGTCGCGTCCGTCGCGCCCGTCGCCGCGGAGTTGATCCCGATCCTGAAGCGCGACCCCTCCATCCGCTTCACCGACTCGGGCCGCCTGCTGCTGCGGCTGCTTGACGCCGCCACCCTCCCGCAGGACGAGTGGACCCGGCTCATCGAGAGCGTCCCGGCCCACTGCGTCGACATGGTGGCGGACGTGGCCCGGGCCTGTGGCGAGGTCTGGCTCAACGTCGCACAGGAAGTGAACAGCCGCGCCGCGCTGAAGTGAGCGCTCACTGCGGGGCGGGGCGGCCTCCTGCTGTTCCTCGGCCGACCCGCTCCCGCGCGGTCAGTCCCGTATCACCGTCTTCGTGCGCATCAGGAAGTCCGCGAGGTACCCGTCGTGCGGCAGCCCGGGGCGCATCCAGTGCGTCGGGTGGTCGCCGACGTACAGGTTGGCGATGGTCGGTTCCGCGAGGAGCCGGTCGAGGAGCGGCTCCTGGGCGGTCAGCGCGGTGAGGACCAGGCTGTCCCGTAGGGGGGCGATGCCGTCCGCCGGGCGCCAAGGGGCCACCCATACGCAGGGGAAGGGGAGCTCGGCGCCCAGCTGCGGGGCGCCGGCGCGGTCGAGTTGGTGGACGGCGGGACGCAACACCGCGCTGCCGTCGCCCAGTTCGTCGGCGACCGTGTCCGCGCCGAGCCAGGCCCTCGCCCCGGCGGCACGGCGCTCCACGTACGCGGCGATCGCCCGTGCGCCCGCGGCCGGTTGGACGGGCAGGACGGCCTTCGGGTGCTCCGGCGGGAGGCTGGGCAGCGCCGCGAACCGTTCGGCGAGCGCCTCGCACAGGGGGGCCGGGTCGCCCTCGACCAGGATGGCCGTCGTGTTCACGCACCCCGTGCCGCCGCGTCCCGCGACCGAGTCCACGAGGGTGTCGAGGTGGTCGCGCCAATCGACGTCGGCCGTCAGGAGGATCTTGGAGCGGCCCGGTCCCTGGAGCAGGACGGTCGGATCGGCGCCGTACTTGCGGACGACGTCCTCGCCGCCGTAGACCAGGCCCAGGTCGGCGCCGCGCAGGACCGCGTCGGCACCCGCGTGGTCGGTGGGCAGCAGCGTGATCTCGTCGTTCCCGAACCCCGCGGTGCGCAGCGCCGTGACGAGCCGGTGCGGGGTGAACGGCTCGCGGCGGGAGGGCCGGACCGCGACGCGGAAGCCCAGCGCGAGCGCCTCGGGCCACAGGCTGTGGGTGCCGGGGTGGTTGCCGGCCGCGTGGACGGCGAACACGTCGCCGCGCCGGGTGTGGACGGCCCGGCCGGACCGGGCGAGCGGGTCGCGCCAGTCGGTCACCGCGCCGGCGGGCCGCGCCTGTGCGATGCCGGACCCGATGTCCCTGAGCCGTTCGGCGATGCGGTCGACGGCCGACGCGACCTCGGTGAGCGGGACGCCTCCGACGCGGCTGACCAGCAGGCAGTACTCCGGCACGCTCAGGCCTGCGACGGTGCCGGTGGCGAACAGGTCGGCGGCCGCGGCGATCCGCCGTATCCGCTCCTCGGACGGCGCGGATTCCGCGCGCCGCAGCGCCGACATCGTGCGGCTGGTGAACGGCGGTGGTACGAGGCTCAGTTCGGCGACGGGAGCGCCGGTCACGTCCGTGACGGACTGGCGGTTCCTGGCCCGGAACCCGCCGCGCGGGCCGAGCGCGTCGAGCTGGAGGGGCGGGTTGTCCCGTACGGGTGCCGGTGTCATCAGTACACCCCCTCCACCACGTCCTCGTTCTCGAACCTGGAGACGGGGGCGATGTCGGCCACGGAGTCGCCGGGGCCGCCGTCGAGCGGCTCGACGCGCGTGGCGAGATCGCGTTCGAGGTTGTTGGGGAGCAGGAACGACTTGCTGACGTGGTTGGCGACGACGCGGCCGCGCTCCCCGTACGGGACCGGGCGCATCGTCTCCGGGTCGACGACCGAGAAGGTCACGTAGGGGCTCAGCGTGTCGAAGACGCAGGGGTCGTCGTCGCCGAGGCCGGGGCGTTCGCCCGCGAAGCCCAGGATCATCGTGCTGCCGTAGTTCCCGGAGAAGACGGTGTCGGGGAAGATCTCCGTCCGGTACACGTGGCGGGAGTCCGGGTCGAGCTGTGTGCCGCCCCAACGGATCGCCCGCACCTTCTCGTTGATCAGCTCCACGAGATCGTCGCGCCGGGAGATCCGCTCGAGGACCGGTGGAGTGACGGTGAGGATGCCGATGTTCTGGGAGCGCAGCACCTCCGCCGCCTGGTCGACGACGTGCTCGGCGTAGTCGTCGGCCTCGCTGCCGCGGCCCTCGGATATCAGCCGCTTCACCCAGCGCGGGTCGAGGTCGATGGTGAACCCGTGGGTGCCGTGGGTGGTCGCCGAACCCCGGAAGAGCTCGCCCACGATGTGCGGCCCTGTGGGAACGATTCCCAGCCAGTTTGCGCCCCGCGGGAAGCCGTGTGCGTCGAGCTGCTCGCTGGTCCAGGCCAGCAGGCGCTCGCGCCAGTCGCCGAGCAGGACGACGCGTTTGGGGGCGCCGGTGGTGCCGCCGCTCTCGAAGACGCCGCGCACGTCCGGGTGTTCGCCGTATCCGCGCGGGATCAGGTCCTCGGCGGGGACGGTGCGCAGTTCGGCGGCGACGTTGGGGAAGCGTACGAGGTCGGCGTGGGTGGAGATGTCGGTGCGCGGGTCGAAGTCCAGGGACTTCGCGCGCTCCAGCCAGTACGGAGAGCCGGTCTCGGGGCCGAAGTGCCACTCCATCGCGGCCTTGATGTAGGCGTCGGGGTCGGGCCGGGTGCCGGGCGGGAGGTCGAGGACATCCCAGGTGTTCGACGTCATGTGGTCGTTGCCCTCCCGGCTATGGGGTCCATTTCGAAGTCAATGCGAAAGTCAATGCGGAAGTCGGTGCGGAAGTCGGGGTGGCGGTCCCGGAATTGGTGGGGGAAAAGGCGGGGAGCGCGGTTCGGAAATCGTCTCCCCGGGAGAAAACCGAGGACATTGGAACCGGGGCCATTCCGTCGTGTCAACACCGTCGGGCCGTCACATTCCGTCGGCGCCGACGGGATCGCCGACGGCCTGGCCCAGGGGTCGGCCGACGGTCTCCACACCGGCGAAAGCGGGGCCGAGGGCCTGCAGTGTGGCCAGTTCGTACACGCCCTCCACCGTGCCCTCCGCCTCGAAGGTGACGCGCACGTCCGGCGGTCGGCCGATCAGTGCGAGGGCCGCGTTCGGCGGCATCTGGTCGAGCGGCGGCCGCTCGTGCTCCCAGAGCATCATCGCGCCCCACCGGTTCTGTTCACGGTCCGCCAGATAGATCTTCAGCCGCAGGCCCGGCACCTTGGTCCAGTGATCCAGCGTGTTCTCCCGCAGGTGCGCGCGCATCGACTCGATGGTCTGCGGCGTGCCGTCCAGATGCCACCAGGCGACGTCGACCCTCATCGCGACGCTCGCGTGACGTGACGGTGCATGTGCGGAGTGTGACAGGACGTGGATCGCGTGGATCGCATGGATGACATGGGTGCCTCCGTCTTCGGTGTGCGGGGTGGGGGAAGGGAGGAGAGGGCGCGGCGCCGACCGTCGGCAGGGGGCGGGCTGCTTGCCGAGGGCAGTGATGGTACGGCGGGAGCGCCGGCGTGGTGACTGAGGAATTCCTCAGTTGCCGCGGTCGCTCGTGCCGCGGTCGCTCGTGGCGCGGTCCCCCGTGCCGCGGTCACTTGAGCCGCAGCCGCTCGTGCCGCAGCCGCTCGTGCCGCGGGCTGGACCGCGGGGCCGATCCAGATCCATTGCTTCTGGCAGCCAGAAGTAATGGGAGTTGGACTTGCCTGTTCCGCGCGACCAAGCTGGTCGGTGCTGGAAATCAGCTCTGAACGAGAGGCCCCCCTGTGTCCGAATACGAGAAGGCTTACAAGCCGGAAGACATTACGCGTCTGTTCGTGGAGCGCGCCAACAAGGGCGACGCGACCGGCGTCGCCGAGCTCTACGCGGAGGACGCGGTCGTCGCCTTCCCGCCCGGGCAGATCACCGAGGGGCGCGAAGCCATCCGCAAGCTGTGGGAGATGGCGATGACGCGCAACCCCAAGTTCGAGCCGGAGGAGCCCCTTCCGACTCTGATCAACGGTGACATCGCGCTCACGTCGACCCCGCCGAAGGACGGCACGGGCGCCCGCGCCCAGGTGGTCCGCCGCCAGCCCGACGGCTCCTGGCTGCGCATCCTCGACCAGCCCGAGTTCATCCAGCCCAAGTAGGCACGGCCCGGCCAAGTACCGCACGGCCGGGCGCGGTTCGGCCGGGCTCCGCCCGGTTCACGTTCGCGCACGTCAGCGACAGATGTGGGGGAGATCGGTGATGGCCAAACGATGGTGGACCCTGGTGGTCGTCTGTGCATCGACCTTCATGATCCTGCTGGACGCCACCATCGTCACGGTCGTGCTGCCGCAGATCCAGAGCGGGCTCGACACCAGCTTCGCCGACGCGCAATGGGTGGTCGACGCCTACTCGCTCACCCTCGCCGCGATGCTGCTGGTCGGCGGTTCGCTGGCCGACCGCTTCGGCTACCGCAAGCTGTTCCTGGTGGGACTCGCCGTCTTCACCGTCAGCTCGCTGCTCTGCGGCGTCTCCTCCACTCCGCTGATGCTGATCCTCTCCCGCGCCGCGCAGGGCATCGGCGGCTCGGTCATGTACGCCACGTCACTGGCGCTCCTCGCCCGGAACTTCACCGGCAAGGAGCGGGGCGTGGCGTTCGGCATCTGGGGCGCGGTGACGGGCATCGCCACCGGACTCGGGCCCGTCTTCGGCGGGTTGATCGCCAGCAACATCAGCTGGCGGGGCATCTTCCTCGTCAACGTACCGATCGGACTCCTCGCCATCCTGGTGACGCTGTGGCAGGTCGAGGAGTCCCCGGTACGGCGCAAGCTGCGTCTGGACTGGCCGGGCTTCGTCCTCTTCACCGGCGGACTCGTCGCGCTGATCTACGGTCTGATCAGGGCCGGCGAGACCGAGTGGGGCAACACCGACGTCGTGATGTGGCTGGGCGCGGCCGCCGTGCTCCTGGTCACCTTCCTGATCGTGGAACTCCGCTCCGCACAGCCGCTGTTCGACCTGTCGCTGTTCCGCACCCCGACGTTCGTCGGAGGTTCGGTCGCCGCGTTCACGATGAACGGCTCGCTGTTCGCGATGCTCCTCTACCTCGTGCTGTACCTGCAGAACGGGCTCGGCTACTCCGTCCTGGAGTCCAGCGTGCGGCTGCTGGTGATCAGCGTGTGCGCCCTGGTGGCGTCGACGATCGCGGGGCGGCTGAGCAGCCGCCTGCCGGTGAAGTGGCTCATCGGCCCGGGGCTCTTCCTGGTCGGCGCGGGGCTGCTCCTCATGTCGGGCAACGACGCGTCGAGCAGCTGGGTCCACCTCATCCCTGGCTTCGTCGTGGCGGGCATCGGCAGCGGCGTCGTGAACCCGCCGCTCGCCTCGACCGCCGTCGGCGTGGTCACGCCGGACCGGGCGGGCACCGCGTCGGGGATCAACATCACCTTCCGCCAGGTCGGCATGGCCGCCAGCATCCCCGTACTCGGCTCCATCTTCACGGCGTCGCTGCACGACGACGTCATCGGCAACCTCTCGGCCGTCCCGGAACTCGCCGACCGCGCCCCGGCCATCGCCGCCGCCGTCGAGCACGGCAACGTCTCCGGCCTGAGCGACGACATGCCCGCGCCGCTGCGGGAGCAGGTGGCCACCGCGCTCCACTCCGGGTACGCCGAGGCGCTCAACGACCTGCTGATCGTCACTGGTGTCGTGGCTCTGGTCGGCGCGGTCTTCTCCTTCTTCCTGATCCGCGCCAAGGACTTCCTGGCCGCCAAGCCGCCGCCGCAGGACGCCGGGGTCGAGGCCGGTGAGCCGCAGCCGGTGAAGTGACGGGCGGCCGGGCGGGCACGGGAGGGCACTTGCGGGCCAGGTGCTGACGTAGCGTCAGTACGCGTTCCGCGCCGCCTCGTCCCGTTCCTGAATGCGGTCGAGCGCATGCTGGACGACCGCCTGCGCCGCCGGGTCGATCGTCCGGTCGTCCGGCCACGCCAGATACAGCCGCCCGTGCATGTCCGGGTCGGCGAACGGTACGAGGCGCAGGTCGTCGCCCGCTGAACGGACGGCGCCGCGCGGCAGGATCGCCACTCCGAATCCGCGCGCCGCCATGTCCACGAGCGCCTGGGGATCGCTCGCCGAGAACGCGATCGGCGCGTCGATTCCGGCCGTGGCCAGGGAGGTGTCGAGACGGCGCCGGGTGCCGCTGTCGCTCGGCAGCGAGATCAGCTGGCGGGACGCGAGGTCCTTCAGGAGCAGGGAGTCCCGCTCCGCGAGCTCGTCGTCCGCGCGCAGCACCGCGACGAGCGGGTCGGCGTGGACGACCTCCGTGCGCAGGAACGCCGGGGGCTCCACGGCCATGCCGAGGAACGCCATGTCGAGTTCGCCGTCCTTGAGCCCGTCGACGAGGTCGTCGGTGCTGCCCTGGCGCAGGGCCACCTCCACGGCGGGGTGCGCCGCCTGGAAGTCCGCGAGCATTCCGGGCACGTCCAGGGACGCCACCACCGTCACCATGCCCACGTTCACCTGGCCCCGCAGCAGCCCGGCCACCTGGTCGACGGCGAGCCGGGCGTTGCGCACCGCGGCCAACGCCGCCTTCGCGTAGGGCAGGAGGGCCTCGCCCACGGCGGTGGGGCGGACCGTGCGGCCGGACCGGTCGAGCAGTTCGTATCCGAGTTCCCGCTCCAGGCGCCGGATCTGCGCGCTCACTCCCGGCTGCGTCACATGGACCCGGGCGGCCGCTCTGGTGAAGTTGCCGTCCTCGACGACCGCGACGAAGTACTCGAGCTGGCGTATCTCCATAACTGACCGATCTAGGCTTCAGTACGAACAGATATTGGACGCCCGGTAAACGCCGGGACAATACTGACGGGGTCGCTCGATCAGCGTCCATTTCATGGGGCCACTCGGAATCCCTTGAGTAATGCGCGCAGGAATGTGCCTGCGGTAATGCATGGTGAATTTTCGGTGCCCAAAATTTTCTGAGGAACTTTACAGCAGCACAGTCGTGCTGTGAAGCGTTCCGCCGACCGTACGTCCACTGAGGGAGGCCATCCATGGGAGCCAACGGGGTTGGAGGCGCCGATTCCGGCGGCACGGTCATCTGGGTGACCGGGCTTGCCGAAGCCGGCAAGACGACGGTCGCGCGCGAACTCGTCCGACAGCTGCTCCAGCGCGGTCAGCAGCCGATTCTGCTGGACGGGAACCAGGTGCGGACCGCGCTCGGCATGACCTCCGGTTTCGACCGGGAAAGCCGGATAAAGGCGTCCATGACCTACGGGCGCCTGTCGCAACTGCTCGCGGGACAGGGGCATGTCGTCGTGGTCGCGACGATCTCGCTGTTCCACGAGGTGCAGCGGTGGAACCGCGAGAACCAGCCCGACTACTTCGAGGTGCTGCTCGACGTTCCCGTCGAGGAACTCCAGCGCCGGGACAGCAAGGGCGTCTACAGCGGGAACGACGCGAAGGACATCGTCGGAATCGGGCAGTCCGCCGAGTTCCCGACCGATCCCGATCTCGTCGTCACCAACTACGGGGACATCGACCCCAAGGCCGCGGCGACCATGATTCGACTCGCGCACGAGGAGCGGTTGAGTTCCGCGGTGGCGTGAGGGTCCGATGAGCCTTGCCAAGGCTTTTCTGTTTTCAGTGAAGAATAAAAGGAGCTCTGCCTCGCATGACGACGTCGACGAAGCTTAAGCACGGAGATTTCACCGACCTGGCGAAGGACTACTCGAAGTACCGCGAGGGGTACGCGACCTCGGTGCGGGACGCCCTGATCGGCCTGGTCGGCCGTCCGGCCGCCGAACTGGACGCCGTCGACGTCGGCGCGGGCACCGGCCTGTGGACCCGCATCGTGGCGGACGGCGGATTCCGCTCGGTCACCGCGGTCGAGCCGAACGACAACATGCGGGCCGAGGGCATCTCGGACTCGGCGGGCTATTCGATCGAGTGGCGGGCCGGACAGGGCGAGAAGACCGGCCTGCCGGACGGTTCGGCCGACCTCATCAGCATGGCGTCCTCCTTCCACTGGGTCGACTTCGAGGTGGGCACCGCGGAGTTCTGCCGCGTGCTGCGCCCGGGCGGCTGGTTCGTCGCGCTCTACAACCCGCGGCTGATCGAGGTGAACCCCGTTCTCGTGGACATCGAGAACGAACTCAAGCGCCTCATGGGGGAGCGCAAGCGGATCACCTCCGCCCACCCCCAGATGATCAAGGAGCTGTCGGACAAGTTCAACGCGAGCCCGCGCTTCGACGACGTCGTCGTCCTGGAGGGCCGCCACTCCGTCGAGCAGACCGTCGACCACTACATCGGTCTGTGGCAGTCGGTGAACGACGTGCGCGTCCAGCTCGGCGACGCCAAGTTCGAGCAGTTCCTCGACTTCATCCGCGAGCGCCTCGCGGACGCGCAGAAGCTCGAAGTCACCTACCTGACCAGGGCGGTCGCGGCGCGCGCCAAGAAGTGAACCACCCCGGAGAGACAGGAAGTGTGACATGACCGAGGACTCCCCAGTCCGGGAGAAGCTGCGGCCGGACGAGCTGGCCCGGCGCAGCGCGCGGCTGCTCGGCGAGAACGACATCGTCGTGGCGGGCGACCCGGGGTCCGGGCAGGCGCTCGTGGCCAACATCGTGCACGAGCTCGGCTTCGAGTACCTCGACCCGTACGTCGAGTCGCCCGACGAGCGGGACGGCGCGGCGCAGGCCGTCGAGACCCAACTGGAGTACTACCGCAAGCGGTTGGCGGCCACGTCGGAGCGCGACAGGGACGGCGCGGCGGGGGCGTCGGACGGCCCTGGCGCGAAGCGCTTCATCAAGACGCACTTCTATCCCGAGGTGTTCGCCGACTCCGCGGTGAACAGCGCGATCCTCGTGGTGCGGGACCCGCGGGACACGATCTACTCGTCCTACAAGTGGTTCTCGTCCTTCGGCGGCTCCTGGATACCGGACGCCGCCGACATGATCGGGAAGCTCACGTACCCCGACTTCCTGGACCGCGTGCGGCTCGGTGACGGTGAGCCCTCGATCCCCGGCTGGGCCCGGTTCTACCGGAGCTGGCTGGAGGCGGCGCCGGAGTTCTCGAAGTTCGCGGTGGTGCGGTTCGAGGACCTGAAGTCCCATCCGGTCGGCGCGATCACCGCGATGCTCGCCGCGCTGGGGCTGTCCGTGACGCCGGAGGTCGTCGCCCAGGCCGCGGACCGCAGTTCCTTCAAGGCGATGCGCGCCCGCGAGGACGCGGCGTCCGCCGGTGAGGACGAGTCCACGAAGAACGCCCGCATCATGCGGCGCGGACAGGTGGGCGAGTGGCGCGAGTGGATCGGCGAGGGCGACCTGGCCGAACGCTTCGCCCACCCGGCGCTGACGGCCACGGCGGCCCGCTTCGGCTACGAGGCGACGCCGACGAAGTAGGCGTACGGGTAGCCGCAGAGGTAGCCGCAGAGGTAGCCGCAGACGTACGGAAGGCCAGGTCACGTGTCCCGTGGCCTGGCCTTCCGCGCGTCCGCATGGACGACTTGGGTCAGGACCGTCGCACGTACGGGCGGCTAGTGCGCCCAGCGCTGCGAGTCCTTGCCGGACGCGCATGTCCCGGTGGCGACGCCGCCCCCGTAGGCCAGGTCGAGGCAGCCGCCGTTGCTCGTGCTCTTCAGGGTGCCGCCGGAGCCCCAGCGCCAGAGGCGTGCGCTGCCCCGGGTGCAGTCGCCGACGAAGACGGCCTGGCCGAGCATGTTGGCGACCAGGCAGGACCCCGACTGCTTGTTGACGACCTTGAAGCTGTCGTTCTCCGCGCGCACGGTCTTCCAGGAGGCGCTCGCATCGCCGCAGCTCCCGGCGTCCGCGGAGCCGTAGACCTGGGTCAGGCACGCGTCGTTGTCGGCGTTCTTCAGGCGGAAGGGGCCCGTGGAGGAACCGCCTCCCGAGCCGCTTCCCGATGAGCCGGAACCAGAACCGGAACCGGAGCCAGAACCCGATCCGGAGTCCGACGAGCCGTCTCCGTCGGCGTCACCGGAGTCTCCGGACCCACCCGAACGGTCGGAACCGGAACCGCCGGAGCCATCGGAATCGCCCTTGTCCCCGGCTCCGGCCGACCCGCCGCCCGCCCCGTCCTTGGCGTCTCCCTTGTTCTTGTTCCCGGGGCCCTTGGGGTCGTCGGGGTCTTCGGTCCCCTTGGACTTCTTCGGGTCCTTCGACTTCTTCGCCCCGGGCTTCGCCTCGCCGTCCGTGCCGGAGGGCTGCGAGGGGTCGGCCGGGGCCGCGACGGAGGCGGACGGCGTCGAGCCCGCCGCGGTGTCCGACCCGCTGACGAACGGCAGGTTCTGGAGGGCGAGGGTCGCCCCCGCCGAGACCACCACGACGGGGACGACGGCCAGCACGATGCGCGTCCGTCGCCGCTCGCGCCGCGGGGGCTCGGCCCCGGGCGTGACCTCCGGGGCGGTCGTGGGGGCGGGTGACGGCGTGGTCGACGGAGTCGTGGGTGAACTCGTCGGGGGGCTCGTCGGAGGCGTGTCCAACAGCGCCGTCGGCGGCACCCGCGCGGCGAACGCGGCGCGTTCCGCCAGGAGTTCCATGACGGGAGCGGGCCAGACGGGAGCGGTCGACGGGCCGTGCCGCTCGGCGAGTTCCACCAGTTCGGGGGCGGTGGGGCGGCCCTCCGGGTCCTTGTCCAGGCAGGCCGCGACGAGCTCCGTGAGGTCGGCGTCGCGCTCGCGCAGCGGCGCGAGGTCGGGCTCGTCGTGCACGATGCGGTAGAGCGGGCTGCCCTCGCCCGCGTCGGAGAACGGCCAGCGGCCGCTCGCCGCGTACCCGACGAGGAGGCCCAGCGCGAAGATGTCGGACGCGCTGGTCAACCCTCTTTTGCCGGAGGCCTGTTCGGGTGACATGTACGCGGGTGTGCCGACGACGAGCCCGGTCTGCGTCAGCTGGCTCTGCTCGGCGGCGCGGGCGATGCCGAAGTCGATGAGGGTGACGCCGTCGAGGGTCAGCATGACGTTCGACGGCTTGAGGTCCCGGTGGACCATGGCGTCGCCGTGCACCGCCGTCAGGCCCTCGGCGACCTCGCGCAGCAGCAGCCACAGGGCGTCGCCAACGAGCGCGCCGCCGTGCTGTTCGACGGCCTCGGACAGGGTGATGCCGGGCACGTACCCGGTGGCGAACCAGGGCGGCTCGGCGGTGCGGTCGCTCGCGAGGAGGGGCGCCGTGGCGTCGGCCGGCAGCCGTGCGAGGTTGTCCATCTCCTGCCCGAAGCGGCGCAGGAACCCCCGGTCCTCGGCGACGACGGAGGCCAGCATCTGTTTGACGGCGGCGTACCGTCCGTCGACGACGCCGAGGTACACCCGTCCCATGCCGCCTGCGCCGAGCCGGCCCACCAGTGGGATCGTCCCGATCCGCCGCGGGTCCTGCGGGCGCAGCGGTTCCGCGCCGCTCCCCGTCAGATCGAACCCGTCGTCCCCGTCTGCCCCGTTCACGCTCTCCCCGTTCACCGGCCTCCCCATGGCCGGACCCGCAAGTCCGGGCTCAGTGTGGCCCATTGATCGACCCGAGCGGAAGATCTGTCCGAAACGCATTCTCCCTTCGCCCCGCGCCGACCGGGTCGGCCCGTGAGACCGGGGTTATGAGGCGCGCGGCCCGGGGAGCGATCGACCATGGTCGAAAACGCCGAACAGGTCGAGAGAGCCGAACGGGCCGAAAGAGCCGAACGGGCCGAAAGAGTGGAACGGGTCGAATCAGCCCAAGAGGTGGCCGCGCGGCACGGGCTGATCCCGCTGCCGGTGGAAGGCGGGCTGTTCCGGCGCACGTGGGCGGGCCCGCCGGACGCCACAGGCCGCCCCGCGGGATCGGCGATCGTCGCGCTCCTGACCACCGCCCCCGGCGACTTCTCCGCCCTGCACCGGCTGCCCACCGACGAGGTCTGGCACTTCTACGAGGGCGACGCGCTGGAACTGCTGCTCCTCGCGCCCGACGGCACGGACCGGACGGCCGTCCTGGGCGCCGGAGGCCACGTACAGCTGGTGGTCCCCGCGGGGACGTGGATGGGGGCGCGGGTCGGGCGCGGCGGGCGGTACGGGTGGGCGCTCTTCGGGACCACCATGGCGCCCGGGTTCGTCGACGAGGACTACGAGGGCGGGGACGCCGACGAGCTGAGCGCGCGGTACCCGGGGCGTGAGCGGCTCGTCAGGGAGCTGTGCCGACCTGGAGAGCCGCTGCGGATGCACGGAGAGGACGACGTCGATGCGTGACGACAGGGGCGAGGGGGCGGGGGACTGCCGGCGGGACAGTGCGCTGCCGGAGCTCTCCGGGCGCGTGGCCCTGGTCACCGGGGCGAGTGGCGGTATCGGCGCCGGGGTCGCCCGGCGGTTCGCGCAGGCGGGCGCCGCGGTCGTCCTCCACTACCGGAGCGGCGGGCGGCGGGCCGAGGAGCTGGCCGGACGGATCGTGGCGGCGGGCGGTGACGCCGTCGCCGTACCGGCGGACCTGACCCGGGAGGAGGAGTGCCACCGCCTCGTCGAGCGGGCGCACGCCTGGCGGGGGCGGCTGGACGCGCTGGTCAACGGCGCCGGTATCCAACCGCTCCAGGAGCTCGCCGGCATGACGGCCGCGGACTGGCGGGAGCTGTCGGAGGCGAACGTGACGAGCGCGTTCTGCTGCACGCAGGCGGCCGCCGGGCTCATGGCCGCGCAGGACGGCGGCGGCACGGTCACCCAGATCGCGTCGATCGAGGGGTCGAGCCCCGCCCCGGGACACGCGCACTACAGCGCGTCCAAGGCCGCCCTGATCATGTTCGCCCGCTCGGCCGCCCTGGAGTACGGGCCCCGTGGCATCCGCGTCAACAGCGTCTCGCCCGGCCTGATCGACCGACCGGGCCTCGCCGAAGACTGGCCCGACGGCGTGGCGCGGTGGGGCCGGGCGGCGCCGCTCGGGCGGCTCGGGCGGCCCGAGGACATCGGCAGCGCCTGTGTGTTCCTCGCCTCGGACGCGGCGTCCTGGATCACCGGGATCGACCTGGTGGTGGACGGCGGAGTGGGGGCGCGGCCCACCTGGTAGGCGCCCGCGGAGACGACGGGGGACACGACGGGGGACACGACCGAGGGTGACCGGGGATACGGCACGGGCTCTCAGCGGTTCAGATAGGCGAGGACCGCGAGGACCCGGCGGTTGTCGGTGTCGGAGGGAGGCAGGCCCAGCTTGGGGAAGATGTTGCCGATGTGCTTGGCGACGGCCTTCTCCGAGATGACCAGGGCGTCCGCGATGCCCGCGTTGGACCGCCCCTGCGCCAGGCACTCCAGGACCTCGCGCTCGCGCGCGGTGAGCGCCGCCATGCCGGTGTCGCGGCCCTTGCGGACCAGCAGCTGGGAGACGACCTCGGGGTCCATCGCGGTGCCGCCCCCGGCGACGCGCCCGATGGTCGCCACGAACTCGGCACCGTTCGAGACGCGGTCCTTCAACACGTAGCCGACGCCCTCGGAGCCGGTCGCCAGCAACTCATGGGCGTACAGCGGCTCCACGTACTGGGAGAGCAGCAGCACCGGCAGACCCGGTACGCGCCCGCGGGCCGTCACGGCGGCGCGCAGGCCCTCGTCGCTGAAGCCGGGCGGCAGCCGGACGTCGACGACGGCGACGTCCGGCCGCAGCTCCGTGAGCGCGCCGAGCAGTTCGGGGCCGTTGTCGACGGCCGCGACCACCTCGTGCCCGAAGGCGGTGAGGAGCCGGCCGATGCCGTCCCTCAGCAGGAAGTGGTCTTCGGCGAGGACAACGCGCACGGCACCTCCATCGTCACGACGGTCGGGCCGCCGGGCGGGCTGCTCACGGCGAGGACGCCGTCGAAGGTGGCCAGGCGCTGCTCGATGCCGCGCAGGCCGGAGCCGCGGGAGGCGTCGGCGCCGCCGTGGCCGTCGTCGGTGACGGTGATGCGGAGGGTGCCCCGGCCCGCGCTCTCGTGGTGGATGTCGATCCAGGCGCGCTCCGCCCCCGAGTGCTTGGCGGCGTTGGCCATGATCTCCGAGACGGCGAAGTACGCGGCCGACTCCACCGGCGGCTCGGGGCGCGCGGGCAGGTCGGCGTCGACCTCCGTGCGGAGCGGGCTGATCAGCGCCAACGACCGTACGGCGTCGGGCAGTCCACGGTCGGCGAGGACCGGCGGGTGGATGCCGCGCACCAGGTCGCGCAGCTCCTGGAGGGCTTTGCTGGAGTTCTCGCGGGCCTCCGCGAGCAGGGCGCGCACGGCGTCGGGGTCGGACTCCAGAAGGTGTTCGGCGGCGTCGAGCGTCATGCCCATCGCCACCAGGCGGACCTGTGCGCCGTCGTGCAGGTCGCGTTCGATGCGGCGGATCTCCGCCGTCTGCGTGTCGACGGCGGCGGAGCGGGTGGTGGTGAGGTGGTCGATGCGGTGCGCCATCTCGGCCAGTTCCGCGCGCAGTTCGCTCTCGCTGGGGGCGAGCATCGCGCGCAGCCAGCGTTCGTGCAGCCGGACGGCACGGGGCGCGGCCCAGTGGAGTGCGAGCGGGAACTGCAGGGCCCCGAGCACTCCCGCGAGGGCGGCCGTGGGCCAGTTCTCGACGGGCACGAAGAGGTACCAGACGCTGTCCCACCGCTCGGAGAGCCGCACGCCGACGACCGCGGTGACCAAGCCCCACACTCCGCTGAGGACGAGAGCGAGCGGTCCGAACGCGATCATGCCACCGAGGTACGGGTCGAGGCCCGCCCACCGCCAGTCACGCCACACCTGCCCCTCCTTGCCCGCCAACTGTGCGCGCAGCGCGAGCCCTTGGTCGCGGGTGGCGGCATCGGCACAGGGGGCGGGGAAGTCCCGGCCCGACCACTCCTCGGCCAGCTCGCGCTGCCGGTCCGCGAGCCTTCGCACGCGCTTCACGGTGGCCGGCAGCAGTCTGGCGTTCGGGCCGCCCGCGAGGAGGACGTGCACGTGGGTCATCCAGAGGGAGAGCCAGAACGCCCGCAAGGAGAGGCCCCACAGGAGCAGGGAGCGCCTGAAGGCGCCGGTGGCTCGTGCGGTGCCGCGTCCGGCGCTTGGCGGCGGCTCTCGGTGTGTGGTCATGCACTTCCCCCTTGGACGTCTGAACTGCGGGTTCATTATCGGCCGGGGTGCGGGCGGAAGTCGGTGGTAAAAACTCCCCTCTTCAGCAGAGGCGGGCCGTCAGGCGATGCGGGACAGCCAGGTGCGGAGCGCGGAGTTGAAGGCGTCCGGGCGTTCCAGGTTCGGCATGTGGGCCGCCGATTCCACGACGTGCAGCGCGGAGTCGGGGAGCGCGGCGTGCATCGCCTCGGCGTCGGCGACCGGGGTGTACGTGTCGTCGCGGCCCACGACCACGAGGGACGGGACGTCGACGCGGGCCAGCAGCGCCCGGTAGTCGGGGCGTTCGGCCCGGCCACGCAGCGCGGCGGCGGCTCCCTCGGGCGGGGCGGCCAGCATCATCCGGTGGACGCGGGCGGACGCCTCCGTGTTGTACGGGGCCACCATCCTGTCCCGCACCTCGTCCGCGTACCCCTTCATGCCCTCGGTGAGGAGGCGGTCGGCGAGGGCGTTGCGGGCGGTCTTGCCCTCCGGGGTCTCGGCCGCGGGGAAGGTGTCCGCGAGGAGCAGTCCCGTGATGCGCTCGGGGAACAGGCGGTAGCACTCCATGGCGATCTGACCGCCCATGGAGAGGCCGCCGAGCGCGAACTCCCGTACGTCCAAGTGGTCCAGGAGCGCCGCGAGGTCGGCGGCGAAGGTGGCGAAGCCGGTGGTGCCGGGGACGACGGTCGACTCGCCGTAGCCGCGCAGGTCCGGGGTGATGACGCGGTGCGTCGCGGCGAGGGCGGCGCGCTGCGGGGACCACATGGAGCGGTCGAAGGGGTGGCCGTGGAGGAGGACGAGGGTGCCCCGGGTGGCGGCTCCGCCACCCCTCTCGTCGTCGTAGCCGATGGTGATGCCGTTGAGCTGCGCGGTAGCCATGCGAGGAGGCTAGGCGCGTGAACTCGTCGGTGCAATAAGGTCTTTGCTCTCGGTGCAATGGCCGAGTGCGAGGGAGGGGTGCGTGATGGCTCAGCGGGACGACTACCGGCGGGTCGCCGATGACGTGGCTCGGGAGATCGAGGCCGGGGTGCTGCGGCCCGGGGAGCAGCTGCCTCCGCAGCGGGCCTTCGCCCGGCGCAGACGGATCGCCAACTCCACGGCCATCCGCGTGTACGGAGAGCTCGCCCGGCGGGGCCTGGTCGTCGGCGAGGTGGGGCGCGGCACCTTCGTACGCGCCACCGCCCCGCACCCCGGCGGCGCGGCCCTGACCGAGGTCCCGCCCGGCCGTCCCGCGCCCCCGGCCGTCAACCTGGAGCTCAACTACCCCGTGGCCGAGGGCCAGTCGGAGCTGATGAGCAGGTCCCTCACGCCGCTGTTGCGGCCCGACGTGCTGCTGGAGTCCACCCGGACCGCGGCGCCCGACGGCTCCCCGGAGGCGCGGGAAGCCGCCGTCTCCGTTCTCTCGCGCGGCGGCTGGCGGCCGGAGCCGGAGCGGGTGCTGTTCGCGGGAAACAGCCGGCAGGCCATCGCCGCCGCGCTCTCCTCGATGGCCCGCCCGGGTGGCCGCGTCGCCGTCGAGGCAGTGACGTATCCGCTGGTGAAGGCCATCGCCGGGCAGCTCGGCGTGCGGCTCGTGCCGGTCGCCGTGGACGATCAGGGCATGCTGCCGGTCGCGCTCGCCGACGCCCACCGGAAGGCTCCCCTCAGCGGTGTCTACGTACAGCCGACCCTGCAGAACCCGCTGTCGGTCACGGCGGGGGAGGAGCGGCGCCGACAACTGGCCGACTGCATCGAGCAGTTGGGCGTGCTCGCCGTCGAGGACGGTACGTGGGGGTTCCTCGCCCCGGACGCGCCCGCTCCGCTCGCCGCCCTGCTGCCCGGCCGCGTCGTCTTCGTGGACAGCCTCTCCAAGCGCCTCGCGCCCGGCCTCACCGTCGGCATGCTCGCCGCCCCGCCCGCCCACGCGGAAGCGCTCGCGCGCAGTCTGCGGTCCGGGGCGTGGACGGCGGGGGCGTTCAACCTGGCGGCGGCCGTGCGGTGGGTCGCCGACGGGACCGTGGAGACGCTGACGGCGGCCAAACGCGCCGATGCGGCCGTGCGGCACCGCATCGGGCGGGAGCGGCTGATCGACGCGGGCGTGAAGGGCCGGTTCCGTACCGATCCGCGCGCGTACTACTGCTGGTGGGAGCTGCCCGCGCCGTGGCGCGCCGAGACGTTCGTGGCGGCGGCGGCCGACCGGGGCATCGCCGTCACGCCGGGCTCGGCCTTCGTCGCGGACGGCCACTCGGCGCCCGACGCGGTACGGATCGGCCTCGCCTCGCCGCCTCCGGACGTCCTCGCGGAGGCGCTGGGGGTGCTGGGGGCGGTTGTCCGTACGCCTTGAGGGGGACGCGGGGTACGACCTCTGTCTTGAGGTGGGGGTGGCTTTTCGTTCTGTGGCCGTACGAGATCGGGGGGCGGGGGCCGAAGACTGGTCGTATGCCCCTTCGCACCTTCCCTCGCACGCCTCTGAACAAGAAGAAGGCCGGTGCCGTCGTCCTCACCGCGGCCGGATGCCTGGTCGCCGTCGGCACCGTCGCCGTCGCGGCGCCCTCGCTCAAGGACAGCGCGCTGCTGCCGGACGCCGTCAGCGAGCACGTCTTCAAGGAGAAGACGAAGTCCTTCGCGACGGCGGCGGACGCGCCGGACACGGGCGACCTGGCGTTCGCGCTGCCCGCCTGGGTGCCGAAGGGCGCCGAGAACGTCAGGGTGAAGGTGAAGACGACCGGCGGGGCGAAGCTCATCCGCTTCACGCTCGGCGCGGGCGACCGCGGCGAGCACGGCGGCGCGGGTACGGGTACGTGGGCGGGGCGGGGCAGGGACTGCGGGGCCGGTGCGTCCCGGGTCGGCGCGCCGGAGCTCGACGCCCCGTGGTGGCCCGACCGCACGCCGACCCGGTCCCGCACCGAGTGCGGCGACTTCCACCAGTACCGGGTCGCGGTCCTCGGGGACACCGTCTACGCCTGGACGAACGGGGACCTGTCCATGGCGGTGGACGGGTCGGCCGAGGGGCGCGACAAGGCCTGAGTCCCGGCGCGCTCAGAGTGGCAGGCACTTATGAGGATCCTGTCAGGCCTGCATGCGGATCCCATTTGCCTCTCCTGCAACAGGACAGCCGTGCCTATCCTCAACGCCATGTGCGCTTTTGTCCTGGTCGCGGAGGACGACGAGAAACAGGCCGAGCTGGTCCGCCGCTATCTGGAGCGCGAGGGCCATGCCGTCACCGTCGTCCACGACGGGTCCGCCGCCCTCGCCGCCGTGCGGCACCGGCCACCGGATCTGCTGATCCTCGACGTGATGATGCCCGGCACCGACGGCCTGGAGGTCACCCGGCTCCTGCGGCACCCCGACGGGCCCCCCGAGCTGTCCCGGCTGCCGATCCTGATGCTGACCGCCCGCTCCACCGAGGACGACCTGCTCGAAGGGCTCGACCTGGGCGCCGACGACTACCTCACCAAGCCGTACAGCCCGCGCGAGCTGATGGCCCGGGTACGGACGCTGCTGCGCCGCGCGTGCGGTATCCACGTGCCGCTGTCCGGCACCGACCGGCGGGTCCTGCGCGTCGCCGGTCTCGTCGTCGACCCGCTGCGGCACGAGGTGACGGTCGACGGGCGGCACGTGGACTGCACGCCGGGCGAGTTCGACCTGCTGTCGGCGCTCGCGGAGGAACCGGACCGCGTCTTCACGCGCCCGCAGCTCCTGGACCGGATCCACGGCTCGTCGGGCTACATATCCGCGCGCACGGTCGACGTGCACGTCCTCAACCTGCGCAAGAAGATCGAGGCCGACCCGCGCCACCCGGACCGCCTCGTGACGGTCTTCGGGGTCGGGTACAAGCTGGCGGGGTCGGGTGCGCTTCCGGGCTCGGGTGCGCTTTCGGGTCCGGGTGCGCTTTCGGGTTCGGGCGCGCTTTCGGGTTCGGCCCCGGACGGGGCGGCGGCACGGCGTGGCGCGTGACATCCCGCTCCGCAAGAGCCTGCTCGCCCGCCTCCTCGCCGTGTCCGTCCTGGTCTCCATCGGCTCGATCGCCGCGACCGCGTGGCTCGCGGCGCAGACGACGTCCGGTGCGCTGCGCCAGGAACAGGGGCAGGTCCTCGCCGACGACGCCCGCATCTACGACAGGCTCCTCGGCGTCGGCGCGAGCGCCCCGGAGTGGCGGGGCGCCGACGAGGCCGTGCGCGAACTGGCCCGGAGCACCGGCCGCCGCATCGCCCTCACCACGCAGGACCGCAAGGTCATCGCGGACTCGGCCGCCCCGAAGGGGCAGGGTCAGGCGGCGGGCGGCCCACCGGCAGGCGGCTCCAAGCAGGGCAAGGGGGGCCCGGGCAAGGGCGGCTCCGACCAGGGCAACGGCCCGCCCGACGGCAACTCCGGCAAGGGGGGCCCTGGTGAGGGAGATCCCCACAAGAGCGACTCCGCCAAGGACGACTCCGCCAAGGACGACCCCGCCAAGGACGACTCCAAGCGCACCTCCCTCCCCCCGACCGCCTCCGCCGTCCTCGACCCCCTCGCCGTCGACTCCACGCTGTCCCCGGGACGTACGGACGAGGACGCGAGCACGGGCACGGACGCGGGCACGGGCACGGGCACGGGCACCGAGGACGCCACAGCCGACCGCATCGACCCGCGCGCGGTGGGCCCCTACCGCCTCACCGCGGCGGAGCGCGACGTGCTCAAGGCCGCGGCCGACAAGAGCGCGGGCTGTCTGGCCGATCTCGGCGCGAGCGCCCAGGTCGTCGTCGGCCCTGGCGGCCGCCCCACCGTCCAGGTCGGCCACGACCCGGACGAGTTCCTGAAGTACCGCTGCCGCATGCCCCCGCTCGAAATGCCCACCGAGACCGAGCAGAAGGCCCTCAAGAAGCTCAACTCCCTGGCCGAGGCCTGCATGAAGCGGCACGGCCTCGCCCCCGTCATGGTCGGCCTCGACCTGACCGGACGGGCCGGGCCGAAACCGGTCACCGCCGCCGTGCCGGCGTCCCCGGCCGAGGCGCCCGGGACCGACCCCGCCAGGGCAGAAGCGGAACTCGGGCCCGCCGGGGCGGCCGACAGCAGCGCCGTCGATCCCGCCGCCGCCGCGACGGCCGCCGCCACCGCCTCCTGCGTCGACACCGCGCGCCGCGAACAGCTCGGCCCCTACGTCTCCTCGCCCGCGCTGCTCTTCATCACCAGCTCCGACGGCACCCGCAGCACACCCGGCTTCAGCCTCTCCCGGGGCAACACCGCGCGTCTCGCCGGACTCGCCGCGGCCGTCCTCGCCGTCACGGTCGCCGTCACCGCGCTCGCCGCGACCCGGCTCACCCGGCCGCTGCGCGCGCTCACCACCGCGACGCGGCGCATGAAGGCGGGCGAGACGAGCGAACCGGTCCCCGCGCGGGTCACCCGCTCGGCGGGCGAGATCAGCCAACTCGCGGCCGCCTTCAACGACATGGCGGCCCACCGCAAGGCCCTGGAGGAGCAGCGCAAGGCGATGGTGAGCGACGTGGCGCACGAGCTGCGCACTCCGCTGTCCAACATCCGCGGCTGGCTGGAGGCGGCGGAGGACGGCGTCGTCGAGACCGACCCCGAGCTGGTCACCTCGCTCCTCGAAGAGGCCCTGCTGCTCCAGCACATCGTCGACGACCTGCAGGACCTGGCGGCCGCCGACGCAGGCACGCTCCGGCTGCACCGCGAGGCGGTGCGCGCCGCCGAGATCGCCGACCAGGTGGCGGCGGCGCACCAGGCGCGCGCGGACGCTGCCGGGGTGCGGCTCAGGGCCACCGCGTTCGGCGATCCGTGGGTGCGGGCCGACCCGCTGCGGCTGCGCCAGGCGATCGGCAACCTCGTCTCCAACGCCGTCCGCCACACCCCCGAGGGCGGCAGCGTCCGCATCAGCTGTCGCACCGCGGACGAGGCGGTACTGATCGAGGTCGCCGACACCGGTACGGGCATCGCGGAGGCCGATCTGCCGCACGTCTTCGACCGTTTCTGGCGTGCCGACAAGTCGAGGACCCGTGCGACGGGCGGCAGCGGGCTCGGCCTCTCGATCGTGCGGAAGCTGGTCGAGGCGCACGACGGCACGGTGACGGCGCAGAGCGTGCCGGGGAAGGGGTCGCTGTTCACCGTGCGGCTGCCGGTCGCGTAGGGATCGCGAGGGGAACGGAGGAGGGGGAGCGTGCCGTGCACGCCGCCCGGGACCGCCCCCAAGTCGGGGTCCGTGCCCCGGCGCCCGCGCGCGCGGCAGGGCGAAAGCCCCGGTCGTTCACCTCCGCCGACCGGGGCTCTCTCTGCCCCCGGACCCGGCCGCGGCGGCGACACTCCCCCGAGCTACGCGCTGTGCGCGAGTACCGGCGGGCCAGGTCCGATGTAGTGATCAGATCAGGGCTCACCAACAGATCGCTAACATGTGGCCAACGGTCCACCGGCACGGTGCGGCCGCCGGGACGGGCGAGACATGGCGGGACGGCACGGGGAGACAGGCGTGAGCGAGCGACGCGGGCTGCGGTTCGGCCTGCTCGGGGCTCCCGCCGTGTACGACTCCGCGGGCGAGCCGCACCCCGTGCGCGGCGCCAAGGGCCGCGCCCTGCTCGCCGCGCTCCTCCTGGAACCCGACAAGGTCGTCTCCCTGGGCGCCCTCAAGGACGCGCTGTGGGACGGCTCTCCGCCCGCGTCCGCGCAGGCCTCGCTCCAGAACCACGTGACACGGCTGCGGCGGCTCCTCGACGACCCGCGGCGGCTGCACGCGGTGCCGCCCGGGTACCGGCTGCGGGTCGGTGACGGCGAGTTGGACGTACGGGTCTTCGAACGCCTGGTGGCGGCGGCGCGGGCGGCGCACGCGGAGCGGGACTGGGCGCGGGTCGCGGAGCACGCCGCGGACGCGCTGGCGCTGTGGCGCGGCGCGCCGTTGAGCGGCCTCCCCGACTCGCTGGCCGGCCACCCCCTCGTACCGCGCATGGCGGAGGCACGCCTCCTCGTCCTGCAGTGGCGGTACGACGCGGAGCTGGAACTCGGCACCGGCCTCGCCGCGCACATCCCCGAACTCACCGCCCTCGTCGCCGAACACCCCCTGCGCGAGGCCTTCCACCGCCAGCTGATGCTGGCCCTGCACCGCACGGGCCGACAGGCGGAGGCCCTCGCCGTCCACCGGGAACTGCGCCGCAGGCTGGTCGAGGAACTCGGCGTGGAGCCGGGGCCGGATGTGCGGGACGCGCACCAGGAGGTGTTGCGGGGGCCGGGCGCGGGCGCGGCTCCCGGGGCGGGGGAGAGCGGCGACACGGCCGTCACCGGCCCGGTGCCCGGCGGCGATCCCGGCGTGCCGGAGGCCGCGGAGGTGAGCGGGGCCGAAGAGGGCGGGGGCGGCGCCGACCGCGGGAGTCCGGTGCGTCCCGGCCGCGCCGGTGCGTCCCCGCCCGCCCAACTGCCGCCCGCCCCGGCCCACTTCACGGGCCGGGCCGGAACCGTCCGGACCCTCCGGCGCGCCCTCGGTGAAGGCGCCCGCGTCGCGGTCGTCTCCGGCATGGCGGGCGTCGGCAAGAGCGCCCTCGCCCTGCATGTGGCGCACGCGTTGCGGGAGGAGTTCCCGGACGGCCAGCTCTACGTCAACTTGCGCGGCGCGACCCCGGGCATGACTCCGCTCACCCCGGGGCAGGCCCTCGCCGCGCTCCTGCGCGACCTCGGCGCCGAGCCGCGCCACACCCCGGAGAGCGCCGAATCCCCGGACGCGGCCAGCGCGTTGCTCCGCTCGCTGCTCGCGCCCACCCGTACGCTCCTGGTCCTGGACGACGCCGCGACGGCGGCGCAGGTCCGCCCGCTGCTGCCCGCGGGCCCCGGCTGCGCGGTCATCGTCACCAGCCGCTCGCCCCTGACCGCCCTCGACGGCGCCGCGCGCTTCCCGCTCGGTCTCCTCACCGACGGGGACAGCGCCGCACTCCTGCGCGCCGTCTCCGGCCGTGCCGGGCTCGACGCCGGGCACCCCCTCGTCGAACTCGCGGGCCGCCTCCCCCTCGCCCTGCGCATCGTCGCGGCCCGCCTCGCCGCCCGGCGCGCCCTCACCCCGGACGCCTTGGCCGACCTCCTCACCGCCAGCGGGGGCCGGCTGCACCACCTGGAGTACGACGACCTCAGCGTGCGCCGTTCCCTGGCCGTCGCCCTCGACGCCCTGCGCACCTCGGACCGCCAGGCCGACCGCGACGCCGCCCGCGCCCTCGCCAGGATCGGCGCGCTCGACCTGCCGACGTACGGAGTGCCGCTGCTGGCCCGCCTGTTGGGCCTGGACGAACTGCGCGCGGGCGCGGCCCTCGACCGGCTCGTCGACGTGGCCCTCCTCGACGAGACGTCCTACGGCCGGTACACCCCGCACGACCTCGTACGCGACTTCGCGAGGGAGACCGCCGGCGCCGCCTCCGCCACCGGCGCCGCCATCGTGGAAGAGGCCTTCCGCTGGTACGCGGAGGGCGCCCGCCGCACCCTGATGGCGATCCTGCCCGAGGGCCTGGACCGGAGCGACCGGCTGCGCGGCGTGGACGCCTGCCTCACGCGCCCCGAAGCCCCCGGCCGACGCGGCACGACCGACACGGCCGCCGAACCACCCATGTCCGCACGGGCCGCCTTCGCCTGGGGCGACACCGAACTGGCGAACGTCCTCGCCCTCACCGAACGGCACCAGGACCCCGCGGGCCTGCTCCCGGTCCTGGTCCGCTGCCTCTTCCCGTACCTGCAGCGCCGCGGCCGCCTCACCGAACTGGGCGCGCTCGGCACGCTCGCCCTGGCCGCCGCCCGCCGCCAGGGCGACACCGGCGCCGAGGCCCAGGCCCTCACCGACCTCGCCGGCCTGCACTTCATGTCCGGCCGGGGCAGCGAGGCCCTCGCCCTGAACGACGAGGCCCTCGCCCTCTGGCGCGCCCTCGGCATCGTGTCCTGCGTCCGCCGCGGCCTGGGCAACCGCGGCCTGCTCCTCGAAGGCCTCGGCCGCCACGCCGAGTCCGCCGAGGCGCTCCACCAGAGCCTCGACCTCGCCAAGGAGCTCGCCGACCCGCTCAGCGAGGCCATCACCCTCAGCCATCTCGGCAACCTCTACGAGCACACGGACGCCCGCGCCGCCATCAGCCACCACGAACGCAGCCTCGCGATCGGCGAGTCCATCGGGCACGCCGTCGTCCGCCAGTCCGCCCACTGCAACATCGGCTACGCCCATCTCACCCTCGGCGAACCCGACGCCGCCCTCGCCCACTTCGAGGAGAGCCTGCGGCTGCACGGCGAGTACCAGGACTGGCACGGCGCGTCCCAGGCCCGCCTCGGCCGGGTCCGCGCCCTGCGCGAGCTCTTCCGCTTCGGCGACGCGACGCGCGAGTGCGCCGCGCTGCTCGACCACGCCGAACAGCGCGGCGACACCCACATGACGGGCCTGGCCCGCCACCAGCGCGGCATCCTGCTCCGCGCGGCGGGCCGCGCCGACGAGGCGTACGAACAGTGGACGGAGGCGCTGCGGGCACTGGACGGCACGGACAGCAGGGTGGTCGGCGAACTCCGCGCGCAGCTGGCCGAGTTGGACGCGACGGGCGGAGGCCCCACGGGCCCGGCCTAGCCGCCGCCCCCCCCCGCGACGCGGGAGGCTCCTACTTCGCGTCGGCGTAGCACTCCACGACGGCCGTGGTGAACGGGAACCGGACCGGCGTCTCCCCGAAGGCGATCCGGCCCGCGAGGTCCCCCGCCTCCCGCACCGCGCGCGCCACCGTCTCCGCCTCGTCGGCAGGGCAGTGCACGATGACCTCGTCGTGCTGGAAGAACACGAGCTCGGCCCGCAGCCCGCCCTCCGCGATCGCCCGCCGCAACGCCGCCAGCATCAGCAGCGCCCAGTCGGCCGCGCTGCCCTGCACCACGAAGTTGCGCGTGAAACGGCCTCGCGCGCGGGCGTTGGACGAGGCGTAACCGGGCGTGAACTCGTCCTCGGCCACGGCGCGTTCGGCACCGCCTTCCTGGGGGATGCCCGCCTCGTCCTGGTCCCCCGCCCCCGCCGCCGGGGGACTCGTGCGGCCCAGCCAGGTCCGTACGAGCCGGCCCTCCTCGCCCGCCTTCGCCGCGTCGTCGACGTACGCGACGGCCAGCGGGAAGCGGCGGCGCAGCGCGGCCAGGTTCTTCAGGCCGTCGCCCGACGTCTGGCCGTACACGGCGCCGAGCAGCGCGAGCTTCGCGTGCTCGCGGTCACCGGAGAACGCGCGGTCGGACAGCCGGGTGTAGAGGTCCTCCTCGCTCCCCGCCACCTCCATCAGGCCCCGGTCGCGGGAGATCGCGGCCAGCACCCTTGGCTCCATCTGGTCGGCGTCGGCGACGACGAGCCGCCAGCCGGGGTCGGCGACGACGGCCCTGCGGATCACCTTGGGGATCTGCAGCGCGCCACCGCCGTTGGTCGTCCAGCGGCCGCTGACCGAGCCGCCCGGCGTGTACTCGGGGCGGAAGCGGCCGTCGCGCACCCAGTCCTGGAGCCAGCTCCAGCCGTGCGCCGTCCAGATCCGGTACAGCTTCTTGTACTCGATGAAGGGCTTCACCGCCGGGTGGTCGATCCCCTCGATCTCCCAGCGCCGCGTCGACTTCACCCTGATGCCCGCCTGCGCGAAGGCCTTCACGACGTCGGCGGCCAGGTCCGGCCGGACGCGGCGGCCGAACGCGGCGGAGACGTCGTCGGCCAGTTCGGCCAGGCGGCGGGGCTCGCCACCGCCCCCGTACCGCTCGCCGAGCAGTTCGGTCAGCAGGTCGCGGTGGACGTCGGCGCGCCAGGGCAGGCCCGAGGCGTTCATCTCGGCGGCCACCAGCATGCCCGCGGACTCGGACGCGGTGAGCAGGCGCATGCGGGCGGGGCGGTCGGTGGCGTCGTGCCGCCGCTGCTGCTCGGCGTGGACCTCGACGAGGTCCGCCAGGGACACGTCGACGCCGCCGGGGCGGGGTTCGAAGAGGCCGAAGAGGGAGTCCTGCGCGCCGGGTTCGGCGGCGCGGGGCGGCGGGTCGGGCGGTACGGGGGCGTCGCGCAGGCGGGCGAGCGCGGCCGCGGCGGAGCGGGGCTCGCCGAGACGGCCCTCGTGGCCGAGCAGGAGCAGCTCGGCGGCCTCGATGTCGTAGCAGCGCTCCACGCGGACGCCCGCGGCGAGCAGGCGCGGATAGATGTCGGCGGTGGACCGCCAGACCCACCGGGTCACCGCCGGGCGCTTGCGGACGGCCTCGGCGAGGTCGGGCTCCCGGACGGCGGGTCCGGCGGGCCGCCCGTCGTCCCCGAGGGGGACGAGCTCGGCGCCACGGCCCTCACCGGCCCGGATGATCCACCGCCCACTCTCCATGCCCCGGAGTCTCGCACCGACCACTGACATCGCCCGGCGGGCGCGCACCCACGGTCGGGCGCGCCCGACGTGCACCACCGCACCCGCACTGCGAGGCTCACCCCATGCGCGTGGCACTGGCACAGACCGACTGCGCCCTGGGCGAGGTCGGGCAGAACCTGGAAACCGCACGGGAACAGGTCACCCTCGCGGCCACCCAGGGCGCAGACCTCGTCGTCTTCCCGGAGCTGAGCCTGCACGGGTATCACCTGGGCGGCCTGGAGAAGGACTCGTCGATCACCACCGACGACCCGGGGCTGCTCGCCCTGACGGAGCCGGGCGGCCCCGACGTGCTCGTCGGCTTCCACGAGCACACGAGCCTGCGGGCGTACAACACGGCGGCGTACTTCTCGCGGGGCCGGCTGCTGCACGTCCACCGGAAGCTGTACCTGCCCAATTACCTGGCGTGGGAGGAGCGCAAGCACGTCAGCCCCGGCCAGCACCTGCGCGCGTACGACCTGCCGGACGGGCTCGGCCGCGCGGCCACCCTCATCTGCAACGACGCGTGGCAGCCCGTGCTGCCCTGGCTCGCCGTGCAGGACGGCGCCGAGGTCATCCTCGTACCGACCAACAGCGCGGCGAGCCTGGACCCGGAGGCCATGGACACCGGCCTGTACTGGGACACGCTGCTCTCGTACACCGCCCGCATGCTGCAGTGCTGGGTCGTCTTCGTGAACCGGGTCGGCAACGAGAACGGCGCCTCGTTCTGGGGCGGCTCCCGCGTCGTCGACCCGCGCGGAACGGTCGTCGCGCAGGCGCCGAAGTGGGAGCCGGGCCTGGTGACGGTCGACATCGACGTGCACGAGGCCCGTCGGCAGCGTCGCGCCGTGCCGCTGGTCGCGGAGGCGCGGCTCGGCATGGTCGACCGCGAGGTGCGGCGGCTCATCGACGAGGGCGGCGACAGCTGAGGGGTGCCGTCGCCACGGTCCCGAACTGGCGCAGGAGTTCGATATCCACAGCCTGTGGACGAGCGGGCAGCGACCGGTCCGCCCCGTGCCCCCGCACCGCGCCCCCTACCCTTGTCCCCATGGATTCGGTGATCGACAGAGCGTTCGCGGCGGCGCTGTACAGCGGCGGCGACGACGGTCTCGACACCGGCGCCTCCCTCCTGGCCGCGGCCCCCGAGACCGACGCCGAACTGCGCCGACGCGGCGAGGAGTACTTGAGCCGCGCCTGGCGGAACGGCTGGCAGCCCGCCGACGTGATCCGCCTGGTCCGCCGCGATCTGGATGACCCGCACGTGCGCCTGGCCGCGGCCCTGATCCACGCCGAGACCGGCCGTTACGCCCACCTGCCGCCGCGCTGGCCGGCCCAGCTCGCGGACCTCGGGCCCACCGCGGAGCCCGCCCGCGACCGCTTCACCCGCGCCACCACCCACCTCCAGCTCTACCGCCTGCTCCTGCGCCTCCCCCCGCTCGAACCGGTGGGCCCGCCCCCGGGCGAGACCCTCCCGGGCCCGGCCGAGGGCGAGCCCCGCACGCTCACCCGCATCCGCGCGCTCCTCGCCAAGGCCGAGGCGACCGGCTATCCGGAGGAGGCCGAGGCGCTCACCGCCAAGGCCCAGGAGCTGATGGCCCGGCACTCCCTCGACGAGGCGCTGCTCGCCGCCCGTACGCACGCGAAGGACACTCCCGGGGCGTGCCGCATCGGCGTGGACGCCCCGTACGAGACGGCGAAGGCGATCCTCCTGGACGCCGTCGCCGCCGCGAACCACTGCCGCGCGGTGTGGAACGAGGCGTACGGCTTCTCGACCGTCGTCGGTTTCGAATCCGACCTGGAGTCGGTCGAGCTCCTCCACACCTCCCTGCTCGTGCAGGGCACGGCGGCGATGACCAAGGCGGAGGCGGGCCAGCGCGCCGCGGGCCGCAAGCGCACGAAGACGTTCCGGCAGGCCTTCCTGATGGCGTACGCGCACCGGATCGGCGGGCGCCTCGCCGAGGCGGGCGAGCACGCGGTGACGGAGGCGGCGCGGGAGGCGAAGAGCGCGGCCGACCTGCTCCCCGTCCTGGCCGCCCGCGACGTGGCCGTCACCGGCCACACCGAGCGGATGTTCCCCGAGACGACCACGACCCGGGTGCGGGGCGTCACGGACGGCGAAGGCTGGGCGCACGGCACGGCGGCCGCGGACCGCGCCCATGTGGCCCCGCGCGGCCGGGGCCCGGCGCTGCCCTGAAGGAACGCCTGCCGCCGCCGGGCCGCGCGTGGCCACCCGGCGGTGGCACCGAACGTGACATGAACCGGCGTCCGCCCCACTCTCCGTGTTGCCCCATATGCCCCGTATCATCACAGAGTGACCTGGCTCCGCGCGCTGAAAGAGACAGCTCGCTCGGGTCTGACCGTCGAGCGCAAACGTCTGGAACCCCTGGTCGCCCTGCGCGGCGCCGCCGGCCTGGCGATCATCATCGGCGTCAGCCTCAGCCTCTTCGGCCCCGCGGTGGCGGCCAGCTCCGCGTTCGGCGCGTTCCAGGCGGCCATCGCCACGTTCCAGCGCAGTTGGCGCCCCCGTCCCGAGCTCGCCCTGGCCTCCGGCACGAGCCTCGCCGTCTCCACCTTCCTCGGCTACCTCACCGGCTCCCACCTGCTCCTCTTCCTCGCCCTCCTCTGCCTCTGGACCTTCCTGGCGGGGCTGAGCTGGGCGGCGGGCCCGACGGTCGGCATCATCGCGTCGTCCAACGTCGCGATCATGCTGGTGACGGTCACGATCCCCACGTCGGCCGCCGCGGCGGCGGGCCACGCGGCGATGATGATCGTCGGTGGCTGCGTACAGGCGGCGCTGGTGATCCTCTTTCCGGTACGCAGGTGGGGCGCCCACCGGGACGCCCTGGCCGACGCGCTCGCGGCCGAGGCGGACTACGCCCGCAGGCTCCGCCACGACCCGGTGGCCCCCTTCGACCCCGAGCCCCTGATGGCGGCGCGCGACGCGGCGACGATCACCCCGCGCCAGGCCCGCACGCGCCCCGCCGAACTGCACGGCGCGCGGGGCATCGCCGAACGCATCCGCCCGGTCCTCGCCTCCCTGGCGGACCCGGCGGTCGGCGTGCCGCCGGAGGGCAAGGAGCGGGACAGGGTGCGCGAGCTGCTGGCCGCGGCGGGCTCGGTCCTGGACGCCGCGGCCCGCGCGATCCGCCACGGCGACCCGGTCAAGATCCCCCCGGCGGCGCTGGCCGCGCTGCGGACCCCGGACACGGGGGCGATCCTGACGGGTCCGGCGTACCGGGCGGCGGTGCGTCTGGGGGCGCTCCTGAGGGACGTACTGGAAACGGCGGGCAACACGCAGAACACCCCGACGCACGACACGGCGACGCTCACGGTCCCCGCGACGGGGGAGGGGGAGCGATCTGCTGCGAGGGAGGCGGGGCGGTCTGTCGCGCGGGAGGTCGAGCGGCCTTCGTCGCCGGAGCCGGGGACGCCGTCGGAGACCGGGTCGGCCGCCTCGTCCGAGCCCGAGCGGTCCACGTCGGCGGAGCCCGAGCGGTCCACGTCGGCGGAGGCCGAGCGGTCCACGTCGGCGGAGGCCGAGCGGTCCACGTCGGCGGAGGCCGAGCCGAGTCTTCAGCCGAAGCCCGAGCCGGGCCTTCCGTCCAAGCCCGAGCCGGGCCTCCCGCCCAAGCCCGAGCCCACATCCGAGTCGGGCCCCCCACCCCCATCCGAACCCCCCGTCCCCCTCCTCCGCCCCACCCTCTTCGCCCTGCTCCCCGCCGCCCTGCGGGCCATCCGCGCCGACTTCCGGCACGATTCGCCCGTCACCCGGCACGCGATCCGGGTCACCGCCGTGGCCGCCGCGGGGTACCTGCTCGGCACCTGGCTCCCGTTCGGGCACGGCTACTGGGCCCCCATGGCCTCGGTCATGGTGATGCGCCCGGACTTCTCGCAGACGTACTCCCGTGCCGTGGCCCGCTTCGGCGGCACGCTCGTCGGCGTCGCGCTGGCCACGGGGCTGGTCCAGCTGGCCCACCCCGGCACGGGGCTCTCCGCCGCGCTCGCCGTGCTCTGCGCGGGGATGATGTACCTGCTGATGCGCACCGGCCAGGTCGCGGCGCAGGCCTGCGTGGCCGCGTACGTCGTGTTCCTGCTCGGGATGGGCGGCCAGCAGTGGACGCAGACCGTCCCCGAGCGGGTCGTCCTGACCCTGCTCGGCGGCGTCCTCGCGATGATCGCGTACGCGGTGTACCCCGCCTGGGAGACCCCGCGCCTGCGCACCCGCCTCGCCGACTGGCTGATCGCGGACGGCCGTTACGCCGCCGCGGTCGTCGACCACTACGCGCACCCGGCGGGCAAGGCCTGCCCCGACGTACGGGAGGCCCTGCTCGCCGCCCGCGACGCCCGGGTCGCCTGGCAGGACGCGGGCAACCGGGCCAAGAACGAGCCGGTGCGCCACCGCGGCCTGTCCCGCGCGGCCGCCGCCGACGCGGAGCAGGCGCTCGCCCAACTGGGCCGCGTCGCCATGCTGATGGAGGCACACCTGCCGGACCGCGGCGACACCCCCGTACCCGCCGCGGCCCGCCTCGCCGAGGCGCTGCGCAAGGCGACGGAACAGGGCGCGAAGGCGGTGCGCGAACGCCGCGTGCCCAAGTGGGACGCGGTCCGCACGGCACTGGCGGAGTGGGACGGAGAGGGCGTCCCCGACCGGGTGGTCCGCCGGGGAGCGGGCCTGCTCCTGGAGACCCTCGACGAACTGTCCGACGCCCTGGACACCGCGCCCCCGCCGATGCTGGTGGACGGCTCGGCCACGGCACGGCCGACGGCGGCGGCCCCGGACGCCGACGGGCCGCGGAACCCGGACGGTCCCGCGGCCCGCTGAGGCGTCACGCCGGGGCGCACCACGTCACATCAGGACTGGGGCGTCAGGACTGCGGCATGCCAGCCGTCGGCAGCCCGTCGGGCAGCTTGCCGCCCTTGGTCTTCAGGAACTCGTCCGTGCCGGCCCCCTCCCAGGCGACCTTCAGCGACGTGTCGTCGACGGACTCGACCCGCCCCTTCGTGCGGTCCGAGTCGCCCTTCGGGCACGTCAGGTCGATCGTCCGCGTGCCCGCCTTCTCGCCCGCGCTGCCGCTGCACAGCACGTCCTCGCCGAGCAGCGTCGCCGTCCTGCCGCTGACGGCGAGGGCGAGCGGCTTGCCGCCGGCCGTGGCGACCCACGTGCCTTCGAGGCTCCCGGCCTTGCCACCGGAGCCGCCGGACCCACCGGTCGTTGCCTCGTCGTCGGACTCGGATCCGGACCCGCCGGAGGAGCTCGCACCGGCCGCGCCGCGGTCCTTCTTGCCGCCGCCCGAGTCCCCGTCGCCGTCGCCGTCACTGCTGCAACCGGTCAGCACGAGCGCGGCGGCCAGACCGGCCACCGCGGCACCCATACGGACACTACGGACGTACGTACGCACTTGAAGTCCCCCTCATGAAACTGACGTTGCCGCCGTTGCCGGTGTGATCGTCCGGCCGGATCGCGCGCCAAGCTACCAGCAGGACGTGCGCCCGCCGCTTGTCGTACGAGGTGACGCACCTCTCGGTGGACGGGCCGGGAGCCCTATTGAAAACGGGAGTCATTTTCATATACTGGCTCCATGGCCCGCAACGAACTCCGCCCCGTCATCAAGCTCCGCTCCACGGCGGGGACCGGCTACACGTACGTGACCCGCAAGAACCGCCGCAACGACCCCGACCGACTCACGCTGCGCAAGTACGACCCGATGGCTGGACGCCACGTCGACTTCCGAGAGGAGCGCTGACCGACATGCGCAAGGACATCCACCCCCAGTACGGACCCGTCGTCTTCCGCGACAAGGCCGCAGGCTTCGTCTTCCTCACCCGCTCCACGCTCTCCTCCGCGACCGGTGCGAAGACGGTCGAGTGGGAGGACGGCCGCACGTATCCGGTCGTCGACGTCGAGGTCTCGTCGGCAAGCCACCCCTTCTACACGGGCACGGCACGCGTGATGGACACGGCGGGCCGCGTCGAACGCTTCGAGCGCCGCTTCGGCAAGCGCTGATGGCAGGCACGGACCGGCCCCGTCCCCGCCGGGACGGGGCGACCCCCCGCGGCGACGGTGAGCCGCGTCGCATGGACGTCGTGATCGTCGGTGGTCTCCACGCGGCCGCCCGCAAGGCCGCCGTCGACGAGCTCCTCGCCCGCGTCCCCGGCGGCGTCGCCCTCCACCACGACCTGTCGGCCGCCGTGCGGGGGACCGTCGTCCGTACGGTCCGCGACGCCACCGGCGTGCTCTCCACCGGCGAGGTGCCGCTGGTCGGCGACTGCGCGTGCTGCGCGCTCCGCGAGGACCTGGTGCCCGAGTTGCACCGCCTCGCGGACGCGGGCCTCACCCGGCTCGCGGTCGTCGAGCTGTGGGACTCGGTCGAGCCGAAGGCGATGGCCGAGGTGGTCGCCGCGCACGCCGTTGACCACCTCGTGCTCAGCGGTGTGGTCACGGCGGTCGACCCCGCCCTCCTCCTGCCCTGCCTCGGCAACGGCGACGACCTGATGGACGCGGGGCTCGCCGCCGCCCCCACCGACCGGCGCACCGTCGCCGACACCTGGGCGCGCCAGCTGGAGTACGCGCGCGTGCTCGCCGTCGCGGACTCGGCGGAGGCCGACGACGAGGACCGCGCACTGCTCACCCAGCTCCACCCGACGGCCCACCGGGTCGCCATCGGAGACCCGGGGGCAGGTGCAGGCGCAGGCGCAGGGACAGGCACCGCCAACGGCACCGGCACCGGCACCGGCACCGCCAACGGCACCGGCACAGGCACCGGCAGGCGCGGCCTGGCCGCAGCCGCGCTGGCGGGCTTCGACGTGCGGGCGGCCGCCGCGGCCCAGCATCCCGCCTGCGCACTCCTTCCGGCCGAGGCCGACGAGCACGGAGTCGCCACCCTCGTGTGGCGCGCGGAGCGGCCCTTCCACCCGGAGCGCCTCTTCGCCGCCCTGGAGGAGCTGACCTGCGCGGCCGTGCGCAGTCGGGGCCGTTTCTGGCTGGCGGACCATCCGGACACGCTGCTCGCGTGGGACGCGGCGGGCGGCGCGCTCTGCGTCGAGAGCGCCGGACCGTGGCTGGCCTCGCTGCCGGACGCCGCATGGGAGTCGGTGCCCGCGGTGCGCCGCGTGGCCGCCGCCGTCGAGTGGCACCCGGAGCACGGCGACCGCCGCACCCACCTGGTGTTCACCTCACCGGGCCTGGACCGTGACGGGCTCGAACGGCTGCTGGGCTCCTGTCTGTTGACCGACGAGGAGTACGCCGCCGGGCGCAGCGCCTGGAAGCGCCTGCCCGCCGCCTTCGACGCCTACCTGTAGACCGATCCGGCCAACCTTTCCGGAGGAGCAATTATTTGAATCCTGGAACAGAAAGGGGCCGGGCTGCGTCTCTTCCAGGAGCGAGAAGGGTTCTACCCGGGAGAACCGGCCCGATCGGCGGTGCGGAACTTCGGGGGCGGGGCCCGGCGTTCGTAGGGCAGGTGGGGCGAGGGGCATGTACTGACAGGCCTGTAACCAAGACAACACCCCGCGTGCACGTGCATCTGCCCATGCATCGGCATGTGAACACAGCTATGATCCGGGACAGTTGACCACTGCATCTAGAGCCACTCATGGCACTGCACCACCGGGGAGCGACCTGTGCACCACGCGTTTAACGGCATGGCGGCCACGGAGCTTCACGGGGTGGTCTGGCAGAAGAGCAGGCACAGCAACTCGCAGGGCTCGTGCGTGGAGTTCGCGAAGTTGCCGGGCGGCGATGTCGCCGTGCGCAACTCGCGGTTCCCGGACGGCCCGGCGCTCGTCTACACGCGAGCGGAGATCGAGGCGATGCTCCTCGGCATGAAGGACGGGGAGTTCGACCACCTGGCGGGCGGCTGACCCGACCGGTGAGCCGGTGGGCGATCCCAGCCGGTGAACGATCCGATCGGTGAATGACCGAGCCAGTGAATGACCGAGCCGTGAACGATGACCCGGCAGCCGCCGTCCGGCCGGGTACGGGTCGAGGGCGCCGCCCCCCGCGCCCCGTGTCGCGGGGCTGAACGGCGCCTCAACCCAGGCGGAACAGCGCCCAGACCACCTTGCCGCGCAACGCGCCGGCGAGCGGGTGCCATCCCCAGCTGTCGCTGAAGGAGTCCACGAGGAACAGACCCCGGCCCGACTCCGCGGAGAAGTCGTCGTCGGTGTCGCGTGCGACGGGACTGTCGTCGCTGGGGTCGCGCACCGCGCACACCAGACGGGACGCCCAGTGCATCAGGTGCAGCCGCACGGGCGGCTCCTCCTGATCGCGCGGGGTGTCCGCGGGCAGTGCGTGGCGCAGCGCGTTGGTGACGAGTTCGGAGACGACCAGCGCGATGTCGTCGAACCTCTCGTCGAGATCCCACGTGCCCAGCGTCGTGCGGGTGAACTGCCGTGCGCTGCCCACCGCTTCGTAGCGGGCGGGGAGGGCGACGGAGGCCGCGTCGGAGACGGCCGAGGGGTCGATGGGAGGCAGCCCCTGCCGTAACGGCTCGAGCATGGTCGATCCATTCGTCCCCATGCGAGGCACTCCCCGGTTTCGCGGTACGTAGCGATGGAGCGGTGGCGCGGTCGGTCGCCGATGGTGCGTACAGCGGTGGCGCGCGGACCATGGTTCCGAATGCGTACAGCAGATGCAAGGGCAGATGCACGTGCACGCGCCGGACTTGGTCGATACCGTGCTACTTCTCGCCCATTTCTTCCTCCGACTTCTTCTGGAGCACTTTCGGGGCCTTTCCATTTCTGTAACCGGACGTGTACGGCCCGGAGCGTTTAATGGCAGACTGCTGGCTTCCAGTCGATGGGGAGGATTGAGCGAAGTGACCGCAGGGGAGTCGAGTGGCTCGGTGGTACGGCGCATCCTGCTGGGCTCACAGCTGAGGCGGCTCAGGGAGTCGCGCGGCATCACCCGTGAAGCGGCCGGATACTCGATCCGCGCCTCCGAATCGAAGATCAGCCGCATGGAGTTGGGACGGGTGAGCTTCAAGTCCAGGGACGTAGAGGACCTCCTGACGCTCTACGGCGTCACGGACGAGGCCGAGCGGAGCGCGCTCCTCTCGCTCGCCAAAGAGGCCAACCTCACCGGCTGGTGGCACAGTTACTCCGACGTCCTGCCCGGGTGGTTCCAGACGTACATCGGCCTCGAGGGCGCCGCGTCCCTCATCCGCGTGTACGAAGTCCAGTTCGTCAACGGCCTGTTGCAGACCGAGGCGTACGCGCACGCGGTCGTCGCCCGCGGCATGAAGGGCGCGAGCCGGGGCGAGATCGAACGGCGCGTGGCACTGCGGCTGGAGCGCCAGAAGCTCCTCATCTCCGAACACGCCCCCCGCTTCCACTGCGTCCTGGACGAGGCCGCGCTCCGACGCCCGTACGGCGACCGGGAAGTGATGAGGGGTCAGATCCAGCACCTCATCGAGATCTCCGAACGCCCGAACGTCACGCTCCAGGTGATGCCGTTCAGCTTCGGCGGGCACGCGGGCGAGAGCGGCGCCTTCACGATGCTGAGCTTCCCCGAGTCCGACCTCTCCGACGTCGTGTACGTGGAGCAGCTCACCGGCGCGCTCTACCTCGACAAGGCGGAGGAGGTCGCCCAGTACGAGCGGGTGGTGGCGCAGTTGCAGAAGGACAGCCCCGACGCCGTGGGCAGCAGAGATCTTCTGCGTGGTCTACTCCAACTCACCTGAAACATAAGTACTATGACGTGAGATCAGGTTTCTGCTTCCGTTTGCGTCCGTCTGCCGCGGCAAGGGGTCCGTCTCATGTCCTTCTTCACTGACCTGGCTCATCAGTACATCGACGGGGAGTGGAAGGCCGGGTCGGGTTCCTGGGACATCATCGACTTCAATCCGTACGACGGGGAGAAGCTGGCGTCCATCACGGTGGCCACCGCCGACGAGATCGACCAGGCCTACCGCGCGGCCGAGCGCGCGCAGCGTGCCTGGGCCGAGACCAATCCGTACGCCAGGCGCGCCGTCTTCGAGCGCGCCCTGCGGATCGTCGAGGAGCGCGAGGAGGAGATCACCGAGGCGATCATCGCCGAGCTGGGCGGCACCCGGCTCAAGGCCGCCTTCGAGATCCACCTCACCAAGGAGTTCCTGCGCGAGGCCGTGCACCTCTCGCTGAGCGCCGAGGGGCGGATCTTGCCGTCGCCGGACGACGGCAAGGAGAACCGCCTCTACCGCGTCCCGGTGGGCGTGGTCGGTGTCATCAGCCCCTTCAACTTCCCCTTCCTGCTGTCGATCAAGTCGGTCGCCCCGGCCCTCGCCCTGGGCAACGGCGTCGTCCTCAAGCCGCACCAGAACGCGCCCATCCTCGGCGGCGCCCTGGTGGCCAAGGTCTTCGAGGACGCGGGCCTGCCGGGCGGGCTCCTGAACGTCGTCATCACCGACATAGCCGAGATAGGCGACGCGCTCATCGAGCACCCGGTGCCGAGCGTCATCTCCTTCACCGGCTCGGACGCCGTCGGCCGTCATGTCGCCACGGTCTGTGCCGCGAACTTCAAGCGGTCCATCCTCGAACTGGGGGGCAACAGCGCCCTGATCGTCCTGGACGACGCCGACATCGACTACGCCGTGGACGCGGCGGTCTTCAGCCGTTTCGTGCACCAGGGCCAGGTCTGCATGGCCGCCAACCGCATCCTCGTGGACCGCTCCGTGCAGGCCGAGTTCACCGAGAAGTTCGTCGCCAAGGTCGCGACGCTGAAGGTGGGCGACCCGGGCGACCCGGCCACCCACATCGGCCCGCTCATCAACTCCTCCCAGGCGGAGGCCGTGACGTCGCTCGTCGAGCAGACGGTCGGCGCCGGCGCGACGGCGCTGCTGCACGGCCGCACCGAGGGCAACCTGGTGGCCCCCTCGGTCCTGACCGACCTGCCGGCCGACTCCCCGGTCCTCGACCAGGAGATCTTCGGCCCCGTGGCGCTCGTCCTGCCCTTCGACGGCGAGGAGGAGGCGGTCCGCATCGCCAACGACTCCCGCTACGGCCTGAGCGGCGCCCTGCACACCGGCGACATCGAGCGCGGCGTGCGGCTCGCGAAGCGCATCAACACCGGGATGATCCACATCAACGACGGCACGGTGCACGACGAGCCGATCGTGCCGTTCGGCGGCGAGAAGCACTCGGGCGTCGGCCGGTTGAACGGCGACTCGACGGTGGACGCCTTCACCACACAGAAGTGGATCTCCGTGCAGCACGGCAGGTCGCGCTTCCCGTTCTGAACGTCTCGGGCGCGGTCGGCCCGTTCTCGTGGTGCTCGTGCGGAACGCTTTTGCTCAAAGGGGTCTCTCAGTAGCTGTACGGCTGTACCCCCCTGAGAGGAGTTGTTCCGCATGGTGCGTCGCGTTCGCGTACTGCTGCTGACCGTCCTGGCGTTGGTCGCGGGCTCGGTGATGGCGTCCGCGCCGGCCTCCGCCGTCATCGGCGGCTCGAAGAGCACCTACGGCCCCTGGGCGGTACGGATGCTTGTGGACGGCAAACCGGCGTGCACCGGGACGGCGGTCTCCCGCCAGTGGATCCTCACCGCCTCGCACTGCTTCTACGAGCAGGCGCAGCCGGTCGCCGACAAGCGGATCTCCTTCCGCGTGGGCCATCTCGACATGCGCAGGGGCACCACCGTCCGCCCCCTGCGCGGCAAGCGCGTGGGCAGCGCGCACGCCGACATGATGCTCGTCAAGGTCGCGCCGATGAACGTCCGTGTCGCCCGCCTGTCCACGGTCGGCGTCCACCGCGGCCAGGCCGTGCGGCAGTACGGGTGGGGCGCCACCTGCACCACGGACGAGAGCGCCTGCCAGTCGCCCGTCCTCAAGCAGTCGGACCTGAAGGTCGTACGGCCGAACGACCCCCGGTGCGCGGGCCGCACCGCGCCGGGCGGCCCCGACTTCTGCATGAAGAAGGTGTCCGGGATTCCCGCCGGGGGCGACTCCGGCGGCCCCGTGATGACCGTCGGTCCGCGGGGCACCGAGACCCTCATCGGCGTCTTCAACGGCTCCGACCGCGAGAAGGGCGCAGAGGCCGGAGAGGTCTCCCAGCAGCTCACCTGGATCCGCTCGGTCATCCGCCGATAGCGCCGGAGCCGACACCTCGAACCCACGGAGCCTTGCGGACAGAACCTGACCGCAAGGCTCCGTAGCGTTCGAGGTGTCGGGAAGCCCGGCGGAACGGAGCCCGCGGCAGCGGGCCGGAGAGAGGCGGACACCATGGTCACCCACGTCAGCGCGGAATCCCACGGCGACGAGCGCGGCGCCCTCATCGCCTTCGTGGAGGCCCAGCGCGGCGGCCTGCGCCGCTCGGTGCTCGGACTGACCGGCGAGCAGGCGAACGCCCGCCCCAGCGCCAGCGAGCTGACCCTCGGCGGACTCGTGAAGCACGTCGCCGAGGTCGAGCTCAACTGGCTGCGCATGGCCCAGCAGAAGCCGAACGAGCGCGCCCGCACGCAGGAGACCTGGGGCGAGGGCTTCCGGCTCGTGGAGGGCGAGACGGTCGCCGGGATCCTGGCGTTCTGGGACGAGGTCGCCCGCGAGACCGAGGAGTTCATCCGCGAGGTGCCGAGCCTCGACGACACGTTCCCGCTGCCGCCCGCGCCGTGGTTCCCGAAGGACGGCGTGGTGTCCATGCGCTGGATGATGCTGCACCTCGTCGAGGAGATCGCCCGGCACGCGGGCCACGCCGACATCGTCCGCGAGTCCCTGGACGGCAGGACGGCCTTCGAGCTGGTCGCCCTGGAGCGGGGCGAGTCCTGGAACTGACCGCGCCGGGAGCGGAATGGGCCGTACCCTAGTCAAAGTTGATGACTGGGGTACTCAGGAAGGCGCGGTACATGTCAGCGATCCGGCTGCTCGTTCTCGGGGCCGTGCGCCAGCACGGCCGCGCCCACGGCTACCAGGTCCGCAACGACCTGGAGTACTGGGGCGCCCACGAGTGGTCCAACGCCAAGCCGGGGTCGATCTACCACGCGCTGAAGCAGCTGGCCAAGCAGGACTTCCTGTACGCGCACGAGATCGCGCCGTCCACCGCGGGCGGCCCGCCCCGCACCGAGTACGAGATCACGGAGAAGGGCACCGAGGAGTACTTCACGCTGCTCCGCGGCGCCCTCGCCACGTACGACCAGCGGCCCGACATGCTCACCTCGGCCCTGGGCTTCATCGTCGACCTGCCGCGCGCCGAGGCGCTCTCGCTCCTCGCGGAGCGGGTGCGTGCCATCGAGGCCTGGCGCAGGTCCGTCACGGAGTACTACACGCCCGCCGAAGGCCCCGGGCAGCTCGGCCACATCGGCGAGATCATGAACTACTGGGTGCACGCGGCCGACGGCGGCATGGAGTGGGCGCGGGGCCTGATGGAGCGGATCGAGGGCGGCGCCTACACCTTCGCCGGCGAGGGCGAGCCGTTCGTCGGCGTACTGCCCGAGGGCGAGGAGAACCCGTACGGCAAGGGCGAGCCGCACGCGGAGGACCACCACTGACGCGCTCCGCCCGGGTGGCGGGCTTGCACCTCACGCGACGTGAGGACGCAGGCTGATCCGCGTACCGCAAGAAGAAGGGCGGAAGCGATGAGCTACTCCGTGGGACAGGTCGCCGGATTCGCCGGAGTGACGGTGCGCACGCTGCACCACTACGACGAGATCGGCCTGCTCGTGCCCGGCGAGCGCAGCCACGCGGGTCACCGGCGCTACGGCGACGCCGACCTCGACCGGCTGCAGCAGATCCTGTTCTACCGGGAGCTCGGCTTCCCCCTCGACGAGGTGTCGGCCCTCCTGGACGACCCGGACACCGATCCGCGGGAGCACCTGCGCCGCCAGCACGGGCTGCTGACCGCGCGGATCCGCAGGCTCCAGGAGATGGCCGCCGCCGTCGAGACCGCCATGGAGGCGAAGAAGATGGGCATCAACCTCACGCCCGAGGAGAAGTTCGAGGTCTTCGGGGACCACGACCCCGACCAGTACGCGCAGGAGGTCGAGCGGCGCTGGGGCGACACCGAGGCCTACCGGGAGTCGCAGCGCAGGTCCGCCTCGTACACCAAGGACGACTGGAAGCGGATCAACGAAGAGCTCGACGCGGTGCACGCGCGCGTGGGCGACCTGCTGGCCCAGGGCGTCGACGCCGGATCGGAGAAGGCCATGGACGCCGCGGAGGAGCACCGCCGCTTCATCTCGGCGAACCACTACGAGTGCTCGCACGAGCTGCACGCCTGCCTCGGCGAGATGTACGTGAGCGACGAGCGCTTCACGGCCTACTACGAGGCCATGCGGCCCGGTCTCGCCGTCTACCTGCGGGATGCGATCCTGGCGAACGCGGCGCGCAACGGCTGACGCACCGGGCTTTGTCCCAGTTGTCGCACGATGCGCCCTGAGAAGGACCGTGGAACCCGGTGCCGCCGCCCGGCGTTGATAACTTTGGGCGGCTGCACCCCGCCGCCGCACCGCCCCCTCACCCTCAGGAGCCCGGAACCGTGACGACGCTTGCGCTCGGACCAAGCTGGCTGGATCCGGATTATCTGCTGAACCAGTTCGGCATCTGGGGCCTGCTTCTGATCGTTTTCGCGGAGTCGGGGCTGCTCATCGGCTTCTTCCTGCCGGGCGACTCGCTGCTGTTCACCACGGGCCTGCTGATCACCACGCACAAGCTGGACTTCCCGCTCTGGCTCGCGGTGCTGCTGATCTGCGTGGCCGCGATCCTGGGCGACCAGGCGGGCTACCTCTTCGGCAAGAAGGTCGGCCCTTCGCTCTTCAACCGCCCGGACTCCAAGCTCTTCAAGCAGGAGAACGTGGTCAAGGCCCACGAGTTCTTCGAGAAGTACGGGCCCAAGTCCCTGGTCCTGGCCCGCTTCGTGCCGATCGTGCGTACGTTCACGCCGATCATCGCCGGAGTCTCCGGGATGCGGTACCGCTCGTTCATCACGTTCAACGTCATCGGCGGCGTCCTGTGGGGCGCGGGCGTCACGCTGCTCGGCTCGTGGCTGGGCAACATCGAGTTCGTCCACAAGAACATCGAAGCGATCCTCATCCTGATCGTCCTCGTCTCGGTGGTGCCGATCGCCATCGAGTTCCTGCGGGCGCGCAGCAAGTCCAAGAAGGCGGCGGCGGCCGCGGGCGGCCCGTCCCTGCGGGGCCGCCACGCGAAGCGGTAGGGGCCCTTCTGGCCCCTCGGGGTCAGAAGCCCCTGGTCCGCTTCGCCGCGCGGCGGTTCGCCGCGGACGCGGCGCCCGGCACCTTCAGGATCAGCCGGGAGACCTCGCTCCCCAGGTTCACGCCGATCGCGATGGCAAGGGCCGTCGCGACGGCCTTGGTGAGCGAGTTGATGCCGGTGTTCAGATCGTTCTGCGCCAGGGCGAGCAGCCCGAAGTACGTCGCGCTACCGGGCAGCAGCGGACCGATCGCGGCTGTCACGTACGGCAGTGAGGACGCGAACCGGTAGCGCGAGAAGAGCTGCCCGAACAGGCCCACGAGACCGGCCGCGACAGCCGTCGCGGCGACCGGCGAGAGCTCCAGCGGGGTCTGCGCGAGGGCGCCGAACATCACCCAGGCGATGCCGCCGTTGAGGGTCACCATCAGCACGGTGTTACGTTCCTGCTGAAGCAGGATGGCGAAGGCCAGACTCAGCGCCATCGACGCCAGGATCTGGATGATCGGCCGCGACGAGGTCACGCCGAACTTCGTCTCCGGGGTCAGATTGGTCGCGTCGAGCATCACGCCGAGCGACAGCACGAGCAGCACGCCGCAGACGATGCCCACGATGAGGTACATGACCTCCAGGAGGCGGGCCGCCGCGGTGATGTAGTAGCCGGTGAGGCCGTCCTGTACGCCCGCCACCAGCGCTCGCCCCGGGATCAGCGCGAAGAGCCCACCGGTGATCACCGCCGAGGCCATTGACGCCTCGGTGTGCACGAAGCTGAGCGCCACGCCCATTCCGGCGGGCGGCATCGCGGCGCCCACGAACTGGTAGAACTCCGGCAGCCCGCGCCCCGCGCACAGCCACGCGAGCCGGTCGCCGAGCATCGCGCCCACAGCGGCCACCAGGAACACCAGGGCGCCACCGCCCACCAGCACGGACGCGGAGCCCGCGAGCAGCCCGCTGGCGGCCGTGAGCGCCCATCCGGGGTAGGGGTGACGGTTACGCCGAATGCCCGCGAGACGCCGGTAGGCCTCCTCCAGGGAGACGTCCAGGTCCGGATCGCTGATGTCGTCCACCAGGTGGAAGACGGCCGCGAGGCGGGTGTAGTCGGTGCCGCGGCGGCGCACGGTCCTGGAGGCCGTGACGGGGTCGTCCACCAGGGAGGGCTGGTGCGAGATCGACAGGAGCGTGAACGTCACGTTCGGCTCGCAGCGGTCGAGGCCGTAACTGCGGCAGACGGCGAACATCGCCGCCTCCACGTCCTCGGCGCCCTCGCCCCCCGCGAGCAGCAGCTCGCCGATACGCAGCGTCAGGTCGAGCACGCGCGGCACGGCGGGGCCGGTCTCGTCCTCCTGCTTCTGTGCCGCTTCCGGGGCGGGCCGCTCGGCGACCGGCATGCGCAGCATCGTGCGCATCTGGTCCTGCCAGGGCACTTCCTTGGTGAGCCGCACCAGCGGTATGCCCTGCGCGGGCGTGAAGGCCTGCGGGGCGTTGCGGGCGCTGTAGGTGTGCGGCGTGGTGAACGCCGACTTCTCGGTCTCCTGGGTCGTCGAGGCCGGCGTCGCGAGCCCGGTGGGAAGAGCGAACTCGGACGTGGTCTGGGACTCGTCCTCAACTGCCGGCGCCTGCGCCGCCACCCCGGTGGGCTGCACGAAGGCACTGCGGGCCTCGTCCGACTGAGGCTTTCGGTCCTCGGTCTCCTGCTCGGCCACTGACGCCCTCACTTCTCATATGACTCGTACGCACCCTCCGTATGGCCAGTATGGGCACAGATACACGAACGGGCCGCGTGACCCCCGGGGGTCACGCGGCCCGTACGGGGCGGGGTGGCTCAGTGGCCGCCCTCGTCCTTGAAGCGCTTGTAGGAACGCTCGATCTCGGCCTCGGCGTCCGTACGGCCGACCCAGTCGGCGCCCTCGACGGACTTGCCGGGCTCCAGGTCCTTGTAGACCTCGAAGAAGTGCTGGATCTCCAGGCGGTCGAACTCGGAGACGTGGTGGATGTCGCGCAGGTGCTCCACGCGCGGGTCCGACGCCGGGACGCAGAGCAGCTTGTCGTCGCCGCCCGCCTCGTCGGTCATCCGGAACATGCCGATCGCACGGCACTTGATGAGGCAGCCCGGGAAGGTCGGCTCGTCCAGGATGACGAGGGCGTCCAGCGGGTCACCGTCCTCACCGAGGGTGTTCTCGACGAAACCGTAGTCCGCGGGGTAGCTGGTCGACGTGAAGAGGCGACGGTCCAGACGGATCCGGCCGGTCTCGTGGTCCACCTCGTACTTGTTCCGCGAACCCTTCGGAATCTCGATGGTGACGTCGAACTCCACGGGTGGCTCCTCCATGATCAGCACATACTTCGGGTGATTAAGTGTCCCTCACGCAGATGTGTGATCGCGAAAGGGGCTGGTCGTCGTGCCGGAGCTCAAGCCTTGGCAGCGGCCTCGACAGCTTTTGAGACAGCTGACAAAGCCTTCCGCCACCAAGCTCACCGGGTTCTCCGGGAAGCTCAGGACTTGGCAGCTCACGGCTGGTGCCGCCGCCTTCGGCCTGGTCATCGCGGCCGGAGCGGTGGCCGCGGCCGGCCCCTGGGACTCCTCCGGTCAGCGTACGGCGGAGCGGGACCGGGCCGCTTCCCAGGAGGCCGGGGGTGGCGCAGATCACGCGGGTCGGGGGCCCGAGGGCGCGCCCGAAGCGGCTCCGAGCGCGCCTTCCGTGCTCGCCGGCCTCGGCGCGCCCGCGGGGGTGGCGCCCGCGCCGACGGACTCCGCGATGGCCGAGGTGCTCGATCCGCTCCTGAAGGATCCGGCGCTCGGGCCCGAACGGTCGGCCGTCGTCCTGGACGTGGCCTCCGGCAAGCGGGTCTACGGCAAGGGCGCGGGCGACGGCCTCACGCCCGCGTCGACGGTCAAGATCGCCACGGCGGTCGCGGCGCTCTCCGCGGCGGGCCCGGACCACCGCATCACGACGAAGACCCTGATCGAACCCGTCTCCGGAGTCTCCTCCGGCGCACCGGACGTCGTCCTGGTCGGCGGCGGCGACCCCACGCTCACCGCGCGCAAGCACGGCCGGTACACCGACACCGCCGCGAGCCTGCGCACCCTCGCCGAGGACACGGCCCGCACCCTGAAGAGCCGCCACATCGACGAGGTGAAGCTCTCGTACGACACGTCGCTGTACTCCGGACCCGGGCTGCACCCCATCGGGCCCAACGAGAACATCACGCCGGTCAGCGCCCTGATGGCCGACGAGGGACGGCTCGACGACTCCTCCAGCGGGCCCGCCCCGCGCGCGGCGGACCCGGCGGGCGACGCGGCGAAGAAGTTCGCGGGCTTCCTGAAGGACGAGGGCATCAAGACCGAGCCGGACCCGGGCGCCGCCGAGGCGTCGGACCGCGCCGAATCCCTCGCCAAGGTCGAGTCGCCGCCCCTGTCCGCCCTCGTCGAGCGGATGCTGACCCACAGCGACAACGACATCGCCGAGGCGCTTGCCCGCCAGGCGGCCCTCGCCACGAAGGAACCGGCGAGCTTCGAAGGCGGCGGCAAGGCGGTCCGCGCCCAGCTGGAGAAGCTCGACCTGCCGCTCTCCGGCACGACCTTCGCCGACGGCAGCGGCCTGGACCGGGCCGACCGGATCTCCGCCGAACTCCTGGCGGCCCTCCTCGACCGCGCCGCCGACCCGGCCCACCCCGCACTGCGCTCCGTGGTGACGGGCCTGCCGGTGGCGGGCTTCACCGGCACGCTCGTCGACCGCTACCCCAAGGACTCGCCGGGCACGGGCCTCGTACGCGCCAAGACCGGCACGCTGACGGGCGTGAACAGCCTCGCGGGCACGGTGGTGGACGCGGACGGCCGCCTCCTGGTCTTCGCCTTCATGACCACAGGCACGACCGACCCCACGGCGGCCCAGGCGGCCCTGGACCACATGGCCTCAACAGTGGCGAACTGCGGCTGCCGCTGACGCCCAGGGACGCGGGGAACGGCGCGCCAAGCCACACACGCCCCGCACCCAAGAATCAGCCCGAGCTCCCCAGGGGTGCGAGGAACGGCGCGCCCAGCCACACACGGCCCGCAGGCAAGAAACAGCCCGAGCTCCCCAGGGGCGCGAGGAACTGCGCGCCAAGCCACACACGGCCCGCAGGCAAGAAACAGCCCGAGCTCCCCCAGGGGCGCGGGGAACTGCGCGCCCAGCCACATAAAACTCGCACCCGAGAGTCAGCCCGAGCTCCCCCAGGGGCGCGGGGAACGGCGCGCCAAGCCACACACGGCCCGCACCCAAGACACCCGAGAGCAACCGCCACCCCCCACCACCCCCCCCACCCCTCCCGACCCCCTAGGGGGCAACGCCCGGGACAACGCAGGGGTGCAAGCCCCTCCAAGAGAGGGAGCAACCACGTACCGTTGACGCATGACGAGCATCGGTGGTGCGGAGATGGTCGACTGGAACCTCGCGGTGGCGACCGCGACCCGGCTCGTGAGGCCGGGTCCAGAAGTGAGCCGCGACGAGGCGCGAGCCGTCGTCGCCGAGCTGCGCCGGCACGCCAAGTCCTCGGAGGAGCACGTCCGTTCCTTCACGGGGATGGGTACGGCGGAGACCCACGACACCCCGGTCCTCGTGGTCGACAGGGCCGGCTGGATCCGGGCCAACGTGGAGGGCTTCCGGGAGCTCCTCAAGCCCCTCCTGGACAAGATGCAGGACCGCCGCGGCGGCGCGGGAGGCGCCGTCCTCGGCGCGGTCGGCGGCAAGGTGACCGGCGTGGAGCTGGGCATGCTCCTGTCCTTCCTCGCCTCGCGCGTCCTCGGGCAGTACGAGACCTTCGCCCCGGCCACCCGCGACCTCCCCGCGAGCGCGGAAGGCGGCGGCAGGCTCCTCCTCGTCGCGCCGAACATCGTGCACGTGGAGCGCGAGCTGGACGTGGACCCGCACGACTTCCGGCTCTGGGTCTGCCTGCACGAGGAGACGCACCGCACCCAGTTCACCGCCGTCCCCTGGCTGCGCGACCACCTCCAGGGGGAGATCCAGTCGTTCCTCGGGGAGACCGAGGTCGACCCGATGACGTTCCTGGAGCGCATCAGGGAGGCCGTCCAGTCGCTCGCGGGCGGCCGGAGCGAGGCCGAGGGCGACGAGTCCGCCGATGGCGGCCGTTCCCTCGTGGAGCTGGTGCAGACCCCCGCTCAGCGCGAGATCCTCGCCCGGCTGACCGCCGTGATGTCCCTCCTGGAGGGCCACGCGGACTACGTGATGGACGGCGTGGGCCCGGAGGTCGTGCCGTCCGTGGGCGAGATCCGCGAGAAGTTCAAGGAGCGGCGGGCGCGCGGCGCGAGCCGCCTCGACCAGGCCCTGCGCAAGCTCCTCGGCCTCGACGCGAAATTGCGCCAGTACCGCGACGGCGAGCGCTTCGTGCGCGCGGTCGTCGACGAGGTCGGCATGGGCGGCTTCAACCGCGTGTGGACCTCCCCGAACACGCTGCCCACCAAGGCGGAGATCGCCAAACCGGCGGACTGGGTCGCACGGGTGCACCGTAAGGGAGACTGACATACCGGATGCGGCCGATGGCAGGAGAACGCCCCCGCAATCACCCGTCCGAGGGACCGTAGGCGAGGGGTAGGCGTGCAATGCTCGGGGAACGGCTCGGCTCTGTCACCATCGACACACTCTGAGTGACCGAACTCGCGGGAAAGAAGGACCCCACTGGGTCCGGACGCCCCGAGTGTGTCCTGAGTGACTGGTCCGAGGCTCACCCCCGAACTTCATGAAGGGAACCGGACATGGGTCCCCATCCTGCGGTCGCGGCGATACGCCTGGCGGTCCGCCGCGTACTCCACGACGTACTGACCGACGTACAGCGCAGCACCGAGAACGACCCGCCCCACCCCCCGCACGAGCAGGCCCCGCCGCCGCTCGTGCTCGTCGCGTGCTCCGGCGGCGCCGACTCCATGGCGCTCGCCTCCGCACTCGCCTTCGAAGCCCCCAAGCTCGGCATCCGCGCCGGCGGTGTCACGGTGGACCACGGCCTCCAGCCCGGGTCCGAGCTGCGCGCCGCCGAGGTCGTGGTGCGCCTGACCGCGCTCGGCCTCGACCCGGTCGAGTCCCGCACGGTGCGCGTCGGCCGGGACGGCGGCCCCGAAGCCGCCGCCCGCGACGCTCGCTACGCAGCCCTGGATGCCGCCGCCGAACGGCATTCAGCAGTCGCCGTGCTGCTCGGCCACACCCGTGACGACCAGGCGGAGACCGTGCTGCTCGGCCTCGCCCGCGGCTCCGGGATCCGCTCCCTGTCCGGGATGGCCGAGACCTCGGGGGTCGCCGGCCGTTACCGCCGCCCCTTCCTGCAGATCGACCGGCAGACCGCCCGCAAGGCGTGCATGGTCCAGTCGCTGCCCGTCTGGGACGACCCGCACAACGCCGATCCGGCGTACACCCGGTCCCGCCTGCGCCACGAGGGCCTGCCCGCTCTGGAGAAGGCGCTCGGCAAGGGCGTCGTCGAGGCGCTCGCCCGCACGGCCCAACTGTCCCGGGACGACGCCGACGCCCTCGACTCGTGGGCGGCCCAGGCCGAGACGACCGTGCGCGACGCCACGGGCCTCCTGGAGTGCGCCAAGCTCTACGCGCTGCCGCCCGCCGTGCGGCGCCGCATCGTGCGCCGGGCCGCCATCGAGGCGGGCGCGCCCGCCGGCGCGCTGTTCGCCCGGCACATCGAGGAAGTGGACCGTCTGATCACCGGCTGGCGCGGCCAGGGAGCCATCAACCTCCCGGGCAAAGTCGTGGCTCAGCGGCAGGGTGGCAGACTGGTGATCCGGCAAGGCTGACGAGAGCCCCGTGTTCGTTGCGGGCCCTGTCGGCCGGTGGGACGACCGAAAGTGATGCGGGTGGACGCGAAAGACATGGGCACCGACCTCCAGTCGGTGCTCATCACCAAGGAAGAGATCGACGCGAAGCTGGCTGAGCTGGCCGCGAAGATCGACGCGGAGTACGCGGGCAAGGACCTGCTGATCGTCGGCGTCCTCAAGGGCGCGGTGATGGTCATGGCGGACCTGGCGCGGGCGCTGTCCACCCCCGTCACGATGGACTGGATGGCCGTGTCGTCGTACGGCGCGGGCACCCAGTCGTCCGGCGTCGTGCGGATCCTCAAGGACCTGGACACCGACATCAAGGGCAAGCACGTCCTGATCGTCGAGGACATCATCGACTCCGGCCTGACGCTGTCGTGGCTGCTCTCGAACCTCGGCTCGCGCGAGCCCGCCTCCCTGGAGGTGTGCACGCTGCTGCGCAAGCCCGAGGCGGCGAAGGTCGCGATCGACGTGAAGTGGATCGGCTTCGACATCCCGAACGAGTTCGTCGTGGGGTACGGCCTCGACTTCGCCGAGAAGTACCGCAACCTGCCGTTCGTCGGAACGCTCGCGCCGCACGTCTACGGCGGCTGACGTTCCGTAGCGCCGCGTACGACGTCGGGGAACCCTCACCCGTTTCCCGCCGTTGAAGCATGCGAAGGCGGTATTGCCAGCAGTCCCAGGCATCTTCGGGTCACAATGCTGGGGTACCGTCCGAAGAACAGTCTTTATCAAACTCACTATGGCAGGAGGGACGGGGCGTCATCGCTCCGTATGGATGGACGTGAAGCGATACTTCCGTGGGCCAGTCATGTGGATCGTGCTGGCCGTCCTTGCCGTGGTCGTGTTGATGCAGGTCGTCGGCTCGTCCGGCGGCTACAAGACGGTGGACACCGGCCAGGTCGTCCAGGCGATCAACGACAACAAGGTCGAGTCAGCCAAGATCACCACTGGTGACGAGCAGATCATCAAGGCCGAGCTCAAGGACGGCCAGAAGGTCGAGGGCAGCAGCAAGATCCAGGCGAGCTACATCGGCGACCAGGGCGTCGACCTCGCCAAGTCCCTCCAGTCGAAGTACCAGACCAAGGACATCCCGGACGGTTACACCGTCTCGCCGTCGAAGCAGAACCCGTTCGTCGGCATCCTGCTCTCCCTGCTCCCCTTCGTCCTCATCGTCGTCGTCTTCCTGTTCCTGATGAATCAGATGCAGGGCGGCGGCTCCCGGGTCATGAACTTCGGGAAGTCCAAGGCGAAGCTCATCACCAAGGACACCCCGAAGACGACCTTCTCCGATGTGGCGGGGTCCGACGAGGCGGTCGAGGAGCTCCACGAGATCAAGGAGTTCCTGCAGGAACCGGCGAAGTTCCAGGCCGTCGGCGCCAAGATCCCCAAGGGCGTGCTCCTCTACGGCCCGCCCGGTACGGGCAAGACGCTGCTCGCGCGTGCCGTCGCCGGTGAGGCCGGGGTTCCGTTCTACTCGATCTCCGGTTCCGACTTCGTCGAGATGTTCGTCGGTGTCGGTGCCTCCCGTGTGCGTGACCTCTTCGAGCAGGCCAAGGCGAACGCCCCGGCGATCGTCTTCGTCGACGAGATCGACGCCGTCGGCCGCCACCGCGGCGCCGGCATGGGCGGCGGTCACGACGAGCGCGAGCAGACGCTGAACCAGCTGCTCGTCGAGATGGACGGCTTCGACGTGAAGGGCGGCGTCATCCTGATCGCCGCCACGAACCGGCCCGACATCCTCGACCCGGCGCTGCTGCGCCCCGGCCGTTTCGACCGGCAGATCGCCGTCGACCGCCCGGACATGCAGGGCCGTCTGGAGATCCTCAAGGTCCACCAGAAGGGCAAGCCGGTCGCCCCGGACGTCGATCTCGGCGCGGTGGCCCGTCGTACGCCCGGTTTCACCGGCGCCGACCTGTCGAACGTGCTGAACGAAGCGGCGCTCCTCACGGCGCGCGGCGACAAGAAGCTGATCGACAACCACTCGCTGGACGAGGCGATCGACCGCGTCGTGGCGGGTCCGCAGAAGCGGACCAGGATCATGTCCGACAAGGAGAAGAAGATCACCGCGTACCACGAGGGCGGGCACGCCCTGGTCGCGGCGGCGTCTCCGAACTCGGACCCGGTCCACAAGATCACGATCCTGTCCCGCGGCCGGGCCCTCGGTTACACGATGGTCCTGCCCGAAGAGGACAAGTACTCGACCACGCGCAACGAAATGCTCGACCAGCTCGCGTACATGCTGGGCGGGCGCGCGGCCGAGGAGCTCGTCTTCCACGACCCGACGACGGGCGCGGCGAACGACATCGAGAAGGCCACCGCGACCGCCCGTGCCATGGTCACGCAGTACGGCATGACCGAGCGGCTCGGCGCGATCAAGTTCGGCGGTGACAACACCGAGCCGTTCCTTGGCCGCGAGATGGGTCACCCGCGCGACTACTCGGAAGAGGTCGCGGCGCTGGTCGACGAGGAGGTCAAGAAGCTCATCGAGACCGCGCACAACGAAGCGTGGGAGATCCTCGTCGAGAACCGCGACGTCCTCGACAACCTGGTTCTGCAGCTCCTCGAGAAGGAGACGCTGAACAAGGAGCAGATCGCCGAGGTCTTCGCGGGCATCGTCAAGCGCCCGGCCCGCCCGGCGTGGACCGGCTCCTCGCGGCGCACGCCCTCGACCCGTCCGCCGGTGCTCTCCCCCCGGGAGCTGTCGCTGACGAACGGTGCGAACGGCGCCACCCCCGCGGTGACCGCGGGCACGGAGCAGCCCATCGAGGTGGCCCCGGAGGACCGCCCCGAGAGCTGACCCCGCCTGCCTCAGCAGGCCCGGAATGGATGCCGCGCCCCCCTGGTTCTAGCCTGGGGGGCGCGGCTTGTTTTGTACGCCCGCCGTAGGCACGCTCACACCCGCGCAGGCAGGCGCGGGCACGCACAGGAACGAGGCACAGATGACCGACCCCGTGACGCTCGACGGCGAGGGCTCGATCGGTGAGTTCGACGAGAAGCGGGCCGAGAACGCCGTGCGTGAGCTGTTGATCGCCGTGGGGGAGGACCCGGACCGCGAGGGCCTGCGGGAGACGCCGGGGCGCGTGGCGCGTGCGTACCGGGAGATATTCGCGGGGCTGTGGCAGCGGCCGGAGGACGTCCTGACGACGACGTTCGACCTCGGCCACGACGAGATGGTCCTGGTGAAGGACATCGAGGTCATGAGCTCCTGCGAGCACCATCTGGTGCCGTTCGTCGGGGTCGCCCACGTCGGGTACATCCCGTCCACCGACGGCAAGATCACGGGGCTGTCGAAGCTGGCCAGGCTCGTGGACGTGTTCGCGCGCAGGCCGCAGGTGCAGGAGCGGCTGACCACGCAGATCGCCGACTCCCTGATGGAGATACTGGAGCCGCGCGGTGTGATCGTGGTCGTCGAGTGCGAGCACATGTGCATGACGATGCGCGGGGTGCGCAAGCCCGGCGCCAAGACGATCACCTCCGCGGTGCGCGGGCAGCTGCGCGACCCCGCGACGCGCAATGAGGCGATGAGCCTGATCATGGCCCGCTGAGCCGCTCCTGTTTCGCATGGCCCCGCAAGGCACCTCCGACTCGCCCGCCAACTCGCCCTCCATAACCGGGAGTTATGGGGGCGACTATGGGACGGCGTCGCGACCAGGTCGGCCTCGTGCCGTGGTCGCCGCTGGGCGCCGGATTCCTGACGGGCACCGTCGGGCAGGTCGAGGAGGGCGACTTCCGGCAGAACGCGCCGCGCTTCGACGCGGCGAACCTGAAGGCCGACAACGACCGTCTCGCGCCGGTGCGGGGCGTCGCGGAGGAGCTGGACATCACCGGACGCGCTGGCGCGGCTGGACCGGATCCTGGGCGAGATGCGGGTCGAGGGCGGAACGCTGCTGTAGCGGCCGCTGAGGGCCTCGCCGGACCGGCGGGGCCTCTACCCGGTCACGAGGTCCTCCGGGGCCGGGTGGGGCGGAGGACGGCGCTGGGGCGTGGTTACGCCGCCGCGGCCGTCCCGCCGTCCTCGTCGTCGTCCTCGGGGAGCTTGCAGACCCGCTCCATGAAGAAGGCGGCCACTATCACCGTGATGCCCATCAGGACCGACAGCCCGGCATACACCGCCTGGTCACGGCGGCCCGGGATGTCGAGGAACTCCAGCATGAACACGCCCACACCGCCGTACATCCCGGTGACGAGCGCCGCGACCAGGGCGCTGGCCTGGCCGAAGACGACGGCGCGGGCGGCCATCATCGGTTCGACGCCCTTCGCGCCGGGGCGGCGCTCACGCTGGGCGCGCAGCCGTGAGCGGAGCGAGAGCGCCGTCGCGAACAGGACGACGGCGATGACCGCGAGTACGATGGGCGCGGCCAGCGGGACGCGCGGCAGCGTGCCGAAGGAGTCCCACAGCCGGGCGCCCGACCAGGACAGCACTCCGGCCGCGAGGAAAAGGCCGGCCAGCGTCCTGATGCGCAGTTCCTTCACGGGTGACCCTTCATCGGCTTGCTTACCTCGACCGCCTTCTCCAACGACTACTCCGGCAGTCGGAGTTCCAGGTCGGCGCGGGGCGCGACACCTTCGCGGGTGACCGTCTCCAGGAGGTGCGCCACCGGGCCGCGGCCGGCCAGCCGGGCCTCGGGGTCGACGTCGTACCAGGGGGCGAGGACGAAGGCACGCTCGTGCGCGCGCGGGTGGGGCAGCGTGAGCACCGGGTCGTCGGAGACGACGTCGGCGTACGCCACGATGTCCACGTCGATCGTGCGTGGGCCCCAGCGCTCGTCGCGGACGCGGTGGAAGGCCTCCTCGACCGCGTGCGCGCGCTCCAGGAGCGAGGCGGGCGGCAGGGTCGTCTTCACCACGACGACCGCGTTGAAGTACGAGGGCTGGCTGCCGGGGTCGACGCCCCACGGCTCCGTCTCGTACACCGGGGAGACCGCCTTGACCCGCAGGCCGGGCGTGTCCTCCAGGGCGTCGATGGCGCCCTGCAGCGTCTCCAGGCGGTTGCCGAGATTGCTGCCGAGGGAGATCACGGCGCGCTTGGGGTTGGAGAGGGTGGTGTCCGCCGCGTCCACCTGTTCGACGACGGAGGTGGGCACCGGCTGGACGGTCGGGTCGCTCTGACCCGCTGTGAAGGGCGCAGTCATACTCGGCTCCGGGTGATGGTGACGGTCACGTCGTCGAACGGCACGGTGATCGGGGCGTCCGGCTTGTGCACGCACACCTCGACCTCCAGGACTCCGTCGTGCTTGAGACACGCCTGCGCGATGCGCTCGGCCAGCGTCTCGATGAGGTCGACGGGTTCGCCCTCGACGACGGCGACGACCTCTTCGGCCACGATCCCGTAGTGCACGGTCTTCGCCAGGTCGTCGTCGGCCGCGGCCGCGCGCGTGTCCAGACCAAGCACCAGGTCCACGATGAAGGTCTGGCCCTCTTCGCGCTCCCGCGGATAGACACCGTGGTGCCCGCGGGCCTTGAGGCCGCGCAGCGCGACACGATCCACGCGAATCACTCCTGCAATCGTCGGTATCGGCAGGCCTGTACCGAGTGCGGTCGGCACACCAGCCTCGATCGAATCTACCTGCGAGCACCGACAGTGCTCGCCCGCGGGGCCCGCGGAGCGCCCCGGCGGAGGCCGCACGAGCCGCGTTCCGGCCGCGGCTCACGGCCGGTGGCCGCCAGCCCCCGACGGCCTGTGATCCCGGCCACTCCCTGCGTCTACCCACTCAGGACGGGGTCTCGTCGTCCTCTTCGTCGTCAGTTTCGGCCAGCACGGGCGACGCGTGGTGGGACCAGAGTTTCCAGCCGTCGGGTGTGCGCCGGAACACATTGGTGGCGACCACGAGCTGGCCCACGAGCGGGCCGAGTTCACCGCCGCCCTCCGGGGGCGGGCCGCCGCTGAGGATGTTCTCGGTGCACGTCACCAGGGCGGTGTCGCCGGTCACGCCGACCTTCAGGTCGGTGAGGAAGAACTGGATGTACTCCGTGTTCGCCATGATCAGCGCGTACGACCTGAGGACCTCGCCGCGGCCCCTGAGGACGGGCCAGCCGGGGTGGACGCAGGAGACGGTGTCCCCGGCCGTCGCCTCGGCCTCGCCGCCCTCGACGGTGTCGTCGAGGACGTTGTCGGTGTCGGTCTCGGTGGTGGTGACCGTTCCGTCGGTGTCCGCGTCGGAGTCCAGCCACAGGTCGGACACCGCGTCGAAGTCGCCGCGCTCCAGCGCTTCGTAGAAGGCGGTGTTGGCGAGCTCGACCTGCTCGATGTCGGTCCGTGCCGCGGTCACCGGTGGCCGCCCGCCGCGCCCGTCACGGCCCGGGCGACCCGGACCGCGTCGGCCGTGGCCCGCACCTCGTGCACGCGGACCGCCCAGGCGCCCTGGTGGGCGGCTATGGCGGAGACGGCGGCGGTGGCGGCGTCGCGCTCACGGGCGGGTGGCGGGGCGCCCTCGGGACCGGCCAGGACGCGGCCCAGGAACCGCTTGCGGGAGGCGGCGACCAGGATCGGGTGGCCGAGCTCGGTGAGCCGCTCGAAGCGGCCGAGGAGGGCCAGGTCGTGCTCGGCGTCCTTGGAGAAGCCGAGGCCCGGGTCGACGACGATGCGCTCGGGGGCGATGCCGCCCTCGATGGCGGCCGCCACGCGTGCGTGCAGCTCGGTGACGACTTCGGAGACCACGTCCTCGTAATGCGGCTTGGCGTGGATGTCCGTGAGGAAGCCGCGCCAGTGCATGACGACGAAGGGGGCGTCCGCGGCGGCGACCGCAGGGACCATGCGGGGGTCGGCGAGGCCGCCGCTGACGTCGTTCACGAGGACGGCGCCCGCGGCGAGGGCCTGCTCGGCGACGGTGGCGCGCATGGTGTCCACGGAGACCGTGACGCCCTCGGCGGCCAGGCCGCGCACCACGGGGACGACGCGCTTGAGCTCCTCGTCCTCGTCCACGCGGGAGGCGCCGGGGCGGGTGGACTCGCCGCCGACGTCGACGAGGTCGGCGCCCTGCGCGACCAGGTCGATGCCGTGCTTGACCGCGGCCGTCGTGTCGAACCAGCGACCGCCGTCGGAGAACGAGTCCGGCGTCACGTTCACCACGCCCATGACCGCACAGCGGTCCCACTCCGGCAGCCCCTGGACCGATCCCCGCCCGCGCAACGTACTCATGCCTCCAGCCTAGGCCCGTGGGGACGGGTGCTACGCCGCCTGGACCTCGCGCTCCGCCGCCTGGTGCGGGCAGGGGCGGCGCTGCGGGGTGCCCCTGCGCAGGAAGCGGGGGACGGCGAGGTTCACGAAGCCCTCGGCCTGCATGGCGGCGAAGCCGATGCGGGGCAGGTCCTTGCTGGAGCGGTAGACGACGAAGCGGGGCTCCCAGCGGGGGCGGAACTTCGCGTTGAACTTGTACAGGGACTCGATCTGGAACCAGCGGGAGAGGAAGACCAGCAGGCCGCGCCAGGCGCGCAGGACGGGGCCCGCGCCGATCTTCTCGCCGCGCGCGAGGGCCGCCCGGAACATCGCGAAGTTGAGCGAGACTCGAGCGATGCCGAGTTTCGGGGCGGCCTGCAGGGCGGCGACGATGAGCAGCTCGTTCATGCCGGGGTCGGCGGAGCGGTCGCGGCGCATGAGGTCGAGGGAGACGCCGTCCTTGCCCCACGGGACGAAGTGGAGGACGGCCTTCAGGTCGCCGTAGGAGCCGGGCTCCTCGTCCGCCTTGTGCGCGGTGGCGATCAGGCAGTCGCCGTCGTTCGGGTCGCCGATGCGGCCGAGCGCCATGGAGAAGCCGCGCTCGGTGTCGGTGCCGCGCCAGTCGTCGGCGGCGCGCTGGATCTTGGCGAGCTCCTGCTCGCCGAGGTCACGGATGCGCCGTACGCGCGTCTCGTAGCCATTGCGCTCGATCCGCTTGACCATCTGACGTACGTTGCGCATCGCACGCCCGGAGAGGGAGAAATCCGCGACGTCCACCACCGCCTCGTCGCCCAGTTCCAGGGCGTCCAGGCCGGTCTCGCGGGTCCAGACCTCGCCGCCCGTCTCGGAGCAGCCCATGACGGCGGGCGTCCAGGAGTGGGCCTTCGCCTCGTCCATGAAGCGTTCGATCGCGCCGGGCCAGGCCTCGACGTCGCCGATCGGGTCGCCGCTGGCGAGCATCACTCCGGAGACGACGCGGTAGGTGACGGCGGCCTTGCCGCTGGGCGAGAAGACGACGCCCTTGTCGCGGCGGAGCGCGAAGTGGCCGAGCGAGTCGCGGCCGCCGTGCTTGTCGAGCAGCGCGCGCAGCTTCGTCTCGTCGTCCTCGGTGAGGCGCGCGGCCGGGTGCTCGGGGCGGAAGGCCAGGTAGATGGTGGTGAGGGCGGTCAGCATGCCGAGGGCGCCGAGGGAGAAACCGACCGTCCAGGACGTGCGTCCGTAGTAGTCGACGGGCCCTTCGAAGCCGAAGAGACCGTAGAGGACGTGTTCCAGGCGGTCCGTGATGCTCGGGTCCCCGATGACCCTCCCGGGGTGGACACTGACGATCACCAGGCCCAGCGCGATCGAACCGGCACCGAGGAGGACGAAGTTGGCCAGAGCCCGCCAGCGGCTGCGCGGATCGGGCAGTGCGGTGAACTCACTCCGGTGGCGCAACAGGAGCGCGAGAAGCGCGAGCGAGATCACCACGCCGATGACCGAGTGCCGGTACCCGAACTGCGCCACGGCGCCCACCGGCAGCAGCACCGCGGCGGCCCGCCACGCCCGGCGCTTGTGGCGCCGCAGGCCGTGCGCGAGCAGCAGCAGGAGGATGCCGGAGCTGAGCGCCATTGCGGCGGCGAACGGCCCGAGCGCGCCGGGCAGCACCTCGGCGATGGCGTGCATGCGGCTGTGCCGGAAGCGGGGGAAGACACCGGCCGCGACGTTCAGCAGGCCGACGAGCGTGCATGCTCTGGCGACGAGGGTCGGCACCGCCTCGGGCCGTGGGCCGCGCAGTATCCGGCGCAGTCGGCCGTCGCGGTGGCGGCCCTCACTGTCCGGAACCCCGCCCGACATTTCCCCATCTATCCTGACAGACATCGCATCCCGTAGTTCTGCGAGAGACCTTGATTCCGGCGCCAGAACGGCATCCGGCAACATTGCGTTCTCTAGGACGGTCCTTCTGGGACACGGGTTCATTCCCGACCGGAAACCGCTGGAAAAGCTCTGGCAAGGACCCCGGTGAGCGCCGGCAAGGTCCGGGCCGGGTCCGGTCAAGCCGCGGCGTGCGCCCGGCACAGGTAGAAAGCGCAGGCAGGAACACCCCATGGGTCTCACGAGCAACAAGGTCCTCGCCCTTGCGGTCTTGCTGGCGGTGCTGCTCTTCGTCGGCACGATCTGGCTCTGGCCGCGGCTCGCCCGCCGCAGCTGGAAGGCGATCACCGGCCGCGTCGGGCTGCTCATCGCCACCCAGGTCGCCATATTCGCCTCGGTGGGCCTGTCGGCCAACCAGGCCTTCGGCTTCTACGCCACGTGGGCCGACCTCTTCGGCCAGGAGACGGCCCCCGGAGTGGTGGTCGACCACGATCCGGCCAAAGGGGCAGGGCCCGTCAAGGTCGTCGACACCCAGACCGTGAACGTGCCGGGCGGCAGCCGGCCCGCCACCGGGGGCCAGATCCAGAAGGTGGAGATCAGCGGCAAGAGGTCCAACATCGCCAGTCAGGCCTACGTCTACCTGCCGCCCGAGTACTTCCAGCCGCAGTACAAGAACCGGAAGTTCCCCGCGGCCGTGGTGCTCACCGGCTACCCGGGCACCGCAAAGGCGCTGATCACGGGTCTGCACTACCCGCAGACCGCCCACAAGCAGGCCGCCGACGGCAAGATGCAGCCGATGATCCTGGTCATGATGCGGCCCACGGTGGCACCGCCGCGCGACACGGAGTGCGTGGACGTCCCCGGCGGCCCGCAGACCGAGACGTTCTTCGCCAAGGACCTGCCCGGAGCGATGGCGGATCACTACAGGGTGGGCGTCAAGCCCGAGAACTGGGGCGCCATCGGCGACTCCACGGGCGGCTACTGCGCCCTGAAGCTCGCCGTGCACCACCCCGAGACGTACGCCGCGGGCGCGGGCCTGTCCGCGTACTACAAGGCGCCCCTCGACGTCACCACCGGCGATCTCTTCCACGGCGACAAGGACCTGCAGCGGCGCGCCGACCTGCTCTGGTACCTCGACCACAAGCCGGCGCCCAAGACGTCCCTGCTGGTGACCAGCAGCAAGAAGGGCGAGGACAACTACGGCGCCACCCAGAAGTTCATCGACAAGGTGAAGCCGCCCACGCGCGTGTCGTCGATCACGCTGGACAGCGGCGGGCACAACTTCAACACCTGGCGCAGGGAGATCCCGGCCGCCCTGCAGTGGATGAGCGGGCGCCTCAGCGAGGACTGACGCCAGGAGCCCGTGACGCGGGCACTCAGTCCGTACCGATAGCCGTCACCGTCTCCAGGTCGACCTCGGCGCGCGCGATGGCGCGCGCCTCCGCCGCCGTGGAGCGGCGCAGCGCCTCGTGCAGCCGGGCCGGGGTGAGCACGCCGAGGAAGCGGCCCTCGCTGTCCTTGTCGATGACCGCGATCCACCCCGCGTCGTGCTGCAGCATCGTCGCGAACGCCTGCTTCAGGCTCGCGCCCACCGGCAGCCACGCCTCCATGCGGCGGGCGTGCGCGCGGACCGTGCCGCTGCCCACGCGCGCGTGCTCGGCGGAGATCCAGCCGTGCAGGTTGTTGTCGCCGTCCAGGACGACGGCCCAGCGGGCGTCGAGCTCCTTGGGCAGCGGGTCGTCGAGGTGCACCACGGGGGGCTGCTCCAGGTCGCCCTCCTCGATCGGCGTCACGGAGAGCCGCTTCAGGCCGCGGTCCGCGCCGACGAAGTCGGCCACGTAGTCGTTCGCGGGGGCGCCGAGGACCGTGGAGGGGGTGTCGAACTGCTCGACGCGGCCCTCTCCGTACACGGCGATCCGGTCGCCGAGCCGGACCGCCTCCTCGATGTCGTGCGTGACGAAGAGCACGGTCTTGCGCACCGCCTGCTGGAGGCGGAGGAACTCGTTCTGCAAGTGCTCGCGCACCACCGGGTCGACCGCTCCGAAGGGCTCGTCCATCAGGAGCACCGGCGGATCGGCCGCGAGGGCGCGGGCCACGCCGACGCGCTGGCGCTGCCCTCCGGAGAGCTGCTCGGGATAGCGGTCGCCGAAGACGGCGGGGTCGAGGCCGACCAGGTCGAGGAGTTCGGCCGCGCGCTCGCGGGCCTTGCCCCGCTTGACGCCGAGGAGGTGCGGCACGGTCGCCGTGTTGTCGAGCACCGTCTTGTGCGGGAAGAGGCCGACCTGCTGGATCACATAGCCGATACGGCGCCGCAGTTGGACCGGATCGATTCCGGATATGTCCTCGCCGTCGACGAATATCCGGCCCGCGCTCGGTTCGATGAGCCGGTTCACCATTTTCATCGTGGTCGTCTTGCCGCAGCCCGAAGGGCCGACGAGCGTGACCAGTTCACCCTCGGCGACCTCGAAGGACAGATCGTCGACGGCCGTGGTGCCGTCCGCGTAGCGCTTGGTGACGTGTTCGAACCGGATCATGGTTCCCCATTGTGGAGGGCGGTGGCGGGCTGGGCGTGACGGCAGTGTTGCGGCCGTACGACGAGTCTCTGCGATTGTCGGTGGCGCGCGTTAGGGTCGCCAGACACGGGGGGACGTGTGTACGGCATACGTCCGGGAATTCGGGGGAGGTGGGGCGCGTGGCCGAGCAGAACTGTCTGGTGACGAACGACTGGATCTGCGGAGAATATCTCCGCACCCGCAGCCAGGAGTTGATCGATGCGACCCTGCAGCACGTGGGCATCACGGTCGTCTCCGTGGCGATCGGGGTCGCGGTGGCCCTGCCGCTCGCACTGCTCGCGCGGCGCTGGCGTTTCCTCGCGGGACCGATCCTCGGCGTGACGACGGTGCTCTACTCCATCCCCTCGCTGGCGATGTTCTCGCTGCTCCTGCCCCTCTTCGGGCTCTCGGCCTCACTGGTCGTCACCGGCCTCGTGCTGTACAGCCTCACGGTCCTCGTGCGGAACATCCTGGCGGGCCTCCGGGCCGTGCCCGACGAGGCGCGGGACGCCGCCCGGGGGATGGGGTACGGACCGGCGAGGCTGCTGTGGGAGGTGGAGCTGCCGCTCGCGCTGCCCGCCCTGCTCGCAGGCGTCCGCATCACCACGGTCTCCACGGTCGCGCTGACCACCGTCGGCGCCATCGTGGACTACGGCGGCCTCGGCACCCTCATCCTCGACGGCCTCGACACGACCTTCAAGGCCCAGGTGCTCACGGCGTCGGTGCTCTGCGTGCTCCTCGCCGTCGCCGCCGACCTGCTGCTGCTCGGGCTCCAGCGGTGGCTGACGCCGTGGACGCGGGCCCCTCGGACACGGACGAGCCGCGCCGCCCGGAAGGCGGACCCGGCCAAGGTGGCTGAGCCTGTATGAACGCGATATCCGGGGCGTACGACTGGCTGACCACGGGCGCCAACTGGCAGGGCGAGAAGGGGGTGTGGCACCGGCTCGCCGAGCACCTGTACTTCAGCGGTGTCTGCCTCGCCGTCGCCTGCGTCATCGCGCTGCCCCTCGCGCTGTACCTCGGTCACATCGGCAAGGGCGGCGCCCTCGCGGTCAACATCTCCAACGTCGGCCGTGCGGTGCCCACCCTGGCCCTGCTGATCCTGCTCACGCTCACCCCGCTCGGCGAGCACGGTGACGCGCCGACGCTGATCGCGCTCGTGCTCTTCGCCGTCCCGCCCCTGCTGACCAACGCGTATCTGGGGATGCGCGAGGTGGACCGGTCGGTGGTGGAGGCCGCGCGCGGGATGGGGATGAGCGGCGGCCAGCTGTTCGCGCGGGTCGAGCTGCCGCTCGCGTATCCGCTGATCATGACCGGTGTCCGGTCGGCCGGCGTCCAGGTCGTCGCGACGGCCACGCTCGCCGCGATGGCGGGCGAGGGGGGCCTCGGCCGGATCATCACGGCCGGGTTCAACCTGCAGAACACGCCGCAAGTGGTGGCGGGCGCCGTCCTGGTGGCGCTGCTCGCGCTGCTCGTGGAGGGGGTCCTGGTGGTCGCGGGCCGTCTCTTCGACCCGATGCGGCGATAGCGCTCCCCGTACGGCGATAGCTCCCCCCGTACGGCGACAGCGCCCCCGTACAGCGAGTTCTGATCCTTCTTCCTTTCGAAATGGTGGTTCACCGATGAACAGCAACACGCGTCGTGCGCGACGGATGGCAGGGGCGGCCGCGGCCGTCGTGGCGCTGACCGCGGGTCTCGCCGCGTGCGGCGGGGACGACCTGGAGTCGAAGGGCGACGGGGCGGACAAGGCGGGCGACGGCAAGAAGGGCTCGCTCGTCGTGGGCTCCGCGCGGTTCACCGAGCAGAAGGTGCTCGCCGAGCTCTATGTGGGCGTCCTGGCGGATGCCGGTTATGACGCGCAGGTCAAGACCGTGCAGAACCGCGAGATCTACAAGCCCGAACTGAAGAAGGGCTCGATCGACGTCGCTCCCGAATACGCGGCGACGCTCGCGGAATTCCTCAACCTGGAGAAGAACGGCCCGAAGGCGAAGCTCGTCGCCTCCAGCGATCTGGACGCCACGATGAGCGCGCTGGAGAAGCTCGCGGAGCCGCAGGGCCTGAAGGTGCTCCCGGCCGGCAAGGCGGTCGACCAGAACGCGTTCGCGGTCTCCAGGGAATACGCCGGGAAGCACAAGCTCAAGACCCTCTCGGACCTCGGCAAGTCGGGTGAGAAGGTCAAGATCGCGGCGGGCGACGAATGCGAGACCCGCCCCTTCTGCGCGCCGGGCCTGAAGTCGAAGTACGGCATCGACGTCGCCGGAATCGACCCCAAGGGCGTCGGCAACACGCAGTCCAAGCAGGCCGTCAAGAACGGCACGGACCAGATGCTGCTGACCACGACGACCGACGCGACGCTGAAGAACTACGACCTCGTGATCCTCGAGGACGACAAGAAGCTGCAGAACGCGGACAACATCGTTCCGGTGGTGAACGAGAAGGAGGCCGGCGACAAGGAGATAGCCGCCGCGCTCGGGAAGCTGACCAAGACGCTCACCACGGAAGACCTCATGGAACTCAACCGGAAGGTCGACGAGGAGCGGCAGAAGGAAGCGGATGTCGCGCACGAGTATCTGAAGTCGAAGGGCCTGATCTGAAGTTGATCAAGAAAAGGCCCGGGAAGTTCCGCGACCGCAGCGGAAGTTGAGCGCTGAAGCAAAACGGACGAGGGGTGGGGAGTTGTGGCGAGTTCTGGTCGTGATGCCTGCTTTTTGCCGGGCGGGGCACCAGACTTCGCCTACGCGCGGTAAGTTTCTGGCCATGCCACGTGGACGTCACCGCCATTCCCCACCCCTGCACAGGCTGCTTCCTCCCTCGACGGTCGCAGGCGTCTCTGTTCTCAGCGCCGGCGGCGCCTGGATGTTCGCGGAACCGATCGTGCTCCGCGGACTCGTCGCGGCCGCGGCGGCCGCCGCCGTCGTCGGCTCGGTCGTCATGCGCCGCTGGGACCAGGCGGCCGGCAAACGCGTCGCCGAACTCGGCCGGGCCCGCGCGAGCGACGAGTGGCGCTACGAGGAACGCATAGCCGAGGCCGAGGGCGACCTGGAGGAGTCCCGCGAACTGCGGGGCAAGCTGGAGACGAAGCTGCGCGCCAAGCGCGCCGAGCTGGCGGCGCTGCGCAACGAACACGCGGCGCTCCTGCGGCGGTACGCCACCGCCGAGACGGAGCGGGCCAGCGCCCTGGAGGGGCGGCGGCTGCTCGCCATCGAGGCGTCGTCACCGGCGCCCGCGCTGCCGGCGGCCGGTACGGGTTCCGGCGCGGAGGACCTGGTGCCCGCGGTGCGGGCCGGGGCGCCGGTGCCGAAGGCTCGTACGGAGGCCGCACCACCTCGTACGGAGACTGGTGCTGGTGCTGGTGCTGGTGCTGGTGCTGGTGCTGGTGCTGGTTCCGGTTCGAGGGGCGAGGCGGCCGGAAGTGCCGCCCGGCCGGGTGCGAGTCCCACTCCGGCCCCCACCCCCGCCCTGTTCCAGCGGGCCAACGCGGCGCTCGACCGCATGGCCCCGACGGCGGAGGACGATGCGCGGGGGAAGCCCGGGGCGGCCGACGGATACGGCGGGCACGAGCGCGCGGTCGCCGTCGCGCCGCCCGTGCAGGCGCGGCGCGCGGCGCCCCGGGGCGGGTTCGACTTCTTCGGCACGAAGGACGTGGCGCCCGCGGCGCTGGAGTCCGTGCAGAACGAGGACCTCGCCGACGTGGTGGGCGAGGAGGCCCTCGCGGTCCACAAGGCGGAGGCCGAGGGCGAGTTCAAGAACGCGCCCGAGGACGACGCGGCGCGGGGTGTCGGTCAGGTCATCGACCTGACGGCCCACGACGAGACGGAACAGATCGACGTGGCGGAACTGAGGACGGCCCTGCGGGCGTAAGCCCCCAGGGGCGCGGGGGAGCCGCGTGCCCAGCCCTCGGCGGTTGGGCCGTCAGGCCATCCACCGGTCCGGGCGCGCCGTCCTGCGGCCCGTACGGGACCGGTCCGCCTGCGCCTGGAGAAGCCCGGCCGCCTCCGCAGCGGGCCGCAGCCGGGCCGTCACGGTCTTGTTGGCCCCCGTGTCCACCCGCACGTCGGCCACGCCCTTGAACCGCTCCCACGGCCCCTGGGAGAGCCGCACGCTCTGTACCTTCGCGTGCGGCACGAGCGAGAGACGGCGCTTGAACAGGCCGTGGCGCGCCGCGAAGACCTCACCGGTGACCGCCAGGCCGTACCCCTTCCACCAGAGCGGCACGCACCACGCCGCGCGCGCGGGCGGCGGATCGAGGTCGGCCGCCACCGGCACCCGTACGCCCGGCAGGACCCGGCCGATCACCGCCTCGGCGTGTTCCCGCGGCGCGACCGGCACCAGGACGCCGTTGGCCGAGCCCGCCACGTCCAGCTCGACCCGTACCCAGCCACGCCGCCGCCACAGCAGCGGCTGCACGATGTGCACGGTCTGCACGCGGCCCGGCGGCACCGTCTCGTGGGCCTTGTCGAGCAGCCCGTGGTCGATGCGGATGCCGTCCGGGGACTCGCCCACCGTCCAGTCGTACTCCTTGACGAAACGGCCGCCGCTGCTCGCGAACGCGCCGCCCAGCATGGGCAGGGCGGTCGCGAGGACCGTCCAGGCGTTGTGCGTGGCGATCCAGAGGAACGCGGGCACCACGACCGCCGACAGGAGCAGCGCCCAGGGCCCGCCGGTCAGCAGCAGCGAGACGGCGAGCATGCGCGGCTGGACGTGCAGCAGGTTCCGCACGGGTGCCTCGCCCACCTCGCGCGCCTCCTCGGGGGCAAAACCGGCCGCCCGTGCGAGGAGTTCGGCGCGCAGCCCGGCCGCTTCCCGTTCCCCGAGGTAGGCCAGCTCGTCCTTCTTGTCCGCGCCGACGACGTCCAGCTTGAGCTTGGCGACGCCCGCGACACGGGCGAGCAGCGGCCGGGTCACGTCGACGGCCTGGAGGCGGTCGAGCCGAATGTGGGCCGTGCGGCGGAAGAACAGCCCGGTGCGGATGCGCAGTTCGGTGTCGGTGACCGAGAAGTGCGTGAACCACCAGCTCAAGAAGCCGTACAGGGCGCCGCCGAGGATGACGGCGGCGCTGCCGATGAGCAGGGTGGTCGCGGTCAGTTCGGAGAGGCGCTGCTGGGTGCCGTTCGGGTCGTGGACCGCCCAGCCCACCAGGATCGCGAAGGGCGCCCACGCGCGGCGCAGCGGTGTGACGGGGTGCAGCCGCCGCTCGGGCGACGCGCCGTCCGCCGTCACCGGGCCCTCTCCGTCACGGGCTTCCCGTACGTCGCTCACAGCCCCGCCGATCGGGCCTCGCCGAGCTCGGTCAGGCGGTCGCGCAGCCGCTCGGCCTCCTCCGGGAGCAGGCCGGGGATGCACGCGTCGGTGGCCGCCGCGGCGGTGTGCAGCTGGACGCTCGCGAGTCCGAAGCGCCGCTCCACCGGTCCCGACGTCACCTCGACCAGCTGCATGCGCCCGTACGGCACGACGGTCTCCTCGTGCCAGAGCACGCCCCGGCTGATGAGCAGGTCGTCGGCGCGCTCCGCGTACCGCCACGAGCGCCAGTTCCGCCCGAGGACCGGCCAGCCCCAGGCCACGACGGCGAGCGGCAGCAGCGCGAAGGCGGCCCAGGCGGGCCCCGCGAACAGGCCGAGCAGCACGCCGAGGGCCGCCGCGATCGGCACCAGCCAGACCACCAGGAGGAGCCGCCGCAGCTTCAGCAGCCCTCGCGGCAGCCCGGTCCACACCGGCTCCGTGTGCGCGCCCGCCGGTCCCGCCGTCCCCGTTTCCATGGCTCAAGCGTACGTACGCGCCACGACGGACGGGTACGGGCGGAACGGGCGGCCACGGACGGCGGGGCGTGCGAGAGACTGTGGCCATGAGTCCCACGACGGAGACCACCACGGAGACCACGCTCGGCATCGGCGGAGCGGCCGAGAGCACCGACATGGTGCTCAACATCGGCCCCCAGCACCCGTCCACGCACGGTGTGCTCCGCCTCCGCCTGGTCCTGGACGGCGAGCGCATCCAGCACGCGGAGCCGGTCATCGGCTACATGCACCGCGGTGCGGAGAAGCTCTTCGAGGCCCGGGACTACCGGCAGATCGTGATGCTGGCCAACCGGCACGACTGGCTCTCGGCGTTCTCGAACGAGCTGGGCGTCGTCCTGGGCGTGGAGCGGATGCTCGGCATGGAGGTGCCCGAGCGGGCCGTCTGGATGCGCACGCTGCTCGCCGAGCTGAACCGGGTCCTCAACCACCTGATGTTCCTCGGCTCGTACCCGCTCGAACTGGGCGGCATCACCCCGGTGTTCCACGCGTTCCGCGAGCGCGAGGAGCTCCAGAACGTGATGGAGGAGATCTCCGGCGGCCGTATGCACTACATGTTCAACCGCGTGGGCGGCCTCAAGGAGGACCTGCCTTCCGGATGGGCCACCCGCGCGCGTGCGGCGGTCGCGTCGGTGCGCTCGCGCATGGACGTGTACGACCGGCTCGTGCTCGGCAACGAGATCTTCCGCGGCCGCACGCGCGGCGTGGGCGTCCTCTCGCCCGAGGCGGTGCACGCCTACGGGGTGAGCGGCCCCATCGCCCGCGCCTCCGGGGTCGACTTCGACCTGCGCCGGGACGAGCCCTACCTCGCGTACGGCGAGCTCCAGGACACCCTCAGGGTCGTCACGCGCCAGGAGGGCGACTGCCTGGCCCGCTTCGAGTGCCTCCTGGAGCAGACGCACGTCGCGCTCGACCTCGCGGACGCCTGTCTGGACCGGCTCGCGGAGCTTCCGCAGGGCCCGATCAACCAGCGCCTCCCGAAGGTCCTCAAGGCCCCCGAGGGCCACACGTACGCGTGGACCGAGAACCCGCTCGGCATCAACGGCTACTATCTCGTCAGCAAGGGCGAGAAGACCCCCTACCGCCTGAAGCTCCGCTCGGCCTCGTACAACAACATCCAGGCGCTGACCGAGCTGCTTCCGGGGCAGCTGGTGGCGGACATGGTGGCGATCCTGGGGTCGCTGTTCTTCGTGGTCGGGGACATCGACAAGTAGGGCCGACAGGCAGGGCCTCACGCGGGCAGCAGCGCCTCCAGGCGCACGCCGACCGGCTGCAGCAGCCAGCCGAAGTCGCCGAGGCCGCCGTGGGCGGTGAGCTCCGCGGCCTCACCCGCGCGGGCGAGGGCCCGCACGTACGCCGCCGGGTCGCTGGAGGCGAGCGCGAGCGGCGGGCGTCCGCCGCTCACCCCGAGGCCGCCGAGCGCCGCCCGCTGGGTGAGCAGCGCGGCCCCCTCCAGGGCGCAGGCGTCCAGCGCCACGTGGGCCGTGATGTCGTGCTCGCCGTCGGGCACCGGCGCCGTACCGCGGCCCGCCCTGAAGCCCGTCAGCGTCCCGAACGGCGGGCGGGCGTCCCGGGCGTGGGCGTAGTCGACGGCGACCGCCAGACCGCGTCTCAGGGTCGCCACGGCCGCCGCCCACGCCTCGTCCCTGGGCCGCCCGATCTCCGCGCGCAGTCCCGGCTCGGGGGCCAGCGGCCACCAGCGCGCCAGCCAGTCGGCGTCCGGCCCCTCGACGGGCCCGCCCGGCGACTCGGTGCCGTCGTCGTGCACGAGCACCCGGCGGGGCGTCCCGTCGGGTGCGACCTCGGCGACGTCCACGGGGACGTTGTCCAGCCACTCGTTGGCGAAGAGCAGTCCCGTGACGTCCGCGGGCGGTGTGCTCCGCCACTCGATGCGCGGGTCGAGGCCCGCGGGGCGCTCCGCGCGCTCCACCGCGTACGCACGCACGCGTGCCGCCACATCGGCGGGGAGCGCCGCCAGGACGCCCTCGGTCAGTTCGCCGCGGCCGGCGCCCATGTCCACGAAGGCCACCTCGTCCGGGTGACCGAGCGCCGCGTCCAGGCGGGACAGCAGGAGCGCCACGGCGCCCGCGTACAGGGGCGAGGCGTGCACCGAGGTCCGGAAGTGCGCGGCGGGGCCCGCGGAGCGGCGGTAGAAGCCCTGCGGCCCGTACAGGGCGGCCTCCGTGGCCTCGCGCCAGCCGCGTGGGGCGCCCCGCCGCGGTTCGTCGTTGTCGTTCGTCACAGCCCGCAGGCTAAGGGGGCCTCCACCTTGGGGAGTACATGTGCTCGACAGGGATCGGACCTTCGGTTGACCCGGGCGTACCGGTGGGTTGCCTACGCTGGGTTACGTGCAGCGCCTCTACGACTTCCTCCGCAGACACCCGACCTGGGTCGACGGCTTCTGGGCCTTCGTCCTCCTCGGGATGTCCGGGATCGGTCTGGTGGCCATGGCCGAGGGCGGGGGCCGGGATCCGAGCGTCGTGGCGATCCCGGTCACCGTCGGCCTCTCCCTGGTGGTGGCGCTGCGTCGGCGGGCACCGGAGAAGATGCTGGTGCTCGCCGCGGTACTCGGCTTCTTCCAGCTCGTCTTCGACGTGGAGAAGATGCCCGCGGACTTCGCGATGCTGGTGATCATCTACACGGCGGCGGCCGTCGGGGAGACGTGGGCCTCGCGGTTCGCCCTGGTGGGCGGCTTGTGTGCGGCGCCGCTCGCGACGATGCGCTGGCCATCGGAGGACATAGACGCCTTCGGCAACGTGCTCATCACGATCTTCCAGATCGTCCCGTTCGCGCTCGCCTGGGTCCTCGGCGACTCCATCCGCACCCGCCGCGCCTACCTTGCCCAGCTGGAGGAGCGCGCCGACCGTCTGGAGCGGGAGCGCGAGGCCCAGTCGAAGGTCGCGGTGGCGGCCGAGCGGGCGCGCATCGCCCGCGAGCTGCACGACGTCGTCGCGCACAACGTGTCGGTGATGGTGGTGCAGGCGGACGGCGCCGCGTACGTCCTGGACGCGGCGCCCGACCAGGCGAGGAAGGCCCTGGAGACCATCTCGGGCACCGGCAGGCAGGCGCTGGCCGAGATGCGCAGGCTGCTCGGCGTGCTGCGCACCGGTGAGCCCGAGGAGAGCGGCGAGTACGTGCCGCAGCCCGACGTCGAGCAGCTCGACGAGCTCATCGAGCAGGTGCGCACGGCCGGTCTGCCCGTCGACTACAAGGTGGAGGGCACCCCGCGCCCGCTGCCCAGCGGCGTGGAGCTCACCGCGTACCGCATCGTGCAGGAGGCGCTCACCAACACCCGCAAGCACGGCGGGGAGAACGCCGGGGCGAGCGTGCGCCTGGTCTACTTCGACGACGGCCTCGGGCTGCTGGTCGAGGACGACGGCAAGGGCGCCCCGCACGAGCTGTACGAGGACGGCGGGGCCGACGGCAGCGGGCACGGTCTGATCGGCATGCGGGAGCGTGTCGGCATGGTCGGCGGCACGCTGGACGCGGGACCCCGCCCGGGGGGCGGCTTCCGCATCAGTGCGCTGCTGCCGCTCAAGCCTGCACACTGACACTCTCACCGAACTTCCCGAAGGGACCCCTTGATGTCGATCCGCGTGATGCTCGTCGACGACCAGGTGCTGCTGCGCACCGGGTTCCGGATGGTGCTCGCCGCCCAGCCGGACATGGACGTCGTCGCGGAGGCGGGCGACGGCGTGGAGGCCCTGGAGGTGCTGCGCGCGACCGAGGTCGACGTGGTGCTCATGGATGTGCGCATGCCGAAGCTGGACGGCGTGGAGGCGACCCGGCGCATCTGCCAGGACGCGAACCCGCCGAAGGTGCTGATCCTGACCACCTTCGACCTCGACGAGTACGCCTTCTCGGGGCTGAAGGCCGGTGCGTCCGGCTTCATGCTCAAGGACGTGCCGCCGGGGGAGCTGCTGGCCGCGATCCGCTCCGTGCACAGCGGCGACGCGGTGGTCGCGCCGTCCACCACGCGACGCCTCCTCGACCGCTTCGCCCCGATGCTGCCGAACACCGGCGGGCAGCCCCAGCTCAAGCAGCTGGAGCGCCTCACCGGTCGGGAGCGCGAGGTGATGATCCTGGTCGCCCAGGGCCTGTCGAACGGCGAGATCGCGGCGCGGCTCGTCCTCTCGGAGGCGACCGTCAAGACGCACGTCGGACGCATCCTGACCAAGCTGGACCTGCGGGACCGGGTGCAGGTGGTGGTCCTCGCGTACGAGACGGGTCTGGTGCGGGCCGGGGGCGTCTAGGCCCTTCGCCGCCGGTCGGAGCTCTCCTAGCGCAGCACGCCCTCGATGAAGTCGCTGCCCAGGCGGGACACGACGCCGATGTCCAGCTGGTGCTGGACGTAGCGGCCGCGGCGGCGCGTGGTGATCAGACCGGCCTTCTTCAGGACGCTCAGGTGCCGGGATATCTCCGGGGCCGTCATGCCGTGCGCGTCGGCCAGCTCGCTCGTCGTGTACGCCCCGCGCGCGAGGTGGCGGCACAGCCGCATCCGCACCGGGTGGGCGAGCGCGGACATGCGGCGGGTCAGCTGCTCCACGGTGGGCGGGTCGGTGAGGCCGGGGGAACTGATGGGGTACGTGATCGACGCCTGCCAGCCCTTGCGGTGCAGCACCCACAGGTGCGGCCAGCCGAGGCTGGTCGGGACGATCGTCAGGCCGCCCGAGCCCGTGGTGGTGCGGCCGTCGCTGATCTTGTCGACGGTGATGAGCCGCTCGTCCTCGTCGAGGGAGACCGCCGTGGACATGGCCTTCAGGGCCTCGGCGAGCCCCTTGCGCCGCAGCAGCTCGGTCTTGTGCCGGGCGTCCGCGGCCAGTTGATGGCTCACCCGGGCCCAGGTGTCGGCGAAGAAGGCCTCTTCGCAGTCCTCCAGGAGTGAGCGGAACCACGCGCGGACGACCGGCGGATCGTCGAGCAGCCGCTTGGTGAAGCGCACCTGGTGCGGGCCGCGGGCGGCCGCCAGGTCCAGCGCGCGCCGCTGCACGGCGGGGTCGGCGAGGATCCTGCGGTCCGGCTCCGCGTACGTCGACTGGCAGGTGAACTCCAGGGCCGCGTCCACGAACTGTTCGTCGGTCAGCTTGTCGAGCTGGTCGAGCTCCTCCGCGAGCGTGGCCCCCGGCCTCTCGTTCCGCCCGGGGAGCCCCGCGAACGGCGTGAAGACGTCCGAGAACGTCGTGCGCCACAGGAAGTCGGCCTCGCACATGCGGTCCGCCAGGCACGGGTCCAGGCGCGTGGAGACGGCTGTCGCCCAGCCCTGGAGCCCGGGGTGGTGGCCCGGTTCGGACAGCGCGTGCAGCGCCATGCCGAGCTCGGCCAGGGGCGAGGGAACGACGTGGATCCGCTCCTGGGGAAGCCCGGTGATGTCGATGCTCACGCTCATGGCCCCATGGTGCACCGCGCCACCGACAGCGCGGCCGTCGATTGACGAGCGCCGTCAATCGACGCGACGCGGGCGGTGCGGCGGGAGCAGGCTGTGGTCATCGAGAGGCACGGCAGCGCCGCCGTGACCGTCACCCCCTACCGGTGGCCACCCCGTTCCGCACTCCGTCTCCACACCCCGTCCCGCACTCCTTTCAGTAGTCCCTCCAGCAGGCCTCCTACGCCCCTTTCGTGGCTCATCGATGTCCGTTAAGTACCATTTATTCCGAGAGGTGTTCCGTCATGAGCGTCACCCAGCAGTTCCTCCTCGACAGCTACCGCGCCGCGCAGCACGGCCAGCCGACGCCGCCCGCGCCCGGCCGGGACGACTGGCAGGCCGTCCGCGAGGTCCGCGAATACGAACGCTTCCGCGCCGTCGTGGCGGAACGCCCCGCCCACGGCAGGTTCCGCGCCGCCCTGGCCCGGTTCTTCCGCGGCGACAGGCTCAGCGCGGGATCCGTCGCACGAACTCCGCGACCGCTTCCCTGACGTCGTCGGCCGTCCACTTCAGGCCCTCCTCGGTCACGGTGACCTCCGTGACCGAGAGGCCGGGCGGCCCGTCCGGGAACCAGCGCCCGAACAGCAGGGTGCCGGTCTCCTCGGCCTGCCCCAGGCAGGCCTCGCTCAGTACGTCGGAGGCGTACGGCAGCCACACCTGGAACTGATGCGTGTGCGGGCGCCCGGGGTGCACGCGCGACCAGGGCACCCCCGCCGCCGCGAACCCCTCGCGCAGCCCGTCGGCGACCACGCGCGCGTGGGCGACATACGCGGGCAGCCGGGGCAGCGTGCGCTCCAGGCCGAGCAGGGCCGACACCGCGGCGGGGAACTGCTGGAACACCTGGCCCCCGTAGCGGTGGCGCCACGCCCTCGCCTCCTCGACGAGCGTGCGCGGACCGGCCAGCGCGGCGCCGCTGAGCCCTTCGAGGGACTTGTAGAAGGACACGTACACGGAGTCGGCGAGCCCGGCGATCTCCGCGAGGCCCCGGCCGAAGTGCGTCGTGCACTCCCAGAGCCGGGCACCGTCGAAGTGCACGACGGCGTCCCGTTCGCGGGCCGCCGCCACGACCTCCTCCAGCTCCTCCCACTCCGGCAGGACGAAACCGGCGTCCCGGAGCGGCAGTTCGAGCATCAGTGCCCCGAAGGGCTCCCCGAAGTCCCGCACCTCGTCCGCCGTGGGCAGCCGCGGCTCGTCCGTCGGATGCACCGTGCGCAACCCGCTGACCACGGAGAAGGCGCCCCCCTCGTGCAGCTCGGGGTGCGCCTTCGGATGCAGGGCCACCGTCGCGTTCCCCGTACGGCCCGCCCAGCTGCGCAACGCGACCTGCTGGGCCATGGTGCCGGTCGGGAAGAACGCGGCGTCCTCCTTGCCGAGCAGCCGCGCGACCTCGCCCTCCAGAGTGGCGACGACGCCGTCGCCGTAGACATCGACGGGCTCGTCCGGGCCGACGACCTCGCACGCCGCGGCCGCCCGGGCCGACAGGCGCTCGGTGAGCGGGACGTGCAGCGGGGCGCGGTGCAGGGTCCTGGCCGCGCCCAGGGCGGCGGCTCGGCGGCGGGCCGACTGCTGGTCGTACGCGTCCGCATCCCGCGGTTCCGGCTGCTCTTGGGGTGCGCTGTGGGAGGGCATCCTCCGAGCATGGACCGTCCCGCCGGAACCGGTCACATGAATGACCACAGCCTGTGGACAGTGCAGGACGCGCCCCCGACCGATCGCGTTAACATGACGAGAAATCGTCCGGTACCCCGAGCGGACTGGAACGGAAGGCGCCGCCGCGTGAACGCATCGCATCAGCCAGACCCGCGGGACCGCCCCGCGAGGCTCACCGTGGGAGTCGTGGGAGCGGGCCGCGTCGGCCCCGCGCTCGCCGCGGCGCTGCAGCTCGCCGGGCACCGCCCGGTGGCCGCGTCCGGGGTGTCCGACTCCTCCGTACGACGAGCGGCGGCCCTGCTGCCCGACGTCCCCCTCGTGCCGCCCGCCGAGGTCCTCGACCGCGCCGACCTGGTGCTCCTGACCGTCCCCGACGACGCCCTGCCCGGCCTCGTCGAGGGCCTCGCGGAGACCGGGGCCGTGCGCCCGGGCCAGCTGCTCGTGCACACCTCCGGGCGGTACGGCACCAAGGTCCTGGAGCCCGCCCTGCGCGCGGGCGCCCTGCCGCTCGCGCTGCACCCCGCCATGACGTTCACCGGCACCGCCGTCGACGTGCAGCGCCTCGCCGGGTGCTCCTTCGGCGTGACCGCGCCCGAGGAGCTGCGGCTCGCCGCGGAGGCCCTGGTCATCGAGATGGGCGGCGAGCCCGAGTGGATCGCCGAGGAGAACCGCCCGCTCTACCACGCGGCCCTCGCCCTGGGCGCGAACCACCTGGTCACCCTGGTCGCCGAGTCCATGGACCTGCTGCGCGACGCGGGCGTCGCCGCCCCGGACCGGATGCTGGGCCCGCTGCTCGGCGCCGCCCTGGACAACGCGCTGCGGTCGGGCGACGCGGCCCTCACGGGCCCCGTCGCGCGCGGCGACGCGGGCACCGTCGCCGCGCACGTCACCGAGTTGCGCAAGCACGCCCCGCAGACCGTCGCCGGGTACCTGGCGATGGCCCGCGCCACCGCCGACCGCGCCCTCGCCCACGGCCTGCTCAAGCCCGAGCTCGCCGAGGACCTCCTCGGCGTCCTGGCCAACGGTGGGACCGGCACCGAAGGGGGCGAGCGATGACCGCCGCCCTGCTGCACACCGCCGAATCCCTCCGCACGCGCGCGCGTGCGGGCCGCCGCGCCGTCGTCATGACCATGGGCGCCCTGCACGAGGGACACGCCTCACTGGTCCGCGCCGCGCGCCGCCTCGCCGGGCCGGAGGGCGAGGTCGTCGTCACGGTCTTCGTGAACCCCCTGCAGTTCGGGGCGGGCGAGGACCTGGACCGCTATCCCCGCACCCTCGACGCCGACGTCAAGATCGCCGAACAGGCGGGCGCGGACGTCGTGTTCGCTCCCTCCGTGGACGAGGTCTATCCGGGTGGCGAGCCCCAGGTCCGGATCGCCGCGGGCCCCATGGGCACCGTCCTGGAAGGCGCCACGCGCCCCGGCCACTTCGACGGCATGCTCACCGTCGTCGCCAAGCTGCTCCACCTGACCGGCCCCGACGTGGCGCTGTTCGGGCAGAAGGACGCCCAGCAGCTCGCCCTGATCCGCCGCATGGTGCGCGACCTCGACTTCCCCGTGGAGATCGTCGGCGTCCCCACCGCCCGCGAGGACGACGGCCTGGCCCTCTCCAGCCGCAACCGCTACCTCTCCCCGGCCGAGCGGCGCACCGCCCTCGCCCTCTCCCAGGCCCTCTTCGCGGGCCGCGACCGGCACGCCGCGCAGGAGGCCCTGCGCGCGCGGGCCGCCAGCGCCCCCGCCACCCGCGCGCGTGCGGTCGCCCTCAGCGAGCTCGGCGAGTCCCGCGCGGCGGCCGACGCGCACGCCGTGGCGCACTCCGCGGAGCCCTCCGCGACGGGCGGCCCCGCCGCCGTCGTCGCGGCCGCCCGGCTGGTCCTCGACGAGGCGGCCCGCCTGCGGCCCCCGCTGGAGCTGGACTACGTGGCGCTCGTGGACCCGGCCGACTTCAGCGAGGTCCGCCCCGGACACCGCGGCGAGGCCGTCCTCGCCGTGGCCGCCAGGGTCGGCTCGACGCGACTGATCGACAACATCCCGCTGACGTTCGGAGCCGCCGTATGAGCGCGCACCGCACGCGTCCGAGCGCAGCTCTCGTACGCCCGAACGGAGTCACCGCATGACCACCACCGGAATACGGCTGTACGCGCCCGCCCCCGGCTGGTCCCTCGAAGCCGACGTCGTGGTCGTCGGCTCCGGAGTGGCCGGACTGACGGCCGCCCTGCGCTGCTCGGCCGCCGGCCTGAAGACGGTCGTGGTGACCAAGGCCCGCCTGGACGCCGGCTCCACCCGCTGGGCGCAGGGCGGCGTCGCCGCGGCGCTCGGCGAGGGCGACACCCCCGAACAGCACCTGGACGACACCCTCGTGGCGGGCGTGGGCCTGTGCGACGAGGAGGCCGTGCGCATCCTCGTCACCGAGGGACCCGGTGCCGTACGCCGCCTCATCGAGACCGGCGCCCACTTCGACACGGACTCCGAGGGCGCCATCGAGCTGGCCCGCGAGGGCGGTCACCACCGCCGCCGCATCGCGCACGCGGGCGGCGACGCGACCGGCGCGGAGATCTCCCGCGCCCTCGTCGAAGCCGTCCGCGCGCGGGGCATACCCACCGTGGAGAACGCGCTCGTCCTCGACCTCCTGACGGACGCCGAGGGCCGCACCGCGGGCGTCTCCCTGCACGTCATGGGGGAGGGCCAGCACGACGGCGTGGGCGCCGTCCACGCCCCCGCCGTGGTCCTCGCGACCGGCGGCATGGGGCAGGTCTTCTCGGCGACCAGCAACCCCTCCGTGTCCACGGGTGACGGCGTCGCGCTCGCCCTGCGCGCGGGCGCCGAGGTCTCCGACCTGGAGTTCGTGCAGTTCCACCCCACCGTGCTCTTCCTCGGCGCGGACGCGGAGGGCCAGCAGCCGCTGGTCTCCGAAGCGGTCCGGGGCGAGGGCGCGCACCTCGTGGACGCCGACGGCGTGCGCTTCATGGTCGGACAGCACGAGCTGGCCGAGCTCGCGCCGCGCGACGTCGTCGCCAAGGGCATCACGCGCCGCATGCAGGAAAAGGGCACCGAGCACATGTACCTGGACGGCAGGCACTTCGGCGCCGAGATGTGGGAGAACCGCTTCCCCACGATCCTCGCCGCCTGCCGCGCCCACGGCATCGACCCGGTCACCGAGCCCATCCCCGTCGCCCCGGCCGCGCACTACGCCTCCGGCGGGGTCCGCACCGACCCGCACGGCCGCACCACCGTCCCCGGCCTGTACGCCTGCGGAGAGGTCGCCTGCACCGGCGTCCACGGCGCCAACCGGCTCGCCTCCAACTCCCTCCTCGAAGGCCTGGTCTACGCCGAGCGCATCGCCGACGACATCGCCGCCCAGCACGCGGAGAACGCCCTCCACGCGCGCGTGCCCGCCCCCGTGACCCAGGCCGAGTCCCCGGCGCACCCCCTGCTGCCGCCCGAGGCCCGCTTCACCATCCAGCGCGTCATGACCGAGGGCGCCGGAGTCCTGCGCTCCGCCGAGTCCCTCAGCCGGGCCGCGGCCGAGCTGGCGCGCACCCACGCCGAGGCCGCGGGCGCCCTCGCCGAGCACGGCAAGACCGCCGAGCCCGGCGTCGACACCTGGGAGACCACCAACCTCCTGTGTGTGGCCCGCGTCCTGGTGGCCGCCGCCCAGCGCCGCGAGGAGACCCGCGGCTGCCACTGGCGCCAGGACCACGCCGACCGCGACGACGCGGCCTGGCGGCGCCACATCGTCGTACGCCTGAATCCCGACCGGACGCTGGCGGCCACCACGACCGCGACCTCCGACTTCCCTCCGACCCGTCCCAGTCCCCAGGAGCAGTGACCGTGAGCACCCCCGACGACCTCCCCCTCGCCACTCCCTCAGCCGCAGGCGGTGGCTGCGGCGACGCCTGCGGCTGTGGCGGTGGCGACACGTTCGACCCCCTGGAGTGCGGCCTCGACCCCGCCCTCGCGCTGCTCCTGACCGAGGCGGGCCTCGACCCCCTGCAGATCGAGGACATCGCGCACATGGCCATCGAGGAGGACCTGGCCGGTGGCGTGGACGTCACCACGGCCGCGACCATCCCCGAGGACGCCGTCGCCACCGCGGACTTCGCCGCGCGCCAGGCGGGCACCGTCGCGGGCCTGCGCGTCGCCGAAGCGGTCCTCTCCGTGGTGTGCGAGGAGGAGTTCGAGGTCGAGCGGCACGTGGAGGACGGCGACCGCGTCGAGGCGGGCGACGTCCTCCTGAGCGTCACCACCCGCACCCGCGACCTGCTCACCGCCGAGCGCAGCGCGCTCAACATCCTGTGCCGCCTCTCCGGCATCGCGACCGCCACGCGCGCGTGGGCCGACGCGCTCGACGGCACGAAGGCGAAGGTCCGCGACACCCGCAAGACGACCCCGGGCTACCGAGCCCTGGAGAAGTACGCGGTACGCATGGGCGGCGGCGTCAACCACCGCATGTCGCTCTCCGACGCGGCCCTGGTCAAGGACAACCACGTCGTCGCGGCGGGCGGCGTCAGCCAGGCCTTCAAGGCCGTGCGCGAGCAGTTCCCGGGCCTGGCCATCGAGGTCGAGGTCGACACGCTGCACCAGCTGCGCGAGGTGGTCGAGGCGGGCGCCGACCTGATCCTCCTGGACAACTTCACACCCGGCGAGACGGCGGAGGCCGTCGCCCTCGTCGACGGCCGCGCCTTCCTGGAGTCCTCGGGCCGCCTCACCCTGGAGAACGCCCGCGCGTACGCCGAGACGGGCGTCGACTACCTCGCCGTCGGCGCGCTCACCCACTCCTCCCCGATCCTCGACATCGGCCTCGACCTGCGGGAAGCGGTGCGGGACTGATGCTGCTGACCATCGACGTAGGCAACACCCACACCGTCCTCGGGCTCTTCGACGGCGAGGACATCGTCGAGCACTGGCGCATCTCCACGGACGCGCGCCGCACCGCCGACGAACTGGCCGTGCTGCTCAACGGCCTGATGGGCATGCACCCGCTGCTCGGCGACGACCTCGGCGACGGCATCGACGGCATCGCCATCTGCTCGACGGTCCCCTCCGTCCTGCACGAGCTGCGCGAAGTCACCCGCCGCTACTACGGGGACGTCCCCGCGGTCCTGGTCGAACCCGGCATCAAGACCGGCGTCCCGATCCTCATGGACAACCCCAAGGAAGTCGGCGCCGACCGCATCATCAACGCGGTCGCGGCGGTCGAGCTGTACGGCGGACCGGCGATCGTCGTCGACTTCGGTACGGCGACGACGTTCGACGCGGTCTCCGCTCGCGGGGAGTACGCGGGCGGGGTCATCGCCCCCGGCATCGAGATCTCCGTGGAGGCCCTCGGCGTACGCGGCGCACAGCTCCGCAAGATCGAACTGGCCCGTCCGCGCAGCGTCATCGGCAAGAACACGGTGGAGGCCATGCAGGCGGGCATCCTGTACGGCTTCGCGGGCCAGGTCGACGGCGTCGTGAACCGGATGGCGCGCGAGCTGGCCGGCGCGGGCGGCGACCCCGACGACGTGACGGTGATCGCCACGGGTGGGCTCGCGCCCATGGTGCTCGGCGAGGCGTCGGTCATCGACGAGCACGAACCGTGGCTGACACTGATCGGTCTCCGCCTCGTCTACGAACGGAACATCTCCCGTACCTGACCGATTGACGATGGCCATGTGTGCATAACCCTCCGCCTTCTGCAAGAGTCTGCGCAGGGACGGGACTTGAGCGGGTGTAGGGCGGGTTGGGGCGGATGAGGCGCACGAGACGGTGGGGCTCTGCGGTTGTCGCGATGGCGCTGATGGCAGTGATCGGCGGCCCGGCGACCGCGGCGCGGGCCGCCCAGCCGGCCGATCCGGCGCTGGCCGGGGCGAGTGCGGGGATCCTGCCGTGGCTCGCGGTGGCGGCGGTCGCCGCGCTCGGCGTGGGTGCGGTGGCGTACGCCTTGGCGCGGCGCCGTGCGGATTAGCCCTCCCGGGTGGGGTGGGTGTGGGCCGGGCCGTCGCTCCGCGGCGGAGAGGGGTGGGCTGGGTGCTTCCCCCGCTTTTCCGTGGCGGTTCCAACAGGGCCGCCGCTTCGCGGCGGGTGTAGCCCGCCCACCCACCCGTTTGCCCCGCGACGTTCAGCGGGAGTAGGGGCCAGCCCCTTCCGTCCGTCAACGCGCCGTGAATTGGCGTTAAGCCGATTTTGTCCGTTTGGCGCGTATCGTCAGTCCATGCCCACGCCATACGGATCCCGGGGCGGGATGGCCTTCAGCGCGGAGGAGCTGCGTGTGCTCCGTCGCGCTCTGGCGCTCGCCCTGCACCCCAGTCCCGCCCGCGACGAGGACGTCAAGGACTGCCTTCGTCTCGCCGAATCGGTCGACGAAGCGGCGCGCGAGGGGGCCAGGCTGCGCGCCTTCCTCGTGGCCGACCTCGCCCGCTACCGCGCGGCCCTGCCGGGCACCGCGACCGGCTACCTCGCCCTCCTCGACGACGTCCTCGCCACCGGCTACGAGCCGGGCGCCGACGACCTCGCGGCGCTGCGCGCCCTGCGCGGCAACCCCGTCGCGGCCGCCCTCCTGGAGCGCTGCCGCGTCCTCGCCGAACGGTCCGTGCGCGCCCGTCTCGCGGGCCGCGCCGTCCCCGTACGGGAGCGCGCCGCCGTCCCGGCCCCCGCCTCCCGCACGACCCGCCTCCTCGCCCTGCCCGGCGGCCGCGGTGGCCACGGCGGGTCCGGTGCCAAGAGCGACCCGGCGGAGCGCCGCCCGGCCCCCGCCCCGACGCCACCCCGCCCGGTCCCGACACCGGCGGAGGTGTTCCCGCCCAAGCGCCGCCCCGAGACGCCCGCGGACCCGCCGCACCGGCTCGCCGCGGGCTAGCTACCCTGGGGGCATGGACTACGTTTCCGCGCTCGTGCCCCCCGTAGTGATGGCCGTGTTCTTCACCGGGCTCATCGTGACGATCGTGAAGACCCAGGGCGGCGCCAACAAGGCCAAGGAGGACGCGGCCGTCGACGCCGCGATCACCCGCGCCGAGGCCGTCCGGCAGACCCCGAAGACCGGCAGCGCCTGACCCGCCGCGCACCACCGCGCACCCCCGGGCCCGCCCGCCCCGCACCGGCGGTCACCCGGCGTGCCCACCCCTGCACCAAGGCGTACGACTCACGTGCCTTTCGAGTCGTACGCCCTTTTTGTTGCATAAATTAGGGGTACGCCACGTCCCTCACGCATCACGCCAATAGTGACGTCTCCCACTATTGTTCAGCTGTGCCTCGTCCATTGGGAGAACTCGAAGACTCAGTCATGACGCGGGTGTGGAAGTGGAACCGCCCCGTGACCGTTCGAGAAGTCCTGGAAGACCTTCAGGAGGAACGGTCCATCGCGTACACGACCGTGATGACCGTTTTGGACAATCTCCATCAGAAGGGCTGGGTGCGCCGCGAAGCGGAAGGCCGTGCCTATCGATATGAGGCGGTCTCCACTCGCGCCGCCTACGCAGCCGCACTGATGAACGAAGCCTGGTCGCAGAGCGACAACCCGGCCGCGGCTCTCGTCGCCTTCTTCGGCATGATGTCGGCGGAACAGCGGGAAGCGCTGAGCGACGCCATGCGTATCGTCCAAGGCCCGGAGAACCCCGGCTCGGCGGAGCGCGCCGCAGAGCGATAGCGTCCGCTCATGCCAGCAGAGGTCCCCGAACGCAACGAACTCAGCGAACTCAGCGCAAAAGCGGTCTCGGTCCGCAGGGCGCGAACCTCCGATGTCCCGGCCGTCCGCCGGCTCCTCGACTCCTACGTCCGCGAGCGCATCCTCCTGGACAAAGCGACGGTGACGCTTTACGAGGACATCCAGGAGTTCTGGGTGGCGGAACGCGACGACAACGCGGAGTTGGTCGGCTGCGGCGCACTGCACGTGATGTGGGAAGACCTCGCAGAAGTACGCACACTGGCCGTGAACCCCGTGGTCAAGGGGGCCGGAGTGGGGCACCAGCTGTTGGGCAAGTTGCTGCAGACAGCCCGCTGGCTCGGCGTCCGCAAGGTTTTCTGTCTCACCTTCGAAGTCGACTTCTTCGCGAAGCACGGCTTCGTGGAGATCGGTGAGACTCCGGTCGACGGAGATGTCTACAGCGAGCTCCTGCGTTCCTATGACGAGGGTGTCGCGGAGTTCCTCGGCCTCGAACGAGTGAAACCGAACACCTTGGGCAACAGCCGGATGCTTCTGCATCTGTGATCGTCGCGCGGTATTCCTGGCGGCAGTCTGCCCCGGTGGCCTATGTCCGAAACGCGCATGTTTCCAGGCTCCTAGGGGTGCCTGGTCTCTCCCAGGGGTTTGTGTTTTTCCGGCAAAAGCGGTTTGCTTTCCGACGTACTGCAGTACTGCATATAACAGGGGCCGGTGAATCGGCGGCGTACGTCGTGCGGACCGGCCTCACAGTTATCGATGAAAGGAAATCCGGTGGCACAGAAGGTTCAGGTCCTTCTTGTCGATGACCTCGACGGTGGCGAGGCGGACGAGACCGTGACGTTTGCGCTGGACGGCAAGTCCTACGAGATCGACCTCACCACGGCCAACGCGGACAAGCTCCGTGGCGCCCTTGAGGACTTCGTCAAGGCAGGTCGGCGCACCGGAGGCCGCGGTTCGAGCGGTCGCGGCAAGGCGCGCGCCGCCGCGTCCGGCGGGAGCCAGGACACCGCCGCGATCCGCGCCTGGGCAAAGGAGAACGGTTTCGAGGTCAATGACCGCGGCCGCGTTCCCGCGTCCATTCGCGAGGCTTACGAGAAGGCCAACGGCTGACGGCTGCGACGCCGCAACCGGACCCGGTGACAGTGTGTTGCCGCCGTGTCCACGAGTCGCACGAGACCGGAGCCCACGGCGGGGTCGCTGTGGAGCGCAGTCCCGCCGCTGCCCATCGCGGGCAGGGACGGAAGCGCGGGCAGCGTCGGCTCCACCTCACAGCCGGGCTCCGGGGGTCGCAGCCACACGGCGGCCCCCCGCGAGCCGGACCACCCCGGGGGCGTGGGCGCGATCATCCGCCCGCCCACCCCGAGCGCGGTGAGGCCGAGGGGGATGTCCCCCCACTCCAGCCAGTCGAGCAGCCCCGGCAGTTCGTCCGCGCTCCCCGCGCCCACCAGGAGCCGCATCGTCTCCCCGCGCAGTGCCACCGGAGCCCTCGGTCCGAGGTGGCGCAGCGCCGCGAAGCCCGCCTCCGCCGGCAGCTCCAGGACGTCGAAGCGCAGTCCCGTCAGGAGGCGCACCGGTCCGGGCCCGGGCGCGGTCGCCCAGCCGAGCTCGTTCTCGTACCACTGCCGCACCGTGTCGCTCTGCTCGACCGGTACACGGGGCTGAGGAACTGTGGGGGCCATGTCCGAGCAACAGCCGTGAGCGCGCGAGGGTTACGGAAGGTAGCGACTCGAATGCGTTACGTGTCCGGAAAGGGGGCGTAAGGGCGTGTTCCGCGGCGCAAGGGTGTTCGCCCGTAGCTGAGGGAACCGGGGCGCGCCGCATGGACTGTCGGTCCCGACGGGTAAGACATCCCTAGTGGGAAGGGGCGACACGCAGTCCGGGGCATGTCACGTTCGCCATCGGCGTAGTGATGGTGGGGGTAACTGCCTGGCCTGCGGGAACATCGTCTCGCACCATCGGGTTGGAGCAGTTGTCGGCGTTCGAGGTCAGGACTTCCCCTGTGAAGGGGGCCGGGTGTCGGCAGTTGGAATGAGCGGTCCCCGCTTGCGGGACTAAGCTGCGGAAGGACAGGGAGGGGACCGACCCCTTACTGCCTGACCGCTCTGAGGAGCGATTAACGATGTTCGAGAGGTTCACCGACCGCGCGCGGCGGGTTGTCGTCCTGGCTCAGGAAGAAGCCCGGATGCTCAACCACAACTACATCGGCACCGAGCACATCCTCCTGGGCTTGATCCACGAGGGCGAGGGTGTCGCCGCTAAGGCCCTGGAGAGCCTCGGGATTTCGCTCGAGGCGGTCCGCCAGCAGGTGGAGGAGATCATCGGCCAGGGCCAGCAGGCCCCGTCCGGGCACATCCCCTTCACCCCCCGTGCCAAGAAGGTCCTGGAGCTGTCGCTCCGCGAGGCCCTTCAGCTGGGCCACAACTACATCGGCACGGAGCACATCCTGCTCGGCCTGATCCGCGAGGGCGAGGGCGTCGCGGCCCAGGTCCTGGTCAAGCTGGGCGCCGATCTCAACCGGGTGCGGCAGCAGGTCATCCAGCTGCTCTCCGGCTACCAGGGCAAGGAGACCGCCACCGCCGGCGGTCCTGCCGAGGGCACGCCCTCCACGTCCCTGGTCCTCGACCAGTTCGGCCGGAACCTCACCCAGGCCGCTCGTGAGTCCAAGCTCGACCCGGTCATCGGGCGCGAGAAGGAGATCGAGCGGGTCATGCAGGTGCTGTCCCGCCGCACCAAGAACAACCCGGTCCTGATCGGTGAGCCCGGCGTCGGCAAGACCGCCGTCGTCGAGGGCCTCGCCCAGGCCATCGTCAAGGGCGAGGTGCCCGAGACCCTCAAGGACAAGCACCTCTACACCCTCGACCTCGGCGCGCTGGTGGCCGGCTCGCGCTACCGCGGTGACTTCGAGGAGCGCCTGAAGAAGGTCCTCAAGGAGATCCGCACCCGCGGCGACATCATCCTGTTCATCGACGAGCTCCACACCCTGGTGGGTGCGGGTGCCGCCGAGGGCGCGATCGACGCCGCGAGCATCCTCAAGCCGATGCTGGCCCGCGGCGAGCTGCAGACCATCGGTGCGACCACGCTCGACGAGTACCGCAAGCACCTGGAGAAGGACGCGGCCCTCGAGCGCCGCTTCCAGCCCATCCAGGTCGCGGAGCCGTCGCTGCCGCACACCATCGAGATCCTGAAGGGCCTCCGGGACCGGTACGAGGCGCACCACCGTGTGTCCATCACCGACGAGGCCCTCGTGCAGGCCGCCACCCTGGCCGACCGGTACATCTCGGACCGCTTCCTGCCGGACAAGGCGATCGACCTGATCGACGAGGCCGGTTCCCGGATGCGCATCCGCCGGATGACCGCGCCGCCGGACCTCCGCGAGTTCGACGAGAAGATCGCGGGCGTCCGCCGCGACAAGGAGTCCGCGATCGACTCGCAGGACTTCGAGAAGGCCGCTTCCCTGCGCGACAAGGAGAAGCAGCTCCTGGCCGCCAAGGCCAAGCGCGAGAAGGAGTGGAAGGCCGGCGACATGGACGTCGTCGCCGAGGTCGACGGCGAGCTCATCGCCGAGGTCCTCGCCACGGCGACGGGCATCCCGGTCTTCAAGCTGACCGAGGAGGAGTCGAGCCGCCTGCTGCGCATGGAGGACGAGCTCCACAAGCGCGTCATCGGCCAGAAGGACGCCGTCAAGGCGCTCTCGAAGGCGATCCGGCGTACGCGTGCGGGTCTGAAGGACCCGAAGCGCCCCGGCGGCTCGTTCATCTTCGCGGGCCCGTCCGGTGTCGGTAAGACCGAGCTCTCCAAGGCGCTCGCCGAGTTCCTCTTCGGCGACGAGGACGCGCTGATCTCCCTCGACATGTCGGAGTTCAGCGAGAAGCACACGGTCTCGCGCCTCTTCGGTTCGCCCCCCGGTTACGTGGGCTACGAAGAGGGCGGCCAGCTGACCGAGAAGGTCCGCCGCAAGCCGTTCTCCGTCGTCCTGTTCGACGAGGTCGAGAAGGCCCACCCGGACATCTTCAACTCGCTCCTGCAGATCCTGGAGGACGGTCGCCTGACCGACTCCCAGGGCCGGGTCGTCGACTTCAAGAACACGGTCATCATCATGACGACCAACCTCGGCACCCGGGACATCTCGAAGGGCTTCAACCTCGGCTTCGCGGCCCAGGGCGACACGAAGTCCAACTACGAGCGGATGAAGAACAAGGTTAGCGACGAGCTGAAGCAGCACTTCCGCCCGGAGTTCCTGAACCGCGTGGACGACGTCGTCGTCTTCCCGCAGCTCAGCCAGGACGACATCCTCCAGATCGTCGACCTGATGATCACCAAGGTGGACGAGCGCCTGAAGGACCGGGACATGGGCATCGAGCTCTCCGCGTCCGCGAAGGAGCTGCTCTCGAAGAAGGGCTACGACCCGGTGCTCGGCGCGCGTCCGCTGCGGCGCACGATCCAGCGCGAGGTCGAGGACACCCTCTCCGAGAAGATCCTCTTCGGCGAGCTGCGCCCCGGCCACATCGTGGTCGTCGACACGGAGGGCGAGGGCGAGACCGCCACGTTCACCTTCCGTGGCGAGGAGAAGGCGGCGCTGCCCGACGTGCCGCCGATCGAGTCGGCCGCCGGTGGCGGTGCGGGCCCGAACCTGAGCAAGGACGCCTAGCCTCTCAGGGCACGCTTCACTGGGGCTGCTCCGGAACCGTTCCGTACGGTTCCGGGGCAGCCCCTTTTTGCGCGCAGGGCGCAGGCGGTGGCGTGGCACTCAGGCCGTGATCGTGACGCCCTCCGGCACGTTCCGTACGCGCGGCAGGCGCGGGTTGACGCGCAGGACCCGCAGGTGGGGGAAGTGCGCAAGCCACGCCATGTCCGGGTCGGGCAGCTCGGCGTTGACCCACAGGTGCGTGAGCCGGTCGGGGACCAGGCCGGACAGGAGCTCGTCGGTGCGCATGATGCCGGCCACCTGGATGCGCGGCCGCCCGCCGAGCCCCCGTAGCGCCGCGAGTTCGGCCGCGTCGGAGACGGGGAAGTACAGGCCCTCGGGACCGAGGTGGGCGATGATCTCGCGCGCGTACCGCTCGGTGTCGAAGTGCCGCCAGGGGCGGGCCAGTTCCGTGCGGATGGCAAGCGACGAGCGGGTGCGCAGCCGGGCGAGGTAGTCGATCGCCGCGTCGTCCTGGACGCGGGTCGCGGTGATGGCGAGGAGCAGCGCCTGCTGGTCGCCGGGGACCTGCTCGGGGTCCGGCAGCTGTTCCAGGACGATGGGGCCCACCCAGCCGAGGCTGCGGGCGCCCTGCTCGGTGGTGGGGCGCAGGAGGTTCTTCGTGCGCCGGTGCACGAGCTCCTGCATCGCCGGGTCCAGCTCGCTGACGTGTTCCAGGCAGGCGGCGGCCATCAGGCGCCGGTGGTTGACGTGCGGCCTGCGCAGGCCGGGGGCGGCGGCGAGCAGGCGCTCCAGGAATCCGGCGCACTCGTCGGGGCGGGCGTGGGCGGCGGCCATGCGGATGACCTCCTCCCACTCCGGCTGGTGGGCGTGGTCCACCAGGGTGTGCAGGTGGCCGCGGGCCACGATCTCCTTGGCGGCCAGGTAGTCCTGGAAGGTCCGGTGGATGAAGTCGACGGAGACGCCCGCCTGTTCGCGCAGCAGGCCGGTGCGGTGCAGCAGGTGGCGGAAGATCTTCTCGCCGTCGCCCGCGGCGCGGGCCGACGGTATGGCGGGCAGCGCCCTGTCGAGGACCTCGACGACGCGGCGGCGCGGCAGCTCCGAGAGCCCTTCCGCGAGCATGGCGTGCGCGAGCTTGCGAAGGAGCAGTTCGCGGGCGCCCTGCTGCAGGCGCACGTCGTCCGCGTACAGCACGTCGCGTTCGGGGTCGCGGCGCTGCAGGAGCATCTCCAGGGCGGCGTCATAGAGCTCCTTGCGGCCCTTGGGCAGCGAGCCGGAGCGGTCGCGGTTGAGGGCGCATATCAGCCCGCACATCAGCGGGTTGGTGGCGAGCTGGCGCAGCTCGCGGTAGATCCGTACGGAGTGCAGGAGGCGCTGTTCGTACTCCTTGAGGTCCTCGCGGTCCGGCTGCTCCCCGTACTGGTCGTCGCCCATCGCGGCGGTGTGCCAGTCGCGGATGAAGCGGGTGACCTGGTCGCGGGACATGGGGGCCAGGGACAGTTCGGTGAAGCCCTCCTCGGCGAGGCGCTCCTGGGAGAGCCAGCCGTCCTCCACGGCGGAGGGGCGCGAGGTGACCAGGCAGGCGGTGCCGGAGAAGATGCGCAGGAGCCTGCGGAGCTGGTCGCGCAGGGCGCCGCGGGTCTCCTCGGGGGCCTCGTCGATGCCGTCCACGAGGAGCAGGGCCCGGCCCGCGAGGAGCGTGCGCACGACCCATCCCTCGGGCGCCTGGTCCGCCAGCGGGTGCCGTACGGCGCGCAGGAAGTCGTCCGGGGCGGGGAAACCCTCGCGGGCGAAGCGGCGGACCGGCAGGACGAAGGGCACCCGGGCGCCCTCGTGTGCGGCGGCCACGGCGAGCCACTGCACGAGGGTCGTCTTGCCGGAGCCCGCGACGCCGCGCAGCAGGACCCGCTCGTGGCCCTCCAGGGCCCGGTCGGCGAGGAGCACCGTGCGCTGCTGCCCGCCCGTCACGGGCGGCCCGCCGGTGTTCTCCTCGGCCTGGAGGCTGAGGTAGGTGTCCTCCAGGGGCCAGCGGTCGGGCGCGTTCGCGAAGTCGACGCCGACGATGGTCAGCCAGCCGTGCTGGCGCACGACTTCTTGCGCGTACGCGGCCTCGAAGTCGGCGTCCTCCCGGGAGGGTTCGGGCCGGCGGACCGCCGCGGCCGCCTCGGCGTCGCTCAGGTCGACGAGCTGCCGGATGCGGCTGGCGCGCTCGGCCAGGTGCCGCTGGATGTACGGGGAGCGGCGCACGAGGTGGTGCAGGACGTGCAGGCAGACGGCGACGAGCAGTTCGTCGTGGAACCAGGCGGCGCCGGGGCTCAGGCGCCGGTCGGCGCCCTGGACGGCGCCGCGCAGCCGCCGGGCGTAGTCCTGCGGGCCCAGGCGCACGGCGTCTGCGTCGGTGAGGTCGAGCTCCCCGACGGCGAGCAGCGTGCGGGTCAGGACGTCGGCCACCTCGGGCAGCTCGCGGGTGGGCGTGGAGTGCGTCTCGGCGGCGAGCTGGATGAACTCGGCGGCGGTGCGGTGCACTTCGTCCGGGTCGGCCGGGGCGTCGGGACCCCGCCAGGTGGCGATGGCGGCGATCAGGTCGGGGCCCTTGGGAGGCCGGGGCGGGACGCGGAACAGCCGTCGCACGAGGGGTGCGGACAGGGCCGAAGGGGTGCGTACTACGGGCTCCATGGGCATCGGGGTCCCTGGGTCGGGTCGTGCCGTAGTCGGGTCTTGCCTCAGAGGCCAAGCGTAGGTCAAGTGTCGGTGGCGGCAGGGCAGTTGAGCCGTACGCCCGGCGGTATCTGCTGCGCGACCGTGACGCTCACCTCGGTTTCCACCTCGACCTCGGCGAGGCGGGGGAAGCCGGAGAGCCAGCCGAGCCCTTCGACGGGGTGGGGCGCGTCCAGGGCGATGCGGGTGAGCTGCTCGGGCACGAGGAGCTCGACGAGGTCCTCGACACGGTAGGCGCCGACGACCTGGATGCTCGGCCAGCCGCCGATGGAACGCAGCGCGCGGAGGTCCTCGGGGCCGTGCACGGGGACCATGGGCCGCCGGGTGAGGTGCGTCAGGACCTCCCGCAGGTAGAGCTCGCGGTCGAAGACCGACCAGGCCGCCGCGAGGACCAGCTGGACCTTGTGGTCCGGGTGGCCGCGGAAGCACGTCAGGTAGTTCAGCGCGGCCGGGGTGCCGACCTTGGCGGCGACCAGCGGTACCAGATAGGCGCGGTCGCCGTTGACCTGCTCGGGCTCGGGCAGCAGGTCGAGCGCCAGATCGCGGCCCACCTCGGCCAGGTCGAAGGCCTCGCGCTCCGACTGCGGCGGCACCAGGGCCCGCAGACCCTCCTCCACCATCTCCCGCACCGCCGGTGCCACCTCCGCCGCGTAGGGCAGCGAGGCCGCCGCGAGCAGTCTGCCCCGCGCGGTGTCCCGCTCCATGAGGCGCCGCAGCATCTGCTCCGCCTCCCTCGGCCGCGCGTGCGCGACGGCCAGCAGGATGACGTCCTCCCACTCCGCCCGGTCCGCGTGGTCGAGGAGCAGGTCGAAGTCCAGCTCCTGCACGGCGAGACGGGAGCCCAGATAGTCCTGGAAGGTGCGGTGCAGGAAGTCCACGCGGCCGTCGGCGGGCTCGCGCAGCAGGCCCGAGCGCAGCAGCAGCGAGTCGTAGATGTCCTCGCCGCCGCCGTCGAGGCCCATCGAGGGCGCGGCGTCACCGAGGATGTGCACGGCGTCCGAACGGTCCATCTCCGCACGGCTGTTGCGGATCAGCCACCACGCGAGCTTCTGGAGCAGATGCACCTGGGTGGCGAAGGAGAGGCGCGCGTCGTACGAGGGGTGGAGTCCCCGCTCGACGTCCCGGCGCTCCAGGAGCATCGTCAGGGCGGCCTGGTACAGCGACTTCCTGTCCTGCGGAAGGAAACCGCGCCGGTCCCGGTGCAGGGCGCAGAGCATGCCGCACATCAGCGGGTTCGTGGCGAGCCGGTTCAGTTCGGCGGCCTTGCGCACCGTGCGCAGCATGGCGGCGCCGACCTGCTCGTCGGCCCCGGCGGCGTGGTGCCAGCGCCGGACGAACGTGGCGACGTCGTCGTGGGCCATCGGGGAGAGCGTGAGCTCCGCGAAGCCGGTCGCGTCCAGCCACTTGTCCGGGACGGCGGAGGGGCGCGTCGTGACGAGCCACAGATTGCCCGGGAACGTACGCGTGAGGTCCCGCAGCCACCGCCGGGCCGCCGTACGCCGGTCCTCGGAGATCTCGTCCATCCCGTCGACGAGCAGCACGCCGCGCTGCGCCCGCAGCACCCGCTCCACCCAGCCCGCGGGCTGCTCCCCGGCGACGAGGCACCCGACCGCCGTCAGGAACTCGCTCGGCAGGGGCAGTTCGACGCCCGGCCGCACGATCCGCCGCATCGGCAGCACGAACGGCACGCGTCCGATGAGATGACTCAGCCCGTGCGCGTACGTCCGGTCGGCCGCCGTGACCGCGAGCCACTGCACGAGCGTGGTCTTCCCCGACCCCGCGACGCCGCGCAGCAGCACGTGGTCGTGCTGGGCGAGAACCCGCTCGGCGGCGACCCGGGCCCCGCCCTCCTCCGGCCGCTCCCGGGTCGCCTCCAGGCTCAGATAGGCGGCGTCCAGCGGCCACTCGCTGGTCCCGGCGTAGACGTCGAGCCCGTAGATGGTGAGCGTGCCGTGCCGCTCCGCGATGTAGTCCGCGTACCGCGCCTCGAACCCGGCGTCCTCGCTCGACTGCGAAGGCAGCCGTTCGAGCAGCACGTCGACGGCGTTGACGAGCCGCGCGAGCTGCTGGCTCTGCGCGGTCTGCTGCCGGGCGATGTAGGTGGAGCGCTGCGTGAAGAAGTTCAGGATGTGCAGGGACGCGGTGTGCAGCAGCCGCTCGTAGAACAGCTCGGCGTCGGCACTGAGCCGGATGATGGAGACCGAGATGCTGGCCCGCTCCCGCAGCTTGCGGGCGAATTCCTCGGGCCCGAGGGCGACGGCTTCGAAGTCGTCGATGGTGAGGGTGCCGAGGGCGCTCAGCGAGAGCGCGAGAGCGTTCCTGACGGCCACGGCCTCGACGGCCTCCACGGGCCGCTCGCCGGGCCCGGCCGCCTTCAACGCCCTGCGGACGAGCTCGTCCGCGACCTTCTCGACGTCCTTCGGGGTGACGTCGCGCTTCTCGCCCTTGAACGACACGAGCGCGGAGATCCGCACGGGCTTGGCGACGAGCCCCGCGCCGGGCTGCTCCTTCACGAAGAGCTTCTTCACGAGCGGCGCGACGGCGCTGGACGCGAGTCGGGCACCTAGGGCTGCGGGGTCGACCATGTGTTGAGGGTAGGGCAACGGGCGCTTTTTCAGGGGGAGTTACGTGGTGAGCGGGGAGTGCCGTCGGACGGCGGTGGGGCCGTAGACGTGTACGTCGATGTGGGTGGGCATGGTGTCCAGGCCTACCGCCACGGCGGGGACCGTCAGTTCCGACAGGGCCGGGTGGTGGGCCAGGGCGGAGACATCGAGGGGGGCGTGCCGGTCGGGGCTGCCCTGGGGAGGTTTCTGCAGGAACAGACGCTTGAGCCCCGGTGCGAGCGTGCACAGGCGGGAGGCGGCCGCCGGCCACGACGGGTCGGGGACGAGTTGCAGGTCGACCAGGCCGGGCAGGGCCAGGTCCGACGGGGCGAGCGTGAGGGCGTGCGCCGGCAGGTGCAGGGCGAGGGGTCCTGGGAGGGCGGCGAACACCTCCCAGTCCGTCGCGGACAGCGGGTCGTCGTCGCCGAAGGTCACCCGCTCCAGCGTCGGCCACCGGGTCGCGAGGTACAGGTCGGCGAGGGAGGCCCGGGAGTCCACGAGGCCGAGGAACCGCAGGGGGGCCTCGGCGGGGAACGGCGCCAGGCTCCACGGCTCGTACGCGCCGACGACGCTGAGCCCGTCGAGGTGGTCCAGGGCGCTCAGGGCCTCCGCTGTCAGCAGGGCCGGCGGGAACCTGTTGAGCAGGAGGAAGGTGGGCGCGCAGGCCGCTATGAAGCGGGAGGCGACCTCGGGGGTGACTCCCGGCCTGATGTCCAGTCTCCGCGGGCGCAGGCCCAGCCGTTCGAGCTCGGCGATGTGCTCGTCGGTGCGCAGGGTGAAGTGCATGTCGGTGCCGTCGAGCCGGGCGATGATCTGCTCGGCGTACGCACGGCGGTCGTACCGTTGCCACCCCCACATCAGCTGGCTGCGGACCCCGAGACTCCGGTGCCGGGCGAACCGGGTGAGGAAGGGGATCGCCGCGTCGGAGTCCACGCGCGTCCCGGTGATCGTCACGTGCGTGGCCTCGTCGTCGGTCAGGCCGTCCGGGCCCGGCAGCAGGTCGAGCACCATCGGACCGACCTTCGCCAGCGCCTTCGCGTCCGTCACGTCATGCGGCGGGATCAGCGCCGCCGTCCGCCGCTCCACCTCCTCCCGCACCGCGGGCGCCAGCTCCGCCGCATGTTCCAGACAGGCCGCCGCCAGGAGATGGATTCGCCTGCGGGCCCGCTCCTGCGGGTGACGGTCCCCGTGCGCGAGCAAGTCGCCCAGGATCTCCGCCCGTTCGCGCGGCCGCGCCTGCGCCACCGCCATGCGGATGACGTCCTCCCACTGGTCGTCCGCCGCATGCCGGGCCAGGACTCCGAAGTCGCCCTCGTCGACCGCCGCCCGCGCCCCCAGGAAGTCCTGAAACGTGCGGTGGACGAAGTCGACCGTGTCCGGGCCCGGTTCGCGGAGCAGGCCGCTGCGCTGCAGGAAATGGGTGTAGACCGCCCCCGCGTCCCCGAGCGGGGCGAGCTCCGGCACCGCGGGGAGCGCGTGCGCGATGATGGACTCCGCCCGCGAACGGTCCATCACCGTACGGCCGTTGCGGATCATCCAGTACGCGAGCCGCTGCAGGAGCTGCACCTGCGGCTCCTCCCGCAACTCCGGCACCGCCATATGGCGTTCCCTGTCCCGGCGTACGAGCAGCATGGAGAGGGCCGCCGTGTAGAGGTCCTTGCGGCCCAGCGGCAGGAAGCCCCGCCGGTCCCTGTGCAGCGCGCAGATCAGGCCGCACAGGAGGGGGTTGGTGGCCAGCCGTCCCAGATCCGGCTTCGAGCGGACCGCCTCCAGGAGCTGCGCCTCGTACCCGGCGAGCGCGGCGTCCTCCTCCGGGACCCCGGTGGCCGCCGCCGTGTGCCACCGCTCGATGAACGCCGCCACCTCCGCCTTCCGCATCGCGGAGAGCGTCAGTTCCGTGAAGCCCTCCTCGGTGAGCCAGTCCCCCCGTACGGCCGAAGGGCGCGACGTCACCAGCCACCGGTTGCCGGGGAACGCGTCGATGAGGTCGCTCAGCCAGGCCCGGGTCCGCTCGCGTTCGGCGTCCGGGACTTCGTCGATGCCGTCGATCAGGACGAGGGCGCGGCCCGCCGTCAGGACCCGCGCCTCCCACCCGCGGGGCTGGGTGCCCGCCAGCGGACAGCCGACGGCGGCGAGGAAGTCCGCAGGCGCGGGCAGCCGCTCGCCGTGGCGGGTGAGGGTGCGCAGGGGGAGTACGTAGGGGACGCGGTCGGCCAGGTAGGCCATGGGCAGGGGCGGGGCGGAGGGGTCGGTGACGTCGCGGCGGGTCGCGCTCACCGCCAGCCACTGCACGAGCGTGGTCTTGCCGGAGCCCGCCTCGCCCCGCAGGAGGACCCGGTCGTGGGAGGCGAGGGCCTGGTCCGCGGGGAGCGGGGGCGTGCGCTCGGCGACCTCCACCTGTCCCGCGGAGTCGAAGCGGATCGTCTCCCCGCCTCCCGGCGCCTCCGCCTCCAGCGACATGTACGCCGCGTCCAGCGGCCACTTCCCCGGCGAGCCCGCCAGATCGATGCCGAAGATCGTCAGCTTGCTGTGCTTCTTCGCGACGTACGAGAGGTAGCGCCGCTCGAAGGCGAGGTCCTCCGCACCCGCGGTCGGCCTGCGGGCGATCAACTCGTCGACCTTCGCGATCAGTTCGTCCTGGCCCCGGCCCTGCGCGACCAGGGTCGCCGCCACGAACGTGGACCGCTGGGTGAAGAACTGCAGGATGTGCAGGCAGGCCCACTCGGTGACCGAGTCGAGGTAGCGGGCGGCGTCCTGGGACAGCCCGGCGGCGAGGGGTGAGCCCGCGGCGCGCAGGAGGTCGCGGGCCAGCTTCCGGTGGCCGAGGCGGACCGCCTGGACGTCGTCCATGTCCAGGTCGCCGAGCGCGAGCAGGACCCGGGCCAGGGCGTCGATGACCGCCTCGTCCTCGTCCGGCGGGAAGGCGCGCTCACCGGGGGAGGCGAGGGACTGCCCCACAAGCCGCTCCGCGAGACGGCGCACGTCCCGCTTGCCGAGCGTGCGCTTCTCGCCCTTGAACGACACCAGCGCCGACAGCCGGACCGGCTTCTCCACCAGCCCCGCCCCCGGCCCCTCCCGCACGAACAGCCTCTTGATCAACGGGGTGATGGCGCCGGACGCCAGGCGGGTGCCGATGACCGCGGGATCCATGGGCGTGAGCGTAGCCCCGGTCACATTCGCGGCGGGGCGGATCCCGTGAGCCGGTGACATGGCGCACAGGACCTACGTCACGTACTAGCCGGAATAGTCGACGCCGGGGGACGCGCGCTCGGGACCTTCGGCCCGCGGGTCCCGGGACTTACGTCGCGTCCCGGCGGGGGCGGCCCGTACCCGGTGGGGTGCGGAGTCCGGGGTCCGCCCGACGTGCGGTTAAACCGGCGCTACGGCCGAACATGCCGCTATCGGGCCAAGGAGGAATTGTCCGGATTTCGACGTCTCAAGGGGACTAAATGCTGCCGGACTTCTACTGCTTCGGGTAGTAGAAGGGGGGTTTGAGCATCCGTGGGGGCGGGGGTTACCAAGGGATGGCCGACCCGGCGAAGCGCGGTCCACGGGGCCGTGGGTGACCCACCCGCCCCCTTCCGCCCGCCGGGTCCGTTCATGCCCCCCTCGGTCGTCGCGTCAGGCGTCGCCGTCGTACACCCCGGAGGACATCCTCATGCTCAAGCGCACCCAGTCTCCCCGCCCCGGCTCCTCGTTCCTCGGCGCCCGTGTGGCCGTGCTCGCCCTCGGCATCGGAGCGTCGGCGGTCCTCGGCGGTGGGGTCTCGGTCGCCGCAGGGGAGACGAAGAGCGGCGGCGCGCTGCCCGGCGTCACCGTGAACCCGGTCAAGGCGCAGGCCGACGCGCAGGCCAAGAAGGCCGACGCCCAGGCGAAGAAGGCCGCCGACGCCAAGAAGGCCGCGGCCGCGCAGGCCGCCGCCTGGATCGACCCGGTCAAGAACTACACGCTCTCCGCGAGCTTCGGCCTCGGCGGCAGCATGTGGTCCCACAAGCACTCCGGCCAGGACTTCGCCGTGCCGGTCGGCACCCCGGTCTCCTCCGTGCACGGCGGCACCGTCGTCAAGGCCGGCCCGAACGGCGCCGGTGACGGCCCCGCGTACGGCAACGCCGTCGTGATCAAGCACAGCAACGGCACGTTCTCGCAGTACGCGCACCTCTCGAAGATCGACGTCCGGGTCGGCCAGAACGTCGGCACCGGCCAGCACATCGCCGCCTCCGGCAACACCGGCAACTCCAGCGGCCCGCACCTGCACTTCGAGATCCGCACGACCCCGAACTACGGCACGGCCGTCGACCCGGTCGCCTTCCTCCACTCGGTGGGCGTGAAGGTCTGACCCCAGCGGCGGACTAGGCGCCGGTGTGCGCCCGCGTCACCAGATCGATGGCGACCTCCAGGATGGCCTTGCGCTTCTCCTCGGGGTCGCCTTCGGCGTCCTTGAGCACGAACATCCCGCCGTGCATGGTGAAGAGCGCGCTGAAGCAGCGCACCTGGTCGGCCATCGGGGCGTCCGGGTCCTTGAGGATCTCGTAGAGCCCGAGCATGCGGTCCTTGAAGCTCTCGCCCGTCTTCAGGTCGCGCATCGTGGCCTGGTTCTCCTGCATGAAGCGGAAGAGCGGTGCCGCGTCGACGAGGATCGCGCTGTAGCGGCGCAGGGTCTGCTGCTTGACCTCCAGGGAGACCGGCCGCGGCTGCTCGTGGCCCCAGGCGATCAGCTCGTCGATGGGCCTCGTGAGGTCATCGAAGATGCTGGTCAGGATGTCTTCCTTGGTCTTGAAGTGGTAGTACAGCGCCGCCTTCGTGACCTCCAGGCGCTCCGAGATCTCCCGCAGGGACGTCTTCTCGTACCCCTGCTCGGCGAAGAGTTCGAGGGCCACGTCCTGGATGCGCTGGCGGGTGTTCCCGCGGCGCTGCTGCTTGCCCGTGCCTGTGCCCGTGCCCGTGCCCATCGGGTTGCTCCTCGACTCCACTGAACTTCCGTTGAACTTACTTGACGCCCGGCTAGTTACGGGTCTACCTTCCCTCAGTGTAGACAGCTAGCCGGGCGGCAAGTAAGTGCCAGGGGTCCCGGAGGTCCGGAACTGTGCGGGGAGTACGGGGAGTGGGGAACATGTCAGAGAAGACCAAGGGGAAGCCGGGGGCTCCGGTGAAGGCCGAGCCACAGCCGCGCAGCGTGCGCGTCGTGCTGATGGCCCTGATGATCACGATGCTGCTCGCGATGCTCGACAACATGATCGTGGGCCCCGCGATGCCGACCATCGTCGGCGACCTCGGCGGCATGGAACACCTGTCGTGGGTCGTGACCGCCTACACCCTGGCCACCGCCGCCTCCACCCCCATCTGGGGCAAGATCGGCGACATGTACGGGCGCAAGGGCTCCTTCCTCACCGCCATCGTCATCTTCCTCGCAGGATCCGTGCTCAGCGGCATGGCGCAGGGCATGGGACAGCTCATCGGCTTCCGCGCGATCCAGGGGCTCGGCGCGGGCGGACTGATGGTCGGCGTCATGGCGATCATCGGTGACCTGGTGCCGCCGCGGGACCGCGGCAAGTACATGGGCATGATGACCGGCGTCATGGCGGTCGCGATGATCGGCGGCCCGCTGGTCGGCGGCTCCATCACCGACCACCTCGGCTGGCGCTGGGCCTTCTACATCAACCTGCCGCTCGGCGCCGTCGCCCTCGCCATGGTGACCTCCGTCCTGCACCTGCCGAAGAAGAAGGCGCAGGGACGCATCGACTACCTCGGCGCGGCCCTGCTCACCGTGGGCATCAGCGCGCTCGTGCTGGTCACCACGTGGGGCGGCTCGGAGTACGCCTGGGACTCGGCCGTGATCATGGAGCTCATCGGCATCGGCGTCGCCTCGCTCGTCGGCTTCCTCTTCGTACAGAAGAAGGCTGCCGAACCGATTCTGCCGCTGCACATCTTCCACAGCCGCAACTTCTCGCTGATGGCCGTGATCGGCTTCATCACCGGCTTCGTGATGTTCGGCGCGATGCTCTTCCTGCCGCTCTACCAGCAGTCGGTGCAGGGGGCCTCGGCGACCAACTCCGGTCTGCTGCTCCTGCCGATGCTGCTCTCGATGATGGCCGTCTCGATGGTCGCGGGCCGGGTCACCACCGCCACCGGCAAGTACCGGGTCTTCCCGATCGTCGGCACCGTCCTGATGGTCACCGGCTTCTTCCTGCTGTCGCAGATGGACACCGGCACCTCGCGCCTCACCTCGGGCCTCTACATGGCCGTGCTCGGCGCCGGCATGGGCTTCCTGATGCAGATCACCATGCTGGTCGCGCAGAACAGCGTCGAGATGAAGGACATGGGCGTCGCCTCGTCCTCGGCCACGCTCTTCCGCACGCTCGGCTCCTCCTTCGGTGTCGCGATCATGGGCGCGCTCTTCAACAACCGCGTCCACGACGTGATGGCCGACCGCGCCGGAGCCCTCGGCGGCAAGGTCACCGAGACGTCGGCGCAGCTGGACGCGGCGAGCCTCGCCAAGCTGCCGGCACCCGTCGTGGACGCCTACCAGCACGCGGTGTCCGCCGGTACGCACTCGGCCTTCCTGCTGGGCGCCGTCATCAGCGTCGTGGCGCTGCTCGCCTCCTTCTTCGTGAAGGAGATCCCGCTGCGCGGCTCGGGACCCGCGGACAAGACCGCGGACAAGGGCCCCGGCGAGACGGCCGGGAACGCGGCAGGGGACTCCGCGCGGGCAGCGGGCAAGACGGTCGTGGAGCCCGTCTGACCCCCTGCCCCGCCCCGGCGGACAACGGCCCCCGGCGCGTCGCGCGCCGGGGGCCGTTGTCGTGGGCGGTACGGGGACGTACCGCAGGCGAGGGGGCGAAGACAGGCTTTCAGAAGCTGTCCGGCAGCTTGAGCACCGGATAGCTGCCCGTGTTCGTGGGCGCGTGCTCCGGCAGCCACAGCACGGCCACCGCGCCCTCGGAGGGCTCGTCGGGCGCCGCACCCGCCGGTCGTACGTTGCGGAAGGTGAGCCGCGCGCCGAGTACCCGCGCCTGGCCCGCCGCGATCGTCAGACCGAGGCCGTGCCCGTGCCCCGCCCGGTCCGTGCTGCCCGTACGGAAGCGGCTCGGCCCCTCGTCCAGGAGCGCCTCGGGGAAACCGGGGCCGTGGTCGCGCACCCGGACCACCCGGCCCTCGACGCTGACCTCGATGGGCGGCTTGCCGTGCTTGGCGGCGTTGGCGACCAGGTTGCCGAGGATGCGCTCCAGACGGCGCGGGTCGGTGGTGACCTCCGACTCGTGCACGACCGTCACCGTGATGTCGGCGGTCAGGATCGCCATGCGCCGGGACACGAACTCGCCGAGCGTGATGTCCTGCAGCTCGGCCCGCTCGGCCGCGGAGTCCAGCCGCGCCACTTCGAGCACGTCCTCGACGAGCGTCCGCATCGCCTGCGCCCGGTCCCTGACCAGCTCGGTCGGACGGCCGGGCGGCAGCAGCTCGGCGGCCGTCAGCAACCCGGTCACCGGCGTGCGCAGCTCGTGCGCGATGTCCGCGGTCACCCGGCGCTCGGCCTCCAGACGCTGCTTGAGCGCGTCGGCCATGGCGTCCACGGCGCGCGCCACGTCGTCGGTCTCGTCCTTCACGACACCGCCGATGGCTTCGCTGACACTCACGTCCGTCCGGCCCTGGGCGACCTCGCTCGCCGCCGTGGCCGCCTTGCGCAGGCGCCGCGACAGCTGGCCGCCGATCAGCACGCCGAGCGCGCAGCCGCCGAAGACGACCGCGATCGAGCCGATGAGCAGGGCCTGGTCGAGGTCCTTCATGACGGTGGCGCTGCGGTCGGTGAAACGGGAGTGCAGGGAGAGGACATGCCCGTCGGCGAGCGGTACGGCGGCCCAGATGTCGGGCGTGCCGTCGGGCTTCTCCTCGACGAAGGTGGCGCGGCGGCCCTTGAGGACCTTCTGCCGCAGCTCCTGCGGCAGCTCGGGATCGTCGACCTTCGTATCGAGCGGCCGGGAGTGCCGCTGGGACGGGGAGGAGTAGAGCCGCAGGGCGATCTGGATGCGCTCGTCCTGGACGTCACGCGAGTTGTCGAGCATCGAGACCCGCGCGGCGTTGTGCACGACCAGGCTCAGCGCGATCGCGACCAGGGCTCCGACCAGCGCGATCGCCGCGGCGATCTTCCAGCGCACGCCCGTGCGCAGGCTCACCCCCGTGCGCAGGCCCAGCCTCGTACGCGGGCCGAGACCCGTACGCGGGCCGAGCCCGGACCCGGACCCGAACCTCTCGCGGATGCGCTCGACCGCCCTGCGCCCCCCGTTCATATGCGCCGTCCCCCGCGTCGTCCCCTGAGTGCCACGCGTCCGTTCACGCCTTGAGCTTGTAGCCGAAGCCACGGACCGTCTCGATGCGGTCCTGGCCCACCTTCGTGCGCAACCGCTGCACGTGGACGTCGACGACACGGGTGTCGCCGCCCCAGCCGTAGTCCCACACGCGCTCCAGGAGCTTGTCGCGGGAGAGGACCGTGCCGGGCGCGGACGAGAATTCCAGCAGCAGGCGCATCTCGGTCGGCGTCAGCGCCACCGGCGCACCGCCTTTGCGCACCTCCATGCCGACCGTGTCGATCTCCAGGTCGCCGAAGTGCAGCACCCCGCCGTCCGTGTCGGCGCCGTCCTCGTGACCGGACCCCGTGGAGCCGGGGCCGCTGGCGTGGCCGAAGCGGCGCAGGACGGCACGGATGCGGGCGACCAGGACGGCGCCGTCGAACGGCTTGGTCACGTAGTCGTCGGCGCCCGCTTCCAGGCCGAGCACGACGTCGATGGAGTCGGCACGCGCCGAGAGCATGATCACCGGGACCGTCGACTCGTCGCGGATGCGGCGGCAGAGCGAGACCCCGTCCAGGCCCGGCACCATCACGTCGAGCAGCGCGATGTCCGGCTGGTCGGCGCGGAACGCCGCCAGGCCCGCGAGGCCGTCGGGCATCGCGGTCACCGCGAAGCCGTCGCGCTCCAGAGCGAGCTGGGTGGCCTCGCGGATGACGTCGTCGTCCTCGACGAACAGGACGTGGGTCTGCTCTGCCATCGGGTGCTCTCAGTCCTTTTCGGTACGGCGTGCGGTGCGGTGCGGCGGGCGGTCGGGCGTCGGCCGTCCGTCAGTCCGCGGACGGCTCGGTCGGCTCGCCACCCACCGCATTGCCGAAGTCGTTGCGCGTACGCCCCGACTCCGTGAAGCGGTTCGACGACCACCGGTAGGTGATCACTTCCTCGCCGGAGGGATAGGCCACCGAATCGCCCGACTCGTACAGCTGCTGCGTCACGACCAGCTCGCCCCGGTCGATCTCGGCGTAGACGGAGGCGGGCTCCTCGGCCTTGAAGACATTCTTGTACTCATCGCCCTGAGCGCGATACACGTAACTGCCGATGCCCACCGCGTCACCGCAGGTCAGCACATTCACGACGACATCGGAGGCCGATCCTCCGGTCAGGTTCCCGTACGACACGTCGACCGGGTACGCCTTCCCCACGCACGGCTTCAGATCACGCTTGATCGCCGGGCTGACCTTCGGGTCCTCCTTGACGAGCCGCACCGCGTCGATCTTCTTCGCCGGCACGGAGGCGGAAGGCGAGGGGGAGGGGGCCGTGGACACCACGGGCTCGCTGCCGGCCGGGCCCTCGTCGCGCGCGCCGGAGCCACCCGTCGCGCAGGCGGAGAGCAAAAGGCCGAGGGCGGCGACCGCAGCCGTCGCCGCGGTCGCCGCCTGGGCGCTTCGTCTGACCCGAGGGCCTAGGCCGCGCAACTCTCCCGCTCCTCACGTTCGAGCGCGCGGGCGTCCAGGTCGCGGCTCTCCAGCTCCTGGCGGAGCCGGGCGAGCGCCCGGTGCAGCGTGCTCTTGACCGTTCCGGCCGACATGCCGAGGGCGGCGGCCGTCTCCTCTGTGGACATCTGCTCCCAGTGTCGCAGCACGACGACGCTGCGTTGCTTGGGAGCGAGCACCTTCATGATGTCCATCAGCAGCGCGCGGTCCGCGTGCTGCTCGGTGGAGTCTTCCACGCTCGCGTCGGGCAGCTGCTCGGTGGGCACTTCCTCCAGCTTGCGGGCCCGCCACCACTCCGTACGCGTGTTGATCATGACGCGGCGCAGATAGGCGTCCGCGAGCCGCTTGTCGGCTATGCCGTCCCAGCGTCCGTACGTCCGCACGAGCGCGGTCTGCAGCAGGTCCTGGGCGTCCACGGGGTCCGGGACCAGGCGCCGGGCACTGCGCAGCAGGGCATCCTGCCGAGTGCGGACGTACTCTTCGAACTCGAGCACCTCGCCGTGCGCCATACCAAACCGCCTCCGTTCCATCCCCATTGCCGACCGCTGTCCCTGCTCCGCGGTACGGGTATGAAGTTACGGAGGCGTTGTCACGAGGTTGTGCGGAGCAGCCAGCGGCGGGCGCACGGCTGTACGTCGGTTGTGTAACAGCCGTCGCACTCCGGTGGATACCTGCGTTTTCCAGGGTCCCCGGCGCCTCGGCCGTGCGGTCGAAGGCGGCCCGGCCGCGCGGTCGGAGGCGAGCGACGGCGGACCGTCAGGTCAGCGGCAGCCGGTACAGACCGTCCGCCATCGGCTCCACCAGACCGTCCGCGACGAGCCCGTCCAGCGCGCGGGCCCGCTGCACGGGCTCACCCCACACCCGGTCGAGCGTGGCCTGCGGCACGGGCTCCACGGCCTCGCGCAGCACGGCGAGCAGCTTGCCCCGCACCTGCCGGTCCGTCCCCGCGTACGTCTGACCGCGGCGGGCGGGCCCCTCGTGCGCGGGCTTGCCCGCCGTGCGCCAGGCGCACTGCGCGGCGATCGGGCACTGCGCGCAGTTCTCGTTCTTGGCGGTGCAGACCAGGGCGCCGAGCTCCATCGAGGCGGCCGCCCAGCGGGACGCGGTGTGCTCGTCCTGCGGCAGCAGGGCGCGGGCGAGCTTGCGCTCGGCCGCGGTCGTCGCGTTCGGCGGGTACTGCACGCCGGTCACGGCCCGCGCGAACACGCGCCGCACGTTCGTGTCGAGCACGGCGTGCCGCTGCCCGTACGCGAACGACGCCACGGCCGCCGCGGTGTACTCCCCGATGCCGGGCAGCGCGAGCAACTGGCCGTGCTGGGTGGGGACGTCGCCGCCGTGCCGCTCCGTTATGGCGACGGCGGCGCCGTGCAGCCGCAGGGCGCGGCGCGGATAGCCGAGCCGGCCCCAGGCGCGGACGGCCTCGCCCGGCGCCTCCTTGGCGAGATCGGCGGGGCGGGGCCAGCGGGCCAGCCACTGTTCGTACACGGGCAGGACGCGGCTGACCGGCGTCTGCTGGAGCATGAACTCACTGACCATCACGCCCCACGGCCCGGCGTCCTCACGACGCCACGGCAGATCACGGGCGTGCGTGTCGAACCACGCGATGACGGGGGTGTGCAGGGCCTCACCGGCGGACTCGGGAACGTCTCCGGAAGCGGAACCGGGACCGTGAGCAGAGCCGTGAGAGGGGCTGGGGACGGGGCCGGGGCCGGGTGCGGGGCCGTTCGGCATGGGCTTCGTGGGCGCAGTCATGGCACATCCGATCCTGCCACGGGCCCGCCGGGCCGCGGGACAACCGCGCGGTTGCCTTCGGGGGTTTTACGGGGTGACACACCCGCCTGCCGCGCCGGACGCGGCGCTCCGGCGGCTCCCGGCCGCCGCTGTCCGGCCCCCTCGCGATGACCTGACGATCGGCAGAGGCGGCGGCGGCCGCACGGCACGTAGCGTCAGTGGGATGGGCGGAACGGGGGAGTGAGGCGAGTGGTGCGAGTGGGAGGGGCGCTCGGAGGAGTGGGCGTGGGCGCGGGGGTGCGGAGACGTACGAGGGGCGTGCTGCTGTGGGCGGCGCTGTCCGTACCCGTCCTGACCGTGAACCGCCTCGGCCTGAACGAACCCCGCCCCGCCGCACAGCAACTCACCGCCCTGGCCGTCCTCGCGGCCGCCACCACCGTCCGGCGCACCCGCCCCCTCCTCGCCTTCGTCCTCGCGGCCGCCCTCGGCCTCCTCACCGCCCCGTCCCTCTTCACCCTCGCTTACGGCCCGGCCCTCGCCCTCCTCGCCCTGCTCCTGGGCCGCCGCGCGGCCCACGCGCGCCCCGCGCTGCTCGTCTTCGCGGGCATCGCCCTCGCGGGCACCGTCAAGATCGCGGTACGGGACGTCGACCCGGCCGTGGAGTGGCTCGTCCTCATGGGGACCCTGCTGTTCGGCGCGGTCTTCCCGTGGCTCGCGGGCCGCTACTGGCGCCAGGGCCGCGAGCTGGCCGCCGCCGGCTGGGCCCGCGCCGACCAGCTGGAGCGCGAGCAGCGCATCGTCGCCGACCGGGCCCGGCTGCGCGAACGGGCCCGCATCGCCCAGGACATGCACGACTCCCTGGGCCACGAGCTGAGCCTGATCGCCGTACGGGCGGGCGCCCTCCAGGTCGCCCCCGACCTGCCGGACCCGCACCGCGAGGCCGCCGCCGACCTGCGTGCCGCCGCCTCACAGGCCACCGACCGGCTGCACGCGATCATCGGCCTGCTCCGCGAGGACGGCGACGAGCAGGCGCCGCTGGCCCCGGCGGGCGAGAGCGTCGGCGCACTCGTGGCCCGCGCGGCGGAGTCGGGCCTGGACATCACGTACACCGACGACGAGCGCCGGCACGGCACACAGGGCGAGGCGGCGCACCGCGACGCGACCCGCGCCACGGTCCACCGCACCGTCCGGGAAGCCCTCACCAACGCCGCACGACACGCCCCGGGCGCCCACGTCGCCGTGACGGTGACGCGCGAGGACCGTGCGACGACGGTCACGGTCACCAACGGGCGCCCCCGCAAGGAGGCTTCACGCCCCCTCCCGTCAGAGGGGGCGCCGCCCGGCTCGGTGCCGCCCGCGCCCGCGTCCGGCGGCGGCTCGGGCCTGCGCGCCCTGCGCGACCACGTCACGGACCTGGGCGGCACCCTCGACGCGGGCCCCCACGGTCACGGCTTCCGGGTCACGGCCCGCCTCCCGGACCGGCGAACCGCCCCCGTGCCGCCCGCGCCCGCCGGGACCCGCATCGCGTACGCCCGGCGCCGCACGGTCCTGGCGTTCGGCGCCGCCGTCACCACGGGTGCGCTGCTCGTCGGGGGAACCTTCGCCTGGTACGCGTACTCGCGCCGGCACTCCGTCCTCACCCCCGCCGACTACGCGCGCCTGCGCGTCGGCGAGAGCCGCGCCGACGCGGAGCGCGTGCTGCCGGACCGGAGCGTCGCCGACCCGCCGGCCGAGCGCGCCCCGACCCCGCCGCCCCCGGCCGCCGACTGCGCGTACTACCGCGCGAGCGGCGAACTCTTCACCGCCGTGACGCACTTCCGGCTCTGCTTCGGGGGCGACGGCACGAAGAACGCCGACCGCCTCGTGGACAAGGCCGTCATCCCCACGGCAGGCGAGGCCGACGAGACCGAGACCGACGAGACCGTCACTGACGAGAAGGACAGGAACCGAGCACGGTGAACGAGGACCCGGATATGAACCTGGACAGGGACGTGGACATCGACAGGCGCGGGAGCGGGGGCGGGCGTGGGGGCGGGGGCGCCGCGGCATCCCCCGCCATCCGCGTCCTGCTGGCCGACGACGAGGCCATGATCCGCGCGGGCGTACGCGCCATCCTCGCCGCGGGCCGGGACATCGAGGTCGTCGCGGAGGCGGGCGACGGCCGCGAGGCGGTGTCGCAGGCGCAGGCCCACCGTCCCGACGTGGCGCTGCTCGACATCCGCATGCCCCGCCTCGACGGCCTCGCCGCGGGGGAGGAGATCGTCCGTACGGTCCCCGGTACGGCGGTCGCGATGCTGACGACGTTCTCCGAGGACGCGTACATCGCGCGCGCCCTGAGCGGCGGGGCCACCGGCTTCCTGCTGAAGTCCGGCGATCCGCACGAACTCATCGCGGGCGTCCGCGCGGTGGCGGGCGGCGCCGCGTTCCTCTCGCCCAAGGTCGCCCGGCACGTCATCGACGGCTTCGGCGCCCGGCGCATGGGCCGCGGCGCCGAGGCCCGGGCCCGCGTCGGGACCCTCGCCCCGCGCGAGCGTGAAGTGCTCGGCCTGGTCGGGGCGGGCCTGTCCAACCCGGAGATCGCGGCCCGGCTGCATCTCGTGGAAGGCACGGTCAAGGCGTACGTGAGCGCGGTCCTCGACCGGCTCGCGGTCAAGAACCGCGTTCAGGCGGCGATCGTCGCGTACGAAGCGGGGCTCGTCCCGGAGACGGACTGACCGGACGGGCCCCGCGGCGGTGTCAGCAGCGGGCTCAGCGCCAGTGGGAGTCGTGCGAGTCGTCGCGGCGGAAGGACATCGTCGGCTGGTCGTAGGCGGCCGGATCGTAGGCGGCCGGATCGTACGCGGCCGGTTCATGAGCCGCGGCCGGAGCGCCGTACGGGGCCGGGGCGGGGGCAGTGGGACGGAAGGGACCCGGGCCCGCGAACCACTTCACGATCCCCGTGGACGACCCGCGCATCGCCAGCGTGACCCGCGCCACCGCGCGCGTGCAGATCCGCACGAGCACGAACACGACCAACGCTCCGAACAGCAGACCCACCACCACGTCGTGCGGGTAGTGCACCCCGACGAAGACCCGCGAGAAGGCCATGAGCACGGCCATCGGCACGGTCAGCGCCGCGATGCGCGGCCACGCGAGCGCGAGGCCGACGGCGGCGGCGCCCGCGATCGTCGAGTGGTTGCTGGGGAAGGACCAGTCGCCGTGCGGCGGGCACTGGACGAGCGGGTTCAGGGCGCCGGTCACCGCCCGGCAGGGCCGCTCCTCGTCGATGGCGGACTTGGCCAACTCGCTGCCCACGTACGCCACCGCGGTGGCGAGGGGAGCGAGCACCGCGATCGCCAGAGCACGGGGTTCCCCGCGCCGGGCGCGCCACCAGGCGACGATGAAGAGCACGCCGAAGAGCAGCAGGCCGAGCTCCGTCCACACCTCGGCGAGGTGCTGGAACCACGACGGCGTGTCGTGGGCGAAGTCGGTGATGTCGCGGTAGAGGTCGTCCGTCATGGTGTCCATGATTGCGGACGGTACGGAGTGGGGCCGAATCGTCACACCTGGCGATCGACCCGTCACAGACCCTGCCGATGGACAGGGGGCTGGGCGGGAAAGTGGGCCCGGGAGGCGGTCGAGGGGGGTTCCGGGCCGGTTCCGGGATGATGATCCGCAAACTTTGTCGCTCAAGGCGGCGGGTGGGGCAGGAGAAGCAGCGGATCTCTCGTAAGGTTTGGGCGTGGGATCTCTGCGCAATCCGGTCGGGCCGCTTCCCTCCACCATCTACTGGCGTCGGAGGGCCGTTCTGCTGTCCGTACTCGGCCTGCTGGTGCTCCTTGTCGTCTGGATCGCCACCTCGGGTGGCGGCGGCGGCAGGAACGACGCCGACGGGCCGGGCGGCAACGGACCCGCCACGTCCATCACCCCCGGCCCCACCGATTCGGGGCCCGCGATCAGCGAACACCCGGGCGGGCGGGACGAGTCGAGCGAGGGCTCAGGCTCCGGCTCGGGCGGTTCCGGCGGATCGGGTTCGGGCGGCTCCGGCGGTTCGGGCGGCGGCTCCGGTGGTTCCGGAGGCTCGGAGGGGTCGTCGGGCGGCGGTTCCGGCGACGACGCCAAGGGCGGGGGCGGCAGCGGTGGCGGCGGCTCGGGCGACCGGCTTCCGGCGGGTTCGCGACTGCCCAACTGCACCGGCGGCGCCGTGAAGTTGAAGGTGCGCAGCGTCAAGAACACGTACGCGATCGGCGAGAAGCCCAAGTTCGAGCTGATCGCGGAGAACAGTGGCGGCAAGGCCTGCAAGGTCGATCTCGGCGGCAAGGGAACCGTGCTGACGATCACTCAGGCGGAGGACGACGACGCGTTCTGGTCCTCGGCCGACTGCCCGTCCGGCAACGGAAGCCTGTTGCTGCGCGTGCCGGCGGACGGACGGGTCACGCACTCGGTGCGGTGGGACCGACGGGCCAGCGAGGAGCAGTGCGCCACGCCTTCGGCGGGGGTGGCGGGGGCGGGGACGTACCTCGTCGAGGCGAAGACGCCGGGGCTGGGGACGGCCCGCACGTCCTTCGTCCTCAAGAAGGACTGACGCGCAAGCGGGCGCCGAGTCCTCATCGAGGGTGGGCGGGTGGGGAACCCGCCGCGGAGCGGCGGGCCACAGAGATCCGGAGCAGGGCGAGCCCTGATCCCCGGGCGCGGAAAAGAAGGCCCGTACCCCGGCCCCCGCCCCCTAGCCGAAGGCTAGACGTACCGCTCCAGGATCGAAGACTCCGCCAACCGCGAAAGCCCCTCCCGCACGCTCCGCGCCCGCGCCTCACCGACGCCGTCCACCGTCTGGAGGTCGTCCACACTGGCGGCGAGCAGCTTCTGCAGGCCGCCGAAGTGTTCGACGAGGCGGTCGATGATCGCGCCGGGCAGGCGGGGCACCTTGGCGAGGAGGCGGAAGCCCCGCGGGGAGACCGCGGAGTCCAGTGCCTCGGGCGAGCCCGTGTAGCCCAGGGCACGCGCGACCGTGGGGAGTTCGAGGAGCTCCGCGTGGGTGAGGGAGTCCAGCTCGGCCAGCGCTTCGTCGACCGTGCGGGACCGCTTGGCCGTGGGCTCGGGCACATAGTCCCGGACGACCAGCTCTCGCTCGGGCTCGACGCCGGCGATCAACTCGTCCAGCTGGAGGGCGAGGAGACGCCCGTCCGTGCCGAGCTCGACCACGTACTCGGCGATCTCCGTGGCGATGCGCCGCACCATTTCGAGGCGCTGGGCGACCGCGGTGACGTCCCGCACCGTCACCAGGTCCTCGATCTCCAGCGCGGAGAGCGTGCCCGCGACCTCGTCGAGGCGGAGCTTGTACCGCTCGAGGGTGGCGAGGGCCTGGTTGGCGCGGGACAGGATCGCCGCCGAGTCCTCCAGGACGCGCCGCTGCCCGTCCACGTACAGCGCGATCAGCCGCATGGACTGGGAGACGGAGACGACGGGGAAGCCGACCTGCTTGCTGACGCGGTCCGCCGTGCGGTGCCGCGTGCCCGTCTCCTCCGTGGGGATCGTCGGGTCCGGCACGAGCTGCACGCCCGCGCGCAGGATCTTGGTGATGTCCTTGTCGAGGACGATGCCGCCGTCGAGCTTGCAGAGCTCGCGCAGGCGCGTCGCCGTGAACTCGACGTCCAGGATGAAACCGCCCGTGCACATCGACTCGACGGTCTTGTCCCAGCCGAGGACGATCAGTCCGCCGGTGTTGCCGCGGAGGATGCGTTCGAGTCCGTCCCGCAGTGCCATACCGGGCGCGACGGCGCTCAGGGAGGCGCGCATCAGCCCATCGGCACCGGAGCTTGAACCCGGCTTGCCGGGAACCGCTGCCCGGTCGTTGGCTGCCACTGCACTCCCTCGGTCGCAGGTTGTCCAAGCCTCTGCCGGCACCTTGTTCCGTACGCGGCCGCATACGGAACTTCGTACGGATGGGCGAGACCAGGGCAAAGTCTACCGGCGCTCTTCGCCCTCTCGTGGGGCCTCTCGGCGACGGGACGCGGGAAGGACGCGGAGGGCGTCCCCCATGTCGGCGACTTCGATGACCTTCATACCGGCGGGAACCCTGCCGGGGTCGGCCGGTACGAGGGCGTGGGTGAAGCCGAGCCGGTGCGCCTCGGCCAGTCTGCGCTGGACGCCGGTGACCCTTCTGACCTCGCCCGCCAGGCCTACTTCTCCGATCGCCACGAGGTTCTTGGGCAGGGGAGTGTCGCTGGCGGCGCTGGCCAGGGCGAGGGCGACCGCGAGGTCCGCGGCGGGCTCGGTGAGCTTCACGCCGCCGACCGTCGCGCTGTAGATGTCGCGCTTGCCGAGGGCCGTGATCCGGCCGCGCTGCTCCAGGACGGCCAGCATCATCGAGACGCGGGAGGTCTCCAGACCGGAGGTGGTGCGCCGGGGGCTCGGGATCTGCGAGTCGACGGTGAGTGCCTGGACCTCGACGACCAGCGGGCGGCGGCCTTCGAGGGTGACGGTCAGGCAGGTGCCGGGGACGGGCTCGGCGCGGCGGGTGAGGAAGAGGCCGCTGGGGTCGGCGAGCCCGGTGATGCCCTCGTCGTGCAGTTCGAAGCAGCCCACCTCGTCCGTCGTCCCGTACCGGTTCTTGACGCCGCGGACGAGGCGCAGGCGCGCGTGCCGGTCGCCCTCGAACTGCAGGACCACGTCGACGAGATGCTCCAGGAGGCGGGGGCCCGCGATAGCGCCGTCCTTGGTGACGTGGCCGACCAGGAGGGTGGCCATGCCGCGCTCCTTGGAGGCGCGGATCAGCGCGCCGGCGACCTCGCGGACCTGCGCCATGCCGCCGGGCGCGCCGTCGATCTCGGGCGAGGCGACCGTCTGGACGGAGTCGAGGATCAGGAGCGAGGGCTTGACGGCGTCCAAGTGGCCGAGAACGGCGGACAGATCGGTCTCCGCCGCCAGGTACAGGTGGTCGTCGATCGCGCCGATGCGGTCGGCGCGCAGCCGGACCTGGCTCGCCGACTCCTCGCCGGTCACGTAGAGCGTGCGGTGCTCCTCGCTCGCCGCCTTGGCCGCGACGTCGAGGAGGAGGGTGGACTTGCCCACGCCCGGTTCGCCCGCGAGGAGCACCACCGCGCCGGGGACGAGGCCGCCGCCGAGCACCCGGTCCAGCTCGGGCACGCAGGTGGAGCGCGCGGTGGCGCGGCGCACGTCGACGTCGCCGATGGGGACGGCGGACGAGGTGACCCGGCCGGGGGCGGTGGTGCGGACCGCGGGCGCGCCGTACTCCTCGACCGTCCCCCAGGCCTGGCACTCGGGGCAGCGGCCGAGCCACTTGGCCGTCTGCCAGCCGCACTCCGTGCAGCGGTAGGACGGCCGGTCCTTGGTGGATTTCGTACGGGCAGCCATGGTCGGAACCGTAGCCGAGCCCACTGACAACGCGGCCCGGCGCCCGCTCCAGCCGCTGCCTCGGCCACCTCGGGGCAACGGAATCAGGAGTTCCTGTCCCCTTTCGAGGGATCTGTTCACCCGTAAGGATTAAATGTGCTCCAGGGGGAAGAAGGGACCTGCATCATCCGCATAACTTCGCACGGGTGATGAGCAGCAGGCCGGAAACTTCCGCGAACGCAACCGGCGCACACCGGGCGCACCGAGACGCGCGCAAGCGCGTGGTGCCCCGCCCCGCGCCCCGGACCGCGCTGCCCGCGCGCTACGAGCCGTTCCTGGACGGCCTGTTCACGTACTGCCTGTCCGTCCTCTGCGACCACGACGCGGCGACCGCGGCCCTGGGGGACGTGCTGCACCTCGCCGAGCGCCGGGGTACGCGCGGCCCGGAAGCGGAAGCCGACCTCAAGGCCTGGCTCTACGCCCTCGCCCGCTGGGTGTGCCTGCGCCGACTGGCCGCGGCCAAACGCGGCGGGGAGGGCCGCCACGCGCAGGGCTCCGGCAAACCGGCGCCCGCGAAGCACGCCTCGGCGACCTCGGCGTCGAGCGGCACCCCTGAATCGAACACCCCCTCGGGCACAGCCCGCTCGGGCACGGCCGCCCCGGGCACGGCCGCCCCGGGCACGGCCGCCCCCAGCACCGCCACCCCGAGCGCACCCACCACCCCCTCCGCCTCCCCGGACGCGTCGGAGGAGACCGCGCGGCAGCACCGCCGTGAACTGGCGCAGCTGGCCTGGCCCGAGGCCGCCGGCACCACCCCCGAGCAGCGCGAGGCCCTCGAACTCGCCGTGCGCCACCAGCTCACCCCTGCCGAGGTCGCCGCCGTCCTCGGCATGGACCTCACCAAGGCCCGCGGCCTGCTCGCCTCCGCCGCCTGCGAGGTGGAGCGGACCCGCGCCGCCCTCGCCGTCGTGGAGACCGGCAGCTGCCCCATCGTGGCCCGCCTCACCGGCGACAACCAGCTGCTGCTCGGCACCGCCCTGCGCCGCGAGCTCGTCCGGCACGTCGACGACTGCCCGCGCTGCCGCCGCACCGCCGAGCGCGCCGGTTCGAGCGCCTGGCCGGGCACGGCCGTCAGCCCGGCCGCGCTCCCCGTCGTCACGGCGCCGCGAGCCGCCCTCCACGTGGCGATGGCGCACGTCCCGCGCGCGCGGGGCGGCGCTCCGCGCTACGACCGGCGCGGCTTCCCGATGGACCCCAAGGACCACGCCGCCCGCCGCGACCGCTTCCGCGCGCGTGCCGTCACGACGACGGTCGTCGCCACCGTGGTGGCCGCCCCCGTGCTCGCCCTCTGGGCCGCCTACCGGGGGGCGCCGCTCACCGGCGAGGGTCACGACGGCCGTTCGGTCACCGCGAGCGAGGACGGCGCCGGAGGCCTCGGCAGCGACCGCGCGCGGGACAGCTACGAGAACGCGGGCAACGCCCGCAAGGGCCCCGAACCCCGCTTCACCGCGGGCAGCCGCTCACCCGACGTCTCCGTGGAGGTCATCAGCGGCGGGTCGTCGTCCCGTTCGACCGGGCCGGGCCGCCTCACCGTGGAGGCGCAGCCCAGCGGCGACACGACACTCATCACATTGACCGCGTCCGGCAGCTCACCGGTGCACTGGTCGGCGAGCGAGAACGCGTACTGGCTCTATCTGAGCCGCTCCTCGGGGACGCTCGCGCCGGGCGAGTCGGTCACCCTCCGGGTGTACGTCGACCACAGCCGCGAGCCGGCGGGACACTGGAGGGCGCGGGTCTCCATCGCCCCTTCCGGAGCGGTCGTCTCGATCGACGGGTACGGGGACGGGCGCCCTCCGGGCCACCCGGGGCCGGGCCCCGGACCGGGGCCGCGGCCCAAGCCCACCGACCCGGGCCCGTCCCACCCGCATCCGACCGACCCGGGCCCCTCGGACCCCGGCCCGTCCGACCCGGGGCCGTCCGACCCCGGGCCCACGCCCGCGCCCTCGGACCCGACGCCCGCACCCTCGGACCCGGGCGACTCGCCGCCGCCGGGCGACGGCGGGCCGAGCCCGAGCTGAGTGCCGTGCAGGACGGCCGGCCCCGGCCCGCCGGGGACCCGGCTCACCGCGGACGGATCACCGGGATCCGGCGGAAGGACCCGCTGGATCCGCCGGATGCGGCGCCAGCAGCGGCAGCTGGGAGGCGAGCCGCTCCTCGCACAGCTCCACGAGCCGGTCGTACCCCTCCTTGCCCATCAGCTCGAGCAGCTCGGGGCCGTAGGACACGTACACCGGGTCGCCCGCGCCGTGCGCCGACGTCGCCGACGTGCACCACCAGTGCAGGTCATGACCGCCGGGGCCCCAGCCCCGCCGGTCGTACTCGCCGATCGACACCTGCAGGACGCGCGTGTCGTCGGGCCGGTCGATCCAGTCGTAGGTCCGCCGCACCGGCAGCTGCCAGCACACGTCCGGCTTGGTCTCCAGCGGCTCGCGGCCCTCCTTGAGCGCCAGGATGTGCAGCGAACACCCGGCGCCGCCCGCGAATCCGGGCCGGTTCTGGAAGATGCACGAGCCCTTGTACGGACGGGTCTGGCGGTCGCCGTCCTCGTCCGTGGCGACCCAGCCGGTCTCCCGGCCCACGTCGTGGTGCTGCCAGATGTCGGGCGTGAGCCGCTCGACGAACCCGGCGACCCGCTTCTCGTCGTCCTCGTCCGAGAAATGGGCACCCAGGGTGCAGCAGCCGTCGTCCGCACGGCCCGCCTGGATCCCCTGGCAGCCGCTTCCGAAGATGCAGTTCCACCGGGAGGTCAGCCAGGTCAGATCGCAGCGGAAGACCTGCTCGTCATCCGCGGGATCCGGGAACTCCACCCAGGCGCGGGCGAAGTCGAGACCCTTCTCGTCCGGCTCCGGAGTGCCGGACTTGCCCTGCTTGGGCAGCTTGGCCGGTGTTCCCGACTTGCCCGGCTTCTCCGCCTTCTGTGGCTTTCCCTGCTTCGTCGGCTTCTCCGACGCGGCCTGCTTGGTCGACGACTTCCCCGACTTCGATTTGTCGGTCTTCGCCTTTTTCGTCTTTGGCACGTCTCCAGGGTATGCGCGCGGCCGACCGCCCGGGGCCAGCCGAACGCCCCACGCGGCGTAGCGTTCCGTACATGAGACTCGGTGTCCTCGACGTGGGGTCGAACACGGTGCATCTGCTCGTGGTCGACGCCCATCCCGGTGCGCGCCCGCTGCCCGCACACTCGCACAAGGCCGACCTGCGCCTCGCCCAACTCCTCGACCCGGCAGGGGCGATCGGCCCCGAGGGCGTCGACCGCCTGGTGGCCGTCGTCCGCGAGGCGATGGAGGCCGCCGAGGACAAGGGCGTGGAGGAAGTGCTGCCGTTCGCCACATCCGCCGTGCGCGAGGCGAGCAACGCCGACGCCGTGCTCGCCCGCGTCAAGGACGAGACCGGCGTCGACCTGCAGGTCCTCTCCGGCGAGGAGGAGGCCCGGCTGACCTTCCTGGCCGCCCGGCGCTGGTTCGGCTGGTCCGCGGGCAAGCTGCTCGTCCTCGACATCGGCGGCGGCTCGCTGGAGATCGCGTACGGCCTGGACGAGGAGCCGGACGCCGCGGCCAGCCTGCCGCTCGGCGCGGGCCGCCTCACCGCCGCCTGGCTGCCGTCCGACCCGCCGGAGGCCTCCGACGTGAAGGCGCTGCGGCGGCACGTGCGCGCCCAGATCGCCCGCACGGTGGGCGAGTTCGCCCGCTTCGGCGCCCCCGACCACATCGTGGCGACGTCGAAGACGTTCAAGCAGCTCGCCCGTCTCGCGGGGGCCGCCCGCTCGGCCGAGGGCCTCTACGTACAGCGGGAGCTGAAGCGGAGGTCCCTGGAGGACTGGGTTCCGCAGCTCGCCGCGATGACCACGGCGGAGCGCTCGGAGCTGCCCGGCGTCTCCGAAGGGCGGGCCGGACAGCTGCTCGCGGGGGCGCTCGTCGCGGAGGGCGCGATGGACCTCTTCGGGGTCGAGACCGTGGAGATCTGCCCGTGGGCGCTGCGCGAGGGAGTGATCCTGCGCAGGCTCGACCACCTCCCGGCGCGGTGAGCGGACGGCCGCATGAGTGCTGAGCGTGCCGGGCAGGAGGCCGCCCGCCCCGCCGGGAAGGTCCCCGACCAGGGCGGCAGGAGGCCACCTCCCCGGCGCCCGGACCGGGCCCGTACGCTGTCCTTCGTGGCAGAACCAGTGGTGCGCATCCCGGATGCGAAGGTCGCCCTGTCGACGGCCTCGGTCTATCCGGAGTCGACGGCGACGGCCTTCGAGATCGCCGCGCGCCTGGGGTACGACGGCGTCGAGGTCATGGTCTGGACCGACCCGGTCAGCCAGGACGTCGAGGCGCTGCGCCGCCTGAGCGACTACCACCGCATCCCGATCCTCGCCGTCCACGCGCCCTGCCTCCTCATCACGCAGCGCGTCTGGTCCACGGACCCCTGGGTCAAGCTGCAGCGCGCGAAGGCCGCCGCCGAGAAGCTGGGCGCCTCGACCGTCGTCGTGCACCCGCCCTTCCGCTGGCAGCGGCAGTACGCGCGCGACTTCGTCGACGGAATCTGGCGGATGGCCGACGAGACGGACGTCCGGTTCGCGGTGGAGAACATGTACCCCTGGCGCTACCGCGACCGCGAGATGCTCGCGTACGCCCCCGACTGGGACGTCACCAAGGACGACTACCGCCACTTCACCGTCGACCTCTCGCACACCGCGACCGCCCGCACGGACGCGATGGAGATGATCGACCGCATGGGCGACCGGCTCGGCCACGTCCACCTCGCCGACGGCAAGGGCTCGGCCAAGGACGAGCACCTCGTCCCGGGCCGCGGCAACCAGCCGTGCGCCGAGCTCCTGGAGCGCCTGGCGGCCACCGGCTTCGACGGGCACGTCGTCATCGAGGTCAACACCCGGCGCGCGATGTCCAGTGCCGAGCGCGAGGCCGACCTCGCCGAGGCGCTCGCCTACACGCGGCTGCACCTGGCGTCGGCCGTGCGGGTGCCCCGCTCATGACCCGTGGCGCGCAGCCGGAGGCCACCGCCCCGCGCCGCCGCGGACGCCCGTCCCGTACGCAGTCGGAGACCGCACCCGCGACGCGCGACCAGATCCTGCGGGCGGCCCGCGAGGAGTTCTCCGAACGCGGATACGAGAAGTCGTCCGTGCGCGGCATCGCCAAGGCCGCAGGCGTCGACCCGGCCCTCGTACACCACTACTTCGGCACCAAGGAGCAGGTCTTCGAGGCGGCCGTCACGGTCGCCTTCGCGCCCGCCCTCCAGGCGCCCGCCGCGATCGAGGACGGCCCGGTCGACGGGGTCGGCGAGCGCCTGACCCGCTTCGTCCTCGGCGTCTGGGAGAACCCCGCGACGCGCGCCCCGCTGCTCGCCATCGTGCGCTCGGCGATGAACAACGAAACGGCTGCCGCGGTCTTCCGCCGCCTCATCGCCACCCAGCTCCTCGGGCGCATCGCCGACCGCCTCGACCTGCCGGACGCGGAGCTGCGGGCGGAGCTCGCCGCCGCGCAGCTGGTGGGCATCGCCATGCTGCGGTACGTGATCAAGGTCGAGCCGCTGGCGTCGGCGGACGCGGAGCAGATCGTGGCGCGGGTGGCCCCGGTGGTGCAGGGGCATCTGACGGGGGCGTGAGCCCGGCGCGTACTCCGCGGAGGGCGTCTGGAGCGCGATCGCTCACCGAGACGATCGTCCCGGCATGCGGACAGCTTGTCCAGATCCTGGAGCGGCGGCGTACGCTCGACAGCAGTCTTGTCTCTCCGTAGATCGCCGATTTCCTGAAGGAGCGAGCGACGATGCCCGAGCTCAGGTCCCGCACAGTCACCCACGGCCGCAACATGGCGGGCGCCCGCGCCCTGATGCGCGCCTCCGGTGTACCCGGGGCCGACATCGGGCGGAAGCCGATCATCGCCGTGGCCAACTCCTTCACGGAGTTCGTGCCCGGCCACACCCACCTGCAGCCCGTCGGCCGCATCGTCTCCGAGGCGATCCGCGAGGCCGGCGGCATCCCCCGCGAGTTCAATACGATCGCCGTGGACGACGGCATCGCGATGGGCCACGGCGGCATGCTGTACTCCCTGCCCTCCCGCGACCTGATCGCGGACTCCGTGGAGTACATGGTGGAGGCGCACTGCGCCGACGCCCTGATCTGCATCTCCAACTGCGACAAGATCACCCCCGGCATGCTGATGGCGGCGCTCCGCCTCAACATCCCGACGGTCTTCGTATCCGGCGGCCCGATGGAGGCCGGCAAGGCCACCCTGGTCGACGGCACGGTCCGCAAGCTCGACCTGGTCAACGCGATCAGCGACGCGGTCGACGAGAGCGTCTCCGACGAGGACATCCTCCGCATCGAGGAGAACGCCTGCCCGACCTGCGGCTCGTGTTCCGGCATGTTCACCGCCAACTCGATGAACTGCCTGACCGAGGCCATCGGCCTCTCCCTGCCGGGCAACGGCTCGGTGCTCGCCACGCACACCGCCCGCAAGGAGCTGTACGAGCGCGCGGGCGCCACGGTCGTCGACATCACCAGGCGCTACTACGACGGTGACGACGCCTCCGTCCTGCCGCGCAACATCGCCACCCACGCCGCCTTCGAGAACGCCATGGCCCTCGACATCGCCATGGGCGGCTCGACGAACACGATCCTGCACCTGCTCGCCGCGGCCCGCGAGGCCGAGGTCGACTACGACCTGGGCGACATCGACGCCGTCTCGCGCCGCGTCCCCTGCCTGGCGAAGGTCGCGCCGAACGCCGCGCCCACGACCACGTACTACATGGAGGACGTGCACCGCGCGGGCGGCATCCCCGCCCTCCTCGGCGAGCTGTACCGCGGCGGCCTCCTCAACGAGGACGTGCACACCGTCCACGCGCCCTCCATCAAGGAGTGGCTCGGCGCCTGGGACATCCGCTCCGGCACCGCCTCGCAGGAAGCCGTCGAGCTGTGGCACGCGGCCCCCGGCTGCAAGCGCTCAGCCGAGGCGTTCTCGCAGTCCGAGCGCTGGGACACCCTCGACACGGACGCCGCGGGCGGCTGCATCCGCGACGTCGCCCACGCGTACTCCAAGGACGGCGGCCTCGGCGTCCTCAAGGGCAACATCGCCGAGGACGGCTGCGTGGTGAAGACCGCGGGCGTCGACGAGTCGATCTGGACGTTCGAGGGCCCCGCGGTCGTCTGCGACTCGCAGGAAGAGGCCGTCGAGAAGATCCTCAACAAGGTCGTCAAGGAAGGCGACGTGGTGGTCATCCGCTACGAAGGCCCCAAGGGCGGCCCCGGCATGCAGGAGATGCTCTACCCCACCTCCTTCCTGAAGGGCCGCGGTCTCGGCAAGACCTGCGCCCTGGTCACCGACGGCCGGTTCTCCGGCGGCACGTCGGGTCTCTCGATCGGCCACGCCTCGCCCGAGGCGGCCTCCGGCGGCACGATCGCGCTCGTCGAGGACGGCGACCGGATCCGCATCGACATCCCGGCCCGCTCGATCGAACTCCTCGTCCCCGAGGAGGAGCTGACCGCCCGCAGGAAGGCCCTGGGCGGCGTGTACGCACCCAAGGCCCGCGAGCGCAAGGTCTCCGCCGCCCTGCGCGCGTACGCGGCGATGGCGACGAGCGCCGACAAGGGCGCGGTCCGGGACGTGTCGCTGCTCGGCTGAGACCCGAAACCTTTTGGGGCGCGGGCGCGTCCTTGGTGTGAGAACACGCCGAGGCGCGTCCGCGCCGCTGTGTACGGGGGAGAGCACCGTGAGCGAGAACGTCATCACACCCGAAGTCGCCGACGAGCCCATGACGGGCGGCGCCATCACGGGCGGCGCCATGACGGCGGACCAGGCCGTCGAGGCCCTGGCCGCCAGGACCTACCCGCTCGCCGCGGACGTCAACGTCCGCTCGGGCCCCGGCACTTCGTACGACAAGGTCGGCCGCCTGCGCGCCGGCACCCGCGTCTCCATCGCCTGCCAGAAGCCCGGCGAGACGGTCACGGGCCCGACCGGCACCTCGAACATCTGGGACCGGATCGGCAGCGGCCGCTACATCTCGGACACGTACGTCCGCACGGGCAGCGACGGGTACGTGGCACCGCGCTGCTGACACCCGGGTCGGCGGTCGGGACGGGCCGCGGGGCCGCCGCGGTCGAGGCGGGGCGGGGCGACCCGCGTCAGCCGGACCGCGGCGGCTTCGACGCGTCGTAGGCGAACACCGTGTTCTTGGCGGCCGCCACGACCACCACGCCACCGGCGACGGTCGCGCGCGGGCTGGCGTTCTGCTCGCCCGCCAGGCCATCGGCGCGCGGATCCGTGGTCGCGAGCACCTCGCCCTCGCGGGTGGAGAGCGTCACGACCCGGCCGCTGGCCGAGCTGAGGTACAGGGCGCCGTCACCCGCGGCGTCCCCGCCCACCGGCCCCGACAGGCCCTCGACGCCGGTCTGCCGGTCCCACTTCTTCCAGCCGGTCGCCGGGTCGAAGGCGGTGACGGTGCCGGTCTGCCCGCTCACGACGACGGTGTTGTTCGCGAGGCCGGGCGTCCCGTAGTACACCTTCGACAGCCGCGAGTACGTGACCTCGTGCGTCTTCCGGTCGACCCGCGTGATCCCGTCGTAGCCGAACGTCTCCCAGCCCTTGCGCCGGGTGTGCAGCAGGACGAGGCCGTCGCCGGTGGTGCCGACCGGCTGGACGGGGCCCTGGAGGGAGATGGCCCTGCCGAGCGTGCCCGAGTTCATGTCGACGACGTGCAGGGTGGGGTGGCGCACCAGGCCGGCCTCGATCTCGGAGCGGGGCGCGCACATCGCGTACAGCAGGGTGCCGCCGGCGGGCACCGGGGCGCACGCCCGGCCCGCGGGGAACGGCTGCTTCCAGCGCACGTCGCCGGAGTGCGCCCGCCGGGCCTCGAAGCGGGTGTTGGACGCGTCGACCGTCACGACCGTGGAGCCGACCACCACGGCGTCCCTCGTACGGCCGCCCGTCACGGCCGCCGACTGCGCGCCGGACGGCACCGACCACAGCTCCCTGCCCTTGTCGGCGTCGACGGCGACGACCTCGGTGGGCGGGTCGCCCGGCTCGTCCTCGGCCGCGAAGCGGTAGCCGAGCACGGTGTCGCCGGTCACGCCCACCAGGTGCATGCCCTGCACCGGGACGCCGGGGCTCTTCTCCGTCCAGACGCGGGAGCCGTCGGAGAGCCTGAGCCGGGTCGCGACGACCCCGCCGCCTCCGCAGAACAGCGCGTCGCCCCGCGCGACACAGCGCAGCTCGTCCGGGATGTCCTCGCGGCCGCCCGGCACGGTCTTGTGCCACGGCCGGAACCCGCCCGGCAGCTTCGCCCCGGCCGCCGCGATGTCGGTGCCCTTGTCCGCCGTAGCGCCGTTCCCGTCCGATCCGACGGCCCGCACCACCGCTACCCCGCCACCGATCGCGGCCACGGCCACGGCGGCGGCGAGCACGGGACGCCAGCGGCGGCGCAGCCGACGGCCGAGGAGGGTGCCGGAGTCGGGCGTGGGAGCGGCGGCCGGGGACGGGGTCTTCCGGGACGGTCCGGCCGGACCCGGCACCGGCGTGTGGTCGTCCGTCGACAAGTGGTGCTGCGTGTCCGTCTCGCGGATGCTGCGCGGCGGTTCGGCGGGTCCCGTCGTACCGCCCAGGTCGTAGGGGAGATCCCGCAGCCGTACGAGGAGTTCGTCCGCCGAGGGGCGCTCGTCCGGGTCCTTGGTGAGGCACGGCTCGACCACCGCGCGCAACGCCTCCGGCACCTGCCCCAACGACGGCGGCTCGTGCACCACTTGATAGGCGGTCATGTACGGGCTGTCCGCGTCGAAGGGGCCCTGCCCCGTCGCCGCGTAGACCAGCAGGGTGCCCAGCGAGAACACGTCGGAGCGCGGTCCGACCCCGCGCGGCGCCTGCAACTGCTCCGGCGACATGAAAGGCGGCGTGCCGATCACCCGCCCCGTCATCGTGAGCGTCTGCTGGTCCGCCGCGCGCGAGATGCCGAAGTCGATGACGCGCGGGCCCTCGGGGGAGAGGACCACGTTGGACGGCTTGAGGTCCCGGTGCACGACCCCGGCCCGGTGGATGTCGCGCAGCGCCTCCGTCAGGCCGATGGCCAGCGTGCGCAGCGCGGGGCCGCCGATGGGGCCCTTCTGGGCGATGTGCTGGGCGAGGGTGTGCCCCTCGATGAACGTCGTGGCCATCCACGGGTGTTCGGCCTCGGGGTCGGCGTCGATCACGGCCGCGGTGAAGGCGCCGCTGACCCGGCGGGCCGCGGCCACCTCCTGCCGGAAGCGGATCCGGAACTCCTCGTCGTCCGCGAACTGCCGGTGGATCAGCTTGATCGCGACGGGGCGCCCGGACGCGGTACGCGCCAGGAACACCGTGCCCATGCCGCCCGAACCGAGGCGTGCCTCCAGCGGATAGCCGCCGATCTCTTCCGGGTCTCCTCCGCGGAGAGTCATGCTCACCGGCCTCCCCGTGTACCCCAGTACCCCTATGACGTCACGTCCATTACGGCACGCCTTCCGCCGTCCAAACTAGTCGCCGGGCGGTGTGGCCTGGCAAGGAGGGGGACGAAAAGGGCGTGCCCGGGTTTCGTGGCCGCCCGGCACGGCAGGCGATAATCAAACGGTGAGCGACGAACCCGGCACCCACGGCCCCTCCACCGGCACGACCGGTGCCTCCGGCACGCCGGATGCTTCCCGGACGGGGGCCTCCGGTGCGGCGGATGCTTCCGGTACGGCGGGCGCCTCCGCTCCGTCCGGCACCGCCGCCGGGCCGCGGCCCGAGCCCATCCGCTTCTTCGGCACGACCTGGGTCGAGCACGACGGCGGTTACGGCGCCCGCCGCGTCGCCGTCGCCGTCGGCTCGCTGCTCGCGGCGGTCGTCGGCTGCTTCGTCCTGCGCTTCGCCTACGAGGGCCTGGCCATCGCGGCGGTGGGCCGGTTCGTGAACCTGCTCGTCGTCGTCATGTTCGCGATCTGCAGCGCCATCGCCTTCCGCCGTGCCTGGGACGGTTTCTCCCGCCGCCACGACGCGGCGTCGCAGGCCTCGGCGCGCGGCCTGATGACGATCGGCTTCGTCGGCGTCCTCCTCGCCCACTTCTTCCGCTCCCTGAAGGAGGCCCCGGGCGAACAGCTCCACCGCGAGGAGTACGAGGCGGCCCGCGAACAGTACGAGAAGCGCACGGCGCGCCGCACGGGCAACCCCACCCGCAAGAAGAAGCGGAAGCGCTGAGGCGCCCGGGGCACGGTTCCCGGGCCGCGGGATCCGGCCCGGCGGCGCATCGGGCTGCGGGGCTCCAGGTCGTACGCCTGGGGTATGCCTCGTGGCCGCGTACCCGGATCGCGGGCCGACCGCACCAGTGCCCTGACGCCCGCCCTCGACTCCCGCAGCGACCGCCTCCGCTGGAGCCGTTGCCGTTGCCGTTGCCGTTGCCGGAGCCGCCTGCTTGCCCCGCGCCCCGCCTTGACGGGCCCGGGTGGCGGGAGGAGTATTCATCACATGGTGAATAAACGAGGATCGGCACCCGGACCCGAGACTTCGGCACCCCCGCCCTCGGCGCGCGCGGACCGCACCGAAAGCCCGTCCGACCCGGACGCGAGCCTGTCCGACCCCAACGCCAGCCCGGCCGAGCCCAACGCCAGCCCGGCCGTCCTCGCCGAGAACCTGACCGCCGTACGCGGCCCCCGCACCGTCCTGCGCGGCCTCGACTTCACCGTTCCGCGCGGCCGGATCACCGGCCTCCTCGGCCCCTCGGGCTGCGGCAAGTCGACGCTCATGCGCGCGATCGTCGGCACCCAGGCCAAGGTCACCGGCGTTCTGGAGGTCCTCGGCCACCCCGCGGGAGCCCCCGCCCTGCGTTCCCGCATCGGGTACGTCACCCAGAACCCGTCCGTCTACGACGACCTGACCGTCCGCCAGAACCTCGACTACTTCGCGGCCGTCCTCGACCCGGGCCCGGGCGCCGCCGCCGAGCGCCGCCACGACCACGTCGCCCGCGTCCTCGACGACGTCGCCCTCACCTCGCACGCCGACTCCCTCGCCGGCAACCTCTCCGGCGGCCAGCGCAGCCGCGTCTCCCTCGGCGTCGCCCTCTTCGGCACCCCCGAACTCCTCGTACTCGACGAACCGACCGTCGGCCTCGACCCCGTACTCCGCCGCGACCTGTGGGACCTCTTCCACGCCATCGCCACCGACCGCGGCGCCACGCTCCTCGTCTCCTCCCACGTCATGGACGAGGCGGAACGCTGCCACCGCCTCCTCCTCATGCGCGAGGGCGAACTCCTCGCGGACGAGACCCCCGACGCCCTGCGCACCCGCACCCACTCCGAAACGGTCGAAGCGGCCTTCCTGCACCTCGTGGACGAAGCGACCGCCACGGACACCCCGGCCGCCACCACCGGTGCCGGGGCCGGTGCCGGGGACGACGCCGACCGACCGGCCCCGCCAGGAAGCAGCCCCCGATGAACGCCTACCGCACCCTCGCCACCGCAGCCCGCGTCCTGCTCCAGCTCCGCCACGACGTGCGCTCCATCGCGCTGATGATCCTGGTCCCGTGCGTGATGCTGCTCCTCCTGCGCTACGTGTTCGACGGCAGCCCGCAGACCTTCGACTCCATCGGCGCCTCGCTCCTCGGGATCTTCCCGCTCATCACGATGTTCCTGGTGACCTCGATCGCCACCCTCCGCGAACGCACCTCCGGAACCCTCGAACGCCTCCTCGCCATGCCCCTCGGCAAGGGCGACCTCATCGCCGGCTACGCCCTCGCCTTCGGAGCCGTGGCCGTCGTCCAGTCGACCCTCGCCACGGGTCTCGCCCTGTGGGCCCTCGGCCTGGACGTCACCGGCTCCGCCTGGCTGCTGCTCCTGGTCGCCCTGCTCGACGCCCTCCTCGGCACCGCGCTCGGCCTCTTCGTCTCCGCCTTCGCCGCCTCCGAATTCCAGGCCGTCCAGTTCATGCCGGCGGTGATCTTTCCCCAGCTCCTGCTCTGCGGCCTCTTCACGCCGCGCGACCGGATGCAGCCCGCCCTGGAATGGATCTCCAACGTCCTCCCCATGTCGTACGCCGTCGACGGTATGAACGAAGTCCTCCACCACCCCGAGATCACCGGCGACTTCCTCCGCGACGCCGTCATCGTCGCCGCCTGCGCCGTCCTGGTCCTCGGCCTCGGCGCGGCCACCCTGCGCCGCCGCACGGCCTGACCCACCCCGCTCCCCGGTGTTCCGCCCACCGGACAGCGCCGCTGCCGCCGACGCCCCAATGCGAGGATGGCCCTCGGACGACGCAACCCCGGAGGCCACCGCCCATGAGCAGCAACACGCGCCAGAAAGTCGCCGTACTCGGCACCGGAAAGATCGGTGAAGCCCTGCTCAGCGGCATGATCCGCGGCGGCTGGGCGGCCGCTGACCTGCTGGTCACCACCCGCCGCCAGGAACGCGCCGACGAACTCCGCACCCGCTACGGCGTCACCCCCGTCAGCAACGCCGACGCCGCCAAGCAGGCCGACACCCTGATCCTCGCCTGCAAGCCGCAGGACATGGCGAAGCTGCTCGACGAACTCGCCCCGCACGTCACCCCCGACCGCCTGATCATCAGCGCCGCCGCCGGAATCACCACCGCCTTCATCGAAGAGCGCCTGCCCGAGCGCACGCCGGTCGTCCGCGTCATGCCGAACACCCCCGTCCTCGTCGACGAGGGCATGTCCGTCATCTCCGCCGGCAGCCACGCCTCGGGCGACGCCCTGGCCCACGCGGAGGCCATCTTCGGCGCGGTCGGCAAGACGCTCCGGGTCCCCGAGACCCAGCAGGACGCCTGCACCGCCCTCTCCGGCTCGGGCCCCGCCTACTTCTATTTCCTCGTCGAGGCCATGACGGACGCGGGCATCCTCCTCGGCCTGCCCCGCGACAAGGCCCACGACCTGATCGTCCAGGCGGCGATCGGCGCGTCCGTCATGCTCCGCGACAGCGGCGAGCACCCGGTGAAGCTCCGCGAGAACGTCACCTCCCCCGCGGGCACGACGATCAACGCGATCCGGGAACTCGAGAACCACGGAGTGCGCGCGGCCCTCATCGCCGCCCTCGAAGCGGCCCGCGACCGCAGCCGCGAACTCGCCTCCGGCAACAACACCTGACGCGCGCTACGCCCTCCGCCCGACGTCCGGGGCGTCCGGGCCGGCGCCCGTCGCCCCGACCGGAGCGCCTACCGCACCTCTCCCGCCGGTGGCAGCAGTCCGATCGCCCGGTAGGCGCCGTCCACCGTCGGCTTGGCCATTTCCCTGGCCCGCTCAGCTCCCCGCCGCAACACCTCCTCCAGGTACGCGGGGTCCGCCACCAGCTCCTTGTGCCGTTCCTGTACGGGCCTGAGCAGTTCCACCACGGCCTCGGCGGTGTCCTTCTTCAGTGCGCCGTACGACTCGTACGCACCGCTCAAGGCTTCCGGGTTCCCCCCTTGGCACGCCGCGAGGATCTCCAGCAGGTTCGATACCCCCGGCTTGGCGGCCCGGTCGAACGCGACTTCGCTCCCGCTGTCCGTGACGGCCCGCAGGATCTTCTTGCGCACGACCTCCGGCTCGTCGAGCAGATAGATGATCCCGGCCCCGGCCTCGTGGGACTTGCCCATCTTCGACGTGGGGTCCTGCAGGTCCATGACCCGCGCCGCCACCTTGGGCGGCGTGGCCCGCGGCACCACGAACGTCTGTCCGTAGCGCTGGTTGAACCGCACCGCCAGGTCCCGCGTCAGCTCGACGTGCTGGGTCTGGTCATCACCGACCGGCACCTCGTCGGCCGCGTACGCCAGGATGTCCGCCGCCATCAGCACGGGATAGGTGAGGAGCGACAGCCGCACACTCCCGCCCCGCGCCTGCTCAAGGACGGACTTCTCCTTGTACTGGATCATCCGGCGCATCTCGCCGTCCGTCGCGACGCACTCGAGGAGATACGAGAGCCGGGCGTGCTCGTCCACATGGCTCTGGGCAAAGACGGTGGCCCGCTCCGGATCGATCCCGGACGCCAGCAGCAGCGTCGCCGCCTGCCGACTGAGCCTGCGCACCCGCCCTGGATCGTGCTCCACGGTCAGGGCGTGCAGGTCGACGATGCTGAACAGGGCGTCGGCCCGGTACTGGTCCACCTCGGCCCACTGCCGGATGGCTCCCAGGTAGTTGCCCAGGGTCAGGTGCCCGGTCGGCTTGACCCCGCTGAAGATCCTCGTCATCTCTCCACCTCCTGGTCAGGACCGCCGGCCCGGCCGCCGGGCTCCAGGTCCTCCAGGGGGAGAAACAAGAACGGCCGCCGAGGCGGCGGCCGTTGAGTACATGCGTATGTACGGCCGCCCTCAGGCGGCCCACCACAGTTGGGCGTACGCACGTGTAGTCACGTGCTCCAGAGTAGACCTGCCAGGAGGCGCTGTCCTGGAGTTGACACGCCTGGGGCTGCTACGTAGTGTTCTCCGAGTTGCCCGACGTGAGCGTCGACCACTTGGTCGGTCCCCGGGCGGCCATTCCGCAAGAACCATTCAAGCGATCGATGTCGTGTGCCCTTCCGGGACTCGTCTTCGGCTCGTCTTCATGCGTATTTGCGAAATGAGGAATCGGCGTTCGAAAGGGCGCCTCCCGATTAGGTCGGGAGCCAGGATTCCGCTAAAGTCTCACTCGTCGGAACGGCCCAACAGCCGCGAAGACAAACCCACTTCGACTGGGAGTCAGGCCCGAAAGGATCTGATAGAGTCGGAACCGCCGGAAAGGGAA
>NZ_JBVJPW010000014.1:0-209888 GCF_055609205.1 Streptomyces sp. NPDC036815 | reverse complement strand
CCAGCGCCTGGCCGGCGGCGACCTTGCCGAGCAGGGTGCGCAGGGTGGCCAGGTCGTCGCCCTGGACCAGCGGGGGGCGGGCGGCCAGGGCTTCCCCGACCCGGTTCAGCTGGGAAAGATCGCTCCAATCGGGTTGCTGCAATGCCCCGCGGATACGAATCTCCCGTATAACGTCATCCATGACGTACTCCGATCCAGCGGTAATCGAGTGATGCTCAGGTGGGAATGCGGGTGCGCTTTATTTCCGCATTAGAAATGGAAAAGCTCTGACCCTCGGCGGAAATGGGCATGGCTGTCCCCTCTTTTCTGTGAAGGGTGAGAAAGGTGCGGGGGAGCAGGCGGCAGGCGTCGAAAGCCCTGTTCGCCGTGAGCGATCCTGCCCGATTCAACGAAGCAAATCAACACCGTTCCGGTGTTTCACTAATGAACCTAATTCATCATGCAACTTATTCGGGGGCATGATGAGGCCGCCGCAGTGCAAGGATTTAGACATCATCAAGGCGTGTGCCGGTGAATTCCCGCCACTTCCCGCCGTAATTCATGGCAGCGCGGCGGCGCGCGACGGGAATCGGAACAGGGGATTCCAGTCGCGCGCCCACGCCGCCTTCAGAGGGGTACCGGCACCTCCGTTCCGCCCCTGAGCAGGCTCCGCAGGTGTTCCTTCAGGGTGAACCCCGGCGCCGAGGCGGCCTCGGGCGTCAGGGTGGTGCCCTGCGTCAGGAGCCGCCGGGCCGCGAGGTGATCGGTGGGACGGTTGACGGACTCGACCGCCTGCAGGTCGTCCCCGCGGAAGAGGAGGACCGAGAACGCGTCGGGGTCGTCACCGAGCACCACCTCGGTCTCGTGACCCTCGTTGAAGCCCGCGATCTGCACGGTCGTGGCGAACTGGTCGCTCCAGAACCAGGGCAGTTCGTCGTAGCCGTGGGGCGCGCCGGTCAGTCGCCGGGCGACCGACTGGGCGTGGCCGACGGCGTTCTGTACGGATTCGAGCCGCCGCGTGTTGCCGGAGCGGACCTGGGGGAACGCCGCGCAGTCGCCGATGGCCGAGATGTGCTGATCGCCGGTCAGCAGACGGGAGTCGACGGTGATGCCGCCGTCCACCGGGAGGCCGGCCGCGACGGCCAGTTCCGTGCGCGGGATCACACCGACACCGACCAGGACGAGATCGGCGGGCAGTCGGCTGCCGTCGGTCAGCTCCACCGCGCTCACGCCGGAGCGGGCGTCGCCGTGCAGCGCCGTGACGCCCCGGCCGAACAGCAGCCGGGTGCCCGCGTCCTGGTGCAGCCGCGTGAAGTGCGCCGCGGTCGGCGCGGAGACGACCCGGGCGAGCGGACGGTCGAGCGCCTCGACGACCGTCACCTCGACGCCCGCCTCCCGTGCCACGGCGGCGAATTCGAGGCCGATGAACCCGGCCCCCACCACCACCGCCCGGCGGGCCCCGGCGAGCGAGGCCTGGAGCGCGACGGCGTCCCGCGCGGTGCGCAGGGTGTGCACGCCGCGGAGTTCGGCGCCCGGCACGGCGAGCGTGCGGGGCTGCGCGCCGGTGGCCAGGACGAGGTGGCCGTAGCCGTACGCGGAGCCGTCGGCGAGGCGCACCGTACGCCCGGCCGGGTCGATCTCCGTGACGGTGCCCGCGACCAGGTCGATCGACTGGCGCACGTAGTACGTCGCGGGCCGCAGCCACAGCTGGGCCTCGTCCGCCTCGCCCTTGAGATACGCCTTCGACAGCGGCGGACGCTCGTAGGGGAGCGCGTCCTCGGCGCTGATGAGTGTGATGTCTCCTGTGTAACCGTGCTCCCGCAGGGACGCCGCCGTCTGGTAGCCGCCCTGGCCGGCTCCGACCACGACGACGGACTCGGGGGTCGTGCTCTCCGTCATCAGTTCTGCCGCTCGGGAAGGTGCACGATCAGGCCGTCCAGCGCGTCGCACGACTTGAGCTGGCAGCTGAGCCGGCTGTTGGGCTTGCGCGGGCAGGCCGTGAAGTCCAGCATCTCGTCCTCCCGCTCCTTCGGCGGCTCCAGCTTGTCGAGGGTGGTCTCGTCCACGTAGACGTGGCAGGTGGCGCACTGCATGTTGCCGCCGCACTGGGCGACGATGCCGTCGATGTCGTTGAACACGGCGCCGCGCATGACGCTCGTGCCCTCCGGGACGTCGATCGACGTCTCGTTCCCGTTGATGGCGACATACGTGATTTTGGGCATGACGGAGCTCCTCGATGGCATCCGGACGCGCGCGGGGGCGCGCCGTGGCGCGGATGCCTGGCAAGTGGAAAAACGGTGGGTGGAGATGGCGCGGCCCGGCGGTCGGCGGGGGAAACGGCACCCCGGCCAACTCGCCATCACCAGCTGGCCGTTCGGACACGCGACGTCCTGGGCCAGGGATAAGGCAGCGCTGCGGAGCGTACCAAACTACTTCCGGCCGGACCAGGAGCCGATGGCGAGAACCTGTCCGCAGGACCGGCGGGCTCCTACGGCCTGCGCCCGCGGCGGGGGTCGGGCAGGCGGTGCGTCATGAAGGGCCTGCTGGTGGTGAACTCCCGGAACTTCACGGCGGCGTCGGACAGGTAGGTGTCGCGGTTCCACACCAGGGTGAGCACGCGGTGGCAGTCCGGCGCTTCGAGGTGCACCCAGGCGACCGGGACCTGGGAGTCCGTGCCCGCCTGGCGGGAGATGGCCGGAATGAGACCGATGCCGAGGCCCGCGCTGATCATGTCCTGGCTGGCGCCCGGCTCGTCGCCCTCGCAGGACAGCAGCGGCGTGAGCCCCTCGGAGGCGAACAGCCGGTCCAGGAGGGTGCGTTGCCAGTGTCCCGGCCGGGTCGTGACGAAGGGCTCCGCGGCGATCTCACGGATCGTCACGCTCTCCTGTCCGTCGAGCCAGTGGCCGCGCGGCACGGCGAGCAGCACCTCCTCGCGGGCGAGTTCGATCGCCTCGAGGTTCGTGCCGGCCAGCGGCTGCGAGGCGACGCAGAAGTCGACCTCCCTGGCGCGCAGCTGGCGGTCCATCTCCTCCGCGTTGGACTGGTAGAGCCTGACGTCGGCGCGGGGGTAGGCGGCCCGGAAGCTGCCGAGCAGATGGGTGATCGTCAGGAGGGTCTCGGAGGCGACGCCGACCCGGCCCAGAGCCGTGTCGCGGGCGTCGCTCAGGGCCCTGCGGGCGTCGTCGAGCTCGCTGAGGGCGCGGTCGACGTGGCGCAGGAACACCGAGCCGTACTGGTTGAGCCGGATGCGGCGGCCCTGCCGGTCGAAGAGCGGGACGCCGAGCTCGGTCTCCAGGCGCGCGATGGTGCGGCTGAGCGAGGGCTGGGCGACGCGCAGCTCCTCCGCGGCGCGGCTGATGTGCTCGAAACGGGCGACTGCCTGGAAGTAGCGCAACTGCAGAAGATCCATGCTCCACCTTCACTTATGCCTTCCGGGACATCTTCACATGGCAAAACCGGTCTTGGAATGCATAAGGAATCCTCCCTACGGTTTTCATCGAGGTCACCGCACGGGTGGCGGGCAACGGCGCCCGGCACCCGCACACGCGAAGCGGCGGCCCCGCACCCGCCCACCGTCTCCCACCGACCGCACCCACCAGAACCGTCCACCGCCCCGACGACACGCTCCCCACCAACCCCCCTCAGCCGTCCCAACCGGCCACCGTCCCCCCAGGAAGGTCGCATCATGAGCGCTGCGGATCTGGCCCGACTCCAGTTCGCGGCCACGACCGGCATCCACTGGCTGTTCGTGATCCTCACCATGGGCCTCGTCCCCATCGTGGCGATCATGCACACCCGGGCCGCGTTCACCCGTGATCCCGCCCAGAGAGCAGTCCGGGAGCGGATGACCCGCTTCTGGGGCCAGCTCTACGTCATCAACTACGCGGTCGGCATCGTCACCGGCCTCGTCATGGAGTTCCAGTTCGGGCTCAGCTGGAGCGGCCTCAGCAAGTTCGCGGGCAACGTCTTCGGCGCCCCGCTCGCCCTCGAAACCCTCATCGCCTTCTTCGCCGAGTCCACGTTCCTCGGCATGTGGATCTTCGGCTGGGGCCGCCTGCGCAGGGGCGTGCACGTCACGCTCATCTGGCTGGTCACCCTGACCGCGTACGCCTCCGGCTACTGGATCCTGATCGCCAACGGCTTCATGCAGCACCCGGTCGGCTACGAAGTGCGCGACGGAGCGGCCTACCTGACCGACTTCGCGGCACTGCTCACCAACTCCAGCGCCCTGGTCGCCCTCCTGCACCTCTCGCTGGGCGCCCTGACGACGGGCGGCTGCTTCGTCGCCGGCATCAGCGCCTACCACTTCCTGCGGCGCACCGAGGAGCGGGAGCTCTTCCGTACCTCCCTGAAGCTGGGGCTGTGGGTCTCGACGGTCGCCTCGTTCTTCGTCGTGGTCGTCGGCGAGATGCAGCGGCCCATCATCGAGCGCACCCAGCCCATGAAGGACGCGGTCCTGGAGAACAGCGGCGTCGCCGAACTGCAGGCCCAGCTCGTCAAGGAGCACGGGCCCGGCAACTACGTGCCGTGGCAGGACACGATGCGGATCTCGATGGACAGCATGTCGCTCATCGGCAACACCGTGTCCACCATCACCGCCATCGCCCTCATCCTGCTGTGGAAGGACCGGCTGATGCGCTGGCGGTGGGCCTCGTGGGTGGTGGTGTGGATGATCCCGTTCCCCTTCATCGCCTCCGTCGGCGGCTGGGTCGTCCGCGAGGTGGGTCGCCAACCGTGGCTCGTCTACGGCGAACTGACGGTCGAGGACGCCCTCTCCAACGTCGGGAAGACCTCGCTGCTCCTGTCCTGCACGCTGTTCATCGCGATCTTCCTCGCGCTGGCCGTGACGAACTGGACCCTGATCACCCGCTTCGCCCTGCGCGGTCCCGACGCCACCCAGCTCGGCCTCACCGAGCCGCTCCCGGACGACGTGCCCGACGGGCCGGAAGGCAGCGCCGACGAGAAGCAGCCGGTGCCCGTCTTCTGAGCCGGGCCCACCCGGCACCCCTCCCCGACATGTCCTCCCCTGCTGTAACGGAAAGTTGAGCGAGATGAGTCTCGAGACCGTCTGGCTGGCCCTCCTGGGCCTGCTGCTCGCCGGGTATTTCGTACTCGGCGGCTACGACTACGGCGCACAGATGCTGCACCCCTTCCTCGGCCGAGACGGAGCGGAGGAGAAGCGCACCAGCGGGAACGCCGCCCTCGACGCCATAGCGCCGTTCTTCCTGGGCAACGAGGTCTGGCTGGTCGCCTTCGCGGGCGTCCTCTTCGGAGCCTTCCCGCACCTGGAAGGCTCCCTCCTGTCCGGCCTGTACCCGCTGATCGTGGCGATCCTCGCAGGCCTGGTCCTCGGCAACGCCGCGGTCCAGCTGCGCCGCCGCTCGCACAGCGCGCGCGGCCGCCGGGCGTGGGACGTCCTGATCGTGGTCGGCGGCACCGTCCCCGCCGTCTGCTGGGGCCTCGTCGTGGGGCTGCTGCTGCACGGCGTGCCGCGCCGCGCCGACGACAGCTTCCACATCGGGTTCGGCGAGGTGTTCGCGCCGTTCGTGCTGGTCTGCGGTGCCGCTGCCGTGCTGCTCTTCGCCGCGCACGGCGCGACCTTCGTCGCCCTGCGCTCCGAGCCCGCCCTCGCCTCCAGGGCACGGCAGCTGGGCGCCAAGCTGATCGGCGGCGCGGCCGCCGCGGGCGCCCTCGCGCTGCTCCTCACCCTCTTCGGAGAGGGCGCCTCGATGACGAACCGCGCGACCTCGGCGGTCATCACCGCCCTGTTCGTCGCGGCGCTCGGCGCCGGCTGGTGGTACCTCACCCGCGGGCACAACGTCCTGGCGTTCGCCGCCACCTGCTGCGCGACCGCGCTCCCGGTGCTGCTCCTGGGGGCGGGCCACTACCCGTACCTCCTGATCACCGGCGCCGGCGCCGGCCTGGACATCGACCACGCCATCACCGACGACGCCACGCTGAAGATCCTGAGCGGCTTCGGGGTCCTGGTGATCCCGACGATCCTCGCCTACCAGTTCTGGAGCTGGTGGGCCTTCCGGGGGCGGACGGGCCAACGTCACCCCAGCTACTTCTGACCCCCCGGAACACGACGAGAGGTACCCCCACGATGAAGCCCGTCGAACGCCGTCTGATGCGGGAAATCCCAGTGCTGCGGCGCCACATGACGTACTCCTCGGTCCTGGCCCTGGCGGGCGCCGGGCTCATCGTCACCCAGGCGGTCCTCCTTGCGACCGTCCTCGCGGACGGCTTCGCCGACCGTTCGGTCCGCCTCGGACCGCTGGCCGCGCTGGCCGCCGTCATGGCGCTGCGCGCCCTGCTGACCTGGCTGCGCGGCGTGCTCGCGCAGCGCGCCGCGGCCGACGTCAAGCGCACCCTGCGGGACCGGATCACCGGACGGCTGCGGCACACCAACCCGCTGCGGCTCGCCTCCCGCCGCCACGGCGAGACGGCCACCCTGCTCACCCGGGGCCTCGACGCCCTCGACCCGTACGTCGTCGGCTACCTCCCCACGATGGCGGCCACCGCCGTGGTCCCCCTCACGGTGGTCGCCGCCGTGGGGTGGGCCGACTGGACCTCGGCACTCATCATCGTCATCACCCTGCCGCTGATCCCCGTCTTCGGCGCGCTCGTCGGCATGCACACCGCCCAACGCACCGCCCGCCAATGGCGGTTGCTCTCCCGCCTCGGCGGACACTTCCTGGACGTGGTGGCCGGACTGCCCACCCTGCGCGCGTTCGGCCGCGAGCGGCACCAGACCACGGTGGTGCGCGAGATGGCCGACGCCCACCGGCGCGCCACCATGCGCACCCTGCGCGTGGCGTTCCTCTCCTCCCTGGTCCTGGAGACCGTCGCCACCCTCTCCGTGGCGCTGGTCGCCGTCCCCGTCGGACTGCGGCTGCTGCACGGCGAAGTGGACCTGCACACCGCCCTGATCGTCCTGTTCCTCGCCCCCGAGGCGTACCTCCCGCTGCGCGCCATGGGCGGCGCCTTCCACGACAGCGCCGAGGGCATCTCCGTGGCCGAGCGCGTCTTCGCCACCCTCGACGAGGAGGAGGCGTCCCCGGCACCCGCCGAACCCGCCCCCGCCCCCGACGCCCGCACCGCGGTACTGCGCCTCGACGACGTCACCGTCCAGTACCCCGACCGGGCCGCGGCCGCCCTGCGCCACGTCTCCCTGACCATCAACCCCGGCGAGCACATCGCCCTCATCGGCCCCAGCGGCGCGGGCAAGTCCACCCTGCTCTCACTGCTCCTCGGCTTCGTCGCTCCCGCCTCGGGCCGGGTCACGGCCGACGGCACCGACCTCGCCGCCCTCGACCCCGACGACTGGTGCGCCCAGGTCGCCTGGGTGCCGCAGCGCCCGCACCTGATCGCCGCCTCCGTCGCCGACAACATCCGCCTCGGACGCCCCGACGCGAGCGACGCGGAGGTGCGGGAAGCCGCCCGCAGCGCCTCGGCCGACCTCTTCGTCGAAGAGCTGCCCCAGGCGTACGACACCCTGCTCGGCGAGCACGGCGCCGGGCTCTCCGCGGGCCAGCGCCAGCGGATCGCCCTGGCCCGCGCCTTCCTCAAGGACGCCCCCGTCCTGCTCCTCGACGAACCGACCGCCCACCTCGACCCCGAGAGCGAGGCGGCCGTCACCCGCGCCACCGTCGCCCTGATGCGCGGCCGCACCTCGGTCGTGGTGGCGCACCGCACCAGCCTGCTGCCGCACGCCGACCGGATCATCACGGTACGGGCGGGCGCCATCGCCCCGCCGTCCCCGCCCGCCCACCCCGAACCGGCACCCACGGAAAGCCTGGTGGCCTCATGACCCCGCACCCCGAGGCCGCCGCCCGCGGACCCCGCCCCACCGCCCGTCTCCTGCGCCACCTCCTGCCGTACTGGCGCAGGCTGCTGCCCGCCGCGCTCGCCGCGGCCGGCAGCGAGCTCGCCGCCGCGGCGCTGATGGCCACCGCCGCCTGGCTGATCACCCGCGCCGCCGAACAGCCGCCGCTGGCCGCGGTGAGCGTCGCGATCGTCGCCGTGCGCGCGCTGGCCCTGGGACGCGGCGCGCTGCGCTACATCGACCGGCTCCTCGGCCACGACGGCGTGCTGCGGGCCGTCGCGGGCTTCCGCGCCCGGGTGTACGAGGCGCTGGTGCCGCTCGCCCCGGCGGGCACCCCCGCCTTCCGCAGCGGCGACCTGCTGACCCGGCTCGTCGACGACGTCGACGCCGCCCAGGACCTGCTCCTGCGGGTGATGATCCCCGCCACCGCGGCCTTCGTGGTCGCCGCGACCGCCACCGGCACGGTCCTGCTGCTCCTGCCGGAGGCCGGCCTGCTGCTCGGCGCCCTGCTGATCGTGGCCGGACTCCTGGTGCCCGCCCTCGTCCTCGTCCTGTCCCGCCGCGCGGGCCGCGCGGAGAAGGCGTCCCGCGCCGAACTCGCCGCCGTCACCGTCGACTTGACCAGGGGCGCCGCGGACCTCGCCGCGTACGGCGCCCGGGGCCGCACGCACGACCGGGCGCGCGACATCGCGGCCCGCATCGCCCGCCTGGAGCGCCAGAAGGCCCTGACGACCTCGCTCGCCCAGGCCGTGGTGCTCGTGCTCCAGGGCGCGGCGACGGTCGGCGTCACCTGGCTCGCGCTGCGCGCCCACGCGGCGGGCGACCTGCCCGCCGTCCAGCTCACCGTCCTCGCGGTCCTCGCCCTCGTCTCCTTCGAGGCCCTCGCGCCGCTGCCCGCGGCGGCCCGGCGCTTCGCCGACGTACGCGCCTCGGCGCAGCGGCTCGCCGACCTCTTCGACACCCCGGCGCCCGTCGCCGACCCGGCGGAACCGGCCGCGCTGCCCGCCGAGGGCCCGCTCGAGGTGGACATCACCGACCTGCGGGTGCGTCACCTCCCGGACGGACCCCCGGCCCTGGACGGGGTGAGCCTGCGGGTGCCGCGCGGTCAGCGCGTGGTGCTCCTCGGCGCCAGCGGGTCCGGCAAGTCGACGCTGATCGCGGCGCTCATGCGGTTCGTCCCCTACGAGGCGGGCAGCATCCGCGTCGGCGGGCGCGAACTGCGCGACTGCGCGGGCGCCGACGCCCGCCGCGCGGTCACCGGCATGACCCAGGACGCGCACGTCTTCCACGCGGGCATCCGCGCCAACCTGATCCTGGCCCGCCCCGACGCCACCGACGCGGAACTGCGCGACGCGGCCCGCCGGGCCCGCATCCTGGACTGGATCGAGTCGCTGCCGGACGGCTGGGACACCGTGCTCGGCGGCGACGGTGCCACGGTGTCGGGCGGCCAGCGCCAACGCCTGCTGCTCGCCCGCGCGTTGCTCGCCGACCCGCCGGTCCTCGTCCTGGACGAACCCACCGAGGGACTCGACCCGGACACCGCCGCCGCCGTGCTCGCCGACATCCTCGACGCCACCCGCGGCCGCACCACGCTCCTGGTCACGCACGAGCGGGCGGGCCTCGCCGCCGCCGACCGCATCCTCACCCTGGACCGGGGCCGGATCCGTCCGATCGGCCACGAGGACCTCGACGTCGGCACGGACAGCCTGGCCCTGGCCCTCTGACGGCCGTCGTGTCCCTCTTGCCAAGCCCCGGCAACAAGCCGAGGATTGTCCCTCCCCGGGCGGCTTGTTCGGAGGCTTCCGGGGTGTCATGAGACCTGTGTGACCTGCGTGAGGAGCCGGGGCAATGGATTTCGGACTCGTACTGCAGACCGACCCGCCGGCGTCGGAGGTCGTCGGCCTCATGCGGCGCGCGGAGCGGGGCGGCTTCCGCTACGGCTGGACCTTCGACTCGTCCGTCCTGTGGCAGGAGCCGTTCGTCATCTACAGCCGCATCCTGGAACACACCACGCGGCTCGTCGTCGGCCCCATGGTCACCAACCCGGGCACCAGGACCTGGGAGGTCACCGCCTCCACCTTCGCCACCCTCAACGACATGTACGGCAACCGCACCGTGTGCGGCATCGGGCGCGGCGACTCCGCGATGCGCGTCGCCGGGCGCAAGCCCCACACCCTCGCCCGGCTCGGCGAGGCGATCGACGTCATCCGTGACCTCGCCGAGGGGCGCGAGGCGGACGTCGGCGGGCAGACGCTGCGGCTGCCGTGGGTGCGGGACGGGAAGCTGCCCGTGTGGATGGCGGCGTACGGGCCCAAGGCCCTCGCACTCGCCGGGCAGAAGGCCGACGGGTTCATCCTGCAGCTCGCCGACCCGTATCTGACGGAGTGGATGATCAGGGCCGTACGGGACGCGGCCGCCGACGCCGGGCGCGATCCCGCGGACGTCAAGATCTGCGTGGCCGCGCCCGCCTACGTCGGCGACGACCTCGCGCACGCCCGCGAGCAGTGCCGCTGGTTCGGCGGCATGGTCGGCAACCACGTCGCCGACCTGGTCGCCAGGTACGGCGAGCACTCCTCGATGGTCCCCGAGGCCCTCACCGCGTACATCAAGGCCCGCGAGGGATACGACTACAGCCACCACGGCCGGACCGGAAACCCCGACACCGCCTTCGTGCCCGACGAGATCGTCGACCGGTTCTGCCTCCTCGGGCCCGTCGAGTCCCACCTCGAACGGCTGCGGGAACTGCGGGAGTTGGGCGTCGACCAGTTCGCGGTGTACGCGATGCACGACGCGCGGGAGGACGTCATCGACGCGTACGGCTCCACGGTCGTCCCGGCGCTCTCCTGACTACGGCACGCGCGCCGTCCACTCGGCCGTCGAGAACTTGGTGCGCACGAGCTCCCGGGCGCGCGCCATCTCCTCCTCGGTGACCTTCCCCGCCGCGAGGCCGTAGCGGCCGCGGAAGGAGTCGACCATGCGCTCGATGACCGCCTCGCGGGGCAGCCCGGTCTGGCGGCGCAGCGGATCGACGCGCTTCTTGGCGCTCCGCGTGCCCTTGTCGGAGAGCTTCTCCTTGCCGATGCGCAGCACGTCGAGCATCTTGTCCGCGTCGATGTCGTACGACATCGTCACGTGGTGCAGCACCGCGCCCGGGCCGCCGCCCACCCCCACCGAGCGCTTCTGCGCGGCGCCCGCGATCTTCCCCGCCTCCGTCGCGATGTCGTTCAGCGGCTGGTACCACGCCTTGATGCCCATGTCGGCGAGCGCGCCGAGCACCCAGTCGTCCAGATACGCGTAGCTGTCCTGGAAGGAGAGCCCCTGCACGAGGGCGTCAGGGACCGACAGCGAGTACGTGATGGTGTTGCCCGGCTCCACGAACATCGCCCCGCCGCCGGAGATGCGGCGCACCACCTCGATGCCGTGCCGGGCCGCGCCCTCCGCGTCGACCTCGTTGGCCAGCGACTGGAAGCTGCCGATGATCACCGACGGCGAGGCCCACTCCCACACGCGCAGCGTCGGCGGCCGCCGGCCCGCCGCCACCTCCTGGGTCAGCACCTCGTCGAGGGCCATGTGCAGCGCGGGCGGCTGCGGCCCCTCGTGGACCAGCTGCCAGTCGTAGTCGGTCCAGTCAGTCGCGTGGGCGAGGGCGCGGCGGACGGCGACGCCGACGCCCTCCGACGTCAGGCCGTACATGACGGTGCCCTCGGGAAGCGCGGCGTCGATGCGGGCGGCGAGACCCGCGGCGTCCGTGTCGGAGGGGGCGCCGTCCAGTGCGCCGTTGATCGCGTCGAGCGCCTCGTCGGGTTCGAGGAAGAAGTCACCGGCCACCCGCGTGTTCCGCAGCGCGCCGCCCTCGACGTCGAGATCCACCACGACGAGCTTGCCGCCGGGGACCTTGTACTCACCGTGCACGTGCTTCCTCCATGCCCGCGGGGCGCAGCCGCCCCCGGCTCTGTGTTCCGAATCGTCCCCCCACGCTAACCGAGCACGGGAATGTCCCTTTGTGCGCGCCGTACGGGGGAACACGCGCCGCACGGCGCCTCCCCGGAGCCGGTCCGACGGAGAGTGGGGGAGAGCGGTCGGCACCGGCCACCCGCGCCCCGCGCCCCGCGCCCACGACACCCGTCCACTGGAGTCCGCACCATGCACATCTCGGTCGTCCTGTTCACCTCCGACCTGCGGGTGCACGACCACCCGCCGCTGCGCGCCGCCGTCAAGGGCGCGGACGCCGTCGTGCCGCTCTTCGTCCTGGACCGGGCGATCGACGACATCGGCGGCACGGGCCCCAACCGCGAGGCGTTCCTCGCCGACTGCCTGACCGACCTCGACCGGCGGTTGCGGGAGCGCGGCGGGCGACTCGTGGTGCGCGCCGGTGACGTCGTCGACGAGGTACGGGCCGTCGTCGAGGAGACGGACGCCGACGAGGTGCACATGGCCGCCGGGGTCAGCCGCTACGCGCACGCCCGCGAACGGCGGCTGCGCGAGGCGCTGGCCTCGGACGGCCGGAGCCTGCACGTCCACGACGCCGTCGTCACGGCGCTCGCGCCCGGCGCCGTGACCCCCGCGAACTCCGACCACTTCGCCGTCTTCACCCCCTACCACCGCCGCTGGACCGCGCAGGGCGTGCGGGCCGTCCTCGCCGCCCCGCGCACCGTGCGCGTTCCGGACGGCGTCCGCTCCCACCCCCTGCCGTCCCGTGACGGCGTGAAGGGGTGCTCGCCGGGGCTCGCCGAGGGCGGCGAGAGCGTCGGCCGCGCGCAGTGGAAGGCCTGGCTGCGCGACGGCATCGACCGGTACGACACGACCCACGACGACCTGGCGGGCGACGCCACGTCGAAGCTCTCGCCGCACCTGCACTTCGGCACGCTGTCCTGCGCCGAACTCGTCCGCGACGCGGGCAGGCGCACGTCCCGGGGTGCCGAGGACTTCGTCCGGCAACTGTGCTGGCGCGACTTCCACCACCAGGTGCTCGCCGCCAGGCCGGCCGCGGCCGACGCCGACTACCGCACGCGCGGCGACCGCTGGCGCACGCGGCGCCAGAAGTCGGCACGGGAGGACATCAGCGCCTGGCAGGAGGGGCGGACCGGCTACCCGATCGTCGATGCCGCCATGCGTCAACTGCTGCACGAGGGATGGATGCACAACCGCGGCAGACTGCTCACCGCGAGCTTCCTGGCCAAGACGCTGTACGTCGACTGGCGCGTCGGCGCCGGTCACTTCCGCCGCCTCCTCGTCGACGGCGACGTCGCGAACAACCAGCTCAACTGGCAGTGGGTGGCCGGGACCGGCACGGACAGCCGCCCCAACCGGGTGCTCAACCCCGTGCTCCAGGCCAGGCGTTACGACCCGGACGGAGCGTACGTACGCCGCTGGGTGCCCGAGCTCGGCGACCTGAAGGGCGCGGCCGTGCACGAACCCTGGAAGCTGCCCGCGGCGGAGCGGGCGCGCCACGACTACCCCGAGCCCCTCGTCGAACTGGCCGACGGGCTCAGCCGGTTCAAGGAGGCCCGGGGGATCGAGTGAGTGACGGGCGTCGCCTCCGGGGCTTGAGGTCAGACGGAGGCGAGCCCGTCCATCAGGGACACCACCGTCTCCAGCGCGTCCGCTCCGGGCGGCAGCAGGGGCGGGCGGCCGATCAGCGGCCGGTCGGCGAAACCGGTGTCCAGGTGCGGCACGCGGAAGTCGAGGACCGTGACGGACCGGGGCGCGAGCTCCTCGGCGAGCACGCCGAGCCAGCCGCTCAGCGCCGCCTTGGAGGCGGTGTAGTCCGCGGTGCCCTCGACGTGTGACCGCTCCGGCGGCGTTCCGGTGACGGCGAGCAGGAACCCCTTGTCCGCCACCACCGGGGCCGCGCCCCTCAGTACGGCCATGGGGCACAGCGCGTTCACCGTGAGCAGATGTTCGGCCGCCGCGTTCGACACGTCCTCGACGGCGCCGAAGCCCATGGCCCCGACCGTCACGAGGACCCCGTCGAGCCCCGCCAGCATGCGCGCCGCCCACGCGCCGAGCGCGGTGCACTGGTCCAGGTCGCACGCCTCGAAGCTCCGGGCCGGCGGGGCGCCGAGGTCCTGCGCGAGAGCGGCCAGACGCACCGGGTTGCGGCCCGCGAGGGCGACCTGGGCACCCCGTTCCGCCAAGGCGCAGGCGGCGAGGCCGCCGAGGACACCGGTGGCCCCCACCACCAGGACGCGGGCTCCCGATAATTCCATTGCTCAGCCTCCAAGTGTCGGTGGACGCCCGGTACTTCGGAGAGGCGCACTCCTCGTACGGGGCCGGAGCCGCCCCCAGAGTGGTGAGAGTCCGGGAACCCGGCAACTTGCAGCGCTTGTGCGTCGTATCGTCGCGGCATGGCTGCCACACACCAGTCGGAGTCCCCCCGGCCCGGCGGCGCCGAAGCCGCCCTGACCACGGGTTCCGTCGCCCGCAGACTGGGCGTCGCGCCCACCACGCTGCGCTCGTGGGAGCGGCGTTACGGCATCGGGCCCGTCCACCACGACCGCGGCAGGCACCGCCGCTGGACCCCCGAGGACGTGGGGCGGGTGGAGGAGATGTGCCGGCTGACCGCGCTCGGCGTGCCGCCCGCCGAGGCCGCGCGCCTGGCCCTCCTGCAGACACCGGCGAGCGCGCCCGCCGGAGCCGGGACTCCGCGGCCCCGGCACGGCGGCGACCCCGGCACGCTCTCGCTGGGCAGTGTCCGGCGGGAGTGCCGGGGGCTCGCGAAGGCGGCGGTGCGGCTCGACGCCCCCGCCGTCGAGTCCCAGCTGCGGACCGCGCTCGACGCGTACGGCTTCACGACGGGGTGGGAGGAGGTCATGGCCCCCGCCCTGCACGCCATCGGCCGCAAATGGGCGTCCTGCGGGGAGCGGTACGTGGAGGTCGAGCACCTCCTCTCCTGGCACGTCTCCTCCGCCCTGCGCCGGGCCCCGGGCACCGGCCCGGTCCACGCCCCGCAGCCCGCCACGGTGCCCGTCGCCCCGGTGCTGCTCACCTGCGTCCCCGGCGAGCAGCACACCCTCCCGCTGGAAGCCCTCACCGCGGTCCTCGGCGAACGGGGCCTGCCCACAAGGATGTTCGGCGCCGCGCTCCCCGCGGAGGCGCTGTACGAGGCGGTGCGGCGCATCGGCCCCTCGGCCGTCGTCCTCTGGGCGCACTCGCGGGGCACCGCCGACCGCGCCCTCGTGCACCTCGTCACGGAGAAGGAGTGGGGCGTACGAGGCGCCCGGGGACATCCGGCGGTGCTGATCGCGGGGCCCGGCTGGTCGACGGGGGCCGGGGCGGTGCCGTACGCGCCGGGCGTGGAGCGGCTGCTGGGGCTGCGGACGGGCGCGGACCGGATCGAGTCGCTCCTCGCGGGCTGAGACACCGGTGACCCGGGAGAGTGCCGCGCACTGGCCTGCCGATCATGTTCACGACGCGTCCCACCCTGCAAGGCGCCTTCGGCATGAAGTCGTGTCAGCGGGACCAGCCAGTGACTCAGGGTGTGGTCGGCGCCGACTCGGTCCGCACTGTGGTCCCGCCCCGCGGGCTGCGCCGGAGGCTCAGCCCGCCGCGTCGGATGCCTCGCAGGCGGACCACGGCTATCCGGTCACGTTCGGGATCACCGGCGCGCACGTACGACTCGCTGCTCACCGCCGATCAGCGGGAGACTGCCGTTCACCCCCACTGCGGGCCGCACCCCGCCGGAACAGCGCGACCCTCAGGCTGCGTGCGCGCCCGGTCAGCCGGTGAGTTCGGTGTGGAGACGGATCGTGGTGCCGGTATCGGGGGTGGAGCGGATCTCGACGAGGTCGCAGAGCTGGTGGGCAAGCCACAGGCCCCGGCCCCCGATCTGGGCGTTGTGCGGCTTGTACCGTCCTGCCAAGGGATCGGCGATGTAGCCGGCGTCGCGGAACTCGCACACCAGCCGGTGATCCTCGCTCCAGGTGCGCAACGTGCCGCGCCCGCCGCCGTGGCGGATGCTGTTGGTGGCGATCTCGGTGGCGGCCAGGAGCAGTTCGCGCAGTCGACGCTCGCCCAGGGCGAGCTGTTCGGCGCAGGCCGAGATCTTCATGCGCAGGGCGGGCAGGTCACCGCCGGTGTAGTCGAACTCCTCGTAGGGGTTGCACGGGTTGCTCTGCGGGGCGAAGTCGAACGGAGCCTGCGGGTCGTAGTCGGGGCACGGCGTGCTGTGTCCGCCCGAGCGGATGCGGGGGTGGCAGCGGGTGAGCTGCTCCAGGACGGCAGCTTCACCGGCGGCCGTGTCGTAGGGGCACAGCAGCCACCAGGCGGGGCCGTCCGCGAAGGCCCTGTTCAGCAGCCACTCGTGATAGCGGAGCTGTTCCGCCTGGGCCTGGCTGTGCACCTCGCTCCAGGGGGATTCACCGATTCCCCGTACGGGCCGGCCCTCCGCGACGTGCTCGGAGATCCACTCCTGCCAGGCCCCGATGAGCCGGCCCGGATGGTGCGCCACGGCGCTGGTGTCGACATAGCGCACCGTGCCCTTGTCGGGGACCTCGGAGCGCAGCAGAGCAGCCTTGTCCCCGGGGACCGCCACCACGACGGCTTCTCCGCCCTCCAGGGCTTCATGGATGAATCCGACGGCGCCCCGCAGGAACTCGTCTCGGCCCGCGTACGGGTGCAGCTCGTGCCGGTACCCGGCAGATGCGGCCGCGGCGGCGTCGGACTGTGAGGGGTGCGGGGGGAAGGTCACGGCGCCATCACCACCGGGATCGAGGGGACGGCGAATCCGGACAGTTCCCACGCGAGCCGCACCGTCTCGTTCGTGCCTTGCAAAACGACTTTGCGACCGGGCAGGTGCCGGGAGGCCCCGGCGAGGGCATCCATGGCGGCAGCGTCGAAGAACTCCAAGCCGTGGCAGGACAGGCGCACGGTCGCGCACTGTGCGAGCAGCGTGCGCAGGGTCGCCCCGAAAGCGCCGGCGCCTTCGGCGTCGATGACCCCGTTCACGGTCCAACCTTCCTCTCGCGTCCGGAACACCTGAAACGCAGGTGATGCCGGTCGGCTGCCCAGGTAGTGGGGGTGCACACACCTGACTTTTTCCAGTGTAGAAGCGTCCCACTCGGCGTCGCGGTAGGCGCAGACCACCAGAACGCCGCTGTCGGCGGCGAACTCTTCGAGGTCCAGCTCACTGCGCAGCAGCGCCTCGGGGCCCTCGGGCCACGCACCAGGGGTTACGTGGTGCAGTACGCGCAACGACCGGTACCCCTCCCGTCCGGCGCTCTCCGCCTCGCGGCGCACCGCGCCGATCAAGGAACCGTCCAGCTGCACAGGATCGAGTACCTTCTGAGCGAACTCGCCGGTCGCCTCGACGGCCCGGCCGACGATCATCACCTTGTCGCCGAACAGAGCCCCGTCCGCGACGAAGGCCCGGCTGCGGTCCAGGACATCGTCCGCCGGCCCCATCAGCTGGCAGACATGATCACCGATGCCGGCCTCGTCGAGTGTGGCCAGTGCACGCGCCGCTCTCACCCGTCCTCCCCTCACCTTGATGCGCCTCAGCCTACTGACACCGGCCCCCACCTGCGGCCAGACCTCGTACGCCCGGACGGTGACGTGACGTCCGCATGTCCGGGCGCAGGCGCGGGCCCGGCTCGCCGCAGCCTTCGCCCGACGCCAGGCACAGGAGGCGACCCGCGCCGCGATTCAGGCCGCCACGCTGGCGGGCCGGGCGAGCCCGCGCGCCCGCGTCACCTCCGAGCGCGCTATGGAAGGCCAGATCATCTGGGCGCGCCACCTGGCCTGCCTGGTCTCCGCATGGAACGCCGTGCGGTCCGACCCGGAGCCCCCGTACCGAACCCGAGGGACGGGTTCCACGTGCTGAGGCACACGTACGCATCCCTGGGAGGAAGGGGCGCAGGGCGATCGATAGCCTGCTGGGGGGCCGGGCGTAGGAGGGGTCCGGGCCAAACTCCCCGGATTCTCCCGAGGCCCGGTCCTGAGTGCTGAGCCGACCGTTCGACGCGCGTACACAACGAGGTCAGACCCTGTATGTTCACCACCCGCCCCACCCTCCAGGGCACCTTCGGCATGGTGTCGTCCACCCACTGGCTCGCCTCGCAGTCCGCGATGGCCGTACTGGAGGACGGCGGCAACGCCTTCGACGCCGCGGTCGCCGCCGGGTTCGTCCTGCACGTGGTCGAGCCGCATCTGAACGGGCCCGCCGGCGAGGTCCCGATCATCCTCGCGCCCGCCGGGGGCGACGTGCGTGTGCTCTGCGGGCAGGGGGGCGCGCCCGCCGGGGCCACCGTCGCCCACTACCGCTCCCTCGGCCTCGAACTGGTGCCCGGCACCGGCCCGCTCGCCGCCGCCGTGCCCGGCGCCTTCGACGCGTGGATGCTGCTCCTGCGGGACCACGGCACGAAGTCGCTCGCCGACGTCCTCTCGTACGCCATCGGGTACGCGGAGGAGGGGCACGCCCCCGTCGAGCGGGTCGGCGAGACCGTGGAGACGGTGCGGGAACTCTTCGAGCGGGAGTGGCCCTCGTCCGCCGAGGTCTACCTCCCCGGAGGCCGGTCCCCGCGCCCCGGCGAACTGTTCCGCAACCCCGCGCTCGCCGCGACCTGGCGGCGCCTGATCGCGGAGGCGGAGGCGAAGGCCGGTCAGGGCGCCGAAGGGGACGACCTGCGGATCGCCCGGATCGACGCGGCGCGCGAGGTGTGGCGCTCGGGGTTCATCGCCGACGCGCTCGTGCGGCAGGCGGGGCGGCCCACCATGGACACGAGCGGCGAGCGGCACACGGGAACGCTCAGTGCGCAGGACCTGAGCGGGTGGTCGGCGTCCTACGAGGACCCCGTCACGTACGACTGGAACGGCTGGACCCTGTGCAAGGCGGGTGCCTGGAGCCAGGGCCCCGCCTTCCTGCAGCAGTTCGCCCTGCTGCCGCGGACCGTCGAGGAGCTCCCCGCGTACGGGTCCGCCGACTACGTCCACCTCCTCGTCGAGGGCTGCAAGCTGGCCATGGCGGACCGGGAGGCCTGGTACGGGGACGCGGGGGAGGGCGGCGCGCGGAGCGTGCCGGTGCGGGAGCTGCTGTCGCAGGAGTACAACGCGTCGCGGCGGCGGCTCATCGGGGACACCGCCTCCTACCGGCTGCGGCCCGGGGCGCCCGGCGGGCGCGAGCCGAGGCTCTCCGCGCACGCCCTCGCGGTGGCCGCCGGGGAGACCGCGGGCCTGGACCGGGGGGCCGGTGCGGCGGCCGGGGCGGGGGAGCCGACCGTGGTCGCGGACGGGGGGACGCGCGGCGACACGTGCCACCTCGACGTCGTCGACCGGTGGGGGAACATGCTGTCCGCCACGCCCAGCGGAGGCTGGCTCCAGTCCAACCCCGTCGTGCCCGAGCTGGGGTTCCCGCTGGGCACGCGGCTCCAGATGGCCTGGCTGGAGGAGGGCCTGCCGAACTCGCTCGCGCCGGGCCGTCGCCCGCGGACGACCCTGACGCCGTCGCTGGCGCTGCGGGACGGCATACCGGTCCTTGCCTTCGGCACGCCGGGCGGCGACCAGCAGGACCAGTGGCAGGTGCACTTCTTCCTCGGGGTGGTGCTGCGGGACTCCGTCCGGGGCGGCCTCGACCTGCAGGGCGCGATCGACGCTCCGAACTGGCACACGGAGGCGTTCCCCGGCTCCTTCCACCCCCGTGACATGCGCCCCGGCAGCCTCACGGTGGAATCCCGGACGGCCCCCGAGGTGGTCGACGAACTGCGCCGCAGGGGCCACGACGTGACGGTGGGCGGCCCGTGGTCGGAGGGCCGCCTGTGCGCGGTGGCGCGGGACCCGCACAGCGGGGTGCTGTCGGCGGCGGCGAATCCTCGCGGGGCGCAGGGATACGCGGTGGGGCGGTAGCGGGCCGGATCGCGTGGAACCGAGTTCACGGGGGGTTCGGGCCCCGTTCACCGGGGCCGTACGGGATGTCAGTGCGGCGTGCTCTCATGGACGCATGATCGAAGACTTTCTGACGCACGGTGTACGCGACGTGGAGGAGGCCGTCCGCAAGGCCGCCGCGGCGGAGGTGACGCCCCGGTTCCGGCAGCTCGCCGAGGGTGACGTCGTGGAGAAGAGCGGCCCGCACGACATGGTGACCGTCGCCGACCGCCGCGCGGAGGAGCAACTGACCGCCGACCTCGCCGCGCTCCTGCCGGGCTCGGTCGTCGTGGGCGAGGAGGCGGTGCACGCCGACCCGTCGACGTACGAGGCGATACACGGCGACGCGCCCGTCTGGATCGTGGACCCGGTCGACGGGACGCGGCAGTTCGTCAACGGCGACCCGGGCTTCTGCATGCTCGTCGCCCTCGCGGTCGGCGGCGAGGTCCAGGCCTCGTGGACGTACGCGCCGGCCCTCGAGGAGTTCGCCGTGGCGGTCCGCGGCAAGGGCGCCTGGCTGAACGGTGAGCGGCTGACCGCCGGATCGCCCCCGGCCGGCGCCGACCTGGAGGTGGCCACCTCGCATCCGGACTTCACCACCGAGGACCAGAAGCGGGCCCTCCTGGGCCTCGCGGTGGAGGGTGTCCGTCCCCGGCCGTGCGGCTCGGCCGGTCTGGAGTACCTCGCCATAGCCAGGGGCGACCTCGACGCCGTCGCCTTCTCGTGGGAGCTGGCCTGGGACCACGCCGCCGGTCTGCTGCTCGTGGCCGAGGCGGGCGGCGCCGACCTGACGCTGACGGGGGAGCCGTTCCGCATCGGCGGCGGCAACACGCTGCCCTTCACCGCGGCCCGCGACGCGGCCACGGCCCGGCGCGTCGCCGGCCTGCTCTCCAGCGGCGCCTGAGACGGCCGGGGCCCGAGCATCGGCGCCGGTGGCCCGGCCTATCCTGGCGGCAGTGGCCATCGGCTGACGAAGGAGTCCGAAGGTGCCGTCGATGCTTGACGCCGTCGTGGTGGGGGCGGGACCCAACGGGCTGACCGCTGCCGTGGAGCTGGCCCGCCGGGGCTTCTCCGTGGCCGTCTTCGAGGCCAAGGACACGGTGGGGGGCGGCGCGCGCACCCGGGAGCTGACGCTGCCCGGATTCCGCCACGACCCCTGCTCGGCAGCCCACCCGCTGGGCATCAACTCCCCGGCGTTCCGCGCCATGCCCCTCGACCGGTACGGCCTCGAGTGGCTGCAGCCCCCGCTGCCCATGGCCCACCCCTTCCTCGACGGCACCGCCGCCGTGCTGTCCCGCTCCGTCGCCGAGACCGCCGCCTCGTTCGGGCCGCGCGACGCGGGGGCGTACCGAAGGCTGGTCGAGCCCTTCCTGCCCGCGTGGGACGCCCTGCTGCGGGACTTCATGGCGCTGCCGCTGAGCTCCCTGCCCAGGGACCCCGTGACGCTGGCCCGGTTCGGGCTCGTGGGGCTGCCGCCGTCGACATGGCTGATGCGCCGGTTCCGCGACGAGCGGGCCCGCGCCCTGTTCTCGGGCCTCGTCGCCCACGTCATCGCGCCGCTCGACGGCATCGTCACCGGTGGCGTCGGGCTGGTCTTCGCGCTGGCCGCGCACGCCCGGGGCTGGCCCGTCGCCCGGGGCGGCTCGCAGTCCATCTCCGACGCGCTCACCGCGTATCTGAAGGACCTCGGCGGTTCCGTCCACACGGACTTCGAGGTCAAGCGGCTCGACGACCTGCCGCCCGCCCGCGCCTACGTCTTCGACACCTCGCCGACCGCGCTCGCCAGGATCGCGGGGCTCGGCAGCGCCTATGCCGGATACCGGTACGGCGCCAGCGCCTTCAAGATCGACTATGCCCTCGACGGGCCCGTCCCCTGGGCCGCCGAGGAGGCGCGGAGAGCCGGAACGGTGCAGGTCGGCGCGGACAGCAAGGAGATCGGCGCCGCGCTGCACGCCGCCTCCCGGGAGGGCCGGGCGCCGGACGCGCCGTTCCTGATCACGGTGCAGCCCAGCGTCGTCGACCCCTCCCGCGCCCCGGCCGGCCGGCACGTCTTCTGGGCGTACGGCCACGTCCCGAACGGCTGGCAGGGCGACCTCACCGACGCGATCGAGCGGCAGCTGGAGCGCTTCGCCCCCGGCTTCCGCGACCGCGTCCTCGCCCGCGCCACGGCGGGCCCGCCCGAACTGGCCGCCCACAACGCCAACTACGTGGGCGGCGACATCGCCTGCGGCGCCGCGAGCGGCCTGCAACTGCTGCTCCGGCCCAAGATCTCCCTCTCCCCGTACACCACCCGGCACCCCGCGGTCTTCCTCTGCTCGTCCGCGACGCCCCCGGGCCCCGGAGTGCACGGCATGTCCGGGCACAATGCCGCGAAGGCCGTGTGGAAGAAGCTCAGGAGCCGGCCGTGACCGTCCGCATCACCCTGGTCCAGGGCGACCTCACACAGCAGCACGCCGACGCCGTCGTCAACGCCGCCAACTCCTCGCTGCTCGGCGGCGGAGGAGTCGACGGCGCCATCCACCGGCGCGGCGGCCCCGACATCCTCGCCGACTGCCGCAGGCTGCGCGCCTCCCACTACGGCAAGGGACTGCCCACCGGCCGCGCCGTCGCCACGACCGCGGGGCGCCTGGCCGCCGGGCACGTGATCCACACCGTCGGCCCGGTCTGGTCCGCCACCGAGGACCGCTCGGAGCTCCTCGCCTCCTGCCACCGCGAGTCGCTGCGCGTCGCCGCCGAGCTGGGCGCGCGTACGGTCGCGTTCCCCGCGATCTCCACCGGCGTCTACCGCTGGCCGCTCGACGACGCGGCCCGCATCGCCGTCCGGACGGTCCGGGAGTGCGCCGATCCCGCGCACTTCGACGAGGTGCGCTTCGTCCTCTTCGGCCAAGAGGCTTACGACGCGTTCGCCGCCGCGCTCGCCCGCGAGTAGGCCCGGCCGGCGCGACGTCGATGTCGGATTCTCGCCAGCCACGCGGGCCGGCAGCCGCGATCCTTGAGCACATGCACACCGACACAGAGCGCTGTGTACGCGCCGTACAGTCGAAGGACGCCCGCTTCGACGGCTGGTTCTTCACGGCAGTCGTCACCACCCGGATCTACTGCCGCCCCAGCTGCCCGGTCGTGCCCCCCAAGGCCGAGAACATGACGTTCTACCCCAGCGCCGCCGCCTGCCAGCAGGCCGGTTTCCGGGCCTGCAAGCGGTGCAGGCCGGACAGCAGCCCCGGCTCGCCCCAGTGGAACCAGCGCGCCGACCTCGTGGCCCGCGCCATGCGCCTCATCGACGACGGCGTGGTCGACCGCGAGGGCGTGCCCGGCCTCGCGGACCGCCTCGGGTACAGCACCCGGCAGGTCGAGCGGCAGCTGCTCGCGGAGCTCGGCGCCGGGCCGCTCGCGCTCGCCCGCGCCCAGCGCGCGCAGACCGCGCGGCTGCTCATCGAGACCAGCGCGCTGCCCATGGCCGAGATCGCCTTCGCCGCCGGGTTCTCCTCGATCCGCACCTTCAACGACACGGTGCGGGAGGTCTTCGCCCTCGCCCCCGGGGAGCTGCGGGCCCGCGCCCCGAAGCGGGCAGGCGCCGCGCCGGCCACGGCCGCGGGCGGCGTCCTCTCGTTGCGCCTGCCGTTCCGCGCCCCCCTCAACCCCGACAACCTCTTCGGACACCTCGTCGCCACCGCGGTGCCCGGCGTCGAGGAGTGGCGGGACGGCGCGTACCGCAGAACCCTGAACCTCCCCTACGGGCACGGCGTCGTCGCCCTCACCTCGCACCCCGGCCACATCGGCTGCCGGCTCGCCCTCACCGACCTGCGCGACCTGACCATCGCGATCAGCCGCTGCCGCCGCATGCTCGACCTGGACGCCGATCCGGCCGCCGTCGACGGTCAGTTGCGGGCTGACCCGCTGCTCGCGCCGCTCGTCGACAAGGCGCCGGGGCGGCGCGTGCCCCGCACCGTCGACGAGGCCGAGTTCGCCGTACGCGCCGTCCTCGGCCAGCAGGTGTCCACGGCCGCCGCCCGAACCCACGCCGCCCGCCTGGTCACCGCGCACGGGACGCCGGTCGAGGACCCCGAGGGCGGCCTCACGCACCTGTTCCCCACGCCCGCGCAGCTCGCCGCGCTGGACCCCGGGTCGCTCGCCCTGCCGCGCAGCCGCCGTGCCACCCTGACCACGCTCGTTGACCGGCTCGCCGACGGCGACCTGCGCCTCGGCGTGGAGAGCGACTGGGACGAGGCCCGCGCACGGCTCACCGAGCTCCCCGGGTTCGGCCCCTGGACGGTCGAGGTCATCGCGATGCGGGCGCTCGGCGACCCCGACGCGTTCCTCCCCTCCGACCTCGGTGTGCGCCGGGCCGCACGGGGGCTGGGCCTGCCGCACACCCCGGCCGCGCTCACCGCGCGGGCCGCGGCCTGGCGGCCCTGGCGGGCGTACGCGGTCCAGTACCTGTGGGCCACCGACGTCCACCCCATCAACTCCATCCCGGCCTGAGGGACAACGAGGACCACGCTCATGGAACGTCAGCACACCCACGTCGACAGCCCCTACGGGACGCTCACCCTCGTCGCCACCGACGGCGTCCTCAGCGGTCTCTACATGACCGACCAGCGCCACCGCCCGCCCGAGGAGGACTTCGGGCACCGCGATCCGGCCCCGCTCGACGAAGTGACCAGCCAGTTGGCGGCCTACTTCGCCGGGGAGCTGACGGAGTTCGACGTGCCGCTGCGGCTCGACGGCACCCCGTTCCAGCGCACCGTCTGGCGCGAACTCCAGCAGATCCCCTACGGCGAGACCCGTACGTACGGCGAACTCGCCGGCATCCTCGGCAAGCCGGGCGCCTCCCGCGCCGTCGGCCTCGCCAACGGCAAGAACCCGATCGGCGTCATCGTGCCCTGCCACCGCGTCATCGGCGCCAACGGCAGCCTGACGGGCTACGGCGGCGGGCTCGACCGCAAGCAGCGGCTGCTGGCCTTCGAGGGCGGGGCGGTGGGCGGCGGCGCGGACGTCCTGTTCTGAGACCCGCCCGGCCGACGTGCCGGTGCCACGAGGGCCGGTTCAGCCGACCCGGTGCCCGTCCTCGAGCTCCACGGGCCCGCCGCCCCGCGCCAGCACGTCGAGCGCGACGGAGACCCGGCGCCCCAGCGAGCCGGACAGGTGCTCCGCGAGGTCGGCGGGTTCCACCAGACGCCAGGAGAGCAGCTCCTCCTCCTGCAGCCTGATCGACTTCAGCTGGTCGGTGCCGAGCACACCGCCGTCGTACAAGTAGGCCACCAGCGGCGGCCGTTCGCGTACCGGCCCCGGCGGCACCCAGTCGACCACGAGCAGCGGGCCGAGCGCGACGTCGAGTCCCACTTCCTCGAGGGTCTCCCTGCGCGCCCCCTGCCGCGGACTCTCCCCGTCGTCCGACTCGACGGTGCCGCCCGGCAGCGCCCAGCCCTCGCGGTAGTTGGGCTCGACGAGCAGCACGCGGCCCGCGGCGTCGCGGAAGAGCGCGGCGGCTCCGACGAGGACGCGGGGGAGGCCGGCGATGTACGTGGCGTAGTCCTGGAGGGTCACGGGGAAAGGGTAGCCGGGGCGGCTCCGTCAGCCCGCGGGCCGTTCCAGTTCGGCCCGCACGCGCCGGGTCGCGACGGTGTCCGGGTGGTCGGGGCCCAGAGTGAGCTCGCGCTCCTCCAGGACGGAGCGGGCGACGTCGAGGGCCTTGGAGGTGTGACCCGCCCCGCCGAGCGCGACGGCCAGTTCGTGGCCGCTCGCGAGGGTGCTCGGGTGCCGGGCGCCGAGGGCGAGTCCACGGCCGCTCCGGGCCAGGCGCGCCTCGTCCACCGCCTCGTCGTAGCGCCCCAGGGCGATGAGGGCGACGGCCAGGTTGTGGCGGCAGAGCAGGGCGTCGGGGTGGGCGGCGCCCCGGACGTCCACCCAGCGGCCGAGCACGGTGCGGTAGATCGCCCGTGCCTCGTCGTGGCGCCCCATGCGGCAGAGCACGAAGGCGCACTGCTGGCGCGCGGTCAGGGTGTCGACGTGCTCCGCGCCGAGCACGGTCCCGCGCCGTGCCGCGCAGTCCGAGAAGGAGGCGAGCGCTTCCGGCAGGAGATCCAGCGTGAGCTGGAGGTGGCCGATCTCGTAGCGGGTGGCGAGCAGGTGGGGGTGGTCGGGGCCCAGGTGCCGGTAGTGGTCGGCGTCCAGCCGCTCCAGCCAGTTCAGCGCCTCCTGGTGGTGGCCCTTGCGGCCGTGTGCCACGGCGGCGTGGAGCTCGTCGGCGAGGAAGGCCTCGTGCGGGACGCGGCGGGGGAGCGGGAGCCGGAAGGGAACGCCGGACGGGGGCGCGCCCGAGTGGTGGAGGACGGAGGCCCCGCCGGTGAGGTCGATGCGGAAGTCGAAGTCGACCGGGCCTCTCGTGGCGCCCTCCAGGAGGAGCAGGTGGATGCCCAGGTCTTCGAGCCAGCTCAGCCTGCCCGGCAGGGCCTGCGGTGTGAGGACCACGATCAGGCTGGTCAGCCGGGGGCGCGGGCGGCCCGCCTCGCGCGCGGCGGTGAGCAGTGTTCGACGGCGGCCGCGCTCGGCCTCCAGGGCCAGTTCCAGGGAGCGGGGGTCGTCGCCCGTCACGACGTGGGGCAGCGCGGTCGCCGTCGTCGTCCGCAGGTACCGCTCCGTCGAGTCGAGCAGGTGGAACTGCACCGCTGCCGGGGAGTGCTGTCCGGCCAGATCGCGGACGATCTTGTCGAGGACGGTGGAGCAGTCCTCGGGCGTGCCCCGCAGGACGCCGTGCGGGCCCATGGCGCGGAAGTCGAGGACGACGTCGGCGCCCTGCGCGTCGCGGCCGATGGCCACGGCGAGGCGGTCCCCGGCCGCGCCGTGCGACGCGAGGTCGCGTACGTACGTGTCGATGAACGCCTCGAAGTGGGCGGCCACTTCGGCCGCGGTGGGCCGCCGGTCGAGCAGCGGGGAGCCGCAGCGCCGCAGGATGCCGGTCAGGGACCGGGGGACGGCCTCGCCCGCGGCTTGGAGGAGGACGAGTCCCAGCTTGGAGACGTCGTGGGCGGCGCCGTCACCGTGCTCCTGCGCGCGCCAGCCGGTGACGCACACGTCGTCCGGCGTGAGCAGCACCCTTCGCGGCGCCAGGTCGCCGTGGTGGATGCCCAGCGCATGGGCGTCCGCGAGCACCTCGGCGACCGCATGGGCGAGCCGGGCGAAGCGCAGGAGGTGGTCGGGGTGGGACGCGTCCGGGAGCGGCCCGTCGAGGTGCTGAAGCGGACGGCCGTCGTCCGACAGCTGGAGCTCGGTCGCCAGCCAGGACGGCGTAGGCGCGGGGTCCACGCCGAGGAGACGCGGCACCCGTCCGCCGTCCAGGAGGCGCAGGGCCTCGGCCTGGCCCGCCAGGGAGAGGCGGCGCACGGAACCGGGGCGGGTGAGCCGGACCGCCGCGACCTCCCCCTCCGCGGTCCGCCCGAGGAACACCCCGCTGCTGCTCCTGGCGCTGCTGTGCCGGGCGAACAGGCGCCAGGGGCCCGCCCGTCGGGCGTTCCCCGGGGTCAGCGACCACCACGCCGAGCCCGGCGCGTCGACGTACGGCGGCATCGCCGGATCCACGGGCGGTACGTGCACCGTTCTCGGCGCGCCCACCCCCAGCCGCCGCATCAGCCGCTCGTCCACCCACCCGAACGGCCGCGCCCCGTCCCCGCCCCGCTCGGCCCCCTCGGGATGGGCGAGCCAGGCGGGAAAGTCGGCCGAGCGGCCCGCCAGTTCGGCCAGCCGGGACGTCACCGCCCGTCCGGTACCCAGGAGGTCACGGACCGGCGCGGTGCCGAGGAGGATCTCGCGGGCCTCGGCCGTGACGTCGTAACTCCGGTGCCGAGGAGCGAGATCGACGGCGCCGTCGCAGCGCCGGAACAGGCCGCTCAGGAACACCTCCGCCAGATGGCCGGTCGTCACGCCGGGCCCGAGCACGTCCTGCACGAGGCGCATCACCGGCACGGACACCGGGGCGACGGCGGCGAGATGGGCGGCGAGACGGTACGACTCCGGGGACGCCGTGTCCCGGAACCGCAGGATGTCCTCGCCCGCGTCCGGGGCGACGGGTGCCCGCGGTGCCATGTCGAAGGGCGCCGTCAGGAGCGGGAGGACCGCGCTCGCACCGGGGGAGGCGACGAGGCCCGCCCACGCGCCGACCGCTCCCGGTTCGGGCGCGAGCACCGGGACCGGCACCCCGTCGAACGCCGTGAGGCCCGCGGGCAGCACCGGATCGGCCACGTCCCAGGTGAGGTTGGGGGCGCCGCGGCGCCGGGTGGTGACCTGCCAGCGTTCGGCACGGATGCCGGAGCCGTCCCACAGGTGCGGGGGCAGCGCGTGCAGCACGGCTGTCGGCCCGTACCGTCCCCACTGCTTCAGGAGCTCCCGCATCCGGCCGTCCCGCCAGGCCGCGCCGACGCCGTCGCTGAGGACGAGGATCAGGGTGTTGCCGCCGGGGCCGGTCACGGTGGCGGGCGGCAGCACGGCGGTGCCGGGCGTGAAGGGGCGGCGGCCGAGCAGCGGTGCGCCCGGGGTGCGGGTGTCCAGGCCGTGCACGCGTACGTCACGGAAGGCGCCGCTGCGCTCCAGGAGCAGCCGGGTCTCCGTGACGAGCCGCTGCCAGAGCAGCATGGAGGCGCCGTCGTCCACGAGCAGCGTCAGATCGAGCCACCGCGCGCGGGCGGGGCGCAGCACGGCGTCGGTGAGGCCGCTGTGGGCGGTCGCATCGGCGGTGGCCGTCTCGTCGAGCTCCCACCGGCGCGGGTCGGCGACGGTCTGCTTCAACGGGCGCAGCGCACGGCCCAGTTGCAGCTGCCGGGAGCCGAGGGCCCGGGTCTCGGGGGTACGCACGGGACGCACGGGGACGGTGCGGTGGGGCGGGGTGCGGCCGGGGGCGGTGCCGCCGTAGAGGGGCGCGTCACCGGTCGGCTGCCGCAGGCGCGGGGGCCGGGCCGAGCGGGGCGCGACGCCGTCATCGGGCCCGTCGGCCACCCGTGGTTCCTCCCCTGTCGGCGGAGCCTGACTCCCGTCCGCCTCCCCGTCCGAACGGAGCTCTCCGGGCCACGCGGGCTTCGGCGCCCCCTGGGTCTCCGCGGCCGGGGGCTGCCACCCGTCGCCGTCGCCGTACGCCTGCCCGCCCTGTGTCATCGTCCCCGCGGCCCGGGCAAGGGACGTCGACGCCCCCTCGGGCAGCCGCCCCGCCAGCCACAGCGCGTCGAGCAGCTCCTCCCGGGTGAGCTCCACGCCGCTCGCCGCGAACGCCCCGAGCACCCGGCGCAGCCCCTCGGGCCGCCCCCGGACGGCGGACCCCTCCGTCAGCCGCCTGAGCCGGTCCACGTCGAGGTGCTCGGACCCCACCCCCTACACCGCCCCGCCGAGCCGGTGCAGGACGGCGTCGAGCAGCGCGCCCGGCGGCAGGTCGAGGCCGCCCTTGCGCAGGAACACGGCGTTCAGGAGCTGGTCCGTGGCCAGTTCGCCGGGGGCGCGGCGGCCCAGGAGGGCGTGCAGGAGGTCGTCGACGCCGTCGAGCGCCGCGTCGCCGAGGTGCGCCCCGACGATCTCGCGCAGCCGCTGCTCGTCCGGCTCCGCGAGGTCCAGACGCACGCAGCGGCGCAGGAAGGCGGGCGGGAACTCGCGCTCGCCGTTGCTGGTGATGACCACCACGGGGAACTCGGAGCAGCGCACCCGGCCCCGCGTCACCGGCGCCCGCACCTGGGGGTCGGCCGTCAGGACGTCGACGCGCGACTGGTCCTCGGGCAGCCTGGCCAGTTCCGGGATCTCGAACTCGCCCTCCTCGAAGACCGTGAGGAGGTCGTTGGGCAGGTCGACGTCGCCCTTGTCGAGCTCGTCGACGAGCAGGACGCGCGGGCGCTCGCCGGGGACCATGGCGGTGCCGAGCGGGCCGAGCCGTACGTACGAGCCGATGTCGGGGCCGCGCTCGGGCCGCTCCGCGACGTGCGCGCCGGAGCCGGCCTCGCGGCGCAGGTTGGACTCCCGCAGGCGGCCGATCGCGTCGTAGCCGTAGAGGGCGTCGCGCAGTGTGGAGCGGCTGTTGACCGGCCAGGTCAGGACCCGGCCGAGCGCCAGCTCGTGGGCGACGGCGTGCGCCAGGGACGACTTGCCGGTGCCGGGGTGGCCGGTGACCAGGAGCGGACGGCGCAGCAGCAGCGCGGCGTTGACGACCTCCGACTCGTCGGGGCCGATCAGGTAGGGGCGAGGCCGGGGTGCGCCGTCCGCCGGGGCGAAGCGGCGCCACGGCGGCGCCTCCGGGAAGTCGACGCGCCGTGTCTCGCCGTCCCCGCGGAAGAGCCGCCAGTCGCCTTGCTGGGGTGCCGTCATGAACTGCGTACTCCTTCGTCGGAATGCGGGCGCGGGGCGTCGGGGTCGGTCAGCGTCGGCTCGCGGTCGGCGCCCGCGAGGCCCTGCCACGTGACGTCCTCCCATACGAGGGAGGGGCGGGCGAGGCCCGCGGGGTCCGGCAGCGCGGCCGCCCGGTACCGGTGCACCCGGAAGGGCAGGTCGTGCAGCAGGCCGGTGGGCGCCAGGGGTTCGAGGCGGTGGGCGTGGTCGTGGCCCTCGGCCCCGCGGTCCCAGAGCACCACGGGGACGCCGAGGGCCAGACAGAGGTCGAGCAGCTGGGCGCGGAGCGCGGGCGGGCCGTGCAGGACGACCTGGTTGGCGTCGCGGTGGGTGGAGCCGAGCAGCGCGGCGACCTGCCGCCCGTCCGCGCAGCTCGGATCGATGACCAGGGCCCTGCCGTGTCCGTCGCCCCAGCGGCGGCGGTGCTCCGTCTCGCGCCGCGGCACCCGGCGGCTCATCTCCGGACAGCGCAGCACGAGCGGGAACGACGCGCCGAGCGGCAGGCTGGGCACGAATTCGTTGGGGCTGCCCGCGTCCCATTCGTCGACGGGCAGCTGGAGCCCGGCGCGGTCGACCTCGATGTCGACGGCGGGCAGTCCGTCGCCGGACCGCTCGGCGCCCTCGCGGATCACCGCGCCCACCTGCCCGGGCGTCAGGGGCGTGTCCCCCGCGGGCGTCTCCAGGCGGCGCACCGTGCCGTCCGCGTGCTGCTGCCAGAGCCGGCAGCGGAAGCGCTCGGCCCGCTCCGTGCCCTCGCCCTCCGGCTCCGTCCGGGTGAGCCGCGCGAGCAGCCGGATCACCACGGGCGGCCGGTTGTCCGTCCAGTGCGCGGCGTCCGCCCTGCGCTGGTCGCGGGCCGCCGGATGCACGCCGAGGCGGGCGCAGACCCGCTCGCTCCAGCCGCACAGCGCGTCGCGGACCGGGCCGCCCGCGGCCGCCGCGATGAACTCGACGAGGTGCACGAGCGCGGGGACGCGCGAGGTCCCCGCAGGGACGCCGCCGCCGTCCTGGTACTCCTCCAGCTCGGTGATGACCTGCCCGAGCGCCGCCACCGGCAGCCACGCGGTGCACAGGGCCGGGGGCAGCGGCGTGTAGCGCAGCGCCTCCCGGGCCGCGCGGGCCGGCAGGGTCGGATCGGTCAGGACGACCTGTTCGAGCCGGTGTGCCAGGAAGGCGTACTCACCGAGGGAGAGCAGCCCCGCCGCCTCGACCGCGCGGCCGGTGCCGAGCAGGGCGGTGAGCTGTTCGGGGCGTACGCCGTAGGGGCCCGCGGTCAGCAGGGACTCGCTGAGCGTCGGCAGGGCGCGGTGGTGGGTGAGCAGTACGGCGGCCAGCTCCTCGGCCGTGGGCGCCGTCCCGTCCTTCGGTACCACGAGGCCGAGTTCGGCCGCGAGCCGCCGCGCGTGCTCGGCGCGCACCGCGGGGTCCGGCAGCAACGACCGCAGCAGTGCGGGCAGTTCGGCGCCGGGCGCGTCCTCGGGCGGGGTGGCGGGCAGAGTGCGGCAGTCGGCCACGACGTCGCCCGCCCCGGCCGCGTACAGCTGATCGCACAGGGTCTGCCAGGGCAGCGCCCAGACGCGCCGCAGCGTGTCGGCGGCCCGCGCGGGGGCGTCGGAGCCGCCGAGCCTGCCGACGACGAGCCCGGCCGCGCTGTCGCCCGCGTCGGTCCACAGCGGCCCGCCGCTGAAGCCGGGGCCGATCGCGGCGCCCGACAACTGCCCGTCCAGATAGCCCACTCTGCCGTCGAGCAGCTTCAGCACCGTGTCCGCGAAGGTGATCGGCTCCCCGCAGCCGTGCCAGGCCCGCAGCGACTGGCCCTCCGCCATCTCCGTCCACACGACGGGGCGGGCGCCGGCCGGCGCGGGCTCGGCGAGGAGCAGCACGCACAGGTCGCCCTGCCAGGCGACGGCGTCGTGCCGGGGCGGCACCCACACCTCCACCTGCGCCTTGATCCGCACCGCGCGCCGGTCGAAGCCGACTTCGAGGACCTCGTCGGAGGGTCTCGCGGCGCTCATCGGGGGCAGCCCGAGCGCTTCGTTGACCACGTGCGCGCAGGTGAGCACGCGGCCGGGGGAGAGCAGCGCGGCCGCGCCGACCGCGGCGTCGCCGTGCCGCCCGAGGACGGCGACGACCGGCGGCGGACCGTCCGCCCGCCGGAACCAGCCCACGGCTACGACCCGGAGGCGCCACCGGCGCCGGGGTCCTCCGTACGCCGCCAGGTCGCCGACACGGTCATCGTGGCGGTCCCCTTCAGCCCGACGATGCCGAGCTTGAGGTCCTTGCCCACCTCGATGCCGAACTCGACCGTGAACTCCTCGGGCGGCCGCTGCGCCCCGGACACCGACGCGTGCACCTCGTCGAGGAGCGGCCCGAGCGGGCGCAGGGTCGCCCGCAGCGCGTCCGCGGCGAGCGCGGCGGCGCGGCCGCCACCGCTGGACACGGGCCCGGGCGTCCCGAACTCCGGTGGCAGCGCCCCGGGTTCGGGCCGCCGCCCCACATCGGCGAGCTCGACGCGCAGCGCGGCTCCCGCCAGGTCGAGTTCCAGGTACTCAGGCATGGGTTCATTGTGCGGCCAACCGGCCCGCGTGTGCCGCCGGTTCGCCGGTTACTCCCCGTCCCGGCTGCGGGACCTGACGATCCGTCGGAGCCGGTGGTGCCGGTCCGGACCCTGCTCGGTCATCGCGTCGCCGACCATCGTGCGCACCGCGTCCCGCAGCCCGTGCAGCGCCTGGGCGCGCGAGGGGCCCGCGCCCGGGTCCTCGCGCAGCTCCTTGAGGAGCGCCCAGCACAGCGTCAGCATCACCACGACGAACGGCAGCGCCACGAGGATCGTCGCGCTCTGCAGGGAGTTCAGGCCGCCGGCGACCAGGAGGACCGCCGCCACCGCCGCCATCAGGACCCCCCAGACGACGACCAGCCAGGTGGGCGGGTGCAGCGAGCCGCGGCTGCTGAGCGAGCCCATCACCAGGGACGCGGAGTCGGCGCTGGTGACGAAGTACGTCATGACGAGGATCATCGCGACCCACGAGGTGAGGGTGCCGAGCGGCAGCGCGTCCAGCATCGCGAAGAGCGAGGCCTCCGCGCCCTCCTCCACCTTCGCCGCCATGTCCGCCCTGCCGGTCGCGTCGAGCCGGATGCCCGTGCCGCCCATCACGCAGAACCACACGACGGTGGCGCCGCTCGGCACGAGGAGCACGCCGATGAGGAACTCGCGGATCGTGCGGCCGTGCGAGATGCGGGCGATGAACGTGCCGACGAAGGGCGCCCAGGACAGCCACCACGCCCAGTAGAAGATCGTCCAGGTGCCGAGCCAGGTGCTGTCGGTGAACGCGCCGGTGCGCGAGGCCATCGGGAGCAGCTGGTGCAGATAGCCGCCGACGCTCGCGGGGATCGCGTCGAGGACGTAGACGGTCGGCCCGAGGACGAACACGAACAGCATCAGGCAGGCGGCGAGCACGATGTTGAGCGTGCTGAGCCACTTCACGCCCTTGTGCACGCCGGAGAACGCCGAGACCACGAAGGCGCCGCCGAGCGACACGATGATGATCAGCTGGAGGGCGGTCGAGTCCGCCACCCCCGTCGTGAGGTTGAGCCCCGTGGCGACCTGGAGCGCGCCGACGCCGAGGCTGGTCGCCGTGCCGAAGACGGTCGCGAAGACCGCGAGCAGGTCGATGAGGCGGCCGGGCCAGCCGGCTGCCCGCCGGGCCCCGATGAGCGGCACGAAGACGGAGCTGAGGCGGTTGCCGCGGCCTTTGCGGAAGCCCGCGTAGGCGAGGGCGAGACCGGCGATGCCGTAGATCGCCCAGGGCGTGAGCGTCCAGTGGAAGAAGGAGTACTCCAGGGCGGTGCGGGCCGCCGCGCCGGTGCGGGGCCCGACGCCGGAGGACGGGGGAGGGTTCAGGTAGTGGGTCAGGGGCTCCCCGACGCCGTAGAACATCAGGCCGATCCCCATGCCCGCACTGAACATCATCGCGATCCACGCGAGGTTGGTGAACTCCGGCCGGGAGTCGTCCTTGCCGAGCCGGATCCGGCCGAAGCGGCTGAGCGCGAGGCCCACGCACAGGACGAGGAAGACGTCGGCGGCGATCACGAAGAGCCAGGCGAAGTTGGACAGGACCCAGCCGAGCGCGGTGTCCGACGCGTGCTCGAAGGAGTCCTTGCCGAGCGCGGCCCAGGCGACCACCGCGAGCACGGCCGCGACGCCGATGCCGACGACCACGAAGTCCGGGCTGCCGTCCGGGGGCGAGCCGCCCGCGGGGTCCCGGTCGGGCGACGGAGGGTCCGGCGGGCCCTCGTCGGGGAGGGGCTGATCGATCATTTCCGTGCTCATGGCGCACCACTATGGTGCGATATGGGCCGTTTTCTCGCCGGGGCACGCCGTCTCGCGCTGTGGGTGGCCATGGGCAGCGGGCCCCGTCTGCGGTTATGGTCGCAGCGGCGCGACTGCCTTGACGCGAGCAAGGCCCGAAAGCAAGGGGAAACCAAGGTGGCGGACGCTGCAGGGACGGCGGGACACGAGCGGCAGGCGCACGCTGGGCGCGACGACGCACAGCGCGGCACCGCGCAGCGGGTACTCATCGCCGCGGACAAGTTCAAGGGTTCGCTCACGGCCGTGCAGGTCGCCGAGCGGGTGACGGCCGGGCTGCACCGCGTCGCCCCCGGCGTACGGGTCGAGGCGCTGCCGGTCGCCGACGGCGGCGACGGCACGGTCGCCGCGGCCGTCGCGGGCGGCTTCGAGCGCCGGGAGGTGCGGGTCACCGGGCCGCTCGGCGACCAGGTGACGGCAGCGTACGCGCTGAAGGACGGCACCGCCGTGGTGGAGATGGCCGAGGCCTCCGGCCTGCAACTGCTCCCCGACGGCGTCTTCGCGCCGCTCACCTCCACCACGTACGGCTCCGGGGAGCTGCTGAGCGCGGCGCTCGACGCGGGAGCCCGCAGCATCGTCTTCGGCGTCGGCGGCAGCGCCACGACCGACGGCGGCGCGGGCATGCTCGCCGCGCTCGGCGCACGCTTCCTGGACGCGGACGGCGCCCCCGTCGCGCCCGGCGGCGGCCCGCTCAAGGAGCTGGCCACGGCCGACCTGTCGGGCCTCGACCCGCGTCTGAAGGACGTCGAGATCGTGCTCGCCAGCGACGTCGACAACCCGCTGACCGGGCCGAAGGGCGCCCCCGCCGTCTACGGCCCGCAGAAGGGCGCGTCCCCCGAGGACGTCGAGGCCCTGGACGCGGCCCTCGCCCACTTCGCCACGGTCCTGGAGAAGGCCATCGGCCCCAAGGCCGCGGAGTACGCGCAGTCGCCGGGCGCGGGTGCCGCGGGCGGCATCGGGTACGGCGCCCTGGTCGGGCTCGGCGCGGGCTTCCGCCCCGGCATCGACGTCATGCTCGACGTGCTCGGCTTCGCGCCCGCGCTCGAACGGGCCACCCTGGTCATCACCGGTGAGGGCTCGCTCGACGAGCAGACCCTGCACGGCAAGGCCCCCGCCGGGGTGGCCGCCGCCGCGCGGGCCGCGGGGACCGAGGTCGTCGCGGTCTGCGGCCGCCTCGCACTCGCCCCGGAGGTCCTCGGCAGGGCGGGCATCCGCCGCGCGTACGCCCTGACCGACGTCGAGCCGGACGTGGCCCGGTGCATCGCGGAAGCGGGCCCGATCCTGGAGACGGTCGCGGAGAACATCGCCCGCGACTTCCTCGCCTGACCCCAGCGGTACGCCGGGGGCGCCCGGGACGAGCCACGCGCGCGCCCCGGGTGTCACCGGCTCGGTGACACCGCGGCCCGCCCCCGTGTCGTACCGGCTACGTGATCGTTTCTTCAGGACGTGAAGAGGAGACGATCTTGACCGGGTGGGCGCAGCTCGGCGGTCTCGGCATCGTGGCGACGCTGTGCCCCGTGGGCGGCCTCTCCGTGCACGCGCAGGTCGAGGCCCTCGGGGTGGTCCTCTCCGAGCGCCTCGAGATCTGCCAGGAGGACCTGCCGGTCGCCCCGGGCGACGCGGCGCCGGAGCCGGCCCCCGTGCCGGGGCCGAAAGAACGGGAGCCGGAACCCGGACTCCCCCTCGCCCCCGCCCCCCGCGCGCAACTTGCCACCCCACCGCCGCCCGAACGCCCCGCCGCCGAACCGCCCGCGGCCCACCCCGCACCCCCTCCGGCCACCCGCCCCGCGCAGCGCCCCCGCGCCGCGCCCCGGGTGCGCGAACTCCTCGTCCCCGTACGCCTGGAGTCCGCCCCGCGCCCCGCGCGCCCCGCACCACCACCGCCCCCGCCACCCTCCCTCGCCGCGCCGGGCTACCGCCCCGCCGAGGAGCGCGAGCGCGCGGGCGGGCGGTCCATGGTCACCACGACGATGGTCGTCACCACCCCCGCGGTGCTCGCCGCCGCCCTGCTGCGCCCGCGCTCGCGCTCCGCCGCGTCCGGCGCCCGCTCACGCCCCAACCCGCCCTCCGGAGGCCCCTCGTGACGGAATGGTTCGTACTCGGTCTTGCCATGGTGCTCGCCTGCGCGGTCGTGCTGACCGTCACCGTGCTCAGGCAGCGCCGGGTGCCCGAGGACGACGACCCCAGCCAGACGCCCGACGTGCTCGAATACATGGTGATGATGGTCGGCGTCGTGTACGCGATCGTCCTCGGCCTCGCCATCGCCGGTGTCTGGGAGGCCCGCGGCGCCGCCCAGGACGGCACCCGCGACGAGGCCCAGGCCCTGCACGAGATCAGCAGGCGCGTGGAGGTCTACCCGGCGGACGAGCGGGAGCGCATCCAGCAGGACGTGCGGCGCTACAGCGAGCACGTGGCGAGCGTCGAGTGGTCCCGCATGATCGAGGAGCACCGGCTCACCGACCGGGGCGACGAACTCCTCGACGCCCTGCGCCGCGACATCGCCGCACGGCCGCCCGCGAACGACCTGGAGGCCCAGACCTACCAGCCGTTGCTCGACCAGGTGGCCGCCGCCGACGAGGCGCGCAGGACGCGGGCCGACAACGCGGAGGAGACGCTGCCGGGAGTCGTCTGGTTCGGGCTGGTCGCCGGGGCGCTCGTCACCGTCGGACTGATCTTCACGTTGCAGATCAGACGCTCCTCGCGCGAGATGCTCCTCGCCGGTACGTTCAGCGCGCTCATCGCCTTCCTGCTCTTCCTCGTCTGGAACTTCGACGCGCCCTTCGGCAGGTCGACGACCGAGACCGCGAGCGCCTTCCAGGACCTCATCAGCACCTGATCAGCACCTGATCAGCATCTGATCGGCACCGGGTCTGCCGCTGAACTCCCGGCCCGCGCACGCCCGTTCCGCACCCGCCCGGTTCACGCCGGGCGGGCCCGCGGGGCCAGCCGGTGCGCCTCCACCGCGAGCGCCACCTCCACCAGGTCCCGCGGCCGCGCCAGCGAACGCGAGGTCAACTGCTCCAGGCGGCGCAGCCGGTTGAAGACCGTGTTGCGGTGGCAGTAGAGCCGCCCCGCCGCCCGGCCCGCCGAACCCTCGCAGGCCAGCCACGCGTCCAGCGTCTCCAACAGCACGGCCCGGTCCGCGGGTTCGAGCGCCAGGACCTCGCCGAGCACATCGGCCACCAAGTGCCCCGCCAGCTCCGGCTGGCTCACCACCAGGGCCGTCGGCATCCGCCGGTCGAGCCGTACGATGCCGGTCGCGTCCGGCGGACAGGTGCGCAGCGCGAGCTCCGCGAGCCGCCGGGCGTGACCGAGCTCCGCGAGGCCCCCGACCACGGGGCTGATCCCGCCGGGTCCCGGACAGCGCCCGTCGAGCAGCCCGGCCAGCTCGTCGAGGCCGGTCTCCGCACCGCCGCCCGCACCCGTGCCCGCGCCGCCCGCCTCCGCCCCGCCCAGCGCGACCACGCCGACCTCGCAGTCCGTCCGCATCCGCCAGATGAAACGGAACCCGGCCCGCTGTATCTGCCGGTGGAACGCCTCCCGCCCGTCGCGCCGCTCCACGCGCAGCACCACCACCGCGTACGGGCCGTGTTCGGGCAGGTCGAGGCCGGCCGCCGCGCGCGCCGCGAGGCCCGGCGCCGACCGGCCCTCAAGGAGCGCGTCGAGCAGCGCCTGCAACTGCTCGTCCGTGCGCCGCCGTAGCTCCAGCTCCGTCGCGCGGTACGCGTCGGACGCCACCGCGGCCTGGGCGTCCACCGCCGACCACACCATCGTCGCCGACCGCATCAGGACCGCGAGCTTCTCGGGGTCCTTGCCCGCCGTGCCCTCCAGGAGCGAGTCCCAGACCAGATAGCCCGCGTTGCGGTACGAGTGGACCAACAGGTCGAGCGGCAGGCCCTGTTGGGCACGGCGCCGGCCCGCCTCCTCCGCGTACTCCAGGTCACGGCGCGGCGAGGCCCGCGGCGCCGAGATCGCCTCGATGCCGATCCGCATGGCCTCTTCCGCCTCCCGCCACTGCACGTCGTACGCCAGGACCCGCCCGTACACCGGCGAGTGCTCGCCGAGCTGGCGCAGATGCTCGTCGACCAGTTCGGGCAGGCGCGGCAGGAGGGCGGTGCACGCCTCCTTGAGGAGCTTCCAGTCGTGCCCGGTACGAGGCCTTCGGGTGTGCGTGGGCCCGGTCATCGTCCCCTCCGTCGCCGCGCGCGGGGCGTTCCCTGATCGGCGTTGCTGCGGAGGATGCCACTGCTCCGCCCGCTCCGGCAGGCCCCTGACACGCGCTGTTGTGCGCGTGCACAACGGCGGGGCGCCGCCGCTGGTCCCCCGCAGCGTTTCGTCCGCGGCCCGTGGACGGGCCGGTCCGGCGATGCTGGGGTGAGCGCCACGCGACGGCGGACGGGCCGTGCGGAACAGCCGTGCGGGACAAGGGAGTCGATACGTGGGCGGGTTCGATGGGGGAGGCGTCGGCAAGGCTGGATCCGGCGCGCGGGGCGAGGGGCTCGTCGTGCGCGACGTGTCGGTCGGCTACGGTCCGGTGCGGGCCCTGCGCCGGGTCTCGCTCGAACTGCCCGAAGGGGCGGTCGTGGCCGTGCTCGGCGGCAACGGCGCGGGCAAGTCGACCCTGCTGCGCGCGATCTCGCGCACCCTCTCCTTCCACGGCGGAGCGCTCACCTCGGGCGACATCCGCTTCGACGGGCGCCGCACGGACTCCCTCGCGCCGGACCGGGTGGTGGCCGCCGGGATCTCCCAAGTCCCGGAGGGAAGACGGGTGTTCGCTCGGATGACGGTCACCGACAACCTGCGGGCCGGGGCGCTCGGCTCCACCGGCTCGCGCGCGGCCAAGGCGCGGGCCCTGCGGCGCGTGCACGACCTCTTCCCGGTCCTGGCCGAGCGCGGCGCGCAGCGTGCCGGACTCCTCTCCGGCGGCGAGCAGCAGATGCTCGCGGTGGGCCGGGCGCTGATGGCGTCCCCGCGCCTGCTCCTCCTGGACGAACCCTCCCTGGGCCTCGCCCCGCTGATGGCCGCCCGCATCGCCGACACCGTCCGCGAGATCAACGCGCAGGGCACCTCGGTGCTCCTCGTCGAGCAGAACGCCGCCCTCGCGCTGCGGCTCGCCTCCACGGCGTACGTCCTCGACGTCGGCGAGGTCGCCCTCCGCGGCCCCGCGGACCAGCTCGCCGCCTCCGACGAGGTGCGCCGTCGCTACCTCGGCGTGGTCGACGAGGACGCGGCGGCCGACGCCTCCCGGGGCCTCGGCGCACTGCCCGTCCTCGCGCGGTGGGAGGCCACGCCATGAGGGGCTCCGCCGCCGTGGCCACGCAGGACGACCGCCCGCCCGTGCCGCCCCTCGAAGTGCGCGACGTGACCGTCCGCTTCGCCGGGCTCACCGCCCTCGACGCCGTCAGCTTCACCGTCCGCCCCGGCACCGTGCACGCCGTCATCGGACCCAACGGCGCGGGCAAGTCCACCTGCTTCAACGTCCTGTCCGGCGTCTACCGCGCCACGGGCGGCAGCGTCCGCTTCGGCGCCCACGAGCTCACCGGCCTGCGCCCGCACCGCATCGCGGACCTCGGGGTCGCCCGGATCTTCCAGAACCTGGCCCTGCCGCCGCGCGCCACCGTCGCCGACAGCCTGCTGCTCGGCCGCCACCGGCTCACCCGCGCCGGATTCGTGGCCGCCGGACTGCGGCTCCCCTCCGCCGCCCGCGAGGAGCGCCGCCACCGCGAACGCGTCCGCGAGATCGCCGCGTTCGTCGGCCTGGAACGCCAACTCGACCTGCCCGCGGGCTCCCTGCCCTACGGCCAGCAGAAACTCGCCGAGCTCGCCCGCGCCCTGTGCATGGAGCCGCGGCTGCTGCTCCTGGACGAGCCCGTCGCCGGCATGACCGCCGACGAACGGCGCCGCACCGCGGCCGTCATCGCGGGCGTCCGCGACAGCCTCGGCATCTCGATCGTCCTGGTGGAACACGACATGGGGGTGGTGATGCGGCTCGCGGACGCGGTGACCGTACTCGACTTCGGACGCCGGATCGCCGACGGCCCGCCCGCGGAGGTCCAGCGCGACCCCGCGGTCGTCCGCGCCTACCTGGGTGAGGACGCATCGTGACCACGTTCACCGAACTCCTGCTCAACGGCGTCTCGTTGGGCTCCGTCTACGCCCTCATCGCCCTCGGCTTCGTCGTCATCTTCCGCGCCACCGAAGTGGTGAACTTCGCGCACGCCTCGCTGCTCCTCGCGGGTGGCTACATCACCGCGTCGCTCCACGACGACCTCGGCTTCTGGCCCGCGCTGCTCGTCGGTATCGCGGGCGCGGCGGTGGTCGGGGCCGCCGTCGAGTTCCTCGTCATGCGCCGCTACCGAGGCCACGACCACAGCGTCCTCGCCATCGTCACCATCGGCGTCGACATCCTGCTCACCACCGAACTCACCCGCCGCCTCGGCACGGACGTCCTGCCGCTCGGCGACCCCTGGGGCGACGACGTGCTCACCGTCGGCTCCGTCTCCCTCGCCCACACCCGTATCGCGGCGTTCGTCGCGGCCGCCCTCCTCATCACCGTCTTCCTGCTCGCCTTCCGCTACACCTCGTGGGGCGTGGCGACCCGGGCGGCCGCCGAGAGCCCCGAGACCGCCGCGCTGATGGGCGTACGGCTCGGCAGGGTCTCGCTCGGGGCGTGGGCGGTGGCCGGCGCGCTCGCCGCCGTGGCCGCGCTGTTCCTCACCGTCTTCCCGACACCCGGCCTGGAACGCACCACGTCCCTGGCCGCCCTGAAGGCGTTCCCCGCCGCGATCCTCGGCGGCCTCGACTCCACCACCGGCGCCCTCGTCGGCGGACTCGTGGTGGGCGTGACGGAGTCCCTGGCCACCGGCTACCAGAGCGACCTGACCTTCCTGGGGCGGGGCCTCGGCGACCTCGCGCCCTACCTCGTCATGACCGCGATCCTGCTGATCCGGCCCGCGGGGCTCTTCGGCACGAAGGAGCTCGCCCGTGTCTGACCCCCGCACCCGGGCCGCACGCTTCCCCGGCCACGCCCTGGTCACGAGCCGTCGTACGTACCTGTGGGCGGCCGGAGCCGTCCTGCTCCTCGCCCTGCCGTTCTACCTCGACCGCTTCTGGCTCCAGGCGGGCCTCTTCGCGATGGCCGCCGCCATCGGCGCGATCGGCATCAACCTCCTCACCGGCGCCACGGGCCAGCTCTCCATGGGGCACGCCTTCTTCCTCGCCGTCGGGGCCTACGGGTACTGCGCCCTCGCCGGAGACGGGGACGACGGCCTGACCGGGCTCGGCCTGCCCAGCTGGCTCGCAGCGGCCCTCGCGGTGGCCGTCGCCGGGCTCGCGGGCGGCCTCTTCAGCCCCATCGCGGGCCGCCTGCACGGCGCCTACCTCGGCATCGCGACGCTCGCGCTGATCTTCATCGGCCAGCACGTGCTCTTCAACGCGCACGATCTGACGGGCGGCTCCAACGGGCGTGACGTGCCGCCCCTGGACCTCTTCGGCCTCACCTTCGACGAGCACGAGGTCGTGGTCGCCGCCGTGCCGTTCGGCTCCGCCGAGAAGCTCTGGTACGCGGGCCTCGTGCTGCTCCTGGGCTGCGGGCTGTTCGCCCGCGGGGTGCTGCGGGGCCGCCCCGGCCGCGCCATGAACGCGATCAGGGACCACAAGGTCGCCGCGGGCGTGATCGGCGTACCGGTGGCCCGCTACCGCGCCGGGGTCTTCGTCCTGTCGTCGATGTACGCGGGCCTCGCCGGGGTGCTGCTCGCCCTGGTCTTCCAGCGCACCGTGCCCGACTACTTCGGCATGACGCTCTCCCTGGAGTACCTCGCGATGATCGTCATCGGCGGCCTGGGCTCGGTGGCCGGGGCGGTGGCGGGCGCCGCCCTCGTCTCCCTGCTGCCCCAGCTGCTCAGCCGGTACAGCGACGCGCTGCCCCTCGTCTCCGCGCCCGGCACCGGCGGGATCTCACCGGGCGAGGCGTCCCGGTATCTGTACGGCGCCGCCGTCGTGGCGGTGGTGCTCTTCCTGCCCGGCGGCCTGGTGAGGCTCGCCGCCCGGCGCGGCACGACAAGTCCAGGCACTCCAGGGGAGGAAGCATGAACACACTGACCAGGGCCACGGCGGCCGGCACCGCTCTCGCCGCGCTGCTCGCGCTCACCGCGTGCAGCTCGAAGGCGAAGGACGACGACGGCGGCGGCGAGAGCGCGGGAGGGGTGAAGACCGGCGTCGGCGTGACGGACAAGAGCATCGATCTCGGCGTGCTCACCGACATGACCGGCGTCTACGCCACCCTCGGCAAGAGCGTCACCCAAGCCCAGCAGCTCTACGTGGACCAGGCCAACGCGGACGGCGGCATCTGCGGCCGCAAGCTGAAGCTCACCGTCCGCGACCACGGCTACGACCCGCAGAAGGCCGTCGCCGCCTACACCGAGCTGGAGCCGAAGGTCCTCGGCTTCGCCCAGTTCATCGGCTCCCCGTTCGTCGCGGCAGTCAAGCAGCGCGTGGCCCAGAACAAGGGCCTCGTCCTGCCGCAGGCCTGGTCGGCGAACCTGCTCGGCAGCCCGTACGTGCGCGTGATCGGCTCCACGTACGACCTGGAGACGATCAACGCGATCGACTTCCTGATGAAGGAGAAGGGGCTCGAGAAGGGCGACAAGCTGGGCCACGTCTACTTCGAGGGCGACTACGGGGAGAGCGCCCTCAAGGGCTCCAAGCACATGGCCGCGGAGGCCGGGCTCACGGTCGTCGAGCAGAAGATCAAGCCCACCGACAACGACATGACCGCCCAGGTGTCCGCCCTGAAGAAGGCGGGCGTCAAGGCCGTCGTGATCAGCGCGGGCCCCCGCCAGGCCGCGTCCCTGGCCGGCGTCGCCGCGGCGGGCCGCTTCGACGTCCCGGTCATCGGCAACAACTCGGCGTTCGCCCCCCAGCTCCTCGCCACCCAGTCGGGCCCCGCCCTGACGAAGAACTACTACGTGGCCTCACCCACGCTCCCCATCGGCGCGGACACGCCGGAGGCGAAGAAGCTCGTCGCCGACTACCGGAAGGCCCACCCGAAGGACTCCCTCGACAACGGCGTCGTAGCGGGCTGGACGGCGGCGTCCGTCTTCGGCGAGGCCCTGAAGGCGGCGTGCAAGGAGAAGGACCTCACACGCGAGGGCGTCGGTAAGGCCCTCCTGACGCTCGACGCCTTCGACGCGGGTTTCGGCGTCCCCCAGAACTTCAGCGACCCGAAGACCCCCTCGTCGAAGGAGAGCGTCATCCTCCAACCGGACAAGAAGGCCACGGGCGGCATGAAGGTGGTCCGGCGGCCGAGCGCGGCGGACGCGGCGCAGGATTTCAGCCCGTCCGGCGATTGAGGACGAGCCCGAAGGGCGATGGACGGCAAGCAAAGGGGGCCTGAACCAAACGGTTCAGGCCCCCGGTGCTACGTACGGAACAAGCAAGCCACTACGGCAACTGAGTAGCCCGCGCCTCACGACGGTTGTCGCGGAAGTTGTTCACCCGTCGAGCCGTGGCGAAGAGGGGAATCACCGCGCCGAGGACGAGCTGGAGCGCGCAGCCGGTCTGCAGGAGCAGCTGGCCGCCCGGGGCCTCGAAGGCCCAGGCCGCGAGGAGACCCATGGCCGAGACGATCCACGCGAGCATGGCCACCGCGAGGGGGCCCCGCGGCTTCGGGTACTCGACGCGGCTGACCATGAGCCAGGCCGTGCCGATGATCGCGAGGAGCGTCGCCACGAAGGGCAGCTCCAGAAGCACGATCGAGACGACCGTGAGCGCTCCGAAGGGCGACGGCATGCCCTGGAAGGTGCCGTCCTTCACGGTCACGCAACTGAACCGCGCAAGCCTCAGCACCACCGCAAGCAGCACGACGATCGCACCGACCGCCGCCACCCGCTGGTGGGCGTCGTCGGCGACCATGCCGTAGACGAGGACGAAGTACGCCGGGGCCAGACCGAAGCTGATCAGGTCCGACAGGTTGTCCAGCTCCGCGCCCATCGGCGAGGACCGCAGCTTGCGGGCCACGAGCCCGTCGAAGAGGTCGAAGACGGCCGCGCAGAGCATGAGGATCACGGCGGTCGCGGCGGAGTGCCGCGCCATGCCGCTCTCGTTGCTGCCCTGGAGGTGCGGGATGAGGATGCCCGTGGTGGTGAAGTACACCGCCATGAACCCGCACGTGGCGTTACCGAGCGTGAGGGTGTCCGCTATCGAGAGGCGGAGTGAGAGAGGCATCTCCTCGTCGGCCTCGTCCTCCACCGCCTCGGGCACCCAGCCCGCTTGTGTTTCCGGATCAACCACGGTCAATGCGAGTCACCCCAGCCACGGTCTTCTGACCGACCTCGACGTCCACCTCGACACCCTCGGGGAGGTAGATGTCGACGCGCGAGCCGAAGCGGATCAGACCGATCCGCTCGCCCTGCTCCACCTTCGAGCCCTGCGGCACGTACGGCACGATGCGCCGTGCGACAGCGCCCGCGATCTGGATCATCTCGATGTCGCCGAGCTCGGTGTCGAAGTGCCAGACAACACGTTCGTTGTTCTCGCTCTCCTTGTTGAACGCCGGGACGAACCCGCCGGGGATGTGCTCCACGGACGTCACGGTGCCCGCGAGGGGCGCACGGTTGACGTGGACGTTCAGCGGGCTCATGAAGATGGCGACGCGGGTACGCCCGTCCTTCCACGGCATGATGCTCTGCACCACGCCGTCGGCGGGGGAGATGACCCGGCCCTGAGCGATCTCGCGCTCGGGGTCGCGGAAGAACCACAGCATGCCCGCCGCCAGAGCGGTGGCGGGTACGGCGACGGCCGCGGCGCCCTTGGAGCGACGCGCGCGGGCGAGACTGAGTGCCGCGGTTGCGACGGTCGGCAGGAGCCACGGCGATGCTCCGCGAGCAAGGCGTCCCTGAAGAATGCCGTCGCGTGGTGCAGAGGTTTGGCTGTGGGGCATGGATGACCTTCGTAGCGGATGATGCCGCGCAGTGAACGGGGGACGGCGGCTTTTTCCGGATGCTATCGGTTGCGAGCCACAACTGGGCAAGCCAGGAAGCCGAGTCGGCGGCCGAAGAGTGTTGACAGGGTGTGATCTTCTTCTCGGCGAAAACCGACCAAAACGGGCATCTAGCCCTGGAATCGATACTCTTCGAGTAGACGTCGGCCAATGATCATTTTCTGGATCTCGGCGGTACCTTCACCGATGAGCAGCATCGGAGCCTCCCGGTACAGGCGCTCGATCTCGTACTCCTTCGAAAAGCCGTAACCGCCGTGAATCCGGAACGCATCCTCCACGACTTCCTTGCAGTACTCGGAGGCGAGGTACTTCGCCATCCCTGCTTCGAGGTCGTTTCGTTCCCCCGAGTCCTTTTTGCGCGCTGCATTCACCATCATCGCATGGGCGGCCTCGACCTTGGTAGCCATCTCGGCCAGCTTGAACTGGATCGCCTGGTGCTGGGCGATCGCCTTGCCGAAAGTGTGGCGTTGTTGGGCATACGAGACACCCAGCTCAAATGCACGCTGAGCGACACCGCAGCCACGGGCCGCGACATTGACGCGGCCGACCTCGACGCCGTCCATCATTTGGTAAAAACCTCGGCCGGTGGTCCCGCCGAGCACACGATTGGCCGGAATTCGCAGGCCGTCCATGATGAGTTCGGTCGTGTCGACGCCCTTGTAACCCATCTTGTCGATCTTGCCGGGGATGGTGAGGCCGGGCCGGACCTCTCCGAAGCCGGGCTCTTTCTCGACAAGGAACGTCGTCATCGACTTGTGCGGCGCCGTGCCCTCGGGGTGTCCTTCGTCACTCCGGCACAGGACGGCCACCAGAGTCGACGTCCCGCCGTTGGTGAGCCACATCTTCTGACCGTTGAGGACGTACTCGTCGCCGTCCCTGACGCCCTTGGACGTGATCGCCGACACGTCCGAGCCGAGCCCCGGCTCCGACATCGAGAACGCGCCGCGCACCTCGCCGGCCGCCATCCGCGGCAGGAAGGTCTCCTTCTGCTCCTGCGTGCCGTGCTGCTTGAGCATGTAGGCGACGATGAAGTGGGTGTTGATGATGCCGGAGACCGACATCCAGCCACGCGCTATCTCCTCGACGCACAGCGCGTACGTGAGCAACGACTCGCCCAGACCGCCGTACTCCTCCGGGATCATGAGCCCGAAGAGGCCCAGTTCCTTGAGGCCGTCGACGATGCGCTGCGGGTACTCGTCACGGTGCTCCAGCTCCGTGGCGACCGGAATGATCTCCTTGTCGACGAAGTCCCGGACGGTGGACAGGATCTCCTGCTGGATGTCGGTGAGACCGGCGGTCTGCGCGAGTCGGCTCATGGCTACTTCTCCTGCGTCTTCTGTGTCTTCTTCGGGGCGTCCCGCAGCTCCGGCCGGCCGGGCTGTTCGCCGCCGCGCTCCTTGATGTACGTCTCGGTGGGCACCATCACCTTGCGGCGGAACACGCAGACCAGCGTGCCGTCCTGCTTGTAGCCCTTGGTCTCCACGTGCACGATCCCGCGGTCCGACTTGGACTTCGAGGGGGTCTTGTCCAGGACCGTCGTCTCGCCGTAGATGGTGTCGCCGTGGAAGGTCGGCGCCACGTGCTTGAGCGACTCGACCTCCAGGTTGGCGATCGCCTTGCCCGAGACGTCCGGGACGGACATGCCGAGCAGCAGCGAGTAGATGTAGTTGCCCACGACGACGTTCTTCCCGAAGTCCGTCGTCCGCTCCGCGTAGTTGGTGTCCATGTGGAGCGGGTGGTGGTTCATGGTGAGCAGGCAGAAGAGGTGGTCGTCGTACTCGGTGACCGTCTTTCCGGGCCAGTGCTTGTACACGGCGCCGACTTCGAACTCTTCGTAGGTGCGGCCGAACTGCATGTGTCTTACGCCTCCGGGGCCTCGAACTTGGACGTGCGCTGCATGCCCGCCGCACGGCCCTTCCCGGAGATGACCAGCGCCATCTTCCGGCTCGCCTCGTCGATCATCTCGTCGCCGAGCATCGCCGAGCCCTTCTTGCCGCCCGCCTCGGACGTGCAGTACTCGTACGCGTCCAGGATGAGTTCGGCGTGGTCGAAGTCCTCCTGGGAGGGCGAGAACACCTCGTTGGCGGCCTCGACCTGGCCGGGGTGCAGGACCCACTTGCCGTCGAAGCCGAGCGCGGCGGCGCGGTTGGCGACCTCGCGGTAGCCGTCGACGTTCTTGATCTGGAGGTAGGGGCCGTCGATCGCCTGGAGGTTGTTGGCGCGGGCCGCCATCAGGATCTTCATCAGGATGAAGTGGTAGGCGTCCGCCGGGTAGCCGGGCGGCTGCTCGCCGACGACCAGGGACTTCATGTTGATCGACGCCATGAAGTCGGCCGGGCCGAAGATGATCGTCTCGACGCGCGGGGAGGCCTCCGCGATCGCGTTGACGTTGTTGAGGCCCTGCGCGTTCTCGATCTGCGCCTCGATGCCGATCTTGCCGACCTCGAAGCCCATCGTCTTCTCGATCTGGGTCAGGAGGAGGTCGAGGGCGACGATCTGGTCGGCGGTCTGGACCTTCGGCAGCATGATGCAGTCGAGGTTCTGGCCGGCGCCCTCGACGACCGTGACGACGTCGCGGTACGTCCACTCGGTCGTCCAGTCGTTGACGCGCACGACCCGCGTCTTGCCCGTCCAGTCGCCCTCGTTCAGGAACTTCACGATGGTGTGCCGGGCCTCGGGCTTGGCGAGCGGCGCGCAGGCGTCCTCCAGGTCCAGGAAGACCTGGTCGGCAGGGAGTCCCTGGGCCTTCTCCAGGAAGCGCGGGTTCGAACCCGGGACCGCGAGACAGGAGCGGCGCGGACGCAGACGGTTCACGGGGTGGGTCATGCGGGGACCTCCAGAGGGTCGAGCTTGTTCGCTTTCCGGATCTCGTCGACGATACGGCCGATGATCTCGGTGATGCCGAAGTCCTTGGGGGTGAACACGGCGGCCACTCCCGCCGCCTTCAGATCCTCGGCGTCGCTGTTGGGGATGATGCCGCCGGCGATGACGGGAATGTCGGGCGCACCGGCCTCCCGGAGCCGCACGAGGACGTCGGGCACGAGCTCCGCGTGCGAGCCCGAGAGGATCGACAGGCCCACCGCGTGCACGTCCTCGGCGAGGGCCGCGTCGACGATCTGCTCGGGCGTGAGGCGGATGCCCTGGTAGACGACCTCGAAGCCGGCGTCCCTGGCGCGCACGGCGATCTGCTCGGCTCCGTTGGAGTGCCCGTCGAGGCCGGGCTTGCCGACCAGGAAGCGGAGCCTGCCGCCGCCGAGGTCCTCGGCCGTCCGCGCGACCTTCTCGCGGACCAGGGCGAGCGGCGAGCCCTCCTCCGCGGCGACCGCCACCGGAGCGCTGGAGACGCCCGTGGGCGCCCGGAACTCCCCGAAGACCTCCCGCAGGGCCCCCGACCACTCACCGGTCGTCACACCGGCGCGTGCGCACTCCAGAGTGGCCTCCATGAGGTTGCCCGTGCCGGCGGCCACCTCCTTGAGCCGCTCCAGGGCCTTGCAGGGGCGCGGGTGGTTGAACGGCGGCTGGTAGCGGTTGTCGCGCCAGTGCGCGAGGGCGCTGACGACGCGGGCCTCGACCGCCGGGTCGACCGTCATGATCGCCGCGTCCAGGTCGGCGGTGAGCGGGTTCGGCTCGGTGGACTCGTAGGAGTTCACGCCGATGATCTTCTCTTCGCCGGACTCGATGCGGGCCCTGCGCTCGGCGTGCGAGGAGACGAGCTGCGACTTGAGGTAGCCGGACTCGACGGCGGCCATCGCGCCGCCCATCTTCTCGATCCGGTCCATCTCGGCGAGGGAGTCCTCGACGAGCGACTCCACCTTGGCCTCGATGACGTGCGAGCCCGCGAAGATGTCCTCGTACTCCAGGAGGTCGCTCTCGTGCGCGAGGACCTGCTGGATGCGCAGCGACCACTGCTGGTCCCAGGGCCGGGGCAGGCCGAGGGCCTCGTTCCAGGCGGGCAGCTGCACGGCACGCGCGCGTGCGTCCTTGGAGAGGGTGACGGCCAGCATCTCCAGGACGATGCGCTGGACGTTGTTCTCCGGCTGGGCCTCGGTCAGGCCCAGCGAGTTGACCTGCACGCCGTAGCGGAACCGGCGGTGTTTCGGGTTCTCGATGCCGTACCGCTCGCGCGTGACCTGATCCCAGATCCGCCCGAACGCCCGCATCTTGCACATCTCCTCGATGAAGCGGACACCCGCGTTCACGAAGAAGGAGATGCGGGCCACGACGTCCCCGAACTTCTCCTCGGGGACCTGCCCCGAGTCGCGTACGGCATCGAGAACCGCGACGGCGGTGGACATCGCGTACGCGATCTCCTGGACCGGTGTGGCCCCCGCCTCCTGGAGGTGGTAGCTGCAGATGTTGATGGGGTTCCACTTGGGGATGTGGGCCACCGTGTACGTGATCATGTCGGTGGTCAGACGCAGCGAAGGACCCGGCGGGAAGACGTGCGTCCCGCGCGAGAGGTACTCCTTGACGATGTCGTTCTGCGTCGTCCCCTGGAGCTGGGTGATGTCCGCACCCTGCTCCTCGGCGACCACCTGGTAGAGCGCCAGGAGCCACATGGCGGTGGCGTTGATCGTCATCGAGGTGTTCATCTGCTCCAGGGGGATGTCCTGGAACAGCCGCCGCATGTCACCGAGGTGCGAGACCGGTACGCCGACCCGGCCCACCTCGCCGCGGGCGAGGATGTGGTCGGGGTCGTAGCCGGTCTGCGTGGGCAGGTCGAAGGCGACCGAGAGTCCCGTCTGCCCCTTGGCGAGGTTGCGCCGGTACAGCTCGTTGGACGCCTCCGCCGTGGAGTGACCGGCGTAGGTCCGCATCAGCCACGGCCGGTCCTTCTGGCGCTCTGTCATGTTCCGCTGCTCCTCAGTGGGTTCAGACGTTGCGGAAGCGGTTGATCGCGTCGATGTGCTTGGCGCGCATCTCGGGGTCGCGCACGCCCAGGCCCTCTTCGGGCGCGAGGGCGAGCACGCCGACCTTGCCCTGGTGGAGGTTGCGGTGGACGTCGTAGGCCGCTTGGCCGGTGTCCTCCAGGCGGTACGTCTTGGAGAGCGTGGGGTGGATCTTGCCCTTGGCGATCAGGCGGTTGGCCTCCCACGCCTCGCGGTAGTTGGCGAAGTGCGAGCCGATGATGCGCTTGAGGGACATCCACAGGTAGCGGTTGTCGTACTCGTGCATGTAGCCCGAGGTCGAGGCGCAGGTGGTGATGGTGCCGCCCTTGCGGGTGACGTAGACCGAGGCGCCGAAGGTCTCGCGGCCGGGGTGCTCGAAGACGATGTCGATGTCCTCGCCGCCGGTGAGCTCGCGGATGCGCTTGCCGAAGCGCTTCCACTCCTTGGGGTCCTGGGTCTGCTCGTCCTTCCAGAACTTGTACCCCTCGGCGTTGCGGTCGATGATCGCGTCGGCGCCCATCGCCCGGCAGATCTCGGCCTTCTGGGGGCTGGAGACGACACAGATCGGATTGGCGCCGCCCGCGAGCGCGAACTGCGTGGCGTAGCTGCCGAGTCCGCCGCTCGCGCCCCAGATGAGCACGTTGTCGCCCTGCTTCATGCCGGCGCCGTTGCGCGAGACGAGCTGGCGGTACGCGGTGGAGTTGACCAGGCCGGGAGAGGCGGCCTCCTCCCAGCTCAGGTGGCCCGGCTTCGGCATCAGCTGGTTGGACTTGACGAGCGCGATCTCGGCGAGGCCGCCGAAGTTGGTCTCGAAGCCCCAGATGCGCTGCTCGGGGTCGAGCATCGTGTCGTTGTGTCCGTCGGAGGACTCCAGCTCGACGCTGAGGCAGTGCGCGACGACCTCGTCGCCCGGGTTCCAGGCGTTCACGCCGGGGCCGGTGCGCAGCACGACGCCCGCCAGGTCGGAGCCGATGATGTGGTGCGGCAGGTCGTGGCGCTTGGTGAGCTCACTGAGCCTGCCGTACCGCTCCAGGAAGCTGAACGTGGACACGGGCTCGAAGATCGAGGTCCACACGGAGTTGTAGTTGACCGAGGAGGCCATGACGGCCACCAGGGCCTCACCGGGGCCGAGTTCGGGGATCGGCACGTCGTCCAGGTGGAGCGACTTGCGGGGGTCCTTGTCGCGGGTGTCCAGGCCCGCGAACATCTCCGCCTCGTCCTTGTGCACGGTGATCGCACGGTACGAGTCGGGCAGGGGGAGAGCGGCGAAGTCGGCGGACGTGACCGCGGCGGAGCCGCTCGCGGTCGCGGTCTGGGCCTGAATCGCGTCCAGGATTTCCTTCACGGTTTTGCCTCCGGCGAAGAAGCGTCCGAGGGGAACGCTCTTGAGGGTTGCGTCGGGTGCTGAAGTTGCGGTGGAGGGTGTGCCGTCGGTTCGGCGAAGGGTGGTGCTCGGCGACGCCTTGGTGGGGCGTGGGAGGTGCCTGTGACGCAGGCGTCCGGGCGCACGAGCCGTGGCTTGTGGGGACAGCCGACGTACGCGAGATCTCTGCACGCCGGCCGCCCGGACACCATCAACGTATGGCACCGCGTGCCAACGGGCAAGACACTGGGTGCCATTAATTTTTGACCGATGATCGATCAGTGCAGGTCAGAGGGGGTGGGGGCACGGCGAAGGGGGCGCTACCGACTGGTAGCGCCCCCTGAAAAGGCACGGGCAAAACTGGGCAAATGGGCGACTAAGAAGGCCCGTGAAGAGCGTTATGCATGCTCGCGCAGCGCCTTCTCGATGGTCCGCATGACCTCGTCGAGAGGCGCGTCCGTGCGGGCCACCGTGACCAGGACCTCACCCTGCGCCGAGGCCGTCGCCGGGGCCGCGGCGGGCAGGGTGTCGCGGCCCGCGCCGATGCCGCTGCCGAACGTGCGGCGCACGATCGCGAAGGCGTGGTCCAGCTGGGTCTCCACGTCGCCCTGGCCACCGGCCCGCAGCCAGCGCCGCAGGACGTGGTTGTGGGCGGTGACGACGGCGGAGGCGGCGACCTCGGCGAGCAGCGGGTCGTCGTTGCCGTCGTGGTGCGCCTGCTCGTCGAAGTGGCCCAGGAGATAACGAGTGAACAGCCGCTCGTAGCGGGCCACCGAGGCGATCTCGCGCTCGCGGAGCGTGGGGACCTCGCGGGTGAGGCGGTAGCGCTCCACGGAGACCGCGGGAGACGCCGCGTACATCTTCATGACTTCCTTGATGCCCCGGCACACCGTGTCCAGCGGGTGCTCGTGCGGCGGCGCCGCGTTGAGCACCGCCTCCGCCCGGATCAGGGTGTCGTCGTGGTCCGGGAAGATCGCCTCTTCCTTGGAGCGGAAGTGCCGGAAGAAGGTCCGCCGGGCGACGCCCGCGGCCGCGGCGATCTCGTCGACGGTGGTCGCCTCGTACCCCTTGGACGCGAAGAGTTCCATGGCCGCGGCCGCCAGCTCCCGGCGCATCTTGAGCCGTTGGGCGGCGGCCCGGCTGCCCGCGGCACTCTCCGGAGCGTCGGGGCTTGCGGTGCGTGAGGACTTGGCGGCCTTGGACATGCCATGAACGTACTGCATGTGCGCGGCGAGGTGCTCCTGAGGGACGGGGCTGCCCGAGGGCCCGAGCAGCCCGCCCCAGTCCGTCCGATCCGCCAGGTGCCCCTCGGCCGGCTCAGCGCCGGGCATATTCGCGGAAGCCACGACCCGTCTTGCGGCCGAGGCAGCCCGCGGCCACCAGGTGCTCCAGGAGCGGCGCCGGGGCCAGGCCCGGGTCGCGGAACTCGCTGTGCAGGACCTTCTCGATCGCCAGCGAGACGTCCAGGCCGACGACGTCCAGGAGCTCGAAGGGGCCCATGGGGTAGCCGCCGCCGAGCTTCATCGCGGCGTCGATGTCGTCCAGCGTCGCGTAGTGCTGCTCGACCATCTTGATCGCGTTGTTGAGGTAGGGGAACAGCAGCGCGTTCACGATGAAGCCCGCGCGGTCGCCGCAGTCCACCGGGTGCTTGCGGATCTTCGCGCAGACGTCGCGGACGGTGGCGTGCACGTCGTCCGCGGTCACCACCGTGCGGACCACCTCGACCAGCTTCATCGCCGGGGCCGGGTTGAAGAAGTGCATGCCGATCACGTCGCGCGGCCGCGAGGTGGCGCGGGCGCAGGCGACGACCGGCAGCGAGGACGTCGTGGTGGCCAGGATGGCGCCCGGCTTGCAGATCTTGTCGAGCGCCGCGAAGAGCTGCCGCTTGATCTCCAGGTCCTCGGCGACGGCCTCCAGGGCAAGATCGACGTCGGCGAACGCCTCGTACGACCCGGCCGGGGTGATCCGCTCCAGCGTCAGCGCCGCGGCCTCGGCCGTCATCCTGCCCTTGTCGACGGAGCGCAGCAGGGACGTGCCGATCCGGGCCTTGGCCGTCTCGGCCTTCTCCTGCGAGCGAGCGGCCAGGACCACGTCGAACCCGGCCTTGGCGAAGACCTCCGCGATACCGGACGCCATCGTCCCGGAGCCCGCCACCCCCACCGAGCGGACCGTGCGCCCCGGCCCGCGCACCTCGTCCGCCGGCGGCGTCAGCGCGTCGCGGACCACCTCCGTGCTGCCGGGGGCGGCGTACGTGTAGAAGCCGCGGCCCGCCTTGCGCCCGGTCAGCCCCGCCTCGCTGAGCTGCTTGAGGATCGGCGCGGGCGCGTGCAGGCGGTCGTGCGACTCCGCGTACATGGCGTCGAGGACGGTGCGGGCGGTGTCCACGCCGATCAGGTCGAGCAGCGCGAGCGGGCCCATCGGCAGCCCGCAGCCCAGCTTCATCGCGGCGTCGATGTCCTCGCGGGACGCGTACTTCGCCTCGTACATCGCGGCGGCCTGGTTGAGGTAGCCGAAGAGCAGCCCGTCGGCGACGAAGCCGGGCCGGTCGCCGACCGCGACGGGCTCCTTGCCCAGGGCGTACGCGAGCTCGGTGACGGCGGTGACGGCGGCGGGCGCGGTCAGCACGGACGAGACGATCTCGACGAGCTTCATGGCCGGGGCCGGGTTGAAGAAGTGCAGCCCCAACACCCGCTCGGGGCGCGCCGATTCGGCGGCAAGGCGCGTCACGGACAGCGCGTTGGTGCCGGTCGCGATGATCGTCTCGGGGCGCACGACGGTGTCGAGCTCGCGGACGACCTGCTGCTTGATCTCGTACGACTCCGGGACGACCTCGACGACCAGGTCCGCGTCGGCCGCGGCCCGCAGGTCGGTGAAGGTGCGGAAGCGGGCGAGGATGCCGCGGCGCTCCTCCTCGGTGAGGCGCTCCCGGCGCACGGCGCGGGCGGTGGAGGCCTCCAGGGACTCGACCGCGCGGGTGGCCGCCGCCTGGCTGATGTCGATGCCGATGACCTCGCGGCCCGCACGGGCCAGGACCTCGGTGATGCCGGTGCCCATCGTGCCAAGGCCGATGACGGCGACGGTGTTCAGGGGAGTGTCCATGCGTGGACTCCAGGAAGAGAGTGACGACTGAGGGGCGCGCGCGGATACGGCGACTGCCGTACGGCGGGCGGGGAGTGGTGCGTGTCGTGTCCGGGCGGCGCGCAGGGCACGCCCGGTGAGAAGCCGACCGGCTCTGTCCCGGAGCCACGTCGTACTGAGGTACCTGAAGTACCGAACCGACCAGACACTCACGGTGGCTGCGTCACCAGGCCACCGCGAGAAAAGGAACTGCTACGGGGAGTGTGCCCCGCTCACATGAGACTAACCGGCGAGTAACGAGCGCGCCAGCCCGCGATGTTCTCCGGTGTCTGTGATCTACATCGCGACCACCCGCAAGGCTTAGGCTCTCGCCATGGATGTGGAGTTGCGGACGGTGACGGAACGCTTACGGGCCGAGGCGGGCGGATCGCGGGAGTACGAGAGGCTGGTGGCCACCGGAGACGTCGATGAGCTGGCCGAGGTGCTCGTCTCACCCGGGCGGCCCCTGTGGGCCCGGGAGTTGGTGGCGGTCAGGCTCGGCCTCGCGGGGGACCGTAGGGCCTTCGAGTCGCTCGTCCTGCTCCTCAACCACCGGGACCCGCCGCGGTGCGCCGCCGCGGCCCACGCCCTGGCGCGGCTTGGCGACCCGCGCACGGCGCGCGCGGCGGCCGCCCTCGCGACGAACGAGCTCCGGATCGCCTACGCGCTCTACCCCGTGCGCCTGCTGACCGAACTGCGCGCCCCCGAGTCGGCGCCCGCCCTGATCACCACGCTGCAGCGCAGACTGGCCCCGCACGACCCCTACGGCAAGATCGCCCTGGCGTGCGTGGAGGGCCTCGGCGCGCTGGGCGACGGCCGGGCCCGCCCGGTCCTGATGGCCGCGCGCGGCCACCCCCGCCTCGCCGCCGCGGCCTCGGCGGCGCTGGCCCGGCTGCCGGAGTGACCGGAGGGGGACGGGCGGGGCGGCGGGCCCGGACTCACCACCGCTACTCCGCCACCACCGCGAACGCCTCTATCTCCATCAGGAACTCGGGGCCGACCAGCGCCCCCACCTGCACCGCCGAGGACGCGGGGAGCCGCCGGGGGTCCAGGAAGGCGTCCCGTGCCTCCCGGACGGCCGACATGTGCGCCATGTCCGTCACGAAGTACGTCAGCTTCACGACGTCCTCGAAGGTCGCGCCCGCCGCCGCGAGGCAGCGCCGCAGGTTCTCGAAGACCTGCCGGGCCTGCGCCGCCGCGTCGCCCACGCCGACCGGCTTGCCGTCCTCGTCCAGGGACAGCTGTCCGGAGATCGCCACGAAGCGGCCCGTGCCCATGACGACGTGGGTGTACGCGGTGGCGGGGGCGACGCCCTCGGGTGCGTGGAGGTGGGTCAGTCGGCTCATGCCCCCATGGTGAACCACGGGTGTGACAACGCTCCGCGCCCGGTCCCCGACATGCCCTTCCCGGCCTTCCCGGCCTTCGCGGGCTTCGGGTCCGGCCGCGCGTCGCACACCGCGTCGACCTCGCCGTCGCCCTCCGGCACCTCGCCGTTGGCCAGGTACGCGGCCAAGTGCCGGTCCAGGCAGGCGTTTCCGCTCAGGGTGACGCCGTGGTTGCCGCCGCCCCGCTCGACCACCAGACGGGAGCCGCGCAGCTGCTCGTGCAGGGCGACGGCGCCGTCGTAGGGAGTGGCGGGGTCCTCGGTCGCCTGGAACAGCAGGACCGGCGGCAGTTCGGAGTTGGCGGTGTCCGGCGCGCTCAGGTGGTGCGTCGGCCAGAACGCGCACGGGGCGTTGTACCAGGCGTTGTTCCAGGTGGTGAACGGCGCCTTCTCGTGCGCCGCGTCGTTGTCCTCGCGCCACGTGCCCCAGTCGCGCGGCCACTGCGCGTCCCGGCACTGCACGGCCGTGTAGACGCTGTAGCTGTTCTCGCCCGCGGCGTCCACGGCGCCGAACCTCTCGTACGCCTTGACGAGCGGTGCGGTCTTCCGGCCCTTCGCGTACGCCGCGAACGCCTCGGCCAGGGGCGGCCAGTAGCCGTTGGAGTAGGCGCCGGGAATGAAGGTGTCCTCCAGCTCGGCGCCGCCCACCTTCTTGCCCGCGGGCTTCTTGGTGACCGCGTCCCGCATCGCGTACCACTTGGCCTCGACCGCGGCGGGGTCCCTGCCCAGGCCGTACGCCGCGTCGTGCCGGGCGATCCACGCCATGAACGCCTTGTGTCGGGCGTCGAAGGCGTAGTCCTGGCGGAGGTTGTCGTCGTACCAGATGCCCGTCGGGTCGACGAGGGAGTCCAGGGCCATGCGACGCACCCGGTGCGGATAGAGCTTTCCGTAGAGGGCGCCCAGGTAGGTGCCGTACGAGTAGGCGTAGTAGTTGACGCGCTCCGCGCCGAGGGCCGCGCGGATGGCGTCCATGTCCTGGACCACGCTCACCGTGTCGATGAACGGCAGGATGTCCCCGTACTTCGCGGAGCACGCCTGTCCGAACCGCCGCGCCCTGTCGAGGTTGGCGTGCTCCAGGGCGGCCGTGGTGGGGACGGTGGCGGGGCGCACGGGGGAGAAGTGTCCGGGGCGGCAGTTGAGGGCGGGCTTGCTCTTGCCCACGCCCCGGGGATCGAAGCCGATCACGTCGTACTGCGCCGCCACCTTCTTCGGCAGCTTCCTGGCGACGAACCCCGCCATGCCCAGCCCGCTGCCGCCCGGCCCGCCGGGGTTCACCAGGAGCGGCCCCTGGGAGGTCTTCGCGGTGTGCGGGACGCGCGAGAGGGCGATGGTGAGCTGTCTGCCGCCCGGGTCCTGGTGGTCGAGCGGGACCTTCAGCGAGGCGCACTGGAGCGTCGGGCTGTGCTTGGTGGCGCACTTCTTCCACGGGAGCGGGGTGTGCGCGCGGGTGTACGGCGCCGGGGCCGGGGCCGCGGTGGTGTACGAGGTGGCCGGGGCGCCCGTTGCGGGTGGCACCGCTGTGACCATTCCCGCCGCCACGGCGGCGACTGAGCAGAGTACGACGGTGCGCTTCTTCATCCGGCCTCCCAGAGCGATGGGTTCGGGCCCGGCGGGCCGCGAACCTTGCGCATGCTCCCGGAAACCGCGTCCGGAAGGGGCTGATCCGGCGCGAAATAACCCGAAAGGGGCACGGTGCCTCAGAGCAGCGTGAGCTGCGTGGGGCCGGCCGCGGCCTCCGCTGCCTGGGGAACGGGTATCCGCCGGGCCGCTCTCGCGCGCGTGGGGCCGATGCCGAACTCCTCGGCCAGCTCGTGCACGTGCCGGGTGATGCGGCGCTGGTACCACTTCGGGGCGTAGGCCCCCTCCGCGTAGAGCCGTTCGTACCGCCGCACCAGGTGCGGGTGGTGGCGCCCGAGCCAGGCCATGAACCATTCGCGTGCGCCCGGCCGCAGATGCAGGACCAGCGGGGTCACGGAGGTCGCGCCGGACGCGGCGACCGCCCGCACCGTGGCGCGCAACTGGTCGGGATGGTCGCCGAGGAACGGGATGACGGGCGCCATCAGGACGCCGCAGCCGATGCCGTTCTCGGTCAGGGTGCGGACGACGTCGAGGCGCCGCTCCGGAGCGGGCGTGCCCGGCTCGACGGTGCGCCACAGCTCCTGGTCGGTGAAGCCCACGGACACGGAGATCCCGACGTCCGTCACCGCGGCCGCCTGCCGGAGCAGTTCGAGGTCGCGCAGGATCAGCGTGCCCTTCGTCAGGATCGAGAAGGGGTTCCCGTGGTCGCGCAGCGCCTCGATGATCCCCGGCATCAGCCGGTAGCGGCCCTCCGCGCGCTGGTAGCAGTCCACGTTCGTGCCCATGGCGATGTGGTCGCCGTGCCAGCGCGGCGAGGCGAGCCGGCGCCGCAGCAGCTCGGCGGCGTTGACCTTGACGACGATCTGGCTGTCGAATCCCAGGCCGGTGTCCAGGTCCAGATAGCTGTGGGTCTTGCGCGCGAAACAGTAGACGCACGCGTGCGTGCACCCCCGGTAGGGGTTGACCGTCCATTCGAACGGCATGCGGGACGCACCCGGCACGCGGTTCACGATCGACCTGGCCCGGACCTCGTGAAAGGTGATCCCCCTGAACTCAGGGGTGTCGAAGGTCCTCGTGGTCACCGCGTCCGCGCCGAACAGCGCGGCGTCGACGGTCCCCGGACGTGGCTCGTCGGAGAGGTTCTCCCAGCGCATGACGCCTCCTCGGTAGCACTGGCCACAGAATAGAACATGTGTTCCCTTGATCGTGCGCGTCGGGATCCGGAGACGGGCGGATGGCGATGCGAGAGGGTCGGCGGGGCGTGCTTGGTAGGGTCATGTCACGCGCGAGCGCGACGCGCACCCGCACCCGCGGACGCACGCGCCACCCGGACCGCGACCAGGGAGGTTGATGAATATGGCCCGCCGGACGCCGCATCAGCATGCCCTTGTCCGGGCCCCGCGGTTCTGAGGCGACAGAGCCCACCGCGAGCGGCCCGGTCGTCCGAACGACCTGGAGTGCGCGTGTCTTCTCACCCCTCTTCCCCCTCCCTTTCCCCCTCCCTGCCCTTCGCCGGTACGGACCTGATCACCGAGCGCCTCGTGCTGCGGGACTGGTCCCTCGACGATGTCGCCGCCGTCGTCCGCGACGAGCGGCTCGGCCACTGGGCGGCGGACTTCCCCGCCGACGGCGACCGCGTCATCGCGGGCTTCGCCGCCGGACAGCCCGACGTGCCGGGAGCGCACGGCCACCGTCTGATCGTCGAGCGGGAGAGCCGCCTGGTGGTCGGCTCCATCAGCCTGCTCTGGCCGCCGAGCGAGGGCGCCGTGGAGTTCGGCTACGGCGTGGTGCCCTCGCGGCGCGGCCGCGGCTACGCCCCCGAGGCCGCCCGCGCGCTCGTGACGGCCGCCCTCGCCGTACCGGGCGTCACCGCGGTCCACGCCGACGTCGAACTGTCCAACCCGGCCTCCGTCCGCGTCCTGGAGAAGGCGGGCCTGCGCCGCTGGAGCGACGACGGGACGGTGGCCCGCTTCCGCACCGGCGGCCCCGGACCGACGCTGCCGTAGCGCGGCCCGGGGCAGGGCGGCGACCGGACCGGGCGGCGGGCGATGCATGATCGGAGGCATGCTCGTCGAGTCCCTGTCCGTCGCCGCCCTGGCCGTGGTCCTCATCTGTGCCGTCGTCCGGCCCTTCCGCTGGCCGGAGGCCGCCTTCGCCGTGCCCGCCGCCGGTCTCGTGGTCGCCTCCGGGGCGATCCCGCTCGACGACGTCGGGGACGAGGCCGCACGGCTCGGCCCGGTGATCGGCTTCCTCGCGGGCGTCCTCGTCCTCGCCAAGCTCTGCGCCGACGAGGGCCTCTTCCACGCCTGCGGCAGCTGGATGGCGCGCCGGGCCGCGGGCCGCCCCCGCCGACTGCTCGGCGCCGTCTTCGCGCTCGCCTCGGTGATCACCGCGGCCCTGAGCCTGGACGCCACCGTCGTCCTGCTGACCCCGGTCGTCTTCGCCACCGCCGCGCGCATGGGCGCCCGGCCCGCGCCGCACGTCTACGCCAGCGCCCACCTCTCCAACACCGCGTCCCTCCTGCTGCCGGTCTCGAACCTGACGAACCTCCTCGCCTTCGCCGCGACCGGCCTGAGCTTCACCCGGTTCGCACTGCTCATGACGTTGCCCTGGCTGGTCGCCATCGCGGTCGAGTACGCCGTCTTCCGGCGGTTCTTCGCCGCCGACCTCGACGCCCCCTCGCAGGGCGCCGAGGCCGCGGAGCCACCGGAGATGCCGCTGTTCGCCCTGGTGACCGTCGCGGTCACGCTCGCCGGGTTCGCGGTGGCCTCCACCGTCGGCGTCGACCCCGCCTGGGCCGCCGCGGCCGGGGCGGCCGTCCTCGCGGTCCGGTCGCTCGTACGCCGTCGTACGACACCGGTGGCGATCCTGCGCTCCGCCTCGCTGCCGTTCCTGGCCTTCGTCCTCGCCCTCGGCGTCGTCGTCAGGGCCGTCGTCGACAACGGCCTCGGCGACGCGCTGGGACGGTTCCTGCCGGACGGCACCGCGCTGCCCGCGCTGCTCGGGACCGCCGCCGTCGCCGCGCTGCTCGCCAACCTGATCAACAACCTGCCGGCCGTGCTCGCCCTAGTCCCGCTGGCGGCGCCGTCCGGTCCCGGCGGCGTCCTCGCCGTCCTGCTCGGCGTGAACATCGGACCCAACCTCACCTACGCCGGTTCCCTCGCCACGCTCCTGTGGCGCCGCATCGCCCACCAGCACGACCACCACGTGCACCTCGGGCGCTTCACCCGCCTCGGCCTCCTCACCACTCCCGCCGCCCTCGTCCTGTCCACGCTCGCGCTGTGGATCTCGCTCCGGCTCCTGCCGGGCTGACCAAGCCGCCGACCAGGGACCCGATTTGGGGGGCCGGTACGCCGGGTGGTTGGCTTTCCGTGAAGCCCCGAGGAACACACATGCTGGAGGAAGTGCAATGGCGCAGGTCGAAGCGGTCACGGAGCGGATCATCACGGCTAAGCCGGACGACGTCTTCGACGCCCTGGCCGACTACAACGGCACGCGCGAGAAGCTCCTTTCGGAGCACTTCAGCGAGTACGAGGTGCGCGAGGGCGGCGACGGCCAGGGCACCCTCGTCCACTGGAAGCTCCAGGCCACCAGCAAGCGGATCCGCGACTGCCTCCTCGACGTCAGCGAGCCCACCGAGGGCGAGCTGGTGGAGAAGGACCGCAACTCCTCCATGGTCACGACCTGGACGGTGACCCCCGCGGGCGAGGGCAAGTCCCGCGTGGTCGTCACCACCGTGTGGAACGGCGCGGGCGGCATCGGCGGCTTCTTCGAGAAGACGTTCGCGCCCAAGGGCCTCGGACGCATCTACGACAGCGTGCTCGGCAATCTCGCCGCCGAGGTCGAGAAGTAGGACCCGCGACGGGCGGGCGGCCGCGGCCGCCCGCCCGCCCCAACTCCCGTGTAACCCATCAGGGTTGCCCTCACGCTCACCGTTTCGAGTGGTTTTCCGTCCGGCTCCGTTGTACGCCGTAGGGCTCCTACCGGCGCTTACGCCCGCCGGGCCCCGCGCGAGGACGACTCGTCGCGCTTGCTCGCTGTTGTCGCGTAATGCGAGAAATGGGCGGCGCAGGCGCGACGAGGGGAGCAGGACGTGGGCGGGACGACGCTGGTGAAGGTCGCCGAACAGGACGAGCGGAGCAGGGGGCTCGACCGGGACGAGCGGCACCGCGCGGAAGGCGACGCGCCCCCGGCGCAGGACGACCGGGGCGGTGGACAGGGGCCGCCGACACCCCCGGATCCGGCGGGCCACGGCCTCAGCCCCAGCCGCGTACGGATGGTCTTCGTCGGCCTGATGCTCGCCCTGCTGCTCGCCGCGCTGGAGCAGATGATCGTCGCCACCGCGCTCCCGAAGATCGTCGGCGAGCTGCACGGCCTCGACAAGATGTCCTGGGCGATCACCGCCTACCTGCTCACCTCCACCGTCGGCCTGCCCATCTACGGCAAGCTCGGCGACCTCTTCGGGCGCAAGGGCGTCTTCCAGTTCGCCATCGTCGTCTTCGTCGTCGGCTCGGCGCTCGCCGGCTGGTCGCGGACGATGGACCAGCTCATCGCCTTCCGCGCGCTCCAGGGCGCCGGTGCGGGCGGCCTGATGATCGGCGTCCAGGCGATCATCGCGGACATCGTGCCGCCCCGGCAGCGCGGCCGCTACATGGGCCTGATCGGCGCCGCGTTCGGCCTCGCCTCGGTCGCGGGACCGCTGCTCGGCGGCTTCTTCACCGACCACGTCTCCTGGCGCTGGTGCTTCTACTTCAACGTGCCCTTCGGCCTGGTCACCCTCCTCGTCGTCACGCTCGTCCTGAAGCTGCCCAAGCCCACCGCGAGGGCCCGGCTCGACGTGCTCGGCGCGCTCCTGCTCGCCGCCGCCTCCACCTGCCTGGTGCTGCTGACCAGTTGGGGCGGTACCGAGTACGAGTGGGGCGACCGCGTGATCCTCGGGCTCGGCGCCGGGGCCGTCGTGGCGAGCGTGCTCTTCCTCGTCGCCGAGAAGTTCGCCGCAGAACCGATCATTCCGCTTCGCTTCTTCCGTGACCCGGTCTTCAACATCACCTCTCTGGTGGGCATGGTCATCGGCATCGCTCTCTTCGGAGCGGCCAGTTATCTGCCGACCTTCCTCCAGATGGTCGACGGCGCAAGCGCCACCGAGTCCGGCCTCCTGATGCTGCCGATGATGGGCGGCATCGTCGGCGCCTCGATCGTCTCCGGGCAACTCATCAGCCACACCGGGCGCTACAAGATCTACCCGATCCTCGGCGGCGTCCTGTCCGTCGTCGGCATGTGGCTGCTCTCGCGGCTCGAAGTCGACACCTCCCGGCTGCAGTACAGCATCTGGATGGCCGTTCTCGGCGCGGGCATCGGCCTGGTCATGCCGGTCCTGGTCCTCGCCGTGCAGAACGCCGTGCGCCCCGCCGACCTGGGCACCGCCACCAGCGCCAACAACTACTTCCGGCAGATCGGCGGCAGCGTCGGCGCCGCGATCTTCGGCACGCTCTTCGCCGACCGGCTCGCCGACGCGCTGCGGGACCGGATCCCCGCCGGTGCGGGCCGGTCCCTGCCCGACGCCGAGTCCATCACCCCCCAGCTCGTCCACACGCTGCCCGCACCGCTGCGCGACGGCTACATCCAGGCCTACGCCGACGCGATGCCGCGGATCTTCCTCTACCTGGTGCCGGTGCTCGTCCTCGGCATGCTGCTCGCCTTCTTCCTCAAGGAGACCCCCCTGTTGTCCAGCGCCGCCACCCCCAACGCGACCGCCGCCGAGCCCACGCCCGTACCCCAGGCCCGTACGGCGTCGTACACCGCCGGAGTCCCGGTCTGCGGCACCGTGCAGCACCCCGACGGCACCGTGGTGCCCCGCGCGGCCCTCACCCTCATCGACGTCGGCGGGCAGCAGATCGGGCGCGGCGCGAGCGGCGAGGACGGCCGGTACGCGCTGTCCACGCCCGGCACGGGCTCCTTCGTCCTCATCGCGGCCGCCGGCGGACACCAGCCGCAGGCCGTCACCGTCACCGTCGGCGAGCGGCCCGTTGAGCTCGACGTCGTCCTCGGCGGGGCGGGACGCCTCGCCGGGACCGTGGTGACCGCCGACGGCACCCCCGTCAGGGACGCCGCCGTCACCCTCACCGACGTCCGCGGCGAGGTCGTCGCCACCACCCGCAGCGGGCGCGAAGGCAGCTACGTCATCACCGAGTTGGTGGCAGGCGAGTACACGCTCGCGGCGAGCGCCCCCGCGTTCCGCCCCGCCGCGCTCCCCGTCAGCGTGCAGGCATCGCGCGAGACCCGCCAGGACGTGGAGCTCGCGGGCGGCGCCGTGCTGCGCGGCACCGTGCGGGCCAGCGGCGGACGCCCGGTCGAGGACGCGCGCGTGACCCTGCTCGACGCGGCGGGCAACGTCGTCGACACCCTGACCACCGGCGCGGACGGCACCTTCCGCTTCGTCGACCTGTCCTCCGGCGAGTACACCGTCATCGCGGCGGGCTACCCGCCGGTCGCCACCGTCCTCCAGGTCGCGGGCGGCGGCCGCACGGAGCGGGACCTCCAACTCGGTCACGAGGACTGAGGGAGTCCGGCCCCAGGGGGGCGTGCGCCGGTGGCCCGGTCCCGCCGGGCAATTCCCGCAATGCCCGGCACGGCAACCCGCGACGGCCGTACGGTGGTTGGTGGCGGCCCAGATCTTGCGCCGCCGCGGGAAGGAGCATGAGCCATGGAACAAGGCACTCCAGGTGAGCCGGTGACGCAGAGTGCCGCGTCCGGGCGCATCCCCCTCGCCGTGGTCGTGGTCGACGGAGCGGGTCTCGTCTCGCACTGGAGCATCGGCGCGCGCCGCCTCTTCGGGTACGGCAAGGAGGAGGCCGTCGGCCGCCCGGTGGGCGATCTGCTCCCGGTGCACGGCGCGATCCAGGAGGACCGCGAGCCGTACGGCGCGTACGACGACGGGCTCGGCCCCGACCTGGAGACCTCCCTCGACGGGCGCATCTCCTACCCCGCGGCGGGACGCGCCAGGCTGTCCGGACCGGGCGACACCGGCGAGCGCGGCAGGGTCGACGTGCTGTGGTGGGCGTATCCGCTGGTCGGCCCCGGCCCCGAGCGGCTCCTCGTGCTCGCCGCCGACGCCGCGCGGCTGACCGCGTCCGCGGCGCCGCAGGGAGAGCGGCAGGAGGACGACGACGAACAGGTCGAGCGCGTCGCGCCCGGCTTCGCGCTGCACACCGACTTCCCCGGCGCGGACGAACTCGCGGCCAGGCTCCCCGAGATCCTGCCGAGCATGAGCGTGGGCGAGAGCGCCCGCATCGTCTCCCAGGTCCTCGAACTGGGCTATCCCGTCCTGGAGTTCAGCCGCCACGACCGGGTGCCCGTCACCCCGGACTGGGGCGTCGCCCGCCGCGCCGAGCGCAAGGAACGCAGACAGCGCGCCGCGCGGGACGCCGCGGCCGGGCTGCCGGTTGCTCCGGGCGCGGTGGACGACGAGGCCGAGGACCTGGAGTACGCGGCGGTGCGCGAGCACCTCGAATTCCTCAACGAGGTCAGCGGGCGCATCGGCTCCTCGCTCGACCTGGCGCGGACGATCGTGGAGGTCAGCAAGGCGGTCGTGCCGCGCTTCACCGACGTCGCGGGCACCTATCTGCGCGAGCAGGTCGTCGCGGGCGAGGGGTTCCCCGAGGGCGTGCCGGACGAGACGACCATGTGGCACCGGGTCGCTCTGGAGCACACCGACGAGCCGGGGCGCTGGGACGACGTGGTGCCGGTCGGGGAGTCCATGCCCTTCCCCGTGCACACGCCGTTCTTCCAGTGCATGACTTCGGGCGACCCGGTGCTCGTGCCGCGCATCTCCGAGGAGATGGGCAACGCCATCGCCTCCCAGTTCGAGAAGCGGGACATCCGCCCGCTCATCAACCACCGCTCGATGCTCGTCGTGCCGCTGAAGGCGCGCAACGTGGTGCTCGGCTTCATGATCCTGCTCCGGCACCGGGAGCGGCCCGTCTTCAACGACATGGACCGCGTCACCGGCGCCGAACTGGCCGCCCGCGCGGGCCTCGTGCTCGACAACGCCCGCATGTACACGTACCAGGAGAGCGTCGCCGACACCCTCCAGGACAGCATGCTGCCGCACATCCAGCCCCGGATGGCCGGCTGCGACATCGCGACCCGCTACCTGCCCGGCACGCTCCTCGGGCGGGTCGGCGGCGACTGGTTCGACTCCGTCAAGCTGCCCGGTTCCAGGACCGCGCTCGTCGTCGGCGACGTGATGGGCCACGGCCTCAACTCCGCGGCCATGATGGGCCAGTTGCGTACGGCCGTGCAGACCATGGCCGCCCTCGACCTGCCGCCGGAGCAGCTCCTGCGCAACCTCGACGACCTCGCGCAGCGCCTCGGCGAGCACTATCTGGCGACGTGCCTGTACGCGGTCTACGACCCGATCGCGAGCGAGCTGCACCTGGCCAACGCCGGGCACATCCCACCCGTCCTCGTCCGCGCCGAGGACGGCCGCAGCGAACTCCTCCACCTGCCCACGGGCGCGCCCATCGGCGTCGGCGGCGTGCCCTTCGAGTCGGTCGTGGTGCGGGTGGCGCCCGGCGACCGGCTGCTGATGTGCACCGACGGCCTCGTCGAGGTCCGCGGCGAGGACATCGGCGTCGGCCTCGCCACGCTCACCGAGTCCGCCGCGCACCCCGCCGCCTCCATGGACGACGCCTGCGACACGATCATCCGGGCGCTCAACACGCGGGGCGGCCGCAAGGACGACGTGGCGCTCCTGATGGCCAGGCTCAACGGCATCGCGGCGCAGGACGTCGCGCACCAGCGTCTTGCGGTCGACCCCAGCGAGGTGGGCAGGGCCCGCGAGCTGGTCCGCGCCCAACTGCGGGCGTGGTCCCTGCAGTCCCTGAGCGACACCGCCGAGCTGCTCGTCGACGAGCTCGTCACCAACGTGGTGCGCCACTCCCGCAGCAGCCGGGTCGACCTGCGCCTGGTCCGCTCGGGCGTGCTCCTGTGCGAGGTCGAGGACGACGACCAGACACTGCCGACGCTGCTCAGCGCGGGCCCCGGCGACGAGTTCGGGCGCGGCCTGCGCGTGGTCAGCGCCCTGGCGAAGGAGTGGGGCACGAGCAGGACGCGCCAGGGCAAGACCGTCTGGTTCGAACTGAGCCTGCCACGGCGCTGAACGACGTCCGGCGGGCGCGCGCCCGGCGGTCCCGCGTCGATTGACCGGTGAAGGAAACGCGCGGGTGTCTTGTCCGCGCGCCCGGGGCGCGGTAGACCGATCTTGTCGCCGGCTTCGGCGGCCATCGTCGCACCCCGGGGAGCACGGACATGAGCGTCACGAGCCGGTACAGGGAGGCCTGGGAGGGCTTTTGGCGGGAGGCGCCCGACGATCCCGGAGCGGTCTTCTGGGACGCCGAACCCGCCCTCACCGCGGGGCTCCATCTCGCGCTCTTCGAACCGCACATGAGCGCCGCCGGACTGCCCCTCGTCGACCTCGGCTGCGGCAACGGCACCCAGACCCGCTTCTTCGCCGACCGCTTCCCGCGCGTCCTCGGCATCGACCTGTCGGCGGCCGCCCTCGACCACGCCCGGCGCGCGGACCCGGCGGGGCAGGTCGACTTCCGTCAGCTCGACGTGGCCGCGACGAGCGAGGCGGAGCAACTGCACGCGGAGGTCGGTGACGTGAACGTCTACATGCGGGGCGTCCTCCACCAGTGCGAGGCCGCCGACCGGCAGCCGCTGCTCGACAGCATCGCCACGCTGCTCGGCGACCGGGGCCGCGCCTTCCTCGTCGAACTCTCCGAGGCGGCCCGCCCCGTCCTGATGGACCTGATGAAGAGCCCCACGGGACCCCCGCCGAAGCTGGCTCCCGTCTTCGCGCACGGTCTCGCCCCCGCCGAGGCCGTCGACGCCGCGGTGGACGAGGAGGTCGAGGCGGCCGGGCTCACCATCTTCGCGAGCGCCCACCTCCCGTTGGCGTCAACGGAGTTCACATCCGACGGCACGCGCATCGAATTGCCGTCACGGTGGCTGGTGGTGGGCGCCTCGTAGCGTGCGCGGGCGTCGGTCGTGAGCCTCAATCGGCTGGAAGCGGTCTAGCACGGGGTCAGGGCCGGGTCGGATGCCTTGGCGCGTGCTGCGGAGATGGGCATGTTGGCACCGAACGGTTCTGACGGGGAAGCCGGCGACCTCCAGGATGCGAGGATCCATGACTGTTTCCGACCAGCGCCCGCAGCACGTCGGGCAGCGCGAGCCGTGTGGACACGAGCGCGCCCACATCAGCGACTCCCTTTTCCACGGCGGCGGTTACGCGACGCCGACGAGCCGGCGGATCTTCTGCGACCGGTGCCGACTGCGGCGCTGGCTGCGGGTGGAGGCGGCGCTCACCTCGTGCCAGGAGCGGCTGGGGATGGTCGCCGCCGGCACCGCGGCCGAGGTGGCCCGCGCGGGCGAGCCGGGACGCATCGACCTCGACGCCCTGGCGCCCGAGTTCCGCCGGACGGGCCACTCGCTGGTGCCGTTGCTGCGCGGCCTGGAGGCGGCGTGCGAGGGCGCGGCGGGGGAGATGGTGCATCTCGGGGCGACCACGCAGGACATCCAGGACACCGCGCAGTCCCTGGAGATGCGCGAGGTGCTCGCGGAGGTGGACGCCGGGGTACGGACGATGGCGGCGATTCTGGCCGACCTCGCGGTGGAGCACCGGGAGAGCCAGATGCCGGGGCGTACGCACGGACAGCCCGCGCTGCCGATCACGTTCGGGCTCAAGGTCGCCGGCTGGCTCGACGAGCTGCTGCGGCACGTGGAGCGGCTCGGCCAGTTGCGGCCCCGGGTCCTCACGGCCCAGCTGTCCGGCGGCGTCGGCACCATGGCGGGGTTCGGCGGGCACGGCCGCGAGCTCCTCGAACTGTTCGCCAAGGAGCTGGGTCTCGCGGTGCCCGCGGTCGGCTGGCACGCGGCCCGGGACCGGGTGGCCGAGTTCGGGACCGCCCTCGCGATGCTCACGGGGACGCTGGCGCGCATCGCCGATGAGCTGCGGGTGCTGTCGCGTCCCGAGGTCGGCGAGGTGTCGGAGGGGTGGCGGTACGGGCAGGTGGGCAGCAGCACGATGCCGCACAAGCGCAATCCGGAGCGCTCGGCCCAGGTGGTGCTGCTTGCCCGGCTCGCCCGCTCCCACGCCGCCCTCGGCATCGAGGGCATGGTGCAGGAACACGAGCGGGACTCGCGCGGCCTCCGTATGGAGTGGGTCGCGGTCGCCGACGTGTCGCACTACACCCTGGCCGCCCTCGCCACGCTGAACGACGTGCTCGCCGGCCTGCGGGTCGACAGCGGGCGGATGGCCGCGAACACGCGGGCCGCGGCCGAATCCCTCTGTACGGAGGCGGTGATGCTGGCCCTGGCCCCGTCGATCGGCAAGCAGAGCGCGCACACCCTCGTGTACGAGCTGAGCCAGCGGGCCCGGAGCGACGGCAAGCGGCTGCGTGACTGCCTGCTCGCGGACCCCATCGTCACCGCGTGGCTCTCCGCCACCGACGTGGACGCCCTCCTCGACCCCTCCCGGTACCTGGGGGAGGCACCGGAGCTGACCGATCTCCCCGTGCACCGGGCGCGGGAGTGGCTGGCCGCCACGGGGCCCGCGGAGCCCGGGCGGCCGGACCGCGCGCTCACGGAAGGCTCGCTCCCGTGACGGGGCTGCTCCGTTTCGACGGGGAGCGGGCGACCGAGGCCGACACGGAGGCGCACACCGCCGACATGGTCGCCCAGCGCCAGCACCTGCGCCGTCAGCTCGGTGTCCGGGCCGGGGACGCGGTCCTCGACGTCGGGTGCGGGCCCGGCTATCTGCTCGCGGAGCTCCGTGAGGACACCGGCCCCACGGGGCGCGTCTGCGGCATCGACATCAGCGGGTCCATGCTGGCCCTGGCCCGGGAGCGCTGCGCCGACGCCACCGCGTCCGCCACGCGGGGCGCCGTCGACCTGAGGACCGGGCGCGCGGAGAGCATCCCCTTCCCGGACGCGACGTTCGACGCGGCCGTCGCGGTGCAGGTCTACGAGTACGTGGAGGACATCGGGCGGGCGCTGGACGAGCTGTTCCGGGTGCTGCGGCCGGGGGGCCGCGCGGTGGTCCTGGACACCGACTGGGACTCGCTGGTGTGGCGCTCGGCCGATCGTGAGCGGATGCGGGACGTCCTGGAACTCTGGGAGGACCACGTCGCCCACCCCCGCCTGCCGCAGCGGCTGGGGCCGCTGCTGCGGAAGGCGGGCTTCGAGGAGGAGCCGCTGACCACGCTGACGTTCGTGGACCGGGAGTTGGACCCGGGCAGGTACAGCTACTGGCAGATCGGTTTCATCGTGGCGTTCCTCGCCGGTCACCCGGGCGCCCGTGCGGAACGGACCCGGGCCTGGAGCGGTGAGCTGCGGGAGCTGGCCGCGGCGGGCGACTACTTCTTCAGCCTGGGCCGGTACGCCTTCACCGTACGCAAACCGGCCTGACGTGGAGCGGTGACCGGCCGGGCCGGGCCGGTCACCGCCGTCGGCGGGAGGGCCGCGGTCAGCCGCGCAGGCGCTCGAACTCGCGCAGGAAGCCGACCAGGGCCCGGACGCCGTCCTCGGGCATGCCGTTGTAGAGGGAGGCCCGGACACCGCCGACGGTCCGGTGGCCGGCCAGCCCGAGCAGGCCCTCGGACGCGGCCAGGGCGAGGAACTCGCCCGTCAGCGACTCGTCGGTGAGGCGGAAGACGACGTTGGTGACGGAGCGGTGTGCGGCCCTGGCCGTGGGGCGGTAGAAGGCCGACCGGTCGAGTTCCGCGTAGAGGAGGGCGGCCTTGGTTTCGTTGCGGCGCTCGACGACGGCCAGGCCGCCCTGGTCCCGCACCCATTCCAGGACCAGCGACAGAACGAACAGGGCGAAGGTGTTCGGGGTGTTGTCGAGCGAGCGCGTCTCGGCCTGGACGGCGTAGTCGAGCAATCGGGGGGTGCCGGCCAGGGCGTGCCCGATCAGGTCGTCCCTGACGGTGACCAGGGCCATGCTGGAAGGACCCAGATTCTTCTGGAACCCGGCGTACACCACGCCGAACCGGGTGTGGTCGAGCCTGCGGGACAGGATGTCACTGGTGGCGTCGGCCACCAGCGGTGCGGGCAGATCCCGCGGGAAGTCGGTCCACCGGGTGCCGTACACCGTGTTGTTGCTGGTGAGGTGGATGAACGCGGCGTCGCTCGGACAGTCGCGCGCCGGTGTGGCCGGTATCCGGTCGAACGAGGTGGCCGCGCTGCTCGCGACGGTCCGCACGGTGCCGTAGCGCGCCCCCTCCCGGGCCGCCTGCCGGGCGAAGAGGCCCGTCTCGACGTACCCGGCGGTGCGGGCGGCGGACCGGCCGATCAGGTTGAGGGGGACGGCGGAGCACTGCATCCGCGCGCCGCCGTGCATGAAGAACAAGTGGTGGCTGCGGGGGAGCGCGCACAGGCTCCGGAAGAGCGTCTCCACGGTGTCCACGATCCCGGTGAACCGCGGTCCCTTGTGGCTGATCTCGATGACGGAGGCCCCGTCCTGCGCGTGGGCCAGGAACTCCTCGCGTATCCGCTCCGCCACCGGGCGGGGCAGCGTCGCCGGCCCGGCACAGAAGTTGTACGCGTACCGGGGCGGCGCGGCGGGTAACGGGACCTGCTCTCTCACGTCGTCACATCCTCAGCTTCTCGACCAGCGCCTCGATCCCCTCGGCGCGCAGCCAACCGACGGCGTCCGCCGCGGGGTTGGTACGGTCCCGCAGGCGCCGGGCCAGCGGCTCGAGCTCCTCGACCGGCGCGGCCTGCCCCCGCGCGAGCCCCTCCGCCGCCACGGCGAAGGCCTGCTGCCCCCACTGCTCCAGCGGGGCCCCGGCCACCTCCGCGCTCCAGCCGTCGGCCTGGACCTGGGGCATGGCCGCGCACGACCGGGCGAGGGTCCAGGGGCGGAAGAGCTGTTCGCACCGCTCGATGTTCTCCAGCCAGCCCAGGATCATGGCCAGCCAGGCGAAGGTCTCCGGCCGGCTCATGGTGGGCAGGTGCCGGACCTCGACGAAGGTGTCGCGGCCGCCGTTGCGCAGCACGGACTCGGGGCGCCCGGCCGCCACCGCGGCGAGGACCTCCGCGACACCGCATGTCTCGTCCAACTGCGTCCTGACGCGTACCGCGGGCCAGTAGAAGACGAGGCCCGACGCCAGGTCGTCGACCGTGCACGACAGGGTGCGCTTCGCGCCCTGGAAGTCGACGAAGTCCGCCTCGCCCGCGGCGGCGAACTCCGTCGTGGTCAGTTGCGGGTCCACCGGCCGGTAGATCCGGCCCGCCCTGGTCACCTCGAAGACGGGGGTGGCCCAGGCGTCCTGCATGTACTGGGCCAGGCCGCTGTAGGTCCGGCGGGGGAAGAGGAGCCGGTCGGCGAAGAACGGGTTCGACTCGGCCAGTTCCATGTAGCCGCGCATCCGCAACGACATCCAGGGCTGCACGCGTTCGCCGAACACCGCGGAGTTCGCACCCCACGCGCACAGCAGCGGCGTCATGGTGATCAGGGTGTTGCAGACCTTCATCACGTCGGGCAGCGGCACGTCGATGTTGAACTGGACGGCCGCGAAGCCCGGCCACGCGTCGGACGCGTAGTGCCCGGGGAACCGTTCGGCCTGGGCCAGCCAGAACTGGTAGTGCCCCTTGTCGGCCAGATACGCCCTGCCCAGGGTCTCGGTACGCGGCTGGCAGCCGTGGGCCAGGACGGACAGGCCTTCCGCGCCCATGGCGGGGAGCAGCAGCGCGTCGAGAGTGTCGTGCCACGCCGTCTTGGCGGCGGCGAAGCCCTCCTCCGGCGGAAGGGCCATCTCCACCGTGCAGAATCCGTAGTCGTTGCCCACGTCCAGGGTGCCGTTGCCGCGGCGGGACTTGACGCCGACCACGGATCCGCTCGTGGCGTCCGTATAGGCGGAGAAGCCCTCCTGCCGGGCGAGCCGCCCGAACAGGGCCTGCACGGAACGCTCGTCGGCCGCCATGCCCCGGGCGTCGACGGTGGGCAGTTCCGACTCGATGCCAATCTTCACGTGCAAGCCTTTGCCTCAGTGCCAACGGTGTCGGGGGAGACGTTAGTGTCCGGACTGTCAATCGCTCAGTCCATGGGAACGTTTTCACGCTTTGTAGTGACTTCGACTCCGTCGCCCAGTGCGAGCATGTGGCTCTGGGCGTCGGGAAGTTCGCCGATATGACGGCGATAGCGCGCGATCACTTCCGCGTTCTTCCGCGGTATCAGCACATTGTCGGCCACGACAAGGCCTCCAGGGCGCAGTACGGGCCAGCACGCGTCGAAGTCCCGGACGTACAGCTCCTTCCAGTGGTCGAGCAGTACGAGGTCCACCGGAGTGGAAAGGGACGGCAGCAAATCCGGGGCCTCACGAGTGGTCAGTTCCACGTGGGCGTCCAGGCCGGCCGCCGTCAGATGGGCGCGCTGCTCGTCCTGCTTGGTCTTGTCGACCTCGATGGAGTAGAGGCGCCCGCCCGTGGCGCGCACCGCTTCGGCGAGCCATACCGTGGAGTAGCCCACCGAGCCGCCGATCTCCACCACCGTCCGGGCGCGGGCCACCCTGACCAGCGTGTTCAGGAAGAGACCGACCTCGGGGCCGACGTCCAGCATGAGAGAGCCCGCGCGCTCGCGCAGCGCCGTCCCGCCTGCCGCGCGGAGCGCTTCGAGCTCCTGCTGCTCCTTGCGGGACCGCGCTTCCAGTTCACCCAGAACCGCCTCGGTCCGCGGGTCGAGAGACGGCACCGCCGGCCGCATCAGGCGGTTCCGAAGAACCGGCGGGCGTTCTCGCTCAGAATCTTCCGCTTCACCGTCTCGCTGATGTCGCCCCGGTCGGCCAGGGCCGTCACCGCCCCGGGGAACTTGGCGTCGAAGTGCGGGAAGTCGCTGGCGAACAGGAGATTGTCCGCCAGGCCCTGCTCCACGAGCGTCGGCAGCAGCGGGTCCTCCGGCTCGATGCCCAGATAGCACTGGCGCTTGAAATAGGTGCTGGGTTTCTCCGGCAGCGGTTCGCGGTCCTTGGCGAACTGCTCGACGTGGTCGTCCATGCGGTTCAGCCAGAACGGGGCCCAGCCCGCGCCGGATTCCATGAAAGCGAAGTGGAGAGCGGGATACCGCTCCATCACCCCGCCCGTGATGAGCAGCATGACGGCGGCCATGTGCTCGAAAGTATGGCTGACCAGATGGCCCTGCATGGTGTCGTGCGTACGTTCCGTGCCGATGCGTGGAATGCGGGCGACGCCGAATCCCTCGTGGAAGCAGACCGCCATCGAGTGGCGTTCGCAGAATTCCCAGAGAGCGTCGTACACCGGGTCGTCGACATTCGTCCCGGCCACCGTGTTGGGCCGCAGGATGACCGTACGGACGCCGCTTTCGAGGGCCCTGCGCGCCTCGTCGACGGCGAGCACGATGTCGTGCTGGGGCAGCGCGGCGACGGCGAGGAGGCGGCTCGCGTCGGCGGAGCAGTACTCGACCGCCCAGTCGTTGTACGCCTTGGTCACCTCGTGGGCGAAGGCGGAGCTGCGCAGGGCGGGCAGGAGTCCCAGGACCTTGGAGGGGAAGACGTAGGCCTGGGATATCCCTTCGCGGTCCATCGCCTTGAGCCGGTCCTGGGGGTCGAGGCCCCCGCGCCGCAGCGCGTCGAGCACTTCCACGGTCGCCGGGTCGTCGAGCTGCCAGCTGCCCGGTGTGTACGTGGCCCCCTGGGTCCTGCCGAACCAGGCGGCCTGGGTGGGCTTGCCGTGGAAGGTCGCCGACGGGCCCTCGATGACACGGCCCTCCGCGACCAGGACGTCGTCGTCGTACTGGGGCATCCACGCGGCGTACTTCTCCGGGATCCTGCCGCGCCACCACGCGTCGGAGTCGGGTAACACGATGTGGCTGTCGGCATCGATCACCGGGTAGTCGGGGCGGGCGACCATGAACCACTCCTCACCGTCGTCTTGCGCTGCACACGGCATGCGTAGCGGCGCATGCGCACACACCACTCCGGTGGAGTGTCTGTCCGCACGCGCTGCGTGTCCGGTCCGATAGTTCAGGATTCTTGCCTGCCACCGGAGGAGGGGGAAGTGGGCCTCCCGCCAATGGCGGGTTTGTGCCCACGGCCCTCGATCGCCCCGGCCGGGCCCCGCCCCGCGCCGTCACACGGCCGGTGGCGGTGGCCCGACGCCGAGGAGGGCGAGGAAGGCGGCGGCCGCGGGCGACGGGGTGAACCTGCTCCAGACCAGGCGCTCCACCCGTACGGGGCCGTCGCGGACCGGCACGCTCCGCAGGCCGTGCAGTTCGGCGGCGAACGAGGCGGGCAGCAGGGCGATGCCCAGTCCGTGACGGACCAGCCGGGCCATCAGCTCGACGCCGGCCTCGAAGGCGACCTCGCGCCGCAGTCCGGCCGCCGCGAACGCCTCGTCCGACTGGGCGCGGGCGACGGTGCCGTCGGCGAAGTCCACGAACACCTCGTCGGCGAGGCGGGGGAGGCCCACCTCGTCCTCCCCGGCCAGGGGGTGGTCGGGGGCGACCACGGCGACGTGCCGCCCGTGGGCGAGTTGCCTGTCGTGGACGCCTTGCGGACGGAACCCGGGCTGCACACCGAGGAACGCCGCGTCCAGGGCGCCGTCGCGCACCTGCTCCACGAGCCGCTCGCTGGACGCGGTCCGCAGGCTGATCCGCACCTGGGGGTAGCGCAGGCGGTAGTCCCGCAGCACCGCGGGGAGGTCGACGGCCGTGACCGTCGGGATCGATCCGACGGTCAGCCTGCCCCGGATCTCGCCGGTGGCGGCCGCCACCTCGGCGCGGGCCCGCTCGGCCGCTTCCAGGGCCTGGCGCGCGGCGGGCAGGAACGCCTCACCGGCGGCGGTCACCCGCACCCGCCGGCTGGTCCGCTCGAACAGCCGGGCACCCAACTCCTTCTCCAGCCGGGCCACTTGGTGACTGAGCGCGGACTGGACGACGTGGCACCGCTCGGCGGCGCGGGTGAAGCTCGCGGTCTCCGCCACCGCGACGACGTACCGCATTTGCTGGAGGTCCATTGATCCATCGTGAAACACGATGGATCACATGACAAGCATGTGTTGGACCGATGGATGACTGCTCGGCGATGCTGAACCCACCGGTCAACGACCACCACCGGCGCCGCAGGCGCCCCGAAGCCACGGAGACCCCCATGCGCGTGATCGCCTTCGACCACCTCGTCCTGAACGTCGCTGACATCGAGCGCTCGCTGGCCTTCTACACCGGTCCGCTCGGCCTCGAACCGGTACGGGTGGAGGAGTGGCGGGCGGGCGAGGTCCCCTTCCCGTCCGTGCGGGTCAGCCCCACCACCATCATCGACCTCATCACGGGGCCCGACGGACAGCGGCAGGGCTCCAACGTCGACCACATCTGCCTGGTCGTCGAGCCGCTCGACTGGCAGCAGGTCATCGACTCCGGCGTCTTCACGGTGGTGGACGGCCCGGGAGAGAGGTTCGGGGCCCGCGGCACCGCCCTCTCCCTCTACGTGCAGGACCCCGACGGCAACACCATCGAGCTGCGCTGGTACCCGCAGGACTCCTGAGCGGGCTCAACTCCTCGTAGCCCCGCCTCCTCCGTGCCCGCCGTCGACTCCGGGCACGACCGGATGGCCGCCGCGTCGGGCCTGCGCATCGTCGAACTCGTCCGCCAGGACCTGCGGTTGTCGCGGATCCTCACGCCGGACGCCTTCGAGGACGCCGTCACCACCGTCCTCGGGCTCGGCGGCTCCACCAACGCCGTCATCCACCTCATCGCGCTGGCCGGACGCGCCGGGGTGCCGCTCACCCTGGACGACTTCGACCGGATCGCCCGCACCGTGCCCGTGCTCGCCAACGTCCGGCCGCACCTACCTGATGGAGGACTTCCACGTCGCGGGCGGGCTGCCCGGCTTCCTGTCCCGGATCACCGACCTGCTCCACCTGGACCGCCCCACCGTCGCCCACGCCACCCTGCGCGAGCAGCTGGCCGGCGCCCGGGTCCACCACGACGACGTGATCCGCCCGCGCGACCGCCCCGTCGCCGGGGAGGGCGGCGTCGCCGTCCTGCGCGGCAACCTCTGCCCGGACGGCGCCGTCATCAAGCACATCGCCGCCGACCCGCGCCTGCTCCGGCACACCGGCCCCGCCGTCGTCTTCGACGACTACCGCACGCTGCAGCGCACCATCCACGACCCGGCACTCGGCATCACGCCCGACCACGTCCTCGTGCTGCGCGGCGCGGGCCCCAAGGGCGGCCCCGGCATGCCCGAGTACGGGATGCTGCCCCTGCCCGACTACCTGCTCAGGCGGGGCGTACGGGACATGGTGCGGATCTCCGACGCGCGGATGAGCGGCACCTCGTACGGTACGTGCGTGCTGCACGTCGCACCCGAGCCGCACGTGGGCGGACCGCTGGCCCTGGTGCGCACCGGCGATCCCATCACCCTCGACGTCACCCGCCGCACGCTCGAACTCGGCGTCTGCGACGCGGAGTTGGCGCGACGTCGCCATGCCTGGTCGCCGCCGCCCGTGCGCTACGAGCGGGGCTACAGCGCCCTCTACGCCGAGCAGATCACCCAGGCCGACACGGGGTGCGACTTCGCGTTCCTCGCCAGGCCCGGCGCCGTACCCGACCCCTACGCGGGCTGAACTCCGGCACCGGCCGGACGGGCCCGCCCTGTCATGTCCGACATCTCGAACACCCTCAACGAGGCGCAGGCCGAGTGCCGGGCACGGCGCCGGGGACGTCCTGCCGGACGTGCGGTGCGGCGGCGGGGGAGAAGGAGGTGGTGCCGGAGCCGGTGTCCGCGGTGGTCGCCTGGCCGCCGCCCGCGAGCAGCCCGCCGAGCAGGCCGAGCAGGGCGGGGACCGCGCGTGCTCTGCGCGCGCGTGGCAGGGAAGGCATGAGGGTCCCTTCGCACGTCCGATGGGGGTTTCACACGAGGACCGGTCTCAGGACTCCAGCAGCTCCGCGTACGCGCCCAGGGCGAGGGCGACGTCCACCTGGGCCCAGAACCGGTGGTACGTGAACGTCGGAGCAGGGCCGCCCGCCAGGTACGCCTCGACCTTCGGCCAGGCGGGGTCCCTGCGGTAGAAGGAGCGGATCGAGGAGAACGTCGACGACGGGTCGACAGCGTCCCCGTTCGGCATCCTGCCGCTCCAGCCGTTCGGCACGTACACGCCGTCGTCGAAGCGGCCGTAGTCGGCGCGCCGCTCCTCCACCGCGACGCCCCGGGCGTCCCTGTGGTGCGTCCACCGGCCGTCGAGCAGCGCCTTGGCGGTCGCCGCGGCCCTCGCGTGGCCGGACTTGGCGGCGAAGTAGACCAGGGTCCGCGCGTAGGCGCCCGCGACCCCCACGTCGTCGGTGCGGTCCACGACCGTGACGTGCAGGCCCGCGTTGGCGCCCGGACTCGACGGGTTCCAGGTGTCGGGCTGCCCGGACCAGGCGAGCGTCGAGGGGAAGAGGTACCTCCCGTCGGCGCCGACGGTCGTGTGCGCCAGCGCCCAGTCGACCCACTTGCGCAGCACGGCCCCGGCGTCCGCCGCGCCCGTCTGGTGGTAGTACTCGGCGACCCGCTCCATCGACCAGGCCTGGAAGCCGAACCACTGGTTGGACGGCGGGTCGTGGTACACGGGCTTCTCGTCGTAGTACATGCCGTAGAACGTGGGCGTCCCGGCCGGCGGCGTCGCGTAGCGGCCCTGCCAGCTGTTGGTCGCGCCGCCCGCGATCGCGCCCTCGGCGGACTGCAGCCAGCGGTAGAACTCCAGCTGCCGCTGGAGGCTTCGCGCCCAGTCCGCCCTGCCCGAGGCCGACTTGGGGGTCAGCGCCGCGTACGAGCTGAGGGCGTACGCGGCGAGCGGGTTCTGGTAGCCGCCGTGGCTGTGGCTGCAGCCGATGCGCCAGGCCCAGCCCGCCGAGGTGTCGAGGGCGCCGCCCCACGCGTAGTACCAGGAGATCAGGTAGTGCGCGCTGCTCCTGCCGCTGCCCGGCGCACAGCCGGAGGGTGACGTGCAGCCGCCGATCCGCTTGAAGTACTTGTCGAACATCGCGTACCGCAGGTAGTCGCCCATCTTCGCGGCCTTCGCGACGACCGCGGCGACCTGCGCCTGCTTGCCCTGCGCGGTGGCCCACTTGTGCGCCCAGTAGGCGGCCTGCACGGCGCGCGCGTCGGCGTCGGGGGCGTTGGTGAACTTCCACTGCCTGGCGTACGAGGAGTCACCGGTGAACAGGTCGAGGTAGCCGTTGCGGCCCCCATGGGTGAAGTCGTCGCGGCAGGGCTGGGTGACCGTCTCCCAGACCGACTCCTGGGGGCCGCGCTGGAAGGTGTTGATGTACGTCGGCGTGGCGCCCCCGCCGCCGAAGCCGTAGGTGTTGTCGACGTCCTGCAGCCAGTGCATGCCGTAGATGTCGTCGGTGCCGTACGCGCTCCTCAGCTCGGCGGCGAGCGGGTCGGACCCCGCGGCGACCGAGGGGTCGAGCCGGGCGGGGTACTGCGCGGGCTGATCGTGCTCGGGGGCGTACGTCGCGGGTCTCGCGGGCTGGTAGAAACCGTTCGTCGGCTGGTCCGCGCGCGTCGGGATCATGAATTTCTCCATGGTTTCCCATGCCGCCCCGAAACGGCTCCAGTCGCCCGTCACCTTGCCGTACATGGCCTGGAGCCAGATCAGATAGCTGTAGGCCTCGGAGGTCGTCTCGTGCCCGTGATCCGGGGCTTCCACTATCAGTGTCTCGACGGAGTGGTAAGGAATGCCCGACGGCGAGAAATAGCCGTTCGCGGGATCGGTGATCTTCGCGTGGAGGTCGAGGAAACGCTGTTCGTACGGCGTGGCCGCCGCCGTCCTCTCACCGGCGTGAGCACTCTGACCTGCTGGTCCCAGGGCCGAAACGGCGGGGGTCGCGGCCGCGGCCGCGCCGATGGACAGCAGGCGACGGCGGCTGAGTGACTGTCTGGATTCTGCGGGATCCGGTAAGGAACGCATGGGGGAGCCCTTCTTCCGAAAGCTTGTGGGAGCGCTCCCAAAGTCCTTGTGTGCTGTGGGGTTGTCAAGGGTCTCCGCGCGCATCTCCCGGTCGAATTCATTCGACGGGGAACCCCGTGGGATTCCGTCGGATTCCCCGGAAAACGCGGCAACCTTTTCCCTGAGCCGCGGTGACTTGCTCGTCAGAGAGCCGTGTCCGGTCCGTCCGAACCCGACTGACAAGGAGTCGCCCGTGCGACACCCCCAGCGGCTGTTCCGCACGCTCGCCGCCCTCGCCGTCCTGCTCGTCGCCTGCGGCCTCACGCCGCCCGCGTCCGCGCTGCCCGCGGGACCCGCACCGCCCGTCCTGCACGCCGCGGGGAACCGCCTCGTCGACGCGGCCGGAGCCCCCCACCGCCTCCTCGGAGTCAACCGCTCCGGGAGCGAGTTCGCCTGCGTCCAGGGCTGGGGCGTCTTCGACGGACCCGTCGACGACGCCTCCGTACGGGCCATCGCCGACTGGCGGGCCAACGCCGTCCGCATCCCCCTCAACGAGGAGTGCTGGCTCGGCACCGCCAACATCGACCCGCGCTACGGCGGCGCGAACTACCGGGCGGCCGTCGACGGTCTGGTCCGGCGCGTCCGGGCCCACGGCATGACACCGGTCGTCGAACTGCACTGGTCCCACGGCCGGTACACCGGCAACTCGGCCGGCTGCCACGACGTGTACGCCAGCTGCCAGAAACCGATGCCGAACGCCCGGTACACCCCGGCGTTCTGGACCTCCGTCGCCACCGCCTACAAGGACCACCCGGAGGTCGTCCTCGACCTCTTCAACGAGCCCTACCCGGACCGCGCGACCCCCACCACCGCCGCGGCGTGGGCCTGCTGGCGCGACGGCGGCACGTGCCCCGGCATCGACTACGAGGTCGCGGGCATGCAGGACCTCCTCGACGCGGTGCGTGCCACCGGGGCGAAGAACCTCGTCCTCGCGGGCGGCATCGCCTACGCCAACGACCTGAGCGGCTGGACGGCGCACGCGCCGCACGACCCGGCCGGCAATCTCGCCGCCGCCTGGCACATCTACAACTTCAACAGCTGCGCGGACGAAGGCTGTTGGCAGCGCACCCTCGCGCCGGTCGCCGGGCAGGTCCCGCTCGTCGCGGGCGAGATCGGCGAGAACACCTGCGCCCACGGATTCATCGACCGCGTCATGAAGTGGTTCGACGACCGCGGCCTTTCCTACCTCGGCTGGACCTGGAACACCTGGGACTGCGCTGCGGGCCCGGCCCTGATCAGCTCGTACGACGGCACCCCCACCCCGTTCGGCGCCGGGCTGCGCGACCGCCTGCGCGCCCTCGCGTCCTGAACCCCACACCCGAGAGGCAGCGAACACCCCATGAGCCGCACACACCGCAGATCACACACCCTGATGCTCGCCCTCACCACCGTGCTCGCCGTCAGCGGCGGCACCGCCCTCGCTCTGGACGGCGGGACCGCCGCACGCTCCGCCGCCGCCCGGGTCGACAACCCGTACGCGGGCGCCAAGGTGTACGTGAACCCAGAGTGGTCGGCGAAGGCCGCCGCCGAGCCCGGCGGGAGCGCCGTGGCGAACCGCCCCACCGGCGTCTGGCTCGACCGGATCGCCGCCATCGAGGGCGCCGGCGGCGCGATGGGCCTGCGCGACCACCTCGACGCGGCGCTCCAACAGCGCGCGAAGGTCGTGCAGTTGGTCATCTACAACCTGCCGGGCCGGGACTGCTCGGCACTCGCCTCCAACGGCGAGCTCGGCCCCACCGAGATCGACCGGTACAAGAGGGACTACATCGACCCGATCGCGCGGATCCTCGCGGACGCCAGGTACGCGAACCTGCGCATCGTCACCACCGTCGAGATCGACTCGCTGCCCAACCTCGTCACCAACACCTCGGGCCGCCCCACCGCCACCCCCGAGTGCGACGTGATGAAGGCCAACGGCAACTACGTGAAGGGCGTCGGCTACGCGCTCAAGCAGTTGGGCGCCGTCCCGAACGTCTACAACTACGTGGACGCGGGCCACCACGGCTGGATCGGCTGGGACGACAACTTCGCCGCCTCCGCGCAGCTCTTCCGCCAGGCGGCCACGGCCGAGGGCGGCACGGTCGACAACGTGCACGGCTTCATCACCAACACCGCCAACTACAGCGCCCTGAAGGAGGAGAACTTCACGATCGGCGACACGGTCGGCGGCCGGTCGGTCCGCGAGTCCAAGTGGGTCGACTGGAACCGTTACACCGACGAGCTCACCTTCGCCCAGGCCTTCCGCGCCCAGCTGGTGTCCGCCGGTTTCCGCTCCGGCATCGGCATGCTGATCGACACCTCGCGCAACGGGTGGGGCGGCGCGGCGCGGCCCACCCGGCCCGGGCCCACGACCGACGTGAACTCCTATGTGGACGGCGGCCGTTACGACCGGCGCGTACACGTCGGCAACTGGTGCAACCAGTCGGGCGCGGGCCTCGGGGAACGCCCGCAGGCCGCCCCGGAGCCCGGCATCGACGCCTACGTGTGGATGAAGCCGCCGGGCGAGTCCGACGGCGCGAGCAAGGAGATCCCGAACGGCGAGGGCAAGGGCTTCGACCGGATGTGCGACCCCACGTACGGCGGGAACGTGCGCAACAACTACAACAGGTCCGGCGCGCTGCCCGACGCCCCGCTCGCCGGGCACTGGTTCCCGGCGCAGTTCCAGGAGCTCCTGAAGAACGCGCACCCCGCGGTCTAGGGGGCACGGAGGGGCGCCCCGCCCCTGTGTACCGGAGTCGAAGCGCTTCGACTCCGGCTATGGACACGCATGGGGCGCCCCTCTAGGGTCGGTCGCACCGTCCCGTCGCCCACCCCAGGAGAGCCGCATGGTCACCCTCGCCGAGGTCGCCAGGCACGCCGGAGTCTCGGCCAGCACGGTGAGTTACGTCCTCAGCGGCAAGCGGTCCATCTCCACCGGCACCCGCGAGCGCGTCGAGCGCAGCATCCATCAGCTCGGCTACCACCCGAACGCGGGCGCCCGCGCCCTGGCCAGCAGCAGATCCAACGTCATCGCCCTGATGATGCCGCTGCGCACCGACATGTACGTGCCCGTGATGATGGAGATCGCCGTGGCCGTCGCCACCACGGCCCGCGCCCACGGGTACGACGTGCTGCTCCTGACCGGCGACGAGGGCCCCGCGGCCGTGCGCCGGGTCACCGGCAGCGGGCTCGCCGACGCCATGATCCTGATGGACGTCGAGCTGACCGACGAGCGGCTGCCGCTCCTGCGCGAGACCACGCAGCCCGCCGTGCTGATCGGCCTGCCCGCCGACCCGGCCGGACTGAGCTGCGTGGACCTCGACTTCGAGGCGACGGGCGCGCTCTGCGTCGACCACCTCGCCGATCTCGGCCACCGCGACGTCGCCGTCATCGGCGAGGCCCCGGCCGTCTACGAACGGCACACCGGCTTCGCCGAGCGCACCCTCGTCGGACTGCGCTGGCGGGCACGGGAGTTGGGCGTGCGGTTGCTGCACCGGCCCTGCGACGCGGGGTACGGGCCGACGTCCGCCACGCTCGCCCGGGTCTTCGACGAGCGCCCCGGCACCACGGGCTTCGTCGTCCAGAACGAGTCGGCCGTCGAGCCGCTGCTCGGGCTCCTGCGCCAGCGGGGCCGGGCCGTCCCCGAGGACGTGTCGGTGATCGCGGTCTGCCCGGACCAGGTCGCCCTGCAGGCGTCCGTACGGCTCACCTCCGTCGCCATCCCCGCCGAGGAGATGGGGCGCAGGGCCGTGGAGCGGGTCGTCGCCAAGCTGGCGGGGCGCGGCGCGGACGAGGTCGAACTGATCGCCCCGGAACTGACGGTGCGGGCCAGCACGGGGCAGGCTCCCGGCTGACCCGCACCCGTGCCCACGGCTCTCAGCGCCCGGAGACCCGCAGGGAGTTGGTCCTGAAGTCGAGGCCGCCGGCCGATCCGCTGATCTCGTATCCGAACTGCACGTCGCCGATGGTCTCGTCGCCCATCCAGTGCTTGGTGTTCTTGATCCACTTGAGGATGGGCAGGATGTCCACGCTCCCCGCGGAGGAGTTCGCCGTGCGCAGGAACGAGAACACCTCGTTGGCGCCGTTGTTCCCCTTGTAGACCGCCCAGGTGTGGCCGCCGAGCGTGGCGTCGCCCTGGTACGAGCCGAGGGCGCCGACGTTCCCGTGGCGGTTGACCCAGAGCATGATCTCGTAGTCGTAGTCGGTGTCCCAGATGTCGTACGAGGAGTTGTAGTCGCCCGCCCTCGGCACGGTGACGTCGTACGAGCTCGTCAGGGACGAGAGCGCGTCGATCCGCTTGCCCACCACCTTCTTGGAGTTGGGGTAGGACTTGATGCCGCTGGTGTTCGGGTGGTCGGCGCGCACGCTCCACCGGGTGCCGGAGTCGGCGGCGATGCACTGGCTGCCCGCTCCCGAACCCCAGATGTTGTTGTAGAGGGTGTAGCCGTCGAGCGTGGTGTTGCCCCACTGGTCGCAGGAGTTCCAGACGGCGGCCCGGGCGGGTGCCGCGGTCAGGCCGCACGCAACGCCCGCGGCCAGGGCGGGGGCGAGGATCAGCCGGGTCAGGGTGGTGCGGTGGCGGTTTCGTCGCATGGTCTCTCTCCAGAGGTGGGGGGGGGCACCGCGAACTCGGGGTGAGGGCGCGGATGTCGGTGTCGTCAGCCCTTGACCGCGCCGGTGAGCATGCCCTGCTTGAAGTGCCGTTGGACGAACGGCGAGAGGACGGCCACGGGGATCAGCGCGAGCACCATCACGGCCATCTGGACGGCGAGCGGGGACAGATGACCCGTGCTGATCGCCTGGCTGAGGCCGGTCGGCTTCTGCTGCTTGAGGACCAGCTGCTGCAGCACGTTCTGCAGCGGCAGCATCTCCGGGTCGCTGAGGTAGATCGACGCGTTGAACCAGGCACTCCAGTAGCCCACCGCGTAGAACAGGGTGATCACCGCGAGGACCGCGCGCGACAGCGGCAGGACGATCCGCCACAGGATGCGCAGGTCACCGGCGCCGTCGATGCGGGCACTCTCGATCAGCTCCTGTGCCGTGCCCATGAAGAACGCGCGCAGGACGAGGATGTTGAAGACGTTCAGGGCGCTCGGCAGGATCAGCGAGAGATAGGTGTCGGTGAGCCCGAGGCCCTGCACCACCAGATACGTGGGGATCAGACCGGCGCCGAAGAACATGGTGGCGACGATCAGGAGCAGGAGCGGGCGGTGCAGCACGGACCCGGGGCGCGAGAGCCCGTACGCGCACAGCACCGACACCACCATGCTGAACAGCGTTCCGGCCACCGTGACGCCCGTGCTGACCAGCGCGGCCCGCGTCACCTGGCCGCCGCCGAGCAGCTCCTGGTAGTGGATGAACGTGACGCCGCGGGGGATCACCACGAGGCCGCCCGTCTCGGTGATCGTCCGCACCGAGGAGAGGCTGGTGACGACCACCACCCAGACGGGGAAGAGCACGGCCAGGCAGACGAGCGCCAGGGTGACCCCCTTGACGGCGAGGCCGGCCCGGGTCGGCGGCTCCTCCCACGCCGGGCGCAGACCGGTCCTGCTGCCCGGCGCGATGCCGAAGTTCCGTACGTTCCGGGCACTCACCGCCTGTACACCCCCTGCTCGCCCATGAGATGGGCCGCCTTGTTGGCGCCGAGGACCAGCACGAGGCCGAAGACGCCCTTCACGATGCCGATCGCGGCGCCGTAGCCGAAGTTGCCGTTGTCGAAGCCGGTGTTCCAGACGTAGGTGTCAAGGACCTCGGACGCGGTGGGGCCCACCGCGGCGCGCTGCAGGAGGATCTGCTCGAAGCCGACCGTGAGCGCGTTGCCGACCTGGAGGACCAGGAGCAGGGCGACGACCGGACGCAGTGCGGGGAGCTGGATGTGCCACATGCGGCGCAGGCGGTCGGCGCCGTCCATGGCGGCCGCCTCGTAGAGGTCGGGGCTGACCGCGGCGAGCGCGGCGAGGAAGACGATGACGCCCCAGCCCGCGTCCTTCCAGATCATCTCGAAGGTGACCAGGAACTTGAACAGGCCCGGGTCGGTCATCAGGTCGAAGCCCTCGTGACCGTGGTCCCGGAGGACCTGGGCGACCAGGCCCGCCCCGCCGAACATCTGCTGGAAGACGGTGATGACCAGGACCCAGGAGAAGAAGTGCGGCAGGTAGAGGATCGCCTGGGCGACGGCCCGTACGCGCGGGCGCACGAAGCTGTGGACGAACAGCGCGAGCGCGATCGGCACCGGGAAGAACAGCGTCAGCTGGACCGCGAAGATCGCCAGGGTGTTCCTGACCGCCTGCCGGAACAGCTGGTCCTCGGCCATGTGCCGGAAGTGCTCGAAGCCGATCCAGGGGCTCTGGGACATCGCCCGGAACGCGTTGTCCGCGACATAGGGGTCGTAGTCCTGGAAGGCGACGACGTTGCCGATCAGCGGGACGTAGTGGAAGGCGAGGAGCAGCAGCAGCGCGGGCAGCACCATCAGGAGCAGGACGCGGTCGCGCCGCAGCCGGTGGCGCAGGGGCACGCGCGCCGCGGGGGGCCGCGCCGGAGAGGGCCGGGGCGCGGTGGGGGCGGGCGCGGGTCCGCCGGGGGCGGCCGGGCGCGCTCCGGCGGTTCCGTGCGCCATGTCAGGACGCCGGGTCGCCGGCGGCCCCGGACGCGTCGAGGAGCTTCTTGTACCAGTCCCGCAGCTCGTCGCCGCCGCCCGCCTTCCAGTCCGCGGCGGCCCGCCGCACGTCGGAGACCTTCCTGCGGCCGCGCACGACGTCCTTCTCCAGGTCCTCGAACTCGGCGTCGAGCTCGGCGTACCGGGCCGGCTCGATGATCATCATGCCGTGGAAGAGGGGCTTGCGGGTGTGGGCGCCCTGCCGCTGCTGCCATGCGACCATGCCGCGGGTGACGTCCGGCAGGTCGGGATGGGCGACGAAGGGCGCGGGCGACGCGAGGTACTCGTACGTCGAGAAGACCTCGTCGTTGCCCCGCCCCGTCTTGGTGAGCACTCCGTCCTCGAAGGTGTGGTGGACGCCCTCGACGCCGTACATGCGCAGCCGCTGCTCCTTCGAGCCGTAGGGCGCGGCGGTGAAGTCGGCGAGGGCGAGGATGTCGCGGACGGTTTCCTCGTCGGCCTTGTCGCTGACGAACGTCCAGATGTCGGCGGGCGGACGCGCGTACAGCGTGGGGGCGCCGCCGTCGGGGGCGAAGTAGTCGAAGGCCTCCATGCGGAACCTCTTGTCGTCCACCCGCTGCACCGCGGCCTTGCCGTACCAGTCGGAGAGGTCGTGGCAGTACATCCACACCTCGCCCGCGGCGCACAGGTCACCGATGTTGCCGGTCTCGGCCTTCGCGTCGGGGTGGACGAAGCCCGCCGAGTAGAGCTTGCGCGACCACTCCAGGGCTTCGAGGTACTCGTCGGTCTCGCAGCGGTTGACGAGCCTGCCGTCGACGAGCTTCCAGTAGTACGGCTTCTCCGGCAGCACACCGAAGACGGCGTACGCGGCCCAGCTCATGTCGCCGCATGCCCACACCTTGCTCCTCGGGGCGTTCAGCTGTTTGCACAGGTCGTAGAACTCCTGGGTGCTGGTGGGCGCCCGCAGTCCCTCCCGTGCGAAGAGGTCGGTGCGGTGGAAGGGGGCGATGTTCGGGGTGGTGGGGGCGGGCATCGGCAGGCCGCGCAGTCTGCCGCCGAAGACGGAACGCCGCCAGGCGCCGGTCGGGATCGCGGCCAGGTTCGGGTACTGCTTGACCTTGTCGCCGCTCAGGTAGGGGCCGAGGTCCGCGAACTTGTGGGCGATGGCGCTCGGTATCCTGCCGGTCAGCTCCCAGCCGGGCACCACCACGGCGTCCGGGACGTGGCTCGAGGCGAGGACCGCGCCCAGCTTCTGGCCGTACGTGTCGCCCTGCTGGTTCTGCCACGTGACGTGGACGCCCGCGGCCCTGTCCATCGCGGTCCAGTACGGATTTCCCTCCTTGGGCACGTTCCCCCAGAGGGGCGCCATGACGGTGAACCGGCCGCCCCTGCCCAGCCGTTCGGGCACCGACACCTTCAGCTCGGCCGCGGGCAGGGCCTTGGTGAAGCCGGCCGCGGAGCCGTTCTTCGCGGGAATGTCCGGCGTGGCGAGGTCCGACGCCACGTACGCGGGAAGCAGGTCCTTGAGCTTCTGCCCCGTCGTGGTGCCCTCGGTCTTCGAACCGCCGCCACCGCAGGCGGTGAGCAGCGGGGCGGCGCCCGTCAGGGCCAGCGCGGCGAGCCCCGACGACGAGGCGAGGAAGCCCCTGCGGGTCGGGCCGGATCCGGCCGGACCGGGGCTGGGGGAGGGGGAGTTCGGTGTCATTGCGTCAACCCTTCGTGGCGCGCCAGGACACACGGCGGTGACCGCCGGTCGGCTTCCGGAGCACGGGCGAGAGTGCGTCTTCGCCTCCTGATCGAAGCGCTTCGATGCGGAGCGAGAGTAGGTGACGTGCCGGGCCGTAACAAGCCTGTGGGCGTGAAAAGCTGGACGTGCACGCGGTGTTGGCCAGATGTGGCGTGACGGGTGGTCGAACGCGCCAGTCTCACGCGATGCCTTGACATGAACGCCATCAACACCCCAGCATCGAAGCGCTTCGAAGCCCGCCTTGTCCGCCGCTCTCGCCTCCGCGCGCCCCGTCCCGCCGTCCGATCTGCCCGCCTCCTGCCGAGGGGACCCCCCACGTGGCCGAGACCCAGCTCCCGTTCCGTGACCCCGGTCTGCCCGCGGACGAGCGGGTGGCCGACCTCCTCGCGCGCCTCACGGTGGACGAACGCCTCGCGCTGCTGCACCAGTTCGCGCCAGCGGTCGACAGGCTCGGCGTCGCCGCGTTCCGCACCGGGCAGGAAGCCCTGCACGGCGTCGCGTGGAGTGGGCCCGCGACCGTCTTCCCGCAGGCCGTCGGGCTCGGCGCGACCTGGCACGACGACCTCGTCCGGCGGGTCGGCGAGGCCATCGGCACCGAGGTCAGGGCCATGCACGCCCGCGACGACCGCGTCGGCCTGAACCTCTGGGCGCCCACCGTCAATCTCCTGCGCCACCCGCTGTGGGGCAGGAACGAGGAGGGCTACGCGGAGGACCCCCACCTCACCTCGGCCCTCGCCGTCGCCATGACGCGCGGCCTGCGCGGTGACCATCCCACCCGGTGGCGCACCGCCCCCGTCCTCAAGCACTGGCTCGCCCACAACAACGAGACGCACCGCGACACGTCGAACTCCTCCGTGCGCCCGCGCGTCCTGCACGAGTACGACCTGCGCGCCTTCCGCGCCGCCGTGGAAGCGGGCGCCGTCGCGGGCGTGATGCCCGCCTACAACCTCGTCAACGGCCGCCCCAACCACCTGTCGCCGTACCTGCGCGAGCAGTTGCGCCGCTGGACCGACCAGGACCTGCTCGTCTGCTCCGACGCGGGCGCCCCCAGCAACCTCGTCGACTCCGAGAAGTACTTCGACACCCACGAGGAGGCCCTCGCCGCCGCCCTGGTCGCCGGTGTGGACAGCTTCACCGACCACGGCACCGACTCGACGGTCACCGTGGGCCGCCTCCAACGCGCCCTGCGACGAACCCTGTTGACCTTGTCGGACATCGACACCGCGGTCCGGCGCCAGCTGTCCGTGCGGCTGCGGCTCGGCGAGTTCGACCCGGACGGCGGCCCGTACGGCGACTCCACCGCGCACGGCATCGACACCCCCGCCCACCAGGAGCTGGCCCGCGAGGCCGCCGAGCAGGCCGTCGTGCTGCTCAAGAACGACGACGGGCTGCTGCCGTTGCGCGAGGACACCCGGATCGCGGTCGTCGGACTGCTCGCCGACGTGTGCAAGACCGACTGGTACAGCGGCACCCTGATCCGCCGCAGCACCGTCCTCGACGGCCTCCGCGACCGCTTCGGCGCCGCCCGCGTGACCTTCGCGGAGGGCGCGGACCGGGTGCGCCTGCGGTGTGCGGCGGGCTGGCTGCGGGTGCCGGCCGCCCCGCGCGTCACGACGGCCGGGGTCTCCGGTACCGCCGAGCCCCTCGACCCGGCGCTGGCCACCGGCCGTACCGACCTGCCCCCGCTGACCGTCTGCGACGACCCCGCCGACGCCGCGGAGTTCGCCCTCGTCGACTGGGGCGGCGGCGCGTGGACGCTGCGGGCGCCGGACGGCCGCTACCTCTCGGTCGCCGACGACGGCCTGGTGCGCGCGTCGGCGGAGCAGCCGGGCGGCTGGGTGGTGCGGGAGACGTTCGGCCTGGTCGAGCACGGGGACGGCTACCTCATCGAGCACACGGGGACGGGTGGGTACGTGTCTGTCGCCGCCGGGGTGGTGAAGGTTGCCGCGGAGGGGGAAGTCTTCGGGGCGGGGGGTACGGGTGGGGCCGCGCGGGTGCCGGGGGGTTGCGCGGGTGCCCTCGCCGGTGCGGCGAGCGGGCCTGCCGGTCCGTCGACCGCTTCCTCCGGTCTCTCGACCGCCTCCACCGGCCCGTTGACCGCCCCTGCCGGTCCGTCGACCACCTCCTCCGGTCCGTCGCTCGCCTCCACCGGTCTCTCGACCGCCTCCACCGACCCCGAGGGCGAGGCCACCCCCGGCTCGCCCGACCCCGCGGCCCTCTTCTCCCTCGACGTCCTGGAGCGCGGTGCGGACGCCGTGGCCCGGGTGGCCACCGACGCCGGGACCGTGGTCGTCGTCGCGGGCAACGACCCGCACATCAACGGCCGCGAGACCCAGGACCGCACCACCCTCGCGCTGCCGCCCCACCAGGAGCGGCTGTGGCGCGCGGCCCGCGCCGTCAATCCGCGCACCGCGCTCGTGCTGACCTCGTCGTACCCGTACGCGGTCGCCGACGCCCACGCGGAGCTGCCCGCCCTGCTGTGGACCGCGCACGGCGGGCAGGCCGCGGGCACCGCGCTCGCCCGGGTCCTCGCCGGTGACGTCTCCCCGGCCGGGCGCCTCCCGCAGACCTGGTACGCCGCCGACTCCGACCTGCCCGGCCTGCTCGACTACGACGTCATCGGTTCGCGCCAGACCTACCTGTACGCGGACCGCGCCCCGCTCTACCCGTTCGGGCACGGGCTCGGCTACTCCTCCTTCAGGTATGGGGACCTGGTCGTGGCCCGCGACGGCGAGCGGCTCCGGGCCGCGTTCACCGTCACCAACTCGGGGCCGCGCGCCGCGGACGAGGTGGCCCAGCTCTACGTACGCGCTCCGCGGGGCGCCGCGGCGGGCCTCGCCCTGCCGCGCAGGCAACTGGTGGCGCACCGGCGCGTGCACCTCGCGGCGGGCGCCGCGCACCGCCTGGAGTGCGAGGTGCCGCTGACCGACCTCGCGTTCTGGGACGTGCGGCACGACCGCTGGGCCGTGCCGCCCGGCACGTACGAGCTGCTGGCCGGGGCCTCCAGCGAGGACATCCGGCTCACCGCGGCGGTCGAGGTGGCCGGTGCGCCGATCGCCGCCAGGCCGGTGCGGCGGGACGGCTTGGCGGCCAACGGCTACGACACGCAGCTCGGCACCGAGCTCGTCGACCGCACCAGGACGTCCGGCGACGCCGTGCGCGCGGTCACCGAGGAAGCGGGTGAACTCCTCTACCACGCCTGTGACTTCGGCGTTGGTGTGAGCGCCGTGTCGGTCGAGGCGGCGGGCGAGGGCGCCGTCGACCTCGTCGCGGGAAGCGCCGCCGCCACGGTCACGGTCCCGCCGACCGGCGGCAGGTACGCCTACGCCCGCCACGGCGCGGCCTTCGCCGCCACCGGGGTGCGCGATCTGCGCGTGCGCCTGCGCGGGCCGCTGCGGCTCGCACGGATCACCTTCACGTCCGACCGGGAGGGCGAGGGCACGGCATGAGGTTCACCGACGGATTCTGGCTGATGCGTGACGGGGTGCACGCCTCGTACGCGACCGACGTACGCGAAGTGCGGGAGAACGGCCGCGGCTTCACCGCGTACGCGGCCGTCAAGGAGGTGCGCGACCGGGGTGACACGCTCAACTCGCCCCTGATCACCGTCGACTGCTTCTCGCCCGCCGAAGGGGTGATCGGCGTCCGGGCGACCCACCACGCCGGAAAGGCGCACCGCGGCCCCGACTTCACCCTGCTGGCCACGGAGACGGCACAGGGCGCGTCCGCGACGCGGCTCCGCCGCGAGGGCACCGTCACCGAACTGAGCACCGGCCCGCTCACGCTCCGCCTGGACAGCGCGGCGCCCTGGCGCCTCACGTTCCTGGACGCCGAAGGGCACACCCTCACCGCCGTCGAGCGGCGGGGCACCGCCTTCGCGACCACCCCCGACGACGCCCACCACATGATCGGTCAACTGAGTCTGGGTGTAGGTGAGTTCATCTACGGCCTCGGGGAGCGCTTCACGCCGTTCGTCAAGAACGGCCAGAGCGTGGACATCTGGCAGGCCGACGGCGGCACCAGCAGCGAACAGGCCTACAAGAACATCCCCTTCCACCTCTCCTCGCGCGGCTACGGCGTCCTCGTGAACCACCCGGGCAAGGTCTCCTACGAGGTCGGCTCCGAATCCGTCGGGCAGCTGCAGTTCAGCGTCGAGGACCAGACCCTGGAGTTCTACGTCGTCGCAGGGCCCACGCCGAAGGACGTCCTGCGCCGCTACACCGCGCTCACCGGCCGGCCCGCCCTGCCGCCCGCCTGGTCGTTCGGGCTCTGGCTCACCACCTCCTTCTGCACCCCGTACGACGAGTCGACCGTCACCGGTTTCGTCGAAGGGATGGCGGAGCGCGGCATCCCGCTCAGCGTCTTCCACTTCGACTGCTTCTGGATGCGCGAGCACCAGTGGAGCGACTTCCGGTGGGACCCGGCCGTCTTCCCCGACCCGGCGGGCATGCTGGGCAGGCTCCGCGCGCGCGGCCTCAAGGTCAGCGTGTGGATCAACCCCTACATCGCGCAGAAGTCCCCGCTGTTCGCCGAGGCGGCAGCCGAGGGCTACCTCGTCCGGCGCCCGAACGGCGACGTCTGGCAGTGGGACCTGTGGCAGCCCGGCATGGCGCTCGTCGACTTCACCCACCCCGGCGCCCGCGCCTGGTACGCGGCCAAGCTGCGCGGCCTGCTCGACCTGGGCGTGGACTGCTTCAAGACGGACTTCGGCGAACGCGTCCCCACGGACGTCGTCTGGCACGACGGCTCGGACCCGCACCGCATGCACAACTACTACACGCAGCTCTACAACAGCACCGTCTTCGAACTCCTGGAGAAGGAGCGCGGCACCGGCGAGGCGGTCCTCTTCGCCCGCTCGGCGACCGTCGGCGGCCAGCAGTTCCCCGTCCACTGGGGCGGCGACTGCTTCGCCTCACCGGCCGCCATGGCCGAGTCGCTGCGCGGCGGCCTGTCCCTCTCGCTGAGCGGCTTCGGCTTCTGGAGCCACGACATCGGCGGCTTCGAAGGCACCCCGGACCCGGCCGTCTTCAAGCGCTGGCTCGCCTTCGGCCTGCTGTCCTCGCACAGCCGCCTGCACGGCAACGTCTCCTCCCGGGTGCCCTGGGCCTTCGGCGAGGAGGCGGTCGACGTGGCACGGAAGTTCACCCGCCTCAAGCACCGCCTGATGCCCTATCTGTACGGCGCGGCCGCCGAGGCCCACCACGAGGGCGTGCCCGTGATGCGCCCGATGGTCCTGGAGTTCCCCGACGACCCGGCCTGCCGCACGCTCGACCGGCAGTACATGCTCGGCCCCGACCTGCTCGTCGCCCCGGTCTTCACCGAGGCGGGCGACGTCGAGTTCTACGTCCCCGACGGCACCTGGACCCACCTCCTGACCGGCGAGAGCGTCCAGGGCCCCGGCTGGCGCCGCGAGACCCACGGATTCGACAGCCTGCCGCTGTACGTACGCCCCGGCGCCCTGCTCCCGCTGGGCGCCGACGACCGGCGGCCCGACGGCGACTGGCTCGACGGCCTGACGCTCCTCGCCGCCCCGGGCGGCACGCGCGAGCGCACCGAAGTCACCGTCCCCGACCGCGAGGGGCGCCCCGCGGCCGTCTTCCGTGCGACCCGCAGGGGCGCCGGGCTCACGGTCCTCGCCTCCGGTTCCCGGCGCCCCTTCCGCGTACGGACCGTGGACGGCCGTACCGCGGCCGACGGGGTGGGGGAGGTGACCCTGACCGATGTCCGCACCGACGGAGAGATCCGCTAGAGCGACGGGTGCGAAGGCGGACGCGGACGCGGCCGCCGAGTTCCACGCCTTCTTCGAGCGGCACTACGCCGAACTCGCCCGCCTAGCCCACCTGTTGACCGGCGAGGCCGACGGCGCGGACGACCTGGCGGCCGACGCCCTTCTCGCCCTCTGGCACCGCTGGGAGCGGGTGCGCGCCGCCGACCACCCCGCCGCGTACGCCAGGGGAGTCGTCGCGAACATGGCGCGCAGCCGCATCCGCAGCGCCGTGCGCGAGCGGCGCCGCGTCACGCTGTTCTGGTCGGGCCGCGACGAGGACGTCGCGGGCCCCGACGTACCGGCGGTCGTCGACGCGCGGGAGGCGCTGCGCGCGCTGCCCTTCCGCAAACGGGCCTGCGTGGTCCTGCGGCACGCCTTCGACCTCTCGGAGAAGGACACCGCACAGGCCCTCGGGATCTCGGTGGGTACGGTGAAGAGCCAGACGTCGAAGGGAATGGCTGAGCTGCAACGACGCCTCGGCCCGCACCCCGCCGTCGAGCGGGTGCGCGCGGTCACGGCGGACACGGGGGGAAGCACATGAGGGACGACGACACCGAGGTGCGCAGGAAGCTGCGCGGCGCGGCGCAGGCGCACCGGCCCGACCGGGAGCGGATGCGGGCCCGCGTCGAACGCGGCATGGCCGAGGGGGAGACGCCCGAACACCGCACCAGGACCCGCCGGGAGACGGGTGCTTCCTGGCTGCGGGTGGTGAGCGCGACCGCCGCCGTGGCCGGGGTCTTCGCGGTGGCGGGGTACGGGGTGGCGACCGCGCTGCGGGAGGCGGGAACGACCCCGCAGTCCGTGGCGACGAGCACCACCCCCCGGCCGTCGGCGCCGACGCCGGACCCCGCCCGCACCGGCAGGGCTCCGGCCCACCGCCCGAGCCCCCCGCCCCGGCCGCCCCGCCGCTCGGAGCCGATGGACCCACCGCGGAGCCAGGCGGACGACAACGGTCCGAAACACCCGGGGTCCACGCCCCCGGAGGCCCCCGCGTCGCCCGCCGACCGGCGCGGCAGCGTGCCCGCCGCCCGCCTCCTGTGGGCGGACGGCTCGATCGACCCCGGCTCCAGTACGTACTGGTCGCAGAGCGACATCACCGTCAAGGCGAGGAAGCCGCTGACCGAGCTCACCGTCGAGGTGCGCGTGGCACGGAGCGGCGAGGTCGCCGACACCGGCAACTGGCGCTCGCTGCCCGCGGCGGACTTCGACGTCTCGGTGGCGGAGCGGGACGGTTTCCTCGTCTACCGCTGGACGCTCAGGCCCGGTCGGACCGTGCCGGTCGGCGAGCACGTCTTCGCGGGGCAGTACAACCACCCGGCCGGGCAGCGGGACGCGGGCGACGACACCTGCGCGGTCCGCGCCGCCACGTCGCGCGAACGGACCTCCTGGCGCGGTGACTTCGCCTGACCCGGGCGGAGGGGAAATCCTCGCGGCGGCGGCAACCCCTCGCGGAGCGGCGGAGACCAGAGAGCGAACACGATCTCCCCCACGTACGAGGAATGGGACACATGACTCCACGAGCTGCACTGCGCAAGGGCCGCCGACGGCGCCTGACCGGGCGCAGGACCCTCGGCGCGCTGACCGCCGCACTCGCCCTGACGGGCGCGGGGATCGCCACGAACGTCATGCTGTCGCCCGCGGGCGCGGCCACCGCCTGGCCCGAGGCGAGGGGCGAACAGCCGGTGTCGAGGACCATCGAGGTCTCCGGCACCCGCGACGGCGGCCTCAAGCGCTTCTACGGCACCGGCGACCTCGGCGGCGACGGACAGGACGAGGGGCAGGACCCCCTCTTCGAGCTGGCGGACGGCGCCGTCCTGAAGAACGTCGTCCTCGGCTCCCCGGCCGCGGACGGCATCCACTGCCAGGGCAGTTGCACGCTGCAGAACGTGTGGTGGGAGGACGTCGGCGAGGACGCGGCCACCTTCAGGGGCACGTCGGCGGGGGCCACGTACACCGTCCACGGCGGCGGCGCGCGGAAGGCCGACGACAAGGTCTTCCAGCTGAACGGCGCGGGCAAACTCGTCGTGACCAAGTTCCAGGTCTCCGGCTTCGGCAAGCTGGTGCGCTCCTGCGGCAACTGCTCCAAGCAGTACAAGCGGTCCGTCATCGTCAACGACGTGGACGTCACCGCGCCGGGCAAGTCGATCGTCGGCATCAACACCAACTACGGCGACACGGCAGCGCTGCGCGACATCCGCGTCCACGGCGACCGCGACAAGAACATCGCCACGTGCGACCGCTTCACCGGCAACAACACCGGCGCCGAACCGGTGAAGACGGGGTCGGGCCCCGACGGCACCCACTGCCGTTTCACGGCCTCGGACATCAGCTACGAGTAGCCGGTGCGGGGGCAGGCCCTAGCTGCCGCCCCCTCCGGCCCCCCACCAGTACGGGTCCTCGTCGGCGGCTTCGGCGGCTTCGGCGGCCGACGGGGACCCGGTGCGGTGCCGCAGTTCGTCCAGCGCGCGGGCGGCGCTCTGTGCGTACGGGTGCGCCTCGCCGAGCAGCCGGACCTGGCCGTCGAGCACGGTCCGGTACTCGGTCCCCGCGGCGGTGAGGTCGCCGCGCCGGGCGAGGACCCAGGCCAGCGCGTGGCGGGTGTGGAGCGTCTGCGGGTGGTCGCGGCCCAGGAGCCGGGTGCGGTCGGCGAGCACGGCCCGGTACTCGGTTTCGGCGGCGGTGAGGTCGCCGCGCCGGGCGAGCATCCAGGCCAGCGCGTGGCGGGTGTAGAGGGTGTGCGGGTGGTCGTGCCCCAGGAGCCGGGTGCGGTCGGCGAACACGGCGCGGTACTCGGCCTCCGCCGCCGCCAGATCCCCTCGTTGACCGGCGATCCAGGCCAGGTTGTGCCGGGTCCACAGGGTGTCGATGTGACCGGCGCCGAGGACCCGGGACCGGCCCGCGAGGACCGCCCGGTACGCCGTCTCCGCGCCGTCCAGGTCCCCGAGCAGGTTCAGCGAGTGGGCCAGGAAGTGCCGCGTCTCCAGGAGTTGGGGGTCGGTGTCGGGCAGTGTCCGGCGCTGGATGTCGAGCAGCGCGCGGTAGTCGTCCACGGCGGTCGTGAAGTCACCGGCGATGCACGCGAGTTGCGCGCGTTCGCGGCGCAGTCGCAGGGCGGTCCGGCCGTCGGCGGGCAGCGAGGCGCAGACGACGGCGGCCCGCTCGGCGGTGACCTCGGCCAGGTCGTACAGACCGGCGTCCCTGGCGTACTCGATGCAGGCGAGGACCACGACCATGACGGTCTCCGGGTCCGGACCGGACTGCTCGGCGTCCCCCGCCCGGTCGAGCAGGCGGTGCAGATGCGCGGTGACGAGGTCCCAGAAGGGCCAGTGGGAGGGGTTGCGGGGGTCGTGCCTGGCCGCGCCGTCGCGCAGCCCTCGGGCGACCAGGTCGAGGTACGCGCCGCGGTCGCGGCGGACGTCGTCGAGCTGCCGGGTGACCTCGGCGACGAGCGGGTGCAGGGTCACGGTGTAGTGGCCGCCGCGGCCGGCGTCGCCGTCGGGGGCCCGGGTGGTGACCAGGGCGTAGTCGGCGAGCGCGTTGACGGCCTGCTGGAGGTCGGCCCCGGCCGGGAGCCGGAACAGCGGTGAACCGCGCAGGGCCGCGCAGGGCAGCACCTCCGTGTACGGGATGGGGGCGTCGCCGAAGTGTGCGAGCAGCCGGAGCAGCGGCCGGGTGTGGCCGAGCCGCTGCCCGGCCAGGAGGTCGAGGGTGACTTCCCAGGTCGCGGTGGCCCGCGGGCAGTGCAGGTGCGAGGGCCGCGCGGTGGGGCTGTCCAGGAGTTCGTGGAGGCGGTCGTCGAGCGCGAGGTGGTAGGCCCCGAAGGTGCCGGGGCACCGGGGCCCGTCCGGCCACGAGGGGTTGCGGTCCGCGCGGGAGAGATAGAGACCGGCGTGGTGGAGCAGGAGCGGCAGATGGCCGAGCCGGTCGGAGAGCGCGGCGGCCTGGACGCCTGGGCCCGCCCTGGGGGCCCGGTCCAGGAGCAGCTCCGTCGCGGCCCCCCGGGAGAGGACGTCGAGCGGGTGCAGGGTCGCACCGGAACCCCACGCCTCGTGGTTCTGGTTGCGGCTGGTGATCAGCAGTCGGCCGGGCGGCGGCGGACGGCGGATCCAGCCGTTGCCGTCCTCCACGTGGCCGCCGGGGCCCGCCAGGATCGTCAGGTCGTCGGCGTTGTCGACGATCAGCAGCCAGGGCCGCACCCGCCGTGCGAGGGCCTCCCACACCAGGTCGGGGGCGTCGCCCGAGGAGCCCGACCAGGCGAGCCTGAGCCGCTCGACCCCGACGCCCAGGCGTACGGCGAGTGCCCGCAGGTGCGCGTCGAACATGGCGGCGTCCACGGCGGACAGCAGCCACACCTCGGCGCCCCTGGCCGTCGCTTCCGCCGCGACGGCCAGGGCCACCGTCGTCTTGCCGGACCCTCCGGTGCCGCACACCACGTGCACGGTTCCGCAGGGCGCGGTGAGCAGGGCCTCGACCACGCCCTGCCTGCCCCGCACCGGGTAGGCGAGCTGCCGGGGCGCGATGGACACCTGGCCGGCGGAGCCGAAGTTCTCCCCGCGGTGGTGCACGTGCAGGTTGTTGGCGGCGGCGTAGGTGTCGCGGTCGGATCCGATCCAGATGCTCGGCTGTTCCGAGTGCGGGGCGCTCATGGTGAGGAGCGGTCTCCGTGGTGATGCGTGACCGTCATGTCGTGCCCGGAGGTGTAGGCGTCTCTTCCGGCGTGCACGTCGAAGGGCGGCGCCGCCTGTGGCCCCCGCGCGTCGGGGAGTTCGGCCCGCACGCCGTCGATCGCCTGTCGCAACGCCTGCGCCACGTCCGGGTGTTCCCGAAGCAGACCCGCCAGCTGCACCTGCCAGTAGGGGAGCAGGGCCTCCCGGGCGGCCGCCCGGTCCCGCTCCGCGGCGCGCTCCACCACGGCCGCCTGAGCCGTCAGCCGGACCTCGGCGTCGGCCGGGCCGGGATCACGCGCGAACAGCGGGAGGAAGCGGGCTCTCGCCGTCTCCCAGGCGTCCGTGGCCATCGCCCCGACCAGGGCCGCTCCACCGGCGGCCGCGAGGCCTGCCATCGCTTCGGTCGTCATAGGTCCCCCGCTCCTCCCGGAGTCGGCGCACGGTCTTCGTACCGTCTTTCGGCACGGTCATTGAGTTCATCGGGCCAGGGGCATATGACGTTACGCAATTCCCGTACTACGTGCAGTAGTTGAGACGGAGGGGCGTCCATGCCCGACGCAGGAGAGTCCAAGCCCGGCACAGGGGAGACCGAACCCGGCACAGGAGAGACCGAACCCGGCACAGGGGAGGCCGTGTTCGATCCCGTGGCGGCGGATCCGGCCCTCGGCCCGGGCGAGCCCGCCGCCACGCCCCCGCTGCACATCCCCAGCGCGGGTGAGACCTTGCTGGGGCTGCTCCACCTGCCGCCGGGCCCCGGCCCGCACCCGACAGCGGTGCTGCTGCACGGATTCCCGGGCAACGAGCGCAACTTCGACCTGGCGCAGGCGCTGCGCCGTGCGGGCTATGCCGCGGTGGTCTTCCACTACCGGGGCTCCTGGGGCGTGGGCGGGGTCTACTCCTGGCGCCACGTCCTGGAGGACAGCGCGCGCGTCGTGGCCGCGCTGCGGGAGCCCGGCGCCGTGGCCGAGTACCGGCTCGATCCGGACCGGCTCGCGGTCGTGGGGCACAGCATGGGCGGTTTCGCGGCGCTGGTGACCGCCGCCGCGGATCCACGGGTGCGCGCCGTGGCGTCCGTCGCGGGGTTCGATCTGGGCGCGGTGGGGGCCAGGTGCCGACGGGACGCCGCGGCGCGGGCCGCGTTCGTGGGCGCGTTCGCCAGGGAGTTGCTGCCGTTGCGCGGGACCAGCGGTGAGGCGCTCGTGGCGGAGGCGGAGGCCGGCGGGGCCGGGTGGGAGCTGGCCCGGCTGGCGCCGAGGCTCACCGGGCGGCCCGTGTTGCTGCTGGGCGCGGGCCGGGACCAGGTGGCGCCGGTGCGGATCCACCACGACCCCGTGGTGGCCGCGTACCGGACGCATGCGGGCCCGCGTCTCGAACACCATGTCTTCGCGACGGATCACTCCCTGTCCGACTGTCGCGTGGCGCTGGCCAGGACCGTGATCGACTTCCTGGGCCGGAGCATGGGGGCCGCGCCGGTCAGCCCCTGAGAGTCCCTTCTTCGCCGGGTTCTTGTTCGGCGGGACGAACCCAACTCCGTTTTCTGTGCGATGCGTTGACGCCGTACCTCACGCTGCCTACATTGCCGTTCGTAATCCTGATCAGTGTCCGAAATATCGAACACGACAGGGCGTGACGGAGACGGATGGTGGACATGGTGCGCAGACGCCGCAGACTCGGGCTCACTCTCGGAGCCCTCGGGTCCCTCCTCGCGGGCACGCTCGCCGCGAGCCCCGGCGCGGGTCCCGGGGGGCCCGGGGCAACGGCGGGCCCGGCCGCCGCAGCCGCCCCCGTCGACTACACGATCGACGTCGACACCGCCCGCACCGGCGCGAAGATCGACGACTCGATGTACGGCGTCTTCTACGAGGACATCAACCGCGCGGCCGACGGCGGCCTCTACGCGGAGCTCGTGCAGAACCGGTCCTTCGAGTACAGCGCCGACGACAACGCGTCCGCCACACCGCTGACGTCGTGGCAGACCTCGGGCGCCGTGCGCGTCCTGGCCGACGACGGCCGCCTGAACGCCCGCAACCGCACCTACCTCTCCCTGGCGGGCGGCGCGTCCGTCACCAACTCCGGCTACAACACCGGCATCGCCGTCGCCAAGGGCAAGCGGTACGACGTCTCGGTCTGGGCCCGTACCGACGGGGCCGCGCGGGCGCCGCTCACGCTCGCCCTCCGCGACGCCGACGGCGAGCTGGCCACGGGCCGCCGCGTCACCGCGCGCGGCGGCTGGGCCAAGTACGCGGCGTCCTTCACCGCCACCCGCACCTCCACCACCGGCCGCCTCGCCGTCGCGGCCGGCGCCCCGGTAGCCCTCGACATGATCTCCCTCTTCCCCCGCGACACCTACAAGGGCCGCGAGAACGGCCTGCGCGCGGACCTCGCCCGGAAGATCGCCGACCTGAAGCCCGGCTTCCTGCGCTTCCCCGGCGGCTGCCTGGTCAACACCGGAAGCCACGAGGCGTACGACGAGAAGTCCGGCTGGCAGCGCAAGCGCTCCTACCAGTGGAAGGACACCATCGGCCCGGTCGAGCAGCGCGCCACCAACGCCAACTTCTGGGGCTACAACCAGAGTTACGGCCTCGGCTACTACGAGTACTTCCAGTTCGCCGAGGACACCGGCGCCATGCCGCTGCCCGTCGTGCCCGCCCTGGTCACCGGCTGCGGCCAGAACAAGGCCACCGACGATCCCGCGCTGCTGAAGCGGCACATCCAGGACACCCTCGACCTCATCGAGTTCGCCAACGGCCCCGCGACGTCCGGGTGGGGAAGCAAGCGCGCCGCCATGGGCCACCCCGCGCCGTTCCACCTCACCCACCTCGAAGTCGGCAACGAGGAGAACCTCCCCGAGGAATTCTTCGCCCGCTTCGAGCGGTTCCGCGCCGCCATCGAGGCCGCGCACCCGGAGATCACGGTCGTCTCCAACTCCGGCCCCGACGACAGCGGGGCGACGTTCGACAAGGCGTGGCAGCTCAACCGGGACGCCGATGTCGCCATGGTCGACGAGCACTACTACAACAGCCCCCAGTGGTTCCTGGAGAACAACGACCGCTACGACTCCTACGACCGCAACGGCCCGAAGGTCTTCCTCGGCGAGTACGCCTCACAGGGCAACACCTTCGGCAACGCGCTCTCCGAGGCCGCGTACATGACCGGCCTGGAGCGCAACGCCGACATCGTGAAGCTCGCCTCGTACGCGCCGCTGCTCGCCAACGAGGACTACGTGCAGTGGAAGCCCAACATGATCTGGTTCGACAACGACCAGTCCTGGGGCTCGGCCGACTACGAGACGCAGAAGCTCTTCATGCGCAACGTCGGTGACGAGGTCGTGCCGTCCACCGCCTCCGCCACCCCCGCCGTCTCCGGCCCGATCACCGGCGCCGTCGGCCTCTCCACCTGGGCCACCAGCGCCGCCTACGACGACGTGCGGGTCACCGGCGCCGACGGCAGGGACCTCCTGGCCGACGACTTCTCGGCCGGGGACTCCCGGTGGACGAAGGCCGCGGGCAGGGGGAGTTGGGCCGTGCGGGACGGGGCGTACGTGCAGTCCGACGAGGGCGCCGAGGACACCCTGGTCACGGCGGGCGACCGGAGCTGGCAGAACTACGACCTGCGCGTGAAGGCCACCAAGAAGGCCGGCAAGGAGGGCTTCATGGTGGCCTTCGGCGTCAAGGACACCGGCAACCACTACTGGTGGAACCTCGGCGGTTGGAACAACACGCGCTCGGCCGTGGAGAAGACCACCGACGGCGCGAAGCAGACGATGGTCCAGGACGGCACCACCGTCGAGACGGGACGCGCGTACGACCTGCGCGTCGAGGTGCGCGGCCGCCAGGTGACGCTCTACCTCGACGGGAAGAAGTGGGGCTCCTTCACCGACGACAAGCCCGCCGAGCCGTTCCGTCAGGTCGTCACCCGCGACAAGGCGACGGGTGAACTCATCGTCAAGGTCGTCAACGCCCAGGCGGCGCAGGCCCGGACGACGATCGGCCTCGGTGACGGCGCGGGCGTCGCCGCGAAGGCCCGCGTGACCACGCTGGCCGCGGACCCCGCCGCCGAGAACACCAAGAGCGCGCGTCCCGTCGCTCCGAGAACGTCGACGTTCGACGGGGTGGACGACCGCTTCACGTACACGTTCCCCGCCCACTCGGTGACGTTCCTGCGCATCAAGGGCGGCGCGGCCGCGCGCCGTTGACCTCACGACCCCGTACACCCGACGGCGCCCGCACGGGGCGCCGGAAAGGCAGTGACCGTCCATGAACCCCATGAGCACGAACAGTGAACCGCCCCGTCGCAGAGCCCTGCTGAAGGGCACGCTCGCCGTCGGCGCCGCGGCCGCCGGCGCGCTGGTCCTCCCGCCGGGTCTCGCCCGCGCCACCGCGCGGGAGACCGCCGGGCGGGCCCCGGCCGTCAACCCGCTCGTCCGCCACCGCGCCGACCCGCACATCCACCGCCACACCGACGGCCGTTACTACTTCACGGCCACCGCCCCCGAGTACGACCGCATCGTCCTGCGCCGCTCCCGCACCTTGCGCTCCCTCGCCACCGCCGAGGAGTCCGTGGTCTGGCGACGGCACACCGACGGCGAGATGGCCGCGCACATCTGGGCGCCGGAGATCCACCACATCGACGGCAAGTGGTACCTCTACTTCGCCGCGGCCCCCTCGCACGACGTGTGGAAGATCCGCATGTGGGTCCTGGAGAACGCGCACAGCGACCCCTTCAAGGGGCGCTGGGTGGAGAAGGGGCGGATCAGCACGGCCTGGGACACCTTCTCGCTCGACGCGACCACCTTCACCCACCGCGGCACGCGCTATCTCGCCTGGGCGCAGAAGGACCCCGGCGAGGACCACAACAGCGCCGTCTTCCTGTCCAGGATGGCCGACCCCTGGACCCTGACGGGCCCTCAGATCCGGCTCACCACGCCGGAGTACGACTGGGAGTGCGTCGGGTTCAAGGTGAATGAGGGGCCCTCGTTCCTCCAGCGCCACGGCCGGGTCTTCATGACGTACTCCGCGAGCGCCACCGACGCGCACTACTGCCTGGGGCTGCTGACCGCCGCCGCGGACGGCGACCTCCTGGACCCCGCCTCCTGGACGAAGTCCCCCCGGCCCGTCTTCACCAGCAACGACACGACCAAGCAGTACGGGCCGGGGCACAACTCGTTCACGGTCGCGGAGGACGGCAGGACCGACGTCCTCGTCTACCACGCCCGCCCGTACAAGGACATCGTCGGCGATCCGCTGAACGACCCCAACCGGCACACCCGCGTCCAGCGCCTGGGCTGGCGGGCGGACGGCACCCCGGACTTCGGTGTGCCGGTGGCGGACGGTCCCGGTCCGGTGCTCGCGTCAGCGGGCGGAGAAGCTGTGGACCGTGCTCGACCGGTACCGCTCGCCGGGCCGTAGCACCGTCGAGGGGAACGACGGCTGGTTCGGCGCGTCGGGGAAGTGCTGGGTCTCCAGGCAGAGCCCGTCCCCCTGCCGGTAGAGGCGGCCGGAGGAGCCGGTGAGAGTGCCGTCGAGGAAGTTGCCGGAGTAGAACTGCACCCCGGGTTCGGTCGTCGCGATCCGCATCGTGCGACCCGAACCCGGGTCGCGCAGTGACGCGAAGGGCTCGGGGCGGGTCGTGATCCCCTTGTCCAGGACCCAGTTGTGGTCGTAGCCCTTGGCCGTAACCAGCTGCGGGTGCGCGGCGCGGATGTCCTCGCCGACGGCCTTCGCACGCCGGAAGTCGAAGGGCGTGCCCGCCACCCGCGCCAGCTCGCCGGTCGGGATCAGCCCCTTGTCCGTGGGCGTGAACCGTGCGGCGTCCAGGGCGAGTTCGTGGCCGTAGATGTCGCCGCTGCCCTCGCCCGCGAGGTTGTAGTACGTGTGGTTGGTGAGGTTCACGACCGTGGCCCTGTCGGTCGTGGCCTCGTAGTCGATCCGCCAGTCGCCGCGTGCGGTGAGCGTGTACGTCACCGTCACGCGCAGCGTGCCCGGATAGCCCATCTCGCCGTCGACGCTCACGTAGCGCAGGACGAGGCCGACGCCGGTGGCGTCCGCGAAGGGCTCCACGTCCCACACCCGGGTGTTGAAGCCCTTCGCCCCGCCGTGCAGGCTGTTCTCCCCGTCGTTGACGGAGAGCTGGTGGACGGTGCCGTCCAGGGTGAAGCGGCCGTGCGCGATGCGGTTGCCGTAGCGGCCGATGAGGGCGCCGAAGAACGTGGTGCCCGCCGCGTACTCCTCGATCGTGTCGTAGCCGAGGGAGACGTTCGCGTACCGGCCGCGGCGGTCGGGCAGTTCGAGGCTCTGCACGATGCCGCCGTAGGAGAGGACCTTCATCCGCGTGCCGCCGTTCGCCAGCGACCAGCGGTGCACCTTCGTGCCGTCGGCGAGCCGGCCGAAGAGCTCCTTCGTGGGCCGCCGCCCCGCCGTCGCGTGCGCGGTGCCCGCGGTGGCCGCGGCGATGGTGGCGGCGGCCGTCGCCGTGAGGACGGTGCGTCTGCTCGTTTCCATGGACAACTCCATCGGAGAGGGGAAGGGGGGAGGGAGGTGGTGCGGGGTCAGCGGCCGACCTTGCGCTTGTTCCACACGTCGAAGCCGACCGCCGCGAGCAGCACGAGCCCCTTGATGACCTGCTGGTAGTCCGTGCCGATCCCGACCAGGGACATGCCGTTGTTGAGGACGCCGAGGACCAGGCCGCCGATCACCGCGCCCATCACCGTGCCGACGCCGCCGCTCATCGACGCGCCGCCGATGAACGAGGCCGCGATCGCCTCCAGTTCGAAGTTCAGGCCCGCCTGCGGGGTGCCCGCGTTGAGGCGGGCCGCGTACACGCAGCCCGCGAGCGCCGCGAGCACGCCCATGTTGACGAAGACCAGGAAGGTGACCCGCTTGTCCTTGACGCCGGAGAGCATCGCGGCAGCCTTGTTGCCCCCGAGGGCGTACACGTGCCGGCCGACGACGGCGTTGCGCATCACGTAGCCGAGGCCGATCAGCAGTCCGCACATGATGAGCATGACGACGGGCACGCCGTGGAAGCTCGCCAGCGTCAGCGTGAAGGCGACCACCGCGGCCGTCATCGCCACGCACTTCGCCGCCCACAGGCCGCTCGGCAGCACCTCCAGGTCGTACGCCGTCTGCCGCTTGCGGTCGCGCCACTCGCGGATCAGCAGGAAGGCGACGGTGGCGAGACCGAGGACGAGCGTGGGGTTGTGGTACTGCGTGTACGGGCCCATCTCCGGGATGAAGCCCTTGGCGATGTTCTGGAAACCCTCGGGGAAGGGGGCGAGCGACTGACCCTCCAGGACGATCTGGGTGAGGCCCCGGAAGAGCAGCATGCCGGCCAGCGTCACGATGAACGACGGAATGCCGACGTAGGCGATGAAGAAGCCCTGCCACGCGCCCGCGACCGCCCCGATCAGGAGGGAGAGGACGAGTGCGAGCACCCACGGCATGTCGTGCTTGACCATCATCACCGCCGACATGGCGCCGACGAAGGCCACCAGTGAGCCGACGGACAGGTCGATGTGGCCCGCGATGATGACGATCATCATGCCGATGGCCAGGATGAGGATGTAGCCGTTCTGCTGGATCAGGTTGGAGACGTTGTTCGGCAGCAGCAGTGTGCCGTCGGTCCAGATCTGGAACAGCACGACGATGAAGGCCAGGGCGACGAGCATGCCGTACTGGCGCATGTTGGAGCGCACGCTCTGGATCAGCAGCGCGCGGGCCGACGGCGCGGCGGGCGCCGAGGGGGCGGACGGGTCCCGCGGGGGAGTGGTCGTGGTGGTCATGGCGGGCCTCAGCTCCTGCTGCTTCTGGTCTGGGTCATGTGGCGCATCAGGACTTCCTGGGTGGCCTCCGCGCGCGTGACCTCGCCGGTCAGGCGGCCCTCGGCCATCGTGTAGATCCGGTCGCACATCCCGAGCAGCTCCGGCAGCTCGGAGGAGATGAACAGGACCGCCTTGCCCTGTGCCGCGAGCTTGTCGATGACGGTGTAGATCTCGTACTTGGCGCCCACGTCGATGCCGCGCGTCGGCTCGTCGAGGATCAGGACCTCGGGGTCGGCGTGGATCCACTTGCTCAGGACGACCTTCTGCTGGTTGCCGCCGGAGAGGCGGCCCACCTGCTCGAAGACCGTGGGCGTCTTGATGTTCATCGACTTCCGGTAGCGCTCGGAGACCCGGCGCTCGTGGTGCTCGTCGACGACGCCGCGGCGCCTCATCCCGGGCAGCGAGGCCAGCGAGACATTCCGGTTGATGTTGTCGATGAGGTTGAGGCCGTAGCGCTTGCGGTCCTCGGTGACGTACGCGATGCCCGCGTCGACCGCTGCGGGAACCGTCTTCGTGACCACGGCCCGGCCGTTCACCGCCACGGAACCGGCGACGTACTGCCCGTACGACCGGCCGAAGACGGACATCGCGAGCTCGGTGCGGCCCGCGCCCATCAGGCCCGCGATGCCGACGATCTCGCCGCGCCGCACGGTCAGCGACACGTCGTCGACGACCGTGCGCTGGTGGTCGACCGGGTGCCGCACCGTCCAGCCCTCGACCGAAAGGGCGGGCTCGCCCGCGTCCACGCCCTCGTACGGCGTGCGGTCGGGGAAGCGGTGGTCGAGGTCGCGTCCGACCATGCCGCGGATGATGCGGTCCTCCGACAACTCCGGTGTTACCGAGCCTTTCTGGCGGACCGTCAGAGTCTCTATGGTGCGGCCGTCGCGCAGGATCGTGACCGCGTCGGTGATCTGCCGGATCTCGCCCAGCTTGTGGGAGATGATGATGCTCGCGATGCCCTGGTCGCGCAGCTCCACGATCAGGTCGAGGAGCTTGCCGCTGTCCTCGTCGTTGAGCGCGGCCGTCGGCTCGTCGAGAATGAGCAGCTTCACCTTCTTCGACAGGGCCTTGGCGATCTCCACCAGCTGCTGTTTGCCCACACCGATGTCGGAGACCGGCGTCTGCGGCTTCTCGTGCAGGCCGACCCGCTTCAGCAGGGCGCTCGCCCGGCGCAAGGTGTCGTTCCAGTCGATGAAGCCGCGCGTGGACTGCTCGTTGCCGAGGAAGATGTTCTCCGCGATCGACAAGTACGGGACGAGCGCCAGCTCCTGATGGATGATGACGATGCCCTGGCGCTCACCGGCGCGGATGTCCTTGAAGGCCACCCGCTCGCCCTCGAAGAGGATCTCGCCCTCGTAACTCCCGTGCTGGTGCACGCCGCTGAGGACCTTCATGAGCGTCGACTTGCCCGCGCCGTTCTCGCCGCAGATCGCGTGGATCTCGCCGGGGCGCACCGTCAGGTTCACGTCCGAGAGCGCCTTGACGCCCGGGAACGTCTTGGTGATCCCGCGCATCTCGAGCAGCGGCCGGGCCTCTCCCGCGCGCCCGGTCACTTGAGCTGTCCCGCCGTGAAGTACCCCTCGTCGACGAGCAGACGCGTGTTCTTCCTGTCGACGCTGACCGGCTTGAGGAGGTAGGACGGGACGGTCTTCTCGCCGTTGTCGTAGTCCTTGGTGTTGTTGACCGTCACCTTCTTGCCGGTCAGTACCGCGTCGCCCATCCGCACGGTCTGCGCGGCCAGCTTGCGGGTGTCCTTGAAGACGGTCTGCGTCTGCTCGCCCCGGATGATCGACTTCACCGAGGCGAGCTCCGCGTCCTGCCCGGTGATGACCGGCAGCGGCTGGCTCCTGCTGCCGTAACCGGCGCTCTTGAGCGCGGAGATGACGCCGATCGAGATCCCGTCGTACGGCGAGAGGACCGCGTCGACGCGCTGATCGCCGTAGCTCTTGCTGATCAGGTCGTCCATGCGCTTCTGCGCGGTGCCGCCGTCCCAGCGCAACGTCGTGGCCTGGTTCATCCTCGTCTGCTTGCTGCGGACGACGAGCTGCCCGCTCTTCAGGTACGGCTGGAGCACCTTCATGGCGCCGCTCCAGAAGTACTTGGTGTTGTTGTCGTCGGGGGAGCCCGCGAACAGCTCGATGGTGTGCTCGTCGTCGGAGTCCGGGTCGGGCTCGCCGAGCTTCAGCTTGTCGACGATGTAGCGGCCCTGCAGCTCACCGACGCGTTCGTTGTCGAAGGACGCGTAGTAGTCGACGTTCTTCGTGCCGAGGATGAGACGGTCGTACGAGATCACGGGGATGCCCGCGTCGTGCGCCTGGCGGAGCACGTCGGTGAGCGCCGAGCCGTCGATCGAGGCGACCACGAGCAGCCGGTGGCCCTTGGTGATCATGTTCTCCAACTGGGCGACCTGGTTCTCCACCTTGTCGTCGCCGTACTGGAGATCGGTCTTGTAACCGGCCTTGCGGAACTGCTCGGCCATGTTCTTGCCGTCGGCTATCCAGCGTTCGGAGGACTTGGTGGGCATGGCGAGGCCGATGGTGCCGCCCTTGCCGGTGTCCGGCTCGTAGCGGCTGCCGCCCTTGGCCTCCTGGCCGCAGGAGGCGAGCGAGACGGTGAGCAGCGCGGCCGTCAGGGCCACGCCGAGGGTGCGGGGTCGGGTGCGCATGGTCAGTCCCCTTCCGGGACGGGGAAGCGGCTCAGCTCGCCGGGGTGCCGTGAACCGATCGGCGACATCCCGCCGTCCGCGCCGTGCCGGGCGAGCAGGTCGAGGGCGAGCCGGCCGCGCCTGACCCGCTCGCGGGCCGTCGCCAGGGTGTGCTCGCGCAGATGGGCGCCGTAGGGGTAGATGCCGGTGGCCCTGGCGAGGCCGAACTTCACGTACAGGGGGGCGCCGCGCCGGATGAGCTCGGCGACCTCGTACATCCGGACGTACCCGCCGAGGTCGTCGGGCGCCTCGACGTACATGTCCATGGGGGCCCGGCTGACCCGGCGGATCTCGGTGAGGTGGGCGGGGGTCAGGTCGGACGGCACGTTGAGGGAGTCGGCGCCGAGCCGCTCGTACACGGCGTACGAGGCGGGGTTGACCGGGCCGGTCAGGGCGGACAGCTTGAGGGTGGTGCCCGCGGGCAGGATTCCGGCGGTGCGCAGCCGGTGCAGTGTCCACAGGACGCCCTCGTCGGCCACGAGCAGGCAGGTGACGCCCAGTTCGGTGGCGCGCACGGCGTCCTCGACGCAGCCCGCGAGCGCGTCGTGGCCCCGCGCGCGCAGCCCGGCGCCGCCGGAGTCGGTACGGGTGGAGGCGCCGGTGTCCCAGGTGCCGCGCGGCCCGGTGAACAGGCAGAGCTCGATGTCGCGCTCGGCGGCGCCCCCGACCATCTCGGTGATCTCGGCGTCGGACAGCATCCAGACGCCGCTGCCCTGGCTGATGCGGTGGATGGGCACGTCGAGCCGCGAGGCTTCCTTGAGCACGACGCCGAGCGCCTCGGGCCCCTCGACGGAGGGGATCTCGACGCGCCAGGTGCCGCCGTCGGGGAAGGCGTGCGGGGAGGCGTCGGCGGGGTCGGGGGCGGGGGCGGCGAGACCGAGGGCGGTGAGCGCGGGTTCGCCGGGCGGCCGGGGAGGGAGGGCGGAGGGGTCGGTCACGGGTGTCCTTGGAGTCGGATTGCTCGTCCGATATTTCGAACGAAGTTCGGTTCGTGGAGTGTGCTTCGGTGCGGCCGGGTGCCCGCAGGCAGAGAGCTCACGGCACCAGCAGGACCTTCCCGGTCCCGGGATCACCGCCCCCGACCAGCGCGACCGCCTCCCCGTACCGCTCCAGGGGAAACTCGTGCGTGATCAGGGGAGCCGGATCGATGAGCCCGAGACCGAACGCCCGTACCGCGTCCGACCAGGCGGAGGACGGCGCCCCGAAGACGGACCGCACCTCAAGTTGGCTCAGGGACAGGTGCACGGGGTCGATCCCCACCGCCCCCGCCGTGAACATCCCGGTGAGGACGACCCGTCCGCCCCTGCGGGCGAGCAGACAGGACGAGGCGGCGGTGGTGGGCGCGCCCGCCGTCTCCACGACGAGATCGAAGGAGCCGTACGCCGACTCCGCCTCTGCGGGGGCCAGGGCCCGGGTCGCCCCGAACTCCTGCGCCTGCTCGCCCCGGGCCGCGCGGGGGTCGACGACGGTGAGCTCGGCGGGGTTCGACGCGGCGAGCAGCTGTACCGCGAGGAGCCCGAGCGTGCCCGCCCCCACCACCGCCACGCGCTCGCCGGGCCGGGGCCGCCCGGTCCGCACGGCCGCCGCGATCACGGCGGACGGTTCGAGGAGGGCGGCGGCGCGCAGGTCGGCGTCGTCGGACAGCAGGTGCAACAGCCGTACGGGCACGGTGAGATGGTCGGCGAAGGCGCCGGGCTCGGTGAACCCGGTCTCGGCGTAGCCGCCGGTGCACAGGCTCGTCTCGCCGCACCGGCAACGCTCGCACACGCCGCACGCCCGGAAGCCCTCGGCGACCGTCCGGCGTCCGAGCAGCGCGGGGTCGGCGCCGCTGCCGACCGCCACCACGGTGCCGGACCACTCGTGGCCCGGGGTCACCGGGTAGCGGACGTAGGCGGCGTCGCGATGTCCTTCGTACACCTCGCGGTCGCTCAGGCAGATCCCGGCGGCGGCGACCTCGACGAGCACCTCGCCGGGGCCCGGCTCCGGACGGGCGGCGGTGACGAGGCGGTGGCTGCCGGGGCGGTCGATCACGACCGCGCGCGATGTCGCGGTCACCGCCGCTCCTCCCGGACGCGGGCGCTCACGCGCCGGTCCCGCCGGGCGCCCGCTTCTCCCAGCCCTCGGCCCACAGGTCGAACCGGGCTTGCTGCTGCGGGAATTCGGCCGCCGCGTCGGTGTCGAGCTCGACGCCGAGGCCCGGCTCGTGCGACAGGTGGAAGCAGCCCGTCTCCGGATCGACCCGCGGCGCGCCCTTCACCACCTTCTTGATGTCCGCGTCCGCGAAGTCGTTGAAGTGCTCCAGGATCTTGAAGTTCGGCGCGGTGAAACCGACCTGGAGCGAGGCGGCGGTCAGCACGGGGCCGCCCACGTTGTGCGGGGCCACCAGCATGTAGTGCGTCTCGGCGGTGGCCGCGAGCTTGCGGGTCTCCCAGATGCCGCCGATGTGGCCGACGTCGGGCTGGAGGATGTCGGCGGCCTGGCTCTCGAACAGCTCGCGGAACTCGATGCGGTCGTGGATGCGTTCGCCGGTCGCCACCGGCATGTCCACCTTGGCCGCGACCTTCGCCAGGGCCTTCAGGTTCTCCGGCGGCACGGGCTCCTCCAGCCACGCGGGCCGGAACGGCGCGAGCTCACGCGCGAGCCGGATCGCGGTGGCGGGCGAGAACCTGCCGTGCATCTCCAGCATCAGTTCGGCGTCCGGGCCGATCGCATCGCGCACGGCCTCGATCAACGAGACGGCGTACAGGCTCTGTTCGTGGTCCAGCTCGTAGTGGCCCGTCCCGAACGGGTCGATCTTCAGGGCGCGGTAGCCGCGCTCCATGACCGACCGCGCCGCCTTGTGGTACGCCTCCGGAGTGCGCTCGGTGGTGTACCAGCCGTTCGCGTACGCCTTGACCCGGTCGGTGACCTTGCCGCCGAGCAGCTGCCAGACGGGTACGCCCAGCGCCTTGCCCTTGATGTCCCAGCAGGCCGTCTCGATGACGGCGATGCCCGACATCACGATCTCGCCGGCCCGGCCGTAGTCCCCGTACTTCATCCGGCGCACGAGGTCCTCGATGGCGAACGGGTCGGATCCCTTGATGTGGTTGGCCTCCGCCTCGCGGAGGTAACCGATGAGCGCGTCGGTGCGGCCGAGCATGCGCGTCTCGCCGACACCGGTCAGGCCCTCGTCGGTGTGGACCTGGACATAGGTGAGGTTCCGCCAGGGCGTTCCGACCACATGCGTGCTGATTCCCGTAATGCGCAAGGCAGTTGTCCCTTGACTTGTTCGGTATTTCGTCACACGTTCGAAATGTTGGCGTGACGGTATTCACGGTGGCGGGAACGTGTCAATGGGCCGGACAGCACGAAGGCCATTGCGCCGCCAACTGCTCCGTGTCTACGCTGTGTTCGTCATATCGATCAGCGACCGAAATTTCGGACGCAGGGTGGAGGGCCGAACTCATGGGACGACTGGTGCCCGCGGTGACCAGGTCGCTGGACATACTCGAGCTGTTCCTGGAGGGCGACGGGACCCTGTCCGCCCCCGAGGTTACCCGGCGACTCCAGCTGCCGCGCACCACCGTGCACGAGCTGCTCACCACCCTGGCCGCCCGCTCGTACCTCGTCCAGCTCCCGGACCAGCCGGGCCGCTACCGCCTGGGGGTCCGCACCTACCAGCTCGGCAGCCGGTACGCCGAGCAGCTCGACCTCGCCGCAGAGGGCCTGCAGGTGGCCCGCGAGGTCGCCGAGACCTGCGACGAGACCGTGCACGTCGCGGTCCTGGAGGACGCCGACGTCATCTACATCGCCAAGGTCGACTCCACGCACGCCGTGCGCATGGTCTCCGCCACGGGCCGCCGCCTCCCCGCGCACTGCACCTCGGTCGGCAAGATGCTGCTCGCCTCGCTGCCCCCCGCCGAGCTCGAAGCACGGCTCCAGGGGCGGGAGTTCACGGCCATGACGCCCGACAGCATCACCGACCCCGCCGAGCTTCTGACCGCACTCGCCGGGATCCGCGAGCGGGGCGTCGCCGTCGAGCACCGGGAGTCCAACCCCGACGTCAGCTGCGTGGCGGCGCCGGTGCGCGACGGTGCGGGGCAGGTCGTCGCGGCGCTCTCCATCTCCGTGCCGATGATCCGCTGGAGCGAGGAGCGCGAGGGCGAACTGGCGGAGCTCGCCGCCAAGGGAGCGGCCGACCTGTCGCTCCGCCTCGGGCACCGGGACGGGCGATGAGCGGGCGCGCGTACGACGTGGCGGTGCGCGCCGAGGCGTCGCTCGGCGAGGGCCCCACCTGGGACGCCGCCACCGGCCGCCTCGTCTGGGTCGACATCCTCGGCTCCCGCGTCCACACGTACGCGCCGGGGGACGGCTCCCGCACGGTCATGACGACCGGGCAGCACGTCGGCGCGGCCAAGCCCCGCGTGGGCGGCGGCCTGGTGGTCAACCTTCGCGACGGCATCGGCCTGTACGGACCCGGCGGGGCGCCCTTCAGCTGGCTGGTGCGCGACCCGGTGCCGGGCCGCCGGGGCAACGACGCGGCCGTCGCGCCCGACGGCGCACTCTGGGCGGGCACCATGCGCTACGACGAGGCGCCGGGCGGCGGCAGCCTCACCCGCGTCGCCCCCGACGGCTCCGTCCGTGAACTGCTCGCCCCCGTGGCCGTCAGCAACGGCACCGGCTGGAGCCCCGACGGCCGGCTCGTCTACTACGTCGACAGCCCCACGCGCCGCATCGACGTCCTCGACCACGACGGCCGACAGGCCCTGAACAGGCGCCCGTTCGTCCGTGTCGAGGACGGGGCGGGTTTCCCCGACGGCCTCACCGTCGACGCCGAGGGCTGCGTGTGGGTCGCGCTCTGGGACGGTGCGGCGGTCCGCCGCTACACCCCCGACGGGCGCCTCGACAGGACGGTGGAGCTGCCGGTGCGCCGCCCCACGGCCTGCGCCTTCGGCGGCCCCGGCCTGTGCGACCTCTACATCACCACGGCCCGCACCGGCCTCGACCGGCCGCACCCCCTCTCGGGTTCGGTCCTGGTCGTGCCGGACGCGGGCCGCGGCCTGCCGGGCGTCGCCTTCGCGGGCTGAGCCCGGCCTCACTGGCGGATGAGCCCTTCTCGGTGGATCAGCCCTTCCCGGTGGATCAGCCCTTCCCGGTGGATCAGCCCTTCTTGGTGAGGGAGCAGGTGGCCTTCGCGGTCTTCTTCGGGTCGCTCACCGAGCGGGCGGTCAGGGTGAGTTCGCTGTGCGGGCGGGCGTCCGGCCGCGCGGTGACGGCGACGTCCACGTCGACGGTGGAGCCCGCCTTCGCGGTGGCCAGCCTGCTGGGCAGCCAGGCGGACCAGCCGCGGTCCGAGGCCTTCGCGGAGAGCCGGTAGACGTCGGAGCGGAGGTAGCGGGTGGCGTCCTCGGGGTGGCCGCCCGGCGGGTCCGTCATCGCGCGGCCCGTGTTGGTCAGTGGGAAGGTGCAGGTGGCACGGCCCTTGCCGGGGCTGCCCGCCGCCTCACCGCGGCCCAGCGCGGTGCCCCGGCGCTGCGGACCCGCGCCGTCCAGGGACTTGACGGCGATGGTGTACGACAGGACGCCCGTGCGGCCGCGCCGGATGTCGGTGACGTAGAAGTGCAGACGGTTGGCGCGGTCGACGTACTCGTAGGAGCTGCCGGAGTCCGCCCCCGCGTGGAAGAGGGCGTCGCTGAGCTGCCGGTAGTCGCCCATGGTGATTTTCTGCTGGGTGCCGTCGGGGCGTGTGAAGTCGACCATGTCGATGTCCTCGGGGTGCGCGTCGATCACCCAGGCGAACGGGGCACGGTCCTCGTTCTTGGTCTTGGTGATCAGCACCCCGTTGTCCGGGGTGAAGGAGTCCATGCCCATGCGGTCCACCACCTCGGCGGTGTAGTTCTGGTAGCCGCCGCCGTCGCACATCGGGTCGGTGTCGCGGTCGCAGGCGGGCGACAGGTCGCGGGACATGGTGATGTTGACGCCGGACAGGCCGGTGGCGCCGGGTGGCGCGGAGCGGGCGGTGACCTCGGCCACCACGACGCCGGAGTCCTTGAGCGCGTCGCGGTCCAGGCGCAGCACGTTCTTCTCGTCGACGATGCCGAGCTTGAGCTTGTCGCGCAGGATGTGGTGGGACCCCATCGAGCCGCCGTCGGTGGCCGGGATCTTCCAGCGGGTGTGCGGCCCGCCGGGCCCGTTGAACGAGCCGCGCGAGAGCATGCTCCAGATGCCGGTGTACGTACGGCTCAGGGGCGTGCCGTAGGGGTTGTTGTAGTTGTCGCCGATGCCCAGGATGTGGCTGAGCTCATGGGCGTACACCCCCATGCCCGAGCTCTCGGCCTGGGTGGAGGAGCCGGTGACGGCGTTGGGCCAGATGCGGGCCGCGGCCTGCCAGGACGTCCACGGCACGTAGCGGGTGGCGGCGGCGTTGCTGCCCGAGGCTATGGGGGAGGGCGGGCCCCACGCCCCCGGCACCTGTCCCGGCGAGCCGAACCTCATCTGGCCGAACTCCTGCCAGGTGGAGGACTCGTCCTGCCCGGCGGTGAGGAAGAAGACGAAGTCGTACTTGGCCGCCTCCGCCTCGCCGACCTGGGCGATCCAGGCGGCCCTGCCGTCGGTGCGGATGTTCTTGCCGCAGGTGGTGCCGGTCGGGCAGGCGCCGGGGTTCATGCCGGGCTCGATGCCGTACTGGAACGACTTGAACGGCATGCGGTACACGCCGAAGGCCTTGAGGTCGACGCCGACGCGTCCGCCGGAGTCCTCCATCCAGTACTCGTTGATGGTGTGCCCGTGGTTGAGGGGGCCGGGCTTGTTGAGGAAGTCCTGGTAGAACCGCGGCAGTTGGGCGCGCGGCACGTCCGATGCCGTGGGCTGGGGGTTGCCGAAGACGCTCGACCCGGGCGGTCCGCCGACCGTGAACCCCTCGTCGGGGTAGTCGAGGAGCACCAGCGCGCCCTTGAACGTCCGGTCGGTGGGTTCGACGTCGGGGTCGGCCCAGTCGGTGCCGGGCACGGAGCGGTAGTCGCTCCAGGTCATGTCGTCGGGGTTGCGCCAGTTCTGCGGGTCGATGGGCCGGGCCAGGGACGGCCGGGTCCGGTCGGTGTCGGCGGTGCTCGCGGGGGTCGCCCGGGCGGTGCCGACGGCGGCCGCCGCCAGGGTGGCGAGGACGGCGGCGACGACGGTGGTGCGTCGGGCCGGGCCGCGCCGTGGACGGGGGGTGTGTCCGTGCGTGGGGCGTCTGTGCCGGAGGAACATGGCTCACCTCGTGCCTCTTGCCGGGACATAATGGACAAGTGCATGACAAGCCGTGCGAGTGGTGCGTCACCGCTGCCAAGGTAAGCCGCCCGAAGCGGTGATGCCAGAGTGCCATCAGGGCGTTCCCGGGTGGCGCGGGGCGTTCACCGCGAAACGGTCACCGTGCGTCAAGTGCCGCGCGGCTGGGCAGAATCGGCTTCCCGCCGCCGAGCGACCGGCTCGGCGGGCCCGCCCCGCGCCTCCCCCGCGGAAGGAGCCGATCATGGCAGCCGACCGGCACGGTCACCCGATGTCGCGCACCGGCCCCGACGCCGTGGCCCACTATGAGCAGGCCCTGGACCACCTGCTGTTCTTCCGCGCCGAGGTGGCCGACGCGTCCCGGCAACTGCTCGCCGCCGCGCCCCGCTCGGTCATGGGCCGCGTCCTGGCCGCCCACCTCGGCCTGCTCGGTACGGAGGAGAAGGACGCCGCCGACGCCCGCGCCGCCTTCGAGCGCTTCGGCGAACACGTGCACCGAGGGGAGCTGACCACGCGCGAGCGGATGCACGTCGCCGCCGCCACCTCCTGGCTGCGCGGCGACCTCCACCGGGCGGGCCGGGTCCTGGGGGAGATCTCCGTCGCCTACCCGCACGACGTCCTCGCGCTGGCCGTCGGCCACCAGATCGACTTCTTCACCGGCGACGCGCCCCGGCTGCGCGACCGCATCGGGGGCGCGCTGTCCGCCTGGGACGAGACCGACCCGCACTACGGCCCCCTCCTCGGCATGTACGCCTTCGGCCTGGAGGAGTCCGGCCACTACGAACAGGCCCGTGAAACCGGCATCGAGGCCGTCGAACGCCGACCGCGCGACGTGTGGGCCATCCACGCCGTGGTGCACACCTACGAGATGCAGGGCCGGTTCGCCGACGGCATCCGCTACCTCGACGCCCGCACCGAGAACTGGGCTACGGGCAACTACCTGAACGTGCACAACTGGTGGCACTACTGCCTCTACGCCCTGGAGGCGGGCGACCTCCCCCGCGTACTGGAGATCTACGACGCGGCCCTGCACCACGCGGGTTCGACCGGCGCCGCGATGGAACTCCTCGACGCCGCCGCCCTGTTGTGGCGCCTGCACCTGGCGGGCCAGGACGCGGGCGCCCGGTGGCAGCGGCTCGCCGACGCCTGGGCCGCCCGCCACGACGGCGCGTACTACGCCTTCAACGACGTGCACGCGGTGATGGCGTACGTCGGCGCGGACCGCACGGCCGACGCCGAGCGCCTGGTGCGCGACCGCGAGGCATACGTCGCACGCGGCGGCGCCGGGCTCTCCAACCACGCCATGACCGCGGACGTCGGCCTGCCCGTGTGCCGCGCGCTGATCGCCTACGGACGGCACGCCTACGACCGGGCCGTCGACCTCCTGCTCCCCGTCCGGCACCGGCTCGGCGAGTACGGCGGGAGCCACGCCCAGCGCGACGCCGTGCACAAGACCCTGCTGGAGGCCGCACTGCGCGCCGGCCGCCACGACCTGGCCCGCACCCTGCTGAGCGAGCGGATCCAGCTGCGCCCGGTCTGCCCCTACAACTGGCTGGCCCAGGCGCGCCTCGCCGAGCAGACGGGGCGCGACGCGCAGGCCGCCGTCGCCCGCGCCAGGGCGGCCGACCAGGCGGCCCTGGGGGCGACGGCCCTAACAACTCCCGGAGGGCGCCTCGAACACCCCTAACGCTTCAGCTCCCGCAGGTACTTCCCGAACTTCTCCAGGCCGTCCACGTTGCGCGGGCCGCTGATGCCCTCGTTGTAGTCCAGGACGAAGAAGTTGTTCTTCCTGACGGCGGGCAGGTCCCTCGTGTGCGGGGACTTCTTCAGGAACTCGATCTTCTTCTCGGCGGGCCGGTCACCGTAGTCGAAGACGATGATGACCTCGGGCTCGGCCTTGGTCACCGCCTCCCAGTTGACCTGCGTCCAGCGCTCGTCGAGCCCGTCGAAGACGTTCCGGCCGCCCGCGCTCTTGATGATGTCGTTGGGCGGGACCTGGCTGCCCGCCGTGGAGGGCTGGTCGGTGCCGGAGTCGTAGAGGAAGACGGGCACGCGCCCCCCGCCCCGGGGCGCCTTCTCCTCGACGGCCGCCACCCGCTTCTTCAGCCCGGCGACGACCCGCTCCGCCCGCCGCTCGACCCGGAAGATCCTGCCGAGCCGCTCCAGGTCGCTGTACAGGGCCTTGAACGGGGTGACCTGCTGCGGAAAACCGGGGTAGTTGTAGCAGCTCTCCGTGTGCAGGAAGCTCTGGACGCCCAGCTTGTCCAGGATCTTCGGGGTGATGCCGCGCTGATCGCTGAAGCCGGAGTTCCAGCCCGCGACGACGAAGTCGGACTTGGCCTCGACGACCAGTTCCTTGTTGAGCAGGTCGTCGCTGAGCATCTTCACCTTGGCGTACTCCGACGCCCAGGGGGACTCGCTCACCGGCGGGTTGGCGGGCGGCATCACATAACCCTCGACGTGGTCGGTCAGACCGAGGCTGAACAGCTTGTCGGCGCTGCCGCCCTCGTACGCGACCGCGCGCTGCGGGACCCGGTACGGGACGGGCTCGCCGCAGCGGTCGACGGTGACCTCTTTCGATTCCGCGGCCGCGTCGTCCTGGCCGATCTCGGCGCCGCAGCCGCCGACGAGCAGCGTCAGGCCGAGTGCGGATGCGACCGCGGCGGATCTGGTGTGGGACATGGGAGTGGCGCCTTTCGAGAAGGGGGGCGGAGAGAAAGGGGGGAGGGGAGGTGGAGAGAAGGGGGGTGGAGAGAAAGGGGGGAGAGGAGGGGGATCAGCGAGAAGGTGCGAGTGAATACAGCAGCTGGGGTCCGCCCGTCAGCGGATGCGGCACGACGCTGGCCCGCACCCCGAACACGTCGGCGACCAGCTCCTCCGTGAGGACATCGCCCGGAGTCCCGGCCGCGACCAGGCGCCCCTGGGACAGCACCCCGATCCGGTCGCACGCCGCCGCCGCGAGGTTGAGGTCGTGCAGGACGACGAGGACGGTGAGCCCCGCGCCGCGCAGGTACGAGAGGACCTCCACCTGATGGCGTACGTCGAGGTGGTTGGTCGGCTCGTCGAGGACGAGGACCTCCGGCTCCTGGACGAGCGCGCGGGCGAGCAGCACGCGCTGGCGCTCGCCGCCGGACAGGGTGAGGACGCCGCGCCGGGCCAGGTGGCGGATGTCGAGCCGCTCCATCGCCCGTGCGCACAGCTCCCTTTCGCGCCCGGTGAGGGCCTGGTTGCCGCGCTGGTGCGGGGCCCGGCCGAGCGCGACGACCTCCTCGACCGTGAAGTCCAGGTCGACGGCGCCGTCCTGCGTCATCGCGGCGACGAGCTGCGCGCCGTGGCGCATCGTGAGCCGGGAGAGGTCGTCCCCGCCGACCCGGACGGTGCCCGTCGTCGGGCGCAGCGCGCGGTAGACGCAGCGCAGCGCCGTCGACTTGCCGCTGCCGTTCGGGCCGACGAGGCCGACGATCCGGCCGCTGTCCACGGTGAGCGACAGGTCGCGCACCAGGTTCCTGCCGTCGGTGACGACACTGAGGCCGTCGATGCGCAGTTCCACCTCAACGGCCTCCGAACACATAGCCCTTGCGCCGCATGAGCGCGATGAACACCGGCACGCCGACGAGCGCGGTGATGACGCCGAGCGGCAGTTCGCGGGGCGCGACCACCGTCCGGGAGAGCAGGTCGACCCAGACCATGAACACCGCGCCGGCCAGCGGTGCCACGGCGAGGACCCGGGCGTGCGTGGCGCCGACGACCATCCGCACCAGGTGCGGCATGACGAGCCCCACGAAGCTGATGGCACCGCTGACGGCGACCATCACGCCGGTGACGAGCGAGACGAGCACGAGCAGGGACCTGCGGTGCCGGTCGGCGCCGACGCCCAGGCTCGCCGCGGTCTCGTCGCCGAGCGCGAGCACGTCCAGGGCTCTGGCGTGCCGGTACAGCGCGGCGAGGCCGAGCAGGACGACGGCGGAGACGACGGGCAGCGCGCCCCACGAGGCCGCGCCGAAGCTGCCCATCGTCCAGTACAGGACCATGCCGGTCGCCTCGCTGTCCGGCGCGAAGTAGATGATCACGCTCATCAGGGCCTGGAACCCGAGCGACATCGCGACGCCGGTGAGGACCAGGCGCAGCGGCGAGAGCGATCCCCGGTCGCTCGACGCGACGTACACGAGGAAGGACGCGACGAGCGCCCCGACGAACGCGCCGGCCGACACCGCGTACACCCCGAGCGCGGCCAGGCCCCCGGTGACGGTCACGCCGACGGCGCCGACCGACGCCCCCGAGGAGACGCCGAGCACGAACGGGTCGGCGAGCGCGTTGCGCACCATCGCCTGGATGGCCGTGCCGACGGCGCTCAGACCGGCCCCCACCAGCGCGGCGAGCAGCACGCGCGGCGTCCGGATCTGCCACACGATCTGGTACGCCGTCCGCTCGTCGGCGTCGACACGGCCGCCGGTGAGCGCCGCCCACAGATAGCGGGCGGTGTCCCCCGGTGTGATCACCGCCGCGCCGAGCCCGACCGCCACCACGACGGAGGCGAGCAGGACGAGGAAGAGGGCGAGGCAGGTCAGGACGAGCGCCCAGGGGGACGCCAGGCGTTCGCGCACCCCGACGCGCCCGGCGGGCACGGCGGGCGCCTCGGCGGTCGCCGTCATGCGGGCTCCCCGTCCGGGACGGCACCGGCCCGCAGCACGAGCGCCGAGGCGCCGACCGCGACGACGACGAGCACACCGAACACGACGGCCACGCCCGGGTACCCCGCGAGCCCCAGCCCCGCGCCGCCGAGCGCCGCGCCGACCATCACGCCGAGGCTCATCCCGGCCGCGTTGACGCCCAGGGCCGAGCCGCGGAGGTCAGGACCGCACCGCCGCACGATGAGGCTCACCACGCATGCGGCGACGACGGCGTGGCTGGCCGCGTGCAGCGCGGTGAGGGCGAGCGCGAGCGGCAGCCAGTGCGCGAAGTAGAAGCCCACGACCGACACGAGGGCGCCCAACAGGCCGACGGCGAGCAGCCGTTCGGTGCCGACGCGCGGTCGGGCCGCGTTGGTGAGCCGCCCCGTGAGGAGGTTGCTGACGAAGAACGACGCGCCGCTCAGCGTCCATACGAAGGTGAAGAGCCCGGCGCTCAGGCCGAACCGCTCCTCGTAGAACGCGGCCAGATAGGCGAGGTAGCCCATGAACACCGCGGTGCGCAGGAACGCGATCAGCAGGAGCGGCACCACCCCGCGCACCGCGCTCAACGCCCTGAACGAGGCGATGTAGCCCAGGCGTTGGGGGGCACCGGTCTTCCGGGCGGCGCCCGCGTCCTTGCGGCGTGCCACGAACACCACCGCGAGCAGCAGCGAGAGGACGGCCACCCCGAGCAGGTCGCCCCGCCACCCCCAGAACAGCGCGGGCAGCGCGATGACCGGCGCGGCGAGCATGGCGGTCATGGACTGGGTGGCGGTGACCAGGGTCGCCGCACGCCCGGCCGCCCGGCCCGTGCCGAAGCGGTCGGCGGCCGCGGCGGTGAGCGCCGGGTTCAGGACCGACGTACTGGCGCCGACCAGCAGGCAGAAGACGGCGAGCAGGGCGAAGGTCCCGCCCGCGCCGAGCGCGGCCGCCGCACCGAGCAGGGCGAGCGCGCCCGCTGCCGCCCACTCCCGGGGAACCCGGTCGATGAGCGGGGCCAGCGCGGTCCCCACGAGCAGGGCGGCGAGACCGCCCAGCCCGCGCAGGCCGCCCATCGCGGCGACGCTGCTGCCCGCCCCGTCGGCGACGGGCACGAGGTAGGTGCTGAAGACGGTGAACGGCAGCAGTCCCACGGCCGAGGCGAGCAGCACCGGCCACAGCGTGCGGGCCATCCGCAGGTCGCCGGTGCCGGTGTCCGTGTCGGTGTCCTTGGTGGTGTCGACGCTCACGCGGCCGCTCCGTTCGCGAGGGCGGCGCGGTAGCGGTACATCGGGGTGGGGTCGGCGCTGAACTGGGAGAACGTGAAGGGCTCCGCGTTCAGGGCGGTGACGCCCGCGCCCAGGAAGGCGCGGGCGACGGCGCTGCCGCTCTGGGCGTAGACGATCAGCGGCACGGCGTGCTCGACGCAGTGCCGCAGGATCAGGTCGAACGTGCCGTTGCTGAGGGTCATGCCGGTGGCGACGACCACGTCGGCCGGGGCGAGGACCTCGGTCATGTCGTCGGTGACGGGCTCGCCCCACGCGGTCGTGCGCAGGTTCAGGTCGCAGGGCAGGCAGACGCCACCCCGCTTCCGTATCGCCGCGACGAGGGGGTTGACCACGCCGATCAGGGCGACCCGCGCGCCGGGCTCGATGTCGAGCAGACCGGCGACGGCGGCGTCGCGGGCCGCGGCGCGGACCTCGGGCGTACCGGCGGGCAGGGTGACGCGCTCGGCGCCTTCGGCGTCGCGGTGCGGGCGGACCCGCGCGAGGTAGGCGTCGAGCGCCGCGGTGCGCACGGGGGCGGACTCGTCGCGCAGGAGCTTGTCCAGGGAGTGTCCCGAGGCGTTCTCGCAGAAGCCCGGGGCGAGTTCGCCCGCCTCGAAGGAGCAGGCGCCGAAGGAGTCGCCCACCCGGAGCAGCAGGTAGTGGTTGTGGTAGGTGACCTCCCCACCGGCGAGCCGGGTGGTGTTGTAGAGCCAGAAGGCGCTGGTGACGGTGAGTTCTGCCGGGTCGGGGCCGTGGGCGCCGGACAGGACGGCCTCCGTGAGCTCCTCGACGGTGTGGGGCGTGGGGTGCGACATGTGGGTTCTTTCTCGGTGCTCAGGTGCTCAGGTGTTGAGGCGGTGGGGCGGTGGGGCGGTGGGGTGATCAGGAGGAGGTGGTGGGGGGCCAGGCCGTCGTGGACCAGGGGAGGTGCAGCTCGTCGAGCGAGGTGATCTCGCAGGGCTTCAACGTGTCCATGTCCGGGGCCTGTTCGTGGTGGGCGTAGGCGCTGTCCACGTACCGGTGTCCGGTGTCGGCCGCGATGAAGACGTACGTACGCGAGTCGTCCCTGCGCCGCTCCCAGCGCGCGGCCAGATGCGCGGCGCCGGCCGAGAGCCCGGCGAAGATGCCGCTGGTGCGCAGCAGGGAGACCGCTCCGGAGAGGGCGCTGTCGAAGTTCACCCAGTGCACGCGGTCGTACAGCTCGTGCCGGACGTTGCGGAACTCGATGGCGCTGCCGATCCCGGCGATGATCATGTCCGGGTCCGCGACGTGCTCGGCGCTGAAGGTCACGCTGCCGAAGGGCTGCACGCCGACCAGCGAAACGTCCCGGCCCGCCTCGCGCAGATAGCTGACGAGCGCCCCGGTCGACGCGCCCGAGCCGACGCCGCCGACCAGCGCGAGGGGACCGGCGGGCAGGTCCTTGTCGAGCTCGTCGGCGACCTCGCGGTAGCCGTAGTAGTGGATCGAGTCGTGGTACTGCCGCATCCAGTGGTACGAGGGGTTGTCCGCGAGGATCTCGGCGATCCGCCGCACCCTCGCCTCCTGGTCCAGGCGCAGGTCCCGGGAGGGCGCGACCTGTTCGAGGGTGGCCCCGAGTATCTCCAGCTGGACCCGGGTGGCACGGTCCACGGTGGTGGAGCCCACGATGTGGCACTTCATGCCGTAGCGGTGACAGGCGAGCGCGAGGGCCTGGGCGTAGATGCCGCTCGAACTGTCCACGAGCGTGTCGCCCGGCCGGACGGCGCCGGTCGTGAGCAGGTGCCGGACGGCGCCGAGGGCGGAGTGGACCTTCATGGTCTCGAACCGGAGACAGGCCAGATCCGGCTCCAGGGATATGAGATCCGGTCTCTTCACCGCTTCGGCGATGTGTGCGTGCATGACGGAGATCCCCCGTAGGGACGTGTGGGCAAGGGAAGGCCCCGGGGGAGAGCGGGCGGCCCCCGGGAACGCCGAGAGCATCACACTAGATGAAAATGATTGTCAAGAGCAGGTAGGCTCGGCACACTGTTGCCCGAGGGGTGCGGCGCCCCTGTGTGCCGCACCGTCGAGAGGAGTCGCGTGAAGCTGTTCCAGGAGGCCCGGACACGGCCTCGAACGCCGCGGGAGACGGCGCCGCCGAGGGTGGGGGTGGGGACCGCCTTCGGTACGTTCGGCGAACTGCTCCAGGGCGCGCTTCCGGAGGAGGACGGTGACTTCCTCGTGACGCTGCCCGTCGCACGCTGGACGATGGCCACGTTCCGCCCTTCGCGGCCGGGGGACGCCTCGGGGGAGATCGAGGTCCGGCCCGCGCACAAGACGAAGGCGCTCCGGCTGGCCCGCATGGTCGCGGAGTCGGCTCCGTCCCGGCCGGGTTCCCCGCGCGGCGGGGTGCTCACCGTCAGCAGCGTGATCCCCGAGGGCAAGGGGCTCGCCAGCTCCTCCGCCGACCTCGTCGCCACCGCGCGGGCGGTCGGCCGGGCTCTCGGCGTCGCCATGCCGCCCGCCAGGATCGAACGGCTCCTGTCCCGCATCGAACCCACCGACGGCGTGCTCTACCCCGCGATCGTCGCCTTCCACCACCGCAGCGTCCGGCTCCGCGCGGTCCTAGGCTCCCTGCCCGCCATGGCGGTGGTCGGCATCGACGAGGGCGGCTCGGTGGACACGGTCGACTTCAACCGCATCCCCAAACCGTTCACGGCGGCCGACCGGCACGCCTACGCGGCCCTGCTGGAACGCCTCGCCGATGCCGTGCGCCACCAGGACCTGGCGGAGGTCGGCCGGATCTCCACCCGCAGCGCCCTGATGAACCAGGCCCTGCGCCACAAAAGGGCGTTGGAGCCCATGACGGCCATCTGCCGCGACGTCGGCGGTCTGGGCGTGGCGGTGGGGCACAGCGGTACGACCCTGGGGATACTCCTCGACGCCACGGACCCCGCGTACACCCGACGTGTCACGGCGGCGGCGCGGGCGTGCGCGGAGCTGACCGGCGGGGGCCGGGCGGGCGGCGGGGTCGCGGTCTACCGGACGCTGAGTTTCGGCAACGTCCGGTGCGCGGCAGGGAGTTCGGTGCTCCCGGCGACCGGTGCGGCCGCCGGGAGCCGTTGAGGCCGGGTGGTGGCGGCTACTCGGGGACGCCGAGCCCCGGATCCGGTCTGCGTCCGCCGAGCGGGCGCGGGGCCCGGCGGCGGTCGACCCGGTGGGGGCCCGCGCCCGGGGCCGGGCCCGCGGCCGTGCGGTCGGCCAGGTCGTCGACGACGCCGAGCAGGGTGCCGGTGCGGGCGTGGGCGGCGCGCTGTCGCCCGGCGTCGCCGCCGTGCGCGACGAGCCGCCGCAACACCGCGGTCACCTGCGGGAGTTCACCCTGCTCGGCCAGGGTCGGGCGGGCGTACGCGAGGAGCTGCCTGAGCCGGTGCAGGGTGGGCACGAGCCGGCCCGTGCGGGGGTCGAGGCTGTGGCCGCTCAGGCCGTCGCGGGCGCAGCGCCAGTACGCGGCGCGCAGCAGGGACCCGTCGACGGCGGGACCGGGGTCGCCGCGCCGCACCCGTTCCAGGGCCTGGACGACCAGTGCCCGGACCAGGACGGCGAGGGCGGCCGCCTCCTCGAAGCTCGTCGTGACGTCCATCGCCCTGATCTCCACGGTGGGCAGATGCGCGCACGGGCGCACGTCCCAGTACAGCGAGCGTTCGCCGTGGGTCGCCCCGGCCGCCTGCAGCGAGGCCGCGAGCGCGTCGTAGTGGGCGGCCGAGGAGAAGTAGGGCGGAGGGCCCGCCACGGGCCACCGGGTCGTCCCCAGCGCCCGCCAGCTGCAGTAGCCGCTGTCCCGCTCCTCCCAGAAGGGGGAGTTCGCCGCCACCGCCACGAGCGTGGGCAGCCACGGCCGCAGGTGGTTGCCGACCAGGACGGCGTGGTCCCGGTCGGGGACCTCGACGTGCACGTGCAGCGCGCAGAAGGCGAAGGTGTCGTACAGCGACCGGAACGTCTCGACCTGCGCGCGGTAGTGGGGGTCGGTGTTGAGCGGGACGGGCGCCCGCATGCCGAGCAGCGGCGTGGCCGAGGCGACGAGGCGCAGGCCCTCGTCGTGCGCCGCGGCGGCGACGACCCGGCGGACCCGGCGCAGCTCGTGACGGAGTTCGCTCAGAGTCCCGCACGGTGGTGTCTTGCCCTCCACCTGGTACTGGGACGCCTCACCCGTCACCAGGTCCCCGGCCACGGGCTTCACGCGGGGCAGGACCCGGGAGGCCGCCGCGACGACGGCCCGGTGCGATGCGTCGACGAGGAAGTACTCCTCCTCGACGCCGACGGTGGGAAGGTGGTTCGCCATGCCTGTCGTGCTCCTTAGGGGAGACGGCGAGTGACGCGTGCTTGTCCACCTTCCTCGCCCCGCGGCCCGGCTGCGAGTGGGCACGGCCGGGCCGGACCTCACCGGTGCACGCCCACACCGGACAGGCCGGGCGCGACGCCGGGCCGCAGCACCAGGTCGTCGTCGTAGGCGCCGCCGTCCTCGTGGTGGTAGGGCAGCGGACTGGTGGTGCCCAGGGTGCGCAGCCGCTCGCGCAGCTCCGCCGCGCCGCGCGCGTACCCGGCGTCCGTGAGCCGGTCCGCGCCGTACACCACGAACGGCGGGAGCGCGGCCATGCCCGTGTACCAGAGCGTGCCATGGAGTAGCGGGAAGAGGACCTGATCCAGCTGGCCGTGGATCCCGCGCGGGCCGAAGCCGGACTCCCGGGCGCCGACCGACGTGACGATCAGCGCGCGCTTGCCGGCCAGGCCGCCGTCGCCGTACCGCAGGGTCCGGCCGTCGGGCCCCTTGACGCCGAAGCCGAAGCCCTGCACGAGGACGCGGTCGAACCAGCCCTTGAGGATCGCGGGCGGCCCGAACCACCAGAGCGGGAAGTGGAAGACCACCGCGTCCGCCCACGCGAGCTTCTCCTGCTCGCGGCGGATGTCCTCGCTCAACGCCCGCTCCCGGTACGCCCGTTCCTGCTCGGGACCGACGAAGAGCCGCTCGTGCGAGGCGCCCCCGAAGTCGTCGGCGTCCACCACGGCCTTCCAGCCCATGCCGTACAAGTCCGATACGCGGTGCTCGTGCCCGAGCGACTCCAGTGCGGCCAGCCCTTCGGCCATGAGGGACCCGGCGAGCGAGCGCCGTTCCGGATGTGCGCATACCCAGAGAATCTTCATGCCCCGATCGTGCGCCGCCCGCCGCGCACGCAACGAGTGGCCAGAAGGCCATGGTGCGCAAGGATCTGGCCACCCGGGAACCCGGGCCCGGTCCCGGCCGACTCCTCAAGCGGTACGGGCCGGCCGGTCCGTGCTCTCGCGCGACCCGGGAGTGGTGATGGCTGAGGACCAACGGCGAAGATTCGTGCCACCGCCCGCGCTCTGCGGCTTCCTCGTGCTGCTCGCGCTGGTCTTCGCCGTGTCGTACGCCGTCGGTACGGCCGCCGGGCCGGTCGCGCCCGGCCTGCACGACACCGGGACGGACCCCGCCGGTGACGGCGGCCGCGGCGACGGCGGCGGTACGGGCGGCACGCACGGGGGAGGTCACTGATGGGTACCGGAGCGGCCGACGCCGTCGTGACCACGGACGTGGCCGTCGGCGGCATGACCTGCGCGGCCTGCGTGAAACGGGTCGAGAAGCGGCTCGGCAGGCTGGACGGCGTGAGCGCGACGGTCAACCTGGCGACCGGCCTCGCCCGGGTGAGCCACCCGCCGCACGTCACGCCGGACGACCTCGTCGCCGCCGTGGAACAGGCCGGATACACGGCGGAACTCCCCGCACCCCCCGGGCCCGTGGACGCCCCGGCGGGCGACCGCCCCGCGCCGGACGGGGAACTGGCGGAACCGGAGGACCAGCGGGCCGCGCTCGAACGGCAGCGGCTGCTCGTCACCGCCCTGCTCGCGGTGCCGGTGCTCGTCCTGTCCATGGTCCCCGCCCTGCAGTTCCGCAACTGGCAGTGGCTGTGCTTCGCGCTCGCCGCGCCGGTCGCCGCCTGGAGCGCCTGGCCCTTCCACGTGCGTGCGCTGCGCGGCCTGCGGCATGCGACGGCGACGATGGACACCCTGGTCTCCCTGGGAGTGGCGGCGTCCTTCGGCTGGTCGGCGTACGCGCTCTTCCTCGGTGGCGCGGGCCTCCCCGGCATGACGATGCCCTTCAGCCTGCTGCCCTCCGCCGGTGACGGCACCGCGCACGTCTATCTGGAAGCGGCCGTCGGCGTACCGCTGTTCGTGCTCACCGGAAGGTTCCTGGAGGCACGGGCCCGGCACGGCACCGGCGCGGCGCTGCGCTCCCTCGCCGGACTCGCGGTCAAGGACGTCGTCCTGTACGAGGGCGGGGTCGAACGGCCGGTCCCCATCAGCGCGTTGGGCACGGGCCAGGTCTTCGTGGTGCGGCCCGGCGAGCGCGTCGCCACCGACGGCACCGTCGTGGAGGGCAGCTCCGCCCTCGACCTGTCGCTGGTCACCGGGGAGAGTGAGCCCGTGGAGGTCGGGCCGGGCTCCGAGGTGACCGGTGGGGCCGTCAACGCGGGCGGGCTGCTCCTCGTCCGCGCCACGGCGGTCGGCGCCGACACCCGGCTCGCCCGGATCGCCCGGATGGTGACCGACGCCCAGGCGGGCAAGGCGCGGGCGCAGCGGCTCGCCGACGCGGTGGCGGGCGTGTTCGTGCCCGCCGTGCTCGCCCTGGCCACGACCGTGCTCGGCTTCTGGCTCGGCGCGGGAGCCGACCCGCAGGCCGCCGTCACCGCCTGCGTGGCCGTGCTCGTCGTCGCCTGTCCCTGCGCCCTGGGTCTGGCCACGCCCACCGCCCTCATGGCCGCCACCGGCCGGGGCGCCCAACTCGGCGTCCTGGTCCGCGGACCCCAGGCCCTCGAAGCCCTGCGCCACGTCGACACCGTCGTCCTGGACAAGACCGGCACCCTCACCTCCGGGCACATGAGCGTCACCGCGGTCACGGCGGCGCCGGACGGCATCGGCCGGGAGGCGGTACTGCGGTTCGCCGGGGCCGTGGAACAGGGCTCGGAACACCCGCTGGGCCGCGCCATCACCGCGTACGCGAAGAAGGCCCTGCCCGACGGGACGCTGCCCGCTGTGCGAGGGTTCCGCGCGACGGCGGGCCGGGGTGTCCGGGGCGAGGTCGACGGCCGGTCGGTCGAAGTCCTGTCCCCCGACGACGAGTTGACCGGCGAGCTGGCCCGCGCGCTGGCGGCCGCTGAGGACGCCGCGCACACGCCCGTCCTGGTCCGCGTGGACGGCGTGCCCGAGGCGGTCCTCGCGGTCGGCGACCTGGTGCGGCCCGGCAGCTACCGCGCCGTGGACCACCTCGGGCGGCTCGGGGTGCGCCCCGTCCTCGCCACCGGGGACCGCGAGGCCACGGCCCGCGCCGTCGCCGGTGGCCTGGGCATCGACGACGTGCACGCCCGCTGCACGCCGGAGGACAAGGCGGAACTGGTACGGGAGTTGAGGGCGCGGGGCCGCCGGGTCGCGGTCATCGGCGACGGCGTGAACGACGCCGCGGCGCTGGCCGGTGCCGACCTCGGGATCGCCATGGGCGGCGGCACCGACGTGGCCATCGGGGCCGCCGACGTGACGCTCGTCCGAGGCGACATCGAGGCCGTCGCGGACGCGGTCCTCCTCGCCCGGCGCACGCTCGGCACGATCCGCGTCAATCTCCTGTGGGCCTTCGGTTACAACGCCGTCACCGTGCCGCTCGCCGCGGTCGGCCTGCTCAACCCCATGGTCGCCGCCGCGGCGATGTCGGCGAGCTCCCTGCTGGTGGTCGGCAACAGCCTGCGACTGCGCACCTGGCGGCCGCGGCCCGCCGGCCGAGGAGGAACACGATGACCGACGCGACGACCGACGCGACGACCGGTGCGGTGAGTGACGGGGTGATGGACGCGATGAGTGACGGGGTGACTGGCGCGGTGAGTGACGCGCACCCCTGGCGGCCGTCCCGGCGCAGGCTCCGCGACGGCCTCGCCGCCGCGCTCGCACCCGTGGCGGCGTGCGCCGTGGCGCTGGGCGGCCTGACCGCGTGGACGGGGTCCGGGGCCGCGGGCAGCCCGGCCCGCGTGGCGGTGGCCCGCGGGACCGTCTTCCTGCCGGCCGCCGGCCGGACCGAGACCTCCGCCTTCTTCTCGATCGCCAACTCCGGTGGTTCCGACGACCGGTTGACGTCCGTGTCCTCACCGGTGTTCGACGACGTGATGCTCAGCCGCCTCGTGGCCAACGGCCGCGGGGGCGCCACCATGGGGATGGTGAAGTCGGCCGCCGTGCCGGCCGGCGAGGGCCTCACCATGTCGCCGAGCGGCCTGGACATCATGGTGCGCACCCGCGCCCCGTTGAAGTCGGGGGACAGGGTCCCGTTCGTGCTGACCTTCCGGTACGGCGGACGGGTCGAGGCGGAGGCGGTGGTGGTCGGGCCCGGCAGCTGACCCGGGCCGGGCCCGCGGCGCCGGACTACATCTCGGGCTTCTCCGGCGAGAACAGCCAGGTGTCGAAGAGGTCCGAGAGGTCCTTGCCCGACGTCTTCTCGCACAGCGCGATGAACTGCTCGGTGTCGGCGTTCTCGTGCCGGTGCTCGCTGGTCCAGGTGCGCAGGACGGCGAAGAAGGTGCGGTCGCCGATGGCCTCCCGCAACATGTGCAGCGTCATGGCGCCCCTGCCGTACACCGGGGGGTCGGAGACCCGGGCGGCGCTCGGCGGGTCGCCGGGCGGGAAGTCCCAGATGTCCTCGCTCTCCTCGTGCGTGCCGTCGTAGAAGGAGTCGAAGGTCTGCTGGGCGCTGCGGTGCCCCTGCTCCTCGTCCCAGAGCCACTCGGCGTAGGTGGCGAAGCCCTCGTTCAGCCACATGTCCTGCCAGGCGCGGGGCGTGACGGAGTTGCCGAACCACTGGTGGGCCATCTCGTGCACGACCAGGCTCTCGTCCGGTGCCTCCTCGTAGTACGGCTTGGTCTGCGTCTCCAGGGCGTACTTGAGGTCGGGGAGGTGATCGACGACGGAGCCGGCGGAGGAGAAGGGGTAGGGGCCGAAGCGGTCCTTCGCCCAGTCGATGACCTCGGGCACCAGCTCGTGGACGTCGACGGGCCCGTCCGCCTCGTCGGGGTCGACGGCGGTGTAGAGGGGCAGACCGTCGTCCGTCGTGCCGGTGGAGACGTCGAAGACGCCCGTGACGACGGACGCGACATAGCTCGCCATCGGCTCGGGGTTGCGCCAGCGGAAGGTGGTCTTCTCGCCGTGCCGCCGCTTCTCGCGCAGCTTTCCGTTGCTGACGGCGGTGTAGTCGGACGGCACGGTGACGTCGATGTCGTACGTCGCCTTGTCCGAGGGGTGGTGGTTGCCGGGGAACCAGGTCATGGACCCGGTGGGTTCGCCGAGCGCCGCCACGCCGTCGTCCGTCTCGATCCAGCCCTCGGTGCCGCCGTCGACCGCCGTGAGCATGCGGGGCGTCCCGTCGTAGCGGACGGTGGCGTGGAAGGTCTTCCCCTTGCCGATGGGCCGGGCCGGGGTGAGCGTCAGCTTGTTCTTCTTCCTGCTGAACCGCGCGCCGGAACCGTCGATGTCGGCGTGGCGCACCTGCAGGCCCGCGAGGTCGAGGCTGAAGCGCGAGAGGTTCTGGGTCGCCCGGGCGGTGATCACCGCGGTGCCCGTCAGGTCGTTGTCGTCGGGGACGTAGTCGAGGGTGAGCGCGTAGTGCGCGACGTCGTAGCCGCCGTTGCCGAGCGAGGGGAACAGGTGGTCGTCGACGCCGGTCGCGCCCGCGCTCGCCCGGCCGTGGTCCCCGGAGCCGGACGAGGAGGAGGTGCAGGCCGCCGTCGCGGTGAGGAGCAGGGCGAGGAAGAGGGCGGAGCGGCGGGGGCGGATGGCGGACTCCTGTCCGGGGTGGCGGCGGGGGAGGAGGGGCACGGTCACAGGCGGGTGTGGCCGAGACGGTCGCCGCGTACGTCGAGCAGGACGAGGTCCCGCGCGGTGCCGTCGCCGTCGTCGCCGTCCCACCAGGTACGGAAGAGCCCGGCGAGCTCATCGGTCCGCTCCGCGTGTGCGGGCCAGTCGGTCTTCAGCTCGACGTCGTAGTCGTACGGGCCGCCTGAGTCGGGGAGGCGGACCGTGAACACCGCCCGCGCGTGGCGTGCGGTGCGGGACTCGCCGGTGTCGCGGGCCCAGGAGCGGAACTGCTGCAGGAGGCGGTGGTGGGTCTCCCGCGCGGAGTCTTCGGGGGCCGCGGGCTGCGCGGCGCTTCCGCTGCCGCACGCGGACAGGGCGAGGCAGCCGACCGCCGCGGGGAGACCCAGAGCGGGGCGTCGCCGGGGGCGGCGGTGCCTCGCGTACCAGTGCTTCATCGTCTCTCTCCGTGCGGTCGGCTGCCGTGGGGCGGGCCTGTCCCGGGTAACAGGACGTGGCCCGCCCAGGAAGAGGGGCGTACGCGCCATGAGGTTGCCGCCCCTCTCCCCGTGAATCAGCGTGAACCGGTGAGGCTCAGCCCGCTGCTACGGAGCCACGAGCTGGTTCTCCGCGCCGATGCCGGAGGCGTTGCCGTCGGCGTAGAGGGTCAGTTCACCGTCCGACCAGCGCACGATGGTGTCGTCGGCCCAGGGGTTGTCGGTGAAGTCGCCGCCGCTGACGAGCAGGGCGTGCTTCCACAGGCCGTTCGGGGCCTGCCACTTGTGCTCGCCCCAGGAGTTCCCGGTCCCGGTGAAGTCCTGGTACTGCGTGAGCTCGCCGTCGGACCAGCGCACGACGAGGTCCCAGTCGTCGTCCCCGGAGTAGTCGCCCGCGGTGATCTGGGTGGCGTGCTTCCAGGTGCCGGCCTGCGAGCTGCCCGGCGCGACGACCTCGATCTCCTTGCCGAGCTTCTTGTTGTCGCCGGTGTTCTGGTAGAGCGTGACCTCGCCGTCCGACCAGCGCACGACGAGGTCGTCCTGCCACTTGTTGCCGCCGAAGCGGCCCGCGGTCATCGCCTCGGCGTGCTTCCAGGTGGAGTTGGGCGCGACGAGCTGGACCTCGCCGTGGAAGCCCTTCTCGTCCACCGACGGGTAGAGCGTCACCTCGCCGTCGGACCAGCGGACCACGAGGTCCGAGCCGTTGTCACCGGTGAAGTCGCCCGCGACGACCTGCACGGCGTGGTTGCGCCACAGGTCGTTGGCGCCCTGGACCGGGAACTCCTTGTCGAAGTGGTTCTTGTCCTTGCCCGCGCCGCGGTAGATGCTCAGCTCGCCGTCCGACCACATGACGAACATGTCCATCCGGTCGTCGGAGACCGGGCCGTCCAGGGCGAAGTAGCCGTTGGCGATGGACTTGGCGTGCTTCCACGTGCCGGCGCCCGGCAGGACGGGGTCGGCCATCGGCGGCGGGTTGATGCTCGCCGGCTGCTTGTTCGCCTTCGCGGCCTCGTAGATCCGCTTGACGTCGTCGTCGAAGTACGACGAGTACGAGGTGTCGGAGCTGTGGCCGCCGGTCATCCAGCCGCCGGTGACGCCGATCAGCTTGGCCGACTCGCCGCCCGCGGTGATGAAGGGGCCGCCGGAGGTGCCGCCGACGTAGCCGTCGCAGTTGATCTCGGTGAAGGTGCCGCCGCGCCAGAGCCGGCCACCGCTGTCCTTGGTATTGCCCGACGTGTACTTCTTCGTCGGCGTGGTGCAGCTGAGCGGGTCCTGCTTCGGCTTGTACTTGGCGCCGCCGTACAGGTACGGGTAACCGATGGCGTGCGCGGTGTGGTTGAAGCCGGTGTTGAAGCCCATCGGGATGGCCCCGACGACGTTCTCGACGTCCTTGCCGTCGCTGCGCGGCTCGGTGGCGAGGAACGCGACGTCGACGTCGGTGTAGTCCTCCTCGCTCTTCTTGGTCCCGGTGTAGCCGGGGTCCTTGAAGATGTGACCCTTCTTGATGGGGTACATGCCGTGCGGCATCGGGTTCTTCGCGCTGTGCTGCGGCACGAATATCAGGTTCGTCTTCTGGTCGTTGCTGTCGAAGCAGTGCGCCGCCGACGCGACCAGGTTCTTGCCCGGGGACGGGACGACGGTGCCGCCGCAGAAGCGGTAGTCGTAGCGGTCCGGGTAGGTGTTGCCGGCCTTCTGCGCCCAGTAGAAGGTGCCGACTTCCTTGATGCCCTTGAAGGTGTGCGAGGGCGAGCGGAGCATGCCCTGGCGCGGCGCGGCCTGCTCGTCGTTCCCCCCGGCCCGCCCGTCCTTCTGGTCCTTCCGGTCCTTCTTGTCCTGCTCGGCCTTCTCGGCGGCCGCGGCCTCGCGGGCCTGCTGTTCCTCGACCGGCTTGGCCCGGGACATCCGCTCCGGGGTCCAGAACTTCTCGAGCTCGCGGGCCAGACCCTGGTCAGGGGCCTGGGAGGGCGACGCGGACGGGGACTTCGGGTCCGGCTTCGCGGTCCTCGACGGCGAGCCGGACGGTTCCGGGACCGGGGTCGCCGACGAGGTCGGCGTCGGCGTGGCCGCGGCGGGCGCGGGGCCCGTGGCGGACCAGGCCGGTGCCGCGGCGGCCAGGAGCGCGGCCGCGGCGGCGATCGCAGGCAGGCTGCGTTTCGTTCTCACAGTGGTGTTCCCCCACAAAAAACGGACCCCGGTCGTCCGGGGCCCGATTGGTACAGATCAATCGAGAAGGTACGTTACGCACACATCGAATGACATGTCGATTGGGGCATAAACGACCATTTGCCCTGTAAGTAGCGTAATGCGCCTGTTGGTTGATCGGAGAATGCAGTGAGGAAAACGGGGCGAGTCCAGCGAACCGGGATGTATGCGGGGGCGTTCGGGACGGCCGCGCTGCTTCTGACGGCGGGGTGCTCAGGGAGCGACGGCGACAGCGGCTCCGCACGCGAGCCGTCGAAGTCGTCCTCCCCGAGCGGCGGCGCCCGCAAGGGGGACGGGGTGTCGCGGAAGGACGACCCCAACCTGCTGAAGGGCTTCCGTACGTGGCTGAGGACGAACGACTCCCAGCGTGACGACGCCCTGGCGGGGCACGCCCTGAACGTCCGCCTCGACTACCGGTCCGACGAGCGCGCGGGCGTCGTCGAGGTCCTCACCGACTACGGCCCCTGGGGCGAGGCGGAGGACCAAGTCGGCCCACTGGCACGGGCGTTCACGCGGTGGTGGGACCGCGACCCGGCGGCCGGGAGCGCGCACTTCCTCGGCCAGGGCGGAAAGACGGCGAAGAAGACGGCGCTCTACGACGGCGACGAACCGTCCAACCTCCTGACGGACTTCCGCTCCTGGACCACCGCCCACGCCCCGGACGGCGAACGGCTCGCCCCGCACGTCACCGCACTCACCATCGGCTACGGGGCGAAGGGCTCCGGCGCCGTCACCGTCTCGACCGACTACCGCACGCACGAGGACGACGGCACCCGCAAGAACGTCGACGCCCTCGGCACGGCGTTCGCCGACTGGTGGGACGGCGACGAGGGCGCGGCGACCGTCACGGTGACCAGCGAGGACCAGGGCAGCAGCGCGGAGCGGAAGCTGGCCCGGCCCCGACGCGGTTGACCTTGACACGGTGACAACCCCTTCACTGGAGCCGAGGAGGTGGTCCCCATGGCCGGATCGGCACAGGACACCGAAGTGACACGAGGCATCGAGGGGCTGACGGACGGCCGCGCGTCGACGCGCCTGCGGGCGGCGCTGGCGATCGGCACGGCCCCGGACCCGAGGTTCCTCGACGAGCTCGTCGAACGGTGCGCGGTCGAGCCCGACTTCTCCGTACGCGAGATGCTGACCTGGGCGCTCACGCGTCACCCGCCGGCCGCGACGGTCCCGCGGCTGCTCGAAGAGGTCCGCTCGGCCCGTGCGCAGGCGCGCGGTCAGGCCCTGCACACGCTGTCCAAGATCGGGGACCGGCGGGCGTGGCCCGCGATCACTCCGGCGCTCCTGTCCGACGCCGACGACGAGGTGGCGCGCAGCGCCTGGCGGGCGGCGGTCGTGCTCGTGCCCGAGGGTGAAGTGCCGCGCCTGGCCGAGGCGTTGGCGTCCCAGCTCGGGCGCGGCGGGCGGGAGACGCAGCTGAGTCTCAGCCGCGCCCTGATCGCGCTCGGCGAGGCGACGGAGCCGGTGCTGCGCGCGGCGAAGGCGGACCCCGACCCGCGCGCACGCACGCACGCCCTCGCCACGGAACGGCTGCTGCGCGACCCCGACGCCGGATTCGAGTCCGCGATCGAAGAGGCGAAACGCGTGGTGCTCCTCGGCGGGCCGGGCCGGGAAGGATGACGAGTCGTGCTGATCGGTGAGGTGGCGCGGAGGTCCGGGGTCAGCGCCCGCATGCTCCGGCACTACGAGTCGCTCGGCCTGGTGCGGCCGACGGGCCGCACCGGCGGCGGCTACCGCGAGTACTCCGACGCCGACATCCGGCGGATCTTCCACGTCGAGAGCCTGCGCTCCCTGGGGCTCTCGCTGCGCGACGTCGGGCGCGCGCTCGACGACCCCGGCTTCGCGCCCACGGAACTCGTCGACGACCTGATCCGCCGGACCCGGGAGCGCATCGCGGCCGAGACGGAACTGCTCACCCGGCTCCGGCGGATCGACGCGGCGGAACCCGCGGGCTGGCAGGACGTCCTGCGGACCGTCGCGCTCCTCCAGGCGCTGGGTTCACCGAGCGCGGGGCAGCGCCAACGCGCGGCCCTGTCCTCGGTCGACGCGGTTCCGGTACCGGTGGAAGCACTGGTCGAGGCGGTCCTGAGCGAGACGGACCCGAACGTCGCCGGAGCCCTCCGGTGGGCCCTCGCCCGCTCCGGCGGCGGCGGATGGGAGTCGCTGGCGCGGGGGCTCGGCTCCGCGTCGGCCGAGGTGCGCCGACGCGCCGTCCAGTCCCTCGCCGAGATCCCGGACGACGCGGCGACCGCGCTGCTGCGGGACGCGCTCACGCACGCCGACGCCGTGGTCCGCCGGTACGCGGCCCTCGCGCTCGGCGCCCGCGGAGTCGCCGACGCGGTCCCGGCCCTCGTCGACATGGTCGTCCGGACGACGCACGACGTCGACGCGGCCGACGCGCTGAGCGCCCTCGCGGGCAGCGCCGCGCTGGAGGACCGGATCGCCGCCGCGCTCATCGACCGCCTCGCCGACGGCACCCTGGACCCCTCCGCGCGCCGCCGGCTGACGGAGGCGCTCGCGGACATCCCCGGAACCGCGGCGGCCCGCGCGCTCGTGGAGTTGTCACACGACGAAGACCGGACCGTCGCCCACACCGCGGCATACGTCCTCGGGATCCGCGACGCGAGGTGAGGGGCCCGAGGGGCCGCATACCGCCGTACACCTGCCGCTCAGGGGCGGACCGTCCCGCCCGAGGGCCGTCTCGCCACTGGGGAGGGGAGCCGAGTGGACAGTGCCGCGGTGTGCGCCCGGGGTGTCATGATTCCGGCGACGCTGGTGCGGCCCGCGATGTAGGCGTCCGGGCACCGCCAGGCCGGGGGCAGCCAGGTCAGGGCGGTGTGGACGAGGCCAGGTTGCGGGTGAAGAGGCCCATCAGCGAGCCGCTGGCGCGCATTTCGGCGCCGAGGACGTCGTCGACCTGACGTTCGGGGAGAGGTTGACCACGGTGGCGTCCTCGACGACGACGGCGGCGTGGACGAGGCCGCGCAGCGGGTGCCCCGTGTCCAGGTGGGGCCGATGTCGGTCTTCACCGAGCCCACCCGCACCGGTCCCGGTTTTTGCCGTAGACCGCGGCCACCGCGCCGAACTCGATGGGATCGTCCACTGCTGTGCCTGGCCCGTGCGCCATGCCGACGTCTGAGGGCTCGGCGAGTGGACGAGCCAACCGGGCGCGCGCCAACGGCCATGCCCTCAGGCCGTGGAGACTCGTCTGCCCCACCACGAACGGCGGGCCGCTCTACCCCGCCGCTGTCCGCCGACGTTGCCGTCAAACGGCATGAGACCCTCCCGAAAATCCTCGAGAAGACCTCCTTCCGGTGACTACTAAATTTCAGTCGTCCATTCCCATTCTCCGGGCCTGGCGCGCAGTCGTGTGAACCCTTGCTCCAGGCAGTCGCTGAGGCTGGAATATTAGGCACGGATAAACCCCTGCTCGCCTAAGCCCGGCCCCGAAATTACCAACGTCCAAGGCTCGCCACCTTCCGCCATCCTCTCATCATCCACCTTGAGGATCACGGTGACTCCAGAGCGGCCCAATGTCTCCATGAGCTGCTCGATATCCATCTCTTTCGCGCCCATCGATGGCCCCCCAAGGCTGCCGAGATGTCACTTACGTAATGCAGCTGACTTCGCCTACCCTGTCGATGACACTTCGGAGGTCACGGGAGTGGGACCGCTCGTGACACCGTTCCGCTGCATCAACTGCTCAACGGCAGCCTGAGCGGTTCGTTTATTTCCGTTATTGAACATGCGACTTCCTGTAATATCCCTGATCGCGACTTCCGACTTATCCCAGAAACTGTTATAGCGACTGGCGTTAGCCAGGGTGTTTGGTGGCGATCCGCTCAACAACGCTCCCCGCCGAAACCTCGGTTAATATCGGCGATCTCGTCCGGGCTGAGGCTAACCTTGAACCCACCAGTCAGACAGTTGGAATTGTGAACCAGAATCGGGGTCTGACCCATTAGCGCATAGTGCGTGTGTTACGCGAAGCCTTCGACCTGCTTTTTCGCAGTTCAAGTGCGGTTTGCTGGTCCGGTGACGTGCGCGGGCGTCCGTGGTTGGGCGGGGTTGTTGCCGTCGCTACTGCCGTCAGCCGGTTCAGCCCAGGTAGGGCCCTTTACGTTGTTCCAGGAAGTGCTGGAGCCTGAGTCGTTGGGTGTGGTGCATCGGCAACTGCTCGATCTCTTCTGGCGGCAAGAACCGGAGTTCGGTGGACTCGTCAGAGATCTCCAGCCGGCCGCCGGTGATGCGGGCGGTGAAGCAGACGTTGAACTGGCGGCGGACCTCGCCGTCGGTGTAGGCGATGATGTGTTTCGGGTCGGTGTAGGTGCCGACCAGGCCGGTGATCTCTACGTCAAGGCCGGTCTCTTCCTTGACCTCGCGGACGGCCGTGCCTGGCAGGGAGTCGGTGAGGTCCATACCGCCTCCGGGCAGGGCCCATAGGTCGTTGTCGCGGCGGCGCTGGAGGAGGATGCGCCCGTGATCGTCGGTGACGACGGCGGATGCGGCGACGACCATGCTGTTCGGCTTGGGCGCGTTCGGGTCGTCGTAGTACTCGGTGCGGGCCACGGTCAGCCTTCCTCTCGTACGGGGGTTGCCGTCGCCCATACAGCGTCGAAGCTCTCGGCGTAGGTGTCGAACAAGCCGCCCGTCTCGTGTCGGCGTAGGTGCCACACGGGGGCGGCGTACGCGTTGACGCCCCAGACGTGGGCGTTGACGAGTAGCTGATCGTCGGCGCGGTAGAGGGAGTTGTAGAGCGTGGTTTCGTGGGTGCGGACTTCGATGCCGGGGGTGCCTGCGAGCGGCCTGTAGTGCATGAGAGCGAGGCGGCAGCGGGATTCGATGCCGTGCCCGAACCGCTCCTCCTGGCCGCGGGCTTGGACGTTGTCGCTGTCGGCGTCCCCGATCGCGATGCGGACGGTGCAGCCTTCGGCGGCGCGTTCGGTGAGGAGTTCGTTCAGCCGCGGGTACGCCTCGTGGAGGAAGACGGCTGCGTAGACCAGGATGTCGATCCGTTCCCGCGCCTGGGCCATCAAGTCGGTGAACGTCGAGACGGGGATATCGGCCCGCTGCTCGTAGAGCGCCACCAACTCAGGGCTGATGGCGCGGGCGGGGCGGGCCTGGCGGAGCGCCGGCCAGAGTGCGTGCACGTCTTCTCCCAGGGCCTTGGCCGCCTGGAGGGCGGTGGCACGACGTGGGATACGCCCGAGGTTCACCCAGCGTTCGACCGACTTGGGGTCGACCTCGACCTGCTGAGCGAGTGCGGCGTACGTCCAGCCTCCCGCCGCCATGACGGCTCGTAGTCTCTCGTTCGGCACGAGTCTCCCCCTTCGTCCCAGGACGGCACTAGGGACGTTCTACACGGTGCGGGACGTCCCGAAGTGGGGTTTGGTGGAGGTTCCTTCGTCCCGGTGACCGGCGTGAGGATCGGTGCCGACCCTGCGGCACCAACAGGCCCAGGGGCACGCATCAACGCCGCCGAGGAGCGTCACCGTGCGAAAGAGCGCCACCTCATGTGTTCCCGCCCTGCGACTGGACGCCCGGTCGCGCGCCGCCTCGCCGGGGTGGTCACGATGACGGCCCCCACCCCTGATGCCGACGGGCACACCGTCTCGCCCGATGCCGGCGCCCTGGTGGTCGACCGGCGGAGCGGCAAGGTGGGCGTGGTGATGGGGCATGTGGGGCCGTATGTGCAGCTTCGGCCGCCGCGCGGTGGCCGGGAGTGGGACGTGCCGCCCGAGGACGTACGTTCGCCGACTCCGACGGAGGAGTTGAGCGCGAAGGTGGCCGTGGCCAACCGGAGGTGGGGACGGTGACGGGGACCCCTCGTTCGGTCCTGCGCTACGAGAATTGGACGCTTCAGCCCGACCGCGAGCCGGACGCGGAGCAGGTCCTGTACGCGATGCAGTGCGCCGTGGGCGGAGAGACCTCGCCGGCAAGCGAGGACTTCGCCGAACCGCAGGACTGGGTGCTGCGGCACTGCGGCCAGAACCCGTCCCACCACACCTACCGGGAGATCATCACCCGCCCCTGGCGGACCTGGCGCCAGACATGACCCGCCTCGCTCGCCCAGGCGCCGCACCGCGCTGACCCACCCGACTCCCGTCCCTGCCGGGCGCGGCCGACCGAGGCTCCCCCGCACTCGTCAGCCCCGGCAGGGACGGGCCCTCAGGATCGTGCCGGGCCCATGGTCATGAGCGCTCAAGTCCGCCCTGGAACACGCAGTCCGCGAGGACGAGCTGCCGCGCAACGTCGCCCGGAACGTCAAAGAGGACCACGCCCCGCCTCAGGCGTTTCCAGCCCCTCACCGCCGCCGAAGGCCGACGACTCCTTCATGCGGCCAACAGCGACCGGCTTCACGCCCTGTACGAACTTGCCCTGCGCACCGGGCTCCGCAAGGGCGAACTCCTCGGCCTCCACTGGGAAGACTTCGCCCTCGACGACGGAACACCGGCACTATTCACCGCTCCCTCCAGCGGACCCGCAGCCAGGGCCTGACCGTCCTGAACACCAAGACCCTGGCCTCCGAAAGGCGCATCGCCCTCCCCGCCGAATGCATCAACTCCCTCAAGATCCACCAGGAACGGCATCAGAAAGAACGCCAGGCGGCCGGAACGAGCTGGACGGACAACGGCCTCGTCTTCACCACCCCGAAGGGCAAGCCACTCGACCCCACCGACCTCACCCACCGCTTCCGCCGCCTCCTCCACAGCGCAGAACTCCGGACGATCCGCTTCCACGACCTCCGGCACTCGCCCGCGACCCTGCTCCTGGAACAAGGCGTCGACCTCGTCGTCATCAAGGAACTCCTCGGCCGCGCCCACATCGGCGTCTACGTCCACGTCCGACTCCGCCTTCAGCGCCAAGCCATCGACACCCTCGGCACCATGCTCGGCCCGGCCGACGCCCCGGACGACCCGCTTACCGCAGCCGTCGTCCGCTGACGTCGCCGTCAGCGTTGCCGTCAAACGACCGCAGAGGCCCCGCTGGAACACTCCAGTGGGGCCTCTGCATATCATTCTTCATTCTCTCCGAGACAGGCGACCTACTCCGGAGGGATTCGTTGAATAACTGGATTTGCAGACAATCCGGGAATTTCAGTGATCAGTCGAGAATGCGCCGCTCTCAGGAAAATGAGAATCTCTCGGACGAGTTCCTCGCGCCCCACGAACGCCTGCACCGGGCGCTTCGATGAGCTCACTGCGATGAGATCACCATCATGGCGCAGGCGAATAACCTCATCGCTTTCCGTAAACCCAAGCGCGGCATCCTCGCCCAACGAGATTCGCTTCGCCGCACCAGAAAGGGACAAGGCCAGGTCGACGAGCGTCACAAATCTCTTCTTTGAGACGACCTCGGTGCCATCAACCACCAGTTCGAAGTTCACCCCGAAGTACTTGTACCGGAGGTCAATCTCCGCGGCAGTACCAGGATCGCCCTGCTTGGCGGCGTCCCAGGTCCTAATCCAGGCTGAACCCGGCTCCGGGAGATAGAAGGAGAGATGAATCACGTTTTTCCTCACTTGCTGCACACCTAGTACGGAAACGCCGTTACGACTTTTCCGTCGTTAACGATTACGCGGACGCCAGTTAGCTCGCCGCCGCCATTTGCCGAACCAGCCCTCCCGACAGGGGTTCCGAAATCCCACTCGTAGATCTGGCCAGGGCGCGATGCACCTGTAACAGGATCCGGAGTATTTGGCTTAGGTGTTCCGCGATTGATTGTGTCGGCTATTCGTTGGCGAACATGCTTCGCCTTGCCGGTAAAGATTCCAGCCGCGTCGTCCACCAGTCCACCTCCGGGTCGGTGACGGTCAACGATGTGCTGCCAGTCTCCATTATCCAGAGCCGCGGTTCCGCACAAGCCATTCGAGTTATGCACCAGTACCGGCGTAGCCCCCGCCAGCACATAGTACGTGTGCAGGCCCTCGATGGTGAGGTTATAGGTGCGCTGGTGGTCCAGGTACTGACGGGTGGCGGTCACGGCGACAGTGCGGTCGTCGTCCGTGCGTAGGGTCGTGCCGGGCTTGAGGTCTCCAGCCTTGACCCAGGCCTTCTGGTCGACCGACCAGAAGGGATGCTCGTAGGTGGCGGTCAGCTTTTCGGGGCCATCAGGCGTGGCGATGGTGAGTTCGGTGAACTGCTTGTCGTCGTCCGTGACGATGGCCGCAGTGACTTCACGTTCGCTGGTCTCGCCGGTTTCCGGGTCAGTGGCCAGAACCTTGTCGCCGAGTTCGACATCCTCGATCTTCTTGGTCGAGCCGTCGGCCATGAGGACGTCGGTACCGGCCAGGAAGCACTTGCAGCCGGAAGGCGTGCCCTTCCCTGCCTTGCCTGTTGCTTCCTCTCCCTTTTCCGCCTTCTTGAGGCTCTTGGCTATTTTCTCGAATGGTTTGAGGATCTTGCCCCACGGGAGGAGATCCATTCCCGTCTCGGCGCATTCGACGGTGACCCCGGGGTGTGACCCGCAGGTTTTCCACGAGTTGAAGTCGGGAGTGAACAGATCCTTGCCCGTGTCCAGCGCATTACCGAGGAACTCCTTAGAGGCGGGGTTGCCACGGTCCAGGAACTTGAACGGATTGAAGGGGAGGGAAGCTCCTGTCTGGACCATCCGGCCGCTTCCACCGCCGGTGTACAGGGCGTTGCTCGTCGACCCGCCACCGCCCCAGTAGCCGCCGCCGATGTTCCTGCCGCCTCCGCCGCCGAAGCTGCTGCTGGCATTACTATCCGAGCGGAGGTAGGAGACAGCTCTGTTGGCCAGCTTATTGATTGCCTTACCGATACCACCGAAGATGCCGGAGATCGAGAACTTGCCCGATGGATCGGCATACACCAGAGGGCTGTTGTTGCCGTAGGCGTAGCCGTTCATCTGCTGGGGGTCCGTCAGGTCCATGACGGGGTCGACAGAGATGAAGCGGCCTGTGGCGGGGTCGTATTCGCGGGCACCGAGGTGGATCAGGCCTGTGGAGGCTGTGTCGTCGGTGCCGCCGACAAAGGTCTTCGTACCGGGCCAGGATGTGGGCTTTTCGCCGCGCGGTCCGCCGAAGGGCAGCGTGCGACGCCGGGTCGACTTCAAGTCCGCTGCAGCGATGGAGAGCTGGCCCGTTCCCTGGTGGTCGGCGGTGGTGAACGTGACCGTGCCGTCGTCCGCGGTGACGGCTTCGTGGCCGCCGCCCAGGGGGGTGTAGCGGGTGGCCTTGGCCTTCGAGGCGCCCTTGGGGAGGGTGATTTCGGTGTGGCCGAGGTAGAGGGTGGTCTCCATCGGAGTGCGGGCGATCAGGCGGTTGCCGTCGGTGTCGTAGAGGTACTCGGTGGTCTTGGTCTTGGCCTTGCCGTTCCCACTGGCGCCCGGTTCCGTGACCTTGGCCAGGTGGCCTTCGGCGTCCCAGCTCAGCTTCTGGGTGTCACCGCGCAGGGTGCGGGTGGTGGTGTTGCCGGTCGCGTCGTAGCCGTAAGAGTCCTTGGCCGCGGTTCCGCCGGGCTCCTGAGTGGTGACCGAGGTCAAGGTGTGCGGCTGTGGGGCGCCCGGCTTGGGGTACTCGTAGGTGCGCTTGACGGCCTTGTCGTTCTCGCCGGTCGCGCCGCTGGTGTCGTGGAGGGCTTCGGTGAGGCGGTTACCTGCCTTGTCGTAGGTGTAGGAGTGCCAGTACGGGGCCGGGCCGCCGATCTTGTCACCGGCCGGGGCGTCGGTGCAGGTCTTGTCGCCCTGGGTCCACGCCTCGGTCAGGCGGCGCAGGTAGTCGTAGTTGAAGCACTGGGTGTCGGTGCCGGTGCGGGACACATCCGAGACGGACAGGACGTTGCCCGCCTCGTCGTAGCGGTAAGTGTCGTGCTGGTCGACGCCCGGCTGGTCCTCGCGGTCGACGCGGGAGGTGGCCAGGCGCTGGGTGCCCCACTCGTAGGTGTTGGTGGCCCAGGTCTTCTTTCCGTCGGTGGCACCCAGCGTGTACTGGAGAGGCTTGCCCGTCAGCGAGTAGCTGGTGTCGGCCTTGAAACCGTCACCCAGGACAGACTGGGGACGCATGGTCTCCTTGTCGTAGGTGGTGTTGTAGCTGCCACCGGGCAGGGATCCCGCCTTGGAGTAGCTCACGCCTCCGACGAGACCGGAGGTCAGATACTGGGTGCCGGTCTGGTAGGTGCCGGCCAGGGCACCCTCCTTCTCCGGGATCACCATGGCGGTCTTCATCGGCCGGTAGAGGGAGTCGAGCATGGTGACCTTGGACGTGTACGCTGCCCCGTCCACGTAGCGCGTGGACTCGGTCAGCTGGCCCTTGGCCCCGTGGATGGTGTCGTAGACCCACTTCGCGCGCAGCTCGCCGGTGGGGCTGCCCTCACGGAGCTCGGTCTTGCGGCCGAGGTTGTCATAGACGTGGGCCAGGACGGTCGCGCGGGCGTCCTCGGTCGTGGTGACTTGGCCGCGGTCGTCGTACGTGGTGGTCGTCCTGCCCTTGTCCGGGTCATCAGCACTTGTCTGACGGCCCAGTTGGTCATATCCGTATGACCAGGTGTTACCGGCCGGATCCGTCACCTTCGCCAGTTCGCCGCGCGGGGTGTACGTGTACTTCGTGGTGTCGAAGTCCGCGCTGGCACTGCGCTTGTGCAGATGGCGCAGCTCCGTGGTGAGGCCGCGGGCGTCATGGAGAGTCGTGGTAGCCGTGTCCCCCTCAGGAGGTAGGACCGTAGTGCGGTCGCCGCCGTAGAGGGTCTTGCTGGTGCTCAGGACCTTGCCGCCATCACCGTTGCCGGCGATCTGCTGCTCCTGGACCGGGCGGCCCAGGCCGTCGTAGGCGGTGCGGGTCTGGGACTCGACGCTCAGCGCGTTGTCCGGCTGGAACAGGTCGCGGTTCGGGTTGCCCTCGGTGTAGTAGGGGGCGAATGTCTTGGTGGCCAGGCCGCGTGCGTCGTAGAAGGTGTCGGTGAGGATGCGGCCGCCGTCCGGGCCGACCGCCTGAGTCTGACGCTGACGCAGGAACCCGTCGTACAGCGTGTAGGAGGGGATCTGGCCGCCGTTGTTGTTCAGGGTCTGGGTGCGGACCGCGACAGGCTTGCCTTCGTCGACGAAGTACGAGAACTCGTAGCTCGGGGTCTGGCTGGCGCGGCGGTCGGGCAGCCACACCTTGGCCGAGCGGCCGAGCGCGTCGTAGGTCAACTGGGTTCGCTTGCCGTTGGTGTCCACCTTGGCCGCCTGCTGGCCACGCAGCGGCTCCAGTTCGGTGACGGCGGTCATTGCCGAGTCGGGGTCGGCTGCCTTTGCCGGAGGCGTCGTCTCCGTCATCTTGGCCGGGAAGCCAGAGGCGGGGGTGTACGCCGTGGTAGTGGTACGCCCGTCCTTGCGCAGGCTGCGGACCGGGTCCCCACTGCCGGTGACCGTGACGTCGGCCGTGAGGTCAGTGGTGGTCAGCTGGCGGCCGTAGTCGTCGAAGGTCGCGCCGGACTCCAGGTAGGTGGCCTTGGAACCGTCGTGCTTCTTCAGCGTGGCGGTCGCCGTGGCGTCGCCCTTGGTGGGGGCGTCACCATAGGTACCGCCGTCGTAGGCGGTGCGCACGTCGGAGACCACGGCCTTGGCACGGTCCGGTGTGTCAGCGCACGCGTCTGCGACCGTCTCCACGCGCGACGGCAGCATCAGGATGTTCTTGTCGCTATTGGTGGCGTATGTGGTGCGGGTGCACTGGTTGTCGGACGCCGTGGCGCTGTCACCGCGGTCGTCGACCTGCACGGGGCGTCCCGCGACGGTGTCGTAATCCGTCGACACGGACGTGGTCCGCCAGTCCTTGCCCGCACCGTCGTCCAGCGAGGTCCAGGTCTTGCTGTGGGAGATACCGGTGAAGTTGGCGGTCACCGTGCCCCAGTCACGCACCTTCTTCGCCGTCTGATGGTGCCAGGGACGGCTGACCGTCTTGGACAGCACCTTGCCGCCCGGGCCGGAGTAGGCGACGGTCTTGTACTCAACGCCTTCAGCGGACTCGTGATCGGTGATCGGGTCGCCCTCGTCGTCGCCGAGTGCAACGTCGACGGATCTTGTGCCGCCGGAGGGAGCCTTGCGGTCGCCGTCCATACCGCGCAGGAAGTAGGAATCCTGCTGGGACTTCAGCGTGTCGCCGCCGCCTTGGCCGCCGGTCTTCACGCGGACGTGACCGTAGCCGCGCCACTGGGACCAGGTCTTGAACTTCTTCTTCGTCAGACCGTCGTCATCGTCGTAGTGCCAGGCCGCGTCGCTCAGGTAGTCGTACGTCGTGACGGCATCGGGTGCGCCGCCGGTGCGGTCGGTAGTGGTCGTGGAGGTAACCACGTACTTGTTGAACCACTGCTTCTCGGCGTCGTCCTCAGAGTCTCCGCCGATGTACTGGGGGAAGCAGCGTGTGGTGTTGGACTGGGGGGTGGGCAGTGCGTCCCACTTGCACGCCGGGGCCGAGTAGTTGACGTCGACCTGGCCACCGGATTCGTCAGCGATCGTGGACAGGCGGTCCTTGATGAACGGGGCGTACCCGTCGCCTGTCTTGTCCAGGCGGTTTTCGAGCTGGGTATAGGAGAAGCTGGTGCGCGGCAGCGTCACCGCGGGCTCGGCGGTGTGGCCGGTGCGCTCGACGGAACCGAGCAGCAGCTGGTAGTCGACGTCCGCCTTGCCCCAGCGATGGCGCAGCTTCCAGGAGTCGACCTTGCTGTACGTGTCACCCTTGAGGACCTGGGTGGTCACGCCCGTCAGGCGCTTACGGGTGAAGAAGGACGGGGCCAGGCGGCCCTTGTCGCACTTGCTGCCTGCCTTGCAGTTCAGGTCCCACGGCGTGTCGTACCAGTAGAAGGCGTCCTTCTCGATGTCCTTGCAGTCCGTCTTGCTGTCGACGATGCACCGCTCCGCCGTGGTGAAGTCAACCTTGGCCAACGGCTTGCCGCCGTACATGGAGGAGGACTTCAGGCCGTACTCAATGCGCTCCAGCGAGCCGCCGCGCGTGTAGGGGGTGTCGTCTTCGGCCTTGAGGTTGCGGCCGTAGGAGTTCTTCTCCTGGTCGTAGTAGTACGCGATGGCGTTGCCGCGCGGGTCGACGACGTAGTCGAGGTTCCAGCGCCATGCCTGCTGGCACCAGGAATCGGCGAACGAGTCCTTGTGGCAGGGCTCACCGCTGTTGTTGCCGAAGACCGGCACCGTCCAGGTGGAGTTGGTGGTGGCCTTGCCGTCCTTCCAGCCCGGAAGACGGTGGTAGCCGAAGTAGTAGCGCACGCCTTGGGGATCGGTCAGACGCCAGTACTCGCCGTCGTTGTCCCCGTTGTCGCGGCTGGTGGACGTGAGCTTCTTGATGCGGCTGCCGTCGTCCTGCTGGAACTTGAACTCGTCCCCGGCCGGCACGAGTTCTCCGCCCTTGCCGTTGAACGTGATGAACGCGTTGTCGTAGTCCCAGCACTGGTCGCCGGGCTTGTTGCCCTCGGAGTTCTTCTGCCCGTCGTCGGCGCACCCCTTGTAGCGGCGCTCGATGTAGCCGGGCCACAGATCGAAGCCGTCACCGACCCAGGAGCCCTGGTTGTTCGTGTTGCCAGTGCGTCCGTCCAGCGAGCCCGAGGAGTACGACAGGCCCACATGAGGCTTCAGCTCACCCGGTACCTCCGGTACCGGCATGTCGTACGACCAGGAGAAGTCCCCGGTGCGCAGATCCGTGTCCCACTTCGCCGACGGAGACAGCGAGGTCGCCTTGTAGTCGCTGTTCTTCCCCCCTTCCTCAGCGACCGCTGCCAGCACGGTCGGACCGAAGGCGCGCAGGGTGACCGCGTTCGCGGTCAGGGTCTGCTTCTCGGTGTCGTTGACCGTGCGGACCGGCTTGGCGGTACGGCACTTGTCCTTCGAGGGGACTTCGAGGGCGCAGCTGGGCAGCTCGACCAGGGTGAGGCGGGAGGCGTAGTCACCGCCGAAGGCCTCCGCGAAGCCGGAGTAGTCGACCTTCGCCTGGACCCTGACAGCCTTGTCGGCCTTGCGCTGACCGGATTCGAGGGTGAACAGCAGGCCCTTCACTCCTGCTCGTTCGGCGGCCTTCCGGCTCAACACGCGGGCCTCGACGCCCCTGTGCGCGGCGGAATCGGGCTTCGCGGCGCTACGGCGTGCGGAGCGGGCAGCAGCATCCTTCGGAGCACCGACGGACAAGGGCAGGTCCTTGACCTGCTTCGGTGTACCAGCGGCCCTCGGTGGGGCATTCGGCACGGTCACCACGGCGGAGCCGGGGCGCGGCCAGGTGGCCTTCGGCTTCCGCGAAGGCGTCGCCGGCCCGTGGTCCGACGTGCGCGGCTCCATCTTGGCGCCGTCGCGGCCCTTGACGGGCCTCTCCGCAGAGGGAAGTCCGGGCCGTCCGCCGCTGTCAGCGGTCGCGGTCGAAGTGGTGGCTGCTTGCAGCAGCGTGCCCACCATCACGGCGGACACCGCCACTGCCACTCTTCGCCGTAGCCTCTTGTAGCCACGACGTGGTCTGGATATGCGGCCGTTCATTGCGTGAATCAGATCCCTTGTATGCCGCCCGTAGAGCGGCAGGCCTGACTGCCCGCCGGATGGGGGCAGTGTCGGTGACTGTGACTGGATACGGAAATGGCGTGCGGGCGGTGGGACCCCGCATGCGGGGCCCCACCGCGCGAGCGGTCAGCTCAGCTGTCCGTGGGGACCTCAGTTGGGATGTCGGTCCAGCGGCTGGCCAGTCGCTCGATCTGCGCGTCGGACAGGGCACCCTGGAAGATCCACACGTCGTCGACGGCTCCCGGGAAGTACTCGCCCCATGCGCCGTCGTTTTTGGTGCGGCCGACCTGGAGGGACTTGGTCGCCTTGAAGGCCAGCGTGTCCTGCGACCAGGAGACCAGGTCCTGGCAGCGGGGTTCGTCTGCCTCGCCGTCGCCGCACGCGACTTCCTGCAGCGCCCCATTCACGTACAGGCTCGCCTGCTTTGAGAACCCGTCATAGGCGACCGCCAGGTGATTCCACTCCCGCGCGTCGGTGAACTCGGTGTTGGCGATGCTCTCGACCGAGGCGTTGGAACCGTCCTTGTCCGGGATGGCCAGCTCCCACCGCCCCAGCCCCTCGGGGTCCTTCTTGTCGGGCACGAACCGCACGGTGAAGGCGCTCTGCTGGTTGCCTTCGGCACTGACGAGGGCGACCTCGCGCTTGGGCAGCGCGGCTGCCTTGGCCCAGGCGGTCACGGTGTAGCTGGTGCTGGTGCCCACCGGCACGCCGCTGGTGGCCGCGTACCCGTTGGTGCCGTTCAGCTCCAGACCGCGATCGTCGACCATGCCTTCACCGGCCTTGGCGCCGCCGTGGAGATTCATCGGCTGTTCTTCGTCGGAGGAGTCCGGTGTGGTTGCCGGGCTCGTGCCACTGACGGTCTCGAAGTTCCAGCGGCCCCTGACCAGCGGGCGCTGCTTGAACATCTGCCGCACTTCCTCCGCCGAAACCGGCCGGTCCAGCAGCCGCACGTCATCGATGGTTCCGGGGAAGTGGTTCTTGACCTGCCCTTCGTAGGAACCGGCTCCGATGTACATGGACTGGTCGGCGTAGAATGCCCCGGCCAGTTTGGTCGTGCCGGCCTCGGCTCCGTTGACGTACAGGGTCAGGGTCTTGGCGACGGTGTCGTGGACGCCCACCAGGTGCGCCCACTCACCGACGTGCGCCGTGTCCTCTTCGCGCTGCGTGGCTCGGATGGGCTTGGCGTCGGCGGCATCGGAGGAGTACTGGTTGACCGCCCACCGGTTGTAGGCGGAGGAGAAGTACAGCTCGAAACCGGGAGCCTTCTTGCCTGCCTGGGCGGCGATGATCGCGGCTCCGTCCGGCTTCTTGCTGAGCTTGGCCCAAGCCGAGACGGTGAAGCTGCGTGAGGTGTTCACATGCGGCCCGCTGCTCCGGCCGATCCGGGCGTAACCGTCGTTGCCGTCGAACTTGGCCGCCTTGCCGGACACACCCCGCATACCGGTGGTGACACCGCCCTGGTACGTGGCGGGGAGGACACCTCCGTGTCCGGTGATTTCCCTGGCGTCGGCTTCTTCGTCCAGGTCGAAGGCTGCTACCGCAGGACGGCCGGGGTCACCTGCGCTCTCGTGTGCGCGCAGCTTGTCGACCTCGTCCTGCGCGAGCGGCTTGTCGAAGAGCTGCACCTCGTCGATCGCACCCGGGAAGAAGGCCGCTGGTGCTCCGTTGTAGGAGCCCGCCCCCAGCTGGAGGCCCCGGCGGGCCTCCCACGGATCGGCGTACGGAGTCTCGCCGACGAGCTTGCCATTGACGTACAGCTCCAAGACGTCACGCACCGAGTCGTAGGAGCCCACCAGATGGGTCCACTTGTCCGTGTTCACGCCACCGGGCTTGTCCGCCATGACCCGTGCGATTCCCGCGTCCTTGGTGTCGGACTTGTACTGGTTGAACGCCCACCGGTCGTACGTCTTTGTGTAGTACAGCTCGAACCCAGGGCTGTGATTGCCCGGCTGGGTGGCGATCACCGCGGCGCCGTCGGGCATCTTCGACAGCTTCGCCCAGGCCGAGATCGCGAAGCCACGGCTGGTGTCGACGACCGGGACGTCGGTTGCGGCGTAACCGTCGCTGCCGTTGAAAGAGACCGCCGAACCGCGCACACCGGATGCACCCGGCGCGACGCCACCATGCATCTGCACGGTGCGCGGCGGCGTCGATCCCTTGGCCTCCGTGGCCCCCTTGGGCTCGTCCAACTGCCAGGACGCGCGGTCGGGCTGTCCTGCCTTGACCCGGAACTGATAGGTGCGGATCTCACTGCCGTTCCCCGCGGCATCGAAGGACTGGGCCGTGATGAAGTTCAGCCCCGGCTTACCGGGAAGCACCGACGCTGTCTTCGCGTCGCCACCAGCCGTTGTGATGTTGTTCTTCGAACTGGGGTCAGTGTTGATGCCGTACCGGTAGGTCGTCACGTCCTTCTCGGCAGCCTTCAGCTCGAACGACCCGTACTTGCCCACCCCGTCGTACCACGGGTCGTCCGGATTCTCCGGATCGGAGGCCGGATACTCGCCCGAGCTCACCGTCGGTGCCCGCGGAACCTTGGTGTCGTACACGAAATAGCAGCCCGTCGGGTCTCCCGCGTACGACCACGGCGAGTACTGCGCGCCGTCATAGACCCGTGCATACCAGTTGACCTGCTTGTTTTCCGGTATCGACTTGGGCAGGCCGATAGAGAAGTCGGAGCCGGACGACTTGGCAGACGTGCGGTCGGGCTTCCAGGTGCCAGTCTTGCCGTTACCCGCGTCCCACTTGGCCTGGAACTGGACCGACACCTTGTCCTTGTCCGGGTCAGTCACGTTGTTCGCGCGAATCGGCCCTAGCGAGCGCACACGTGCAGCCTTGTCAGGCCTCTTGCACACGCCGCCGTACGTCATGGTCAGCTGGGACATCTTCAGCTGGGCCGGCGGGCGGTTGTACTTCACGCGCAGGAACGCCTTGTCCGAGAACCGCTTCCAGGCGTACGCATCGGACTCGCTGCCCGCTCGCAGGCCGAACGTCATCGTCGACGTCTTGCCGTCTGCCGCGTCCTGCACGGCCGACTTGACCGAGAACTCGGCGTCCTTGGCCGAACAGCCGTCAAATCCGTAGGCGAAGGACTTCGACGACAGCTTCTTCTTCCAGAATCCGGAGGCGTTCTGCGAGTTCCACGTCGTGGACGAGGAGATGTCCTTGGTCTGCCACAACTCCACGGAGCGGTCCGAGCAGGATGCCGACCAGGTGTTCTTCACCACGAACTCAGCCGACAAGATCGACTTGCCGGCGAACTTCGACACCGGAATACGGTAGAACAGCCGCTTGGTGTCAAGAGGCTTGCAGTAGTACCAGTTGCAGTACCCCATGCCCGCATTGTTCTCGCCGTTGAACTTCCACTGCGGCGAGGACTCCCAGTACTTCGAGGCCATCGTCCAAGCCGAAGCGCGCGGCGAGTACCACTGTGGGTCGATGAACACCGGATACTGCGTGTTCTTGCCCTTCAGTACATCCCGGTCAGGGGTGAGCACCAATTCCTTGCCGCTGTCTGGGACCTCCACGCCGACTGGGGCGAGCTTTCCGGACTCGGTAGAGACACGCTCCTGTTCCGTCTTCGGCGATGTGTCGCCGTCTGCCCTCTCGGGTGCGGCACGGCGCAGTCGCGCGGTACCTCCAGCAGATGTGCCGTCGGTACCGGTGCTGGAGTCCCACATCATCGGCGCAGGAGCCTCGAACACCGTGCCCTTGGCGCCCTGGTCGGCCGCCTCCACGCCGCCCTCGGCGGTCTCTTTGACATCCATGCCGTCAGCGGCAAGCTTCAGCCTCAGCTCGGCCAGCTCCGAACTGGAAGCAGCCTTGGCCGACTTGACCACCAGCAACTGGGTGAAGCCATCCTCCTGAGCCCCCATTCGCAGGTCTACGTCCGGCAGCACGTCCTTATACGTGGCCTTGTTCCTGTCGAGCGTGGGCTCGGGCAACTTCCCTCGCCAGGAGAGAGCCAACTCGCGGCCCGCCTTCGTCATCCGCACCAGTGGCGCATCCCCGCCGCCAGAAAACGCCAGGCCGACCGTTGTGGCCTTCGGTGCTACCGCGCCGTCCGTGGTCTTCACAAGGTCGGTGTCGACAGGCTTCCAGCCCTCGCCAACCCGAGCCCGCACGGGACGCAGATACTCCCGGGCCTCCAGATTCCCGTCAGCCGTCGCAAATACATCGCTGGCCTCACCACGCAGGGAGGTCACTTCGACCGGCTCGCCAGTGCGTTTGGCCTCGCTCTGCGCAGCCTCTGCGGTCGGCGCTCCGTCAGATGCTGCCGCCCTTGTGGCCTTTGGCGCCGTTCCGGCTCGCGGAGCCGGCTCTGCCTGTGCGGCCGGTACGACACCGGCCAGCAGCGCCCCGGTCACCAGCCCTGCCAACGTCCCTGCAACTCCGCGCGAGCGCACGCGTCTCCACATACCTGACCTGTCTCATACACAAAGATGAAGATTCCCTTAATGGGTAATCAGACGAGGACTGTATGCAGTCGCCATATAAAGATCGACAAGGCAAACCGGGCATAAGGGGCTCGTCGGGCGATCCTGATGTGCCGTTAGTCATGGTTGCCCCTAATGTGGCGCCGACTTCATAACATTCGCAAATCGTAATAATGTTGAATAATGGTGCAAGGCCTGTCGCCGGCGCGGCGTCGGTTTCTGTCGCGCCATCGAGGTCACTACTGGCGTGCATGCAGCGACGCTGCCCTGGTGCCCGTCGTCGGCACCACGCGCACTAGGTCGTGTCTTCAAAGTGGTCGAAGCCAGAGCAGTGTGGCGGCGAGGGTGATGACGGCTTCGTATGAGGTGGCGGTCTTGTCGTAGCGGGTGGCGATGGCGCGGTAGTGCTTGAGGTGGTTTGAAGCAGCGCTCGACGACGTTGCGGCGCCGGTAGTGGTTCTTGTCGAAGCCGCAGGGGCGTTCACCGCGTCTGATGCGTCCGTTGAGCTGGTCGATGCGCTCGGGGATGGTGTGTTTGATGCCGCGTCTGCGCAGATAGGCGCGGATCGAGCGGGAGGAGTAGCCCTTGTCGGCGACGACGTGGTCGGGGCAGGTGCGGGGCCGGCCCGGGCCGGGGCCCCGAACGCGGATGCGGGCCATCACGTGCTCGAATTGGGTGCAGTCGTTGCGGTTGCCGCCGGTCAGGGTGAATGCCAAGGGCCGCCCCCGGCCGTCGCAGGCGAGGTGGATCTTGGTGGTCAGTCCTCCTCGGGATCGGCCGAGGGCGTGATCTGCCGGTTCGTCCCCCGGCCGGTCCCCTTTTTCGCGCCGGTCGCATGCTGGTGGGCCCGCACGAGCGTCGAGTCGACGGCGACCAGCCAGTCCACGTCTGCTCCTGCCTGCCGGTCGGCCTGAACCGCGGTGAGCATCCGTGTGAAGGTGCCATCCAGTGCCCACCTGCGGAAACGTGTGCAGAGCGACTGCCATGACCCGTACCGGGCGGGCACGTCCCGCCAGGCGGCACCGGCCCGGATCTTCCACACGATGCCGTTCAGCACCGTTCGGTCATCCGCGCGCGGACGACCGAACGATCCGGTCGGAAGAAGCGGGCACAGCAACCCCCACTCTTCATCAGTCAGTTCATAACGACGACTCACGGACCCATCATCCCGCGAACCCACATTGAAGACATGGCCTAGAGGTTTGCGTGCCCAGGCGCCGTAGGCCGAGAGGCTTCGATCGGCAATCGAGACTGAGTCGACACTGCTCGTCGTAGCTGGTTTTCTCCTCTCCCCGTAACGTGGCACAGCATGAAGATCCTCATCAGCGCCGACATGGAGGGCGCCACGGGAGTGACCTGGCCGGCCGACGTGCTGCCCGGCACCCCGCAGTGGGAGCGGTGCCGGGCGATGTTCACCTCGGACGTCAACGCCGCCGTGCTCGGCTTCTTCGACGGCGGCGCCGACGAGGTCCTCGTCAACGAAGCGCACTGGACCATGCGCAATCTGCTCCTGGAGGAGCTGGACGAGCGGACCGAGATGCTCACCGGCCGGCACAAGTCGCTCTCCATGGTGGAGGGCGTGCAGCACGGCGACGTCGACGGCATCGCGTTCATCGGCTACCACGCGGGCGCCGGCATGGAGGGCGTCCTCGCGCACACCTACCTCGCCAACCAGATCACCGGAGTCTGGCTCAACGGCGTACGGGCCAGCGAGGGGCTGCTCAACGCGCACGTCGTCGCCGAGTACGGCGTGCCCGTGGTTCTGGTCACCGGCGACGACCTCGCCTGCGAGGACGCCCTCGGGTACGCGCCGGGCGCCCTGAAGGTCGCCGTCAAGGACCACGTCTCGCGGTACGCCGCGGTCTGCCGCACCCCGGCCCGCACGGCCGCCGACATCCGCGCCGCGGCCAAGGACGCCGCGGCGCTCGCCGTGCGGCACGAACCGGTGGTGGGCGGCCCGTTCACCGTGGAGGTCGAGTTCGACGCCGAGCACCTGTCCATGGCCTCGACCGTCGTGCCCGGTGTGCGCCGTACGGGGGAGCGCAAGGTCGCCTATGACAGCGAGACCATGTACGAGGGGATCCGTACCTTCAAGGCGGTTACGACGATCGCCTCTGCCGCCGTGGAGGAACAGTATGGGTGACCAGTGCGGGACCAGGAGCCGGGAGCGGGGCGCGGGGCCCGACGGTGCGGTGGACGAAGGGGCGGTGGACGACGGGCACGTCGACGCGCGGGCGCTCGACGAGGTCGTGACCTTCACCTCCGAGCTCATCCGCATCGACACCACCAACCGCGGCGGCGGCGACTGCCGCGAGCGGCCCGCCGCCGAGTACGCCGCCGAACGCCTCGCGGAGGCGGGCCTGGAGCCGACGCTCCTGGAGCGCACCCCGGGCCGTACGAACGTCGTCGCCCGCATCGAGGGCACGGACCCGGCGGCCGACGCGCTGCTCGTCCACGGCCACCTGGACGTCGTGCCCGCGGAGGCCGCCGACTGGAGCGTCGACCCGTTCTCCGGGGAGGTCCGCGACGGCATCGTGTGGGGCCGTGGCGCGATCGACATGAAGAACATGGACGCGATGATCCTGTCGGTCGTGCGCAACTGGGCACGCGCCGGAGTGCGGCCCAGGCGCGACCTCGTGATCGCCTTCACCGCCGACGAGGAGGCCAGCGCCGCCGACGGCTCCGGTTTCCTCACCGAGCGGCACGCCGGGCTCTTCGCGGGGTGCACGGAAGGCATCAGCGAGTCGGGGGCGTTCACCTTCCACGACGGGCGGGGCAACCGGATCTACCCCATCGCGGCGGGGGAGCGCGGCACCGGCTGGCTCAAGCTCACCGCGCGCGGCAAGGCGGGCCACGGCTCCAAGGTCAACCACGCCAACGCGGTGAGCAGGCTGGCCGGTGCCATCGCCCGCATCGGCGAGCACCGCTGGCCGGTGCGGCTCACCCCGACGGTGCGCGCCTCACTCGTCGAACTCGCCACGCTCTACGGCCTGGAGGCCGACCCCGAGGCGTCCGGCTTCGACGTGGACGCCCTCCTGGAGAAGCTCGGCCCGACGGCCGACCTCGTCGCGCCGACGGTCCGCAACAGCGCCAACCCGACGATGCTGCAGTCGGGTTACAAGGTGAATGTGATCCCAGGTGAAGCAGTGGCGTATGTCGACGGCCGCTTTCTGCCCGGGGGCGAGGAAGAGTTCCGCAGCACGCTTGACCGGCTCACCGGCCCTGACGTCGACTGGGAGTTCCACCACCGCGAGGTGGCGCTGCAGGCGCCGGTCGACTCGCCGACGTATGCCCGGATGCGGGCGGCCGTCGAGGGGTTCGCACCGGAGGGCCACGTCGTGCCGTACTGCATGTCGGGCGGCACGGACGCCAAGCAGTTCTCGCGGCTCGGCATCACCGGCTACGGCTTCTCGCCGCTGAGGACACCGGAGGGCTTCGACTACCAGGCGCTGTTCCACGGAGTCGACGAATGCGTTCCCGTCGACGCGCTGCACTTCGGCGTCCGCGTCCTCGACCGTTTTCTGCGTACGGCCTAGCAACAATGGGGGAAGAGAAGGACATGATGCAGACCCGGGCGTACGGATCATGGCCGTCGCCGATCGACGCCGAGCTCGCCGCCACCCACGACGGCGCCCCGGGGTACGTGGGCTTCGTCGGCGCCGAGACCTGGTGGACCGAGCCGCGCCCCACCGAGGCGGGCCGGCGCGCGCTGGTGCGGCGGCTGCCCGACGGCGAGGAGCGCACGGTGCTGCCCGCGCCGTGGAACGTGCGCAGCCGTGTCATCGAGTACGGCGGCCGCCCGTGGACCGGCGCCGAGCGGCCCGAGGGCCCGCTCGTGGTCTTCGTCGACTTCGCCGACCAGCGCCTCTACGCCTACGAGCCCGACGCGCCCGGCGCCGCGCCGCGGCCCCTGACACCGCTCTCGGACGTGGGGGGCGGGCTGCGCTGGGCGGAGCCGGTGATCCACGTGGAGCGGGGCGAAGTCTGGTGCGTCCTTGAGGAGTTCACCGGGGCCGCGCCCACCGATGTGCGGCGCGTCATCGCTGCGGTGCCGCTCGACGGGTCGGCGGCCGGGGACCGCCGGGCCGTGCGCGAACTGTCCGACGGCAGACACCGGTTCGTCACCGGGCCGCGCCTGTCGCCCGACGGCGCCCGCGCCGCCTGGATCGCCTGGGACCACCCCCGCATGCCGTGGGACGGCACGGAGCTGATGCTCGCCGAGGTGGCCGACGACGGCACCTTCGGCGCGGCGCGGGCCTTCGCGGGCGGCCTCGACGAGTCGGTCGCCCAGGTCGAATGGGCCCACGACGGGCGGCTGCTCTTCTCCAGCGACCGCACCGGCTGGTGGAACCTGTACCGGGCGGACCCGGACGCCAGCGGCGCCGTACCGCTCTGCCCGCGCGAGGAGGAGTTCGCCGGACCGCTCTGGCAGACCGGCCTGAACTGGTTCGCGCCGCTGGACAGCGGGCTCGTCGCCGTCGTGCACGGCAAGGGCGCCACCGCGCTCGGCATACTCGACCCCGAGACCGGCGAGGTCGTCGACGCGGCCGGACCCTGGACCGAGTGGTCCGCGACCGTCGCCGCGCACGGCTCCCGCGTGGTCGGTGTCGCGGCGAGCCCGCGCAGCGCGTACGAGGTCGTGGAACTGGACACCTGCACCGGCCGCGCCCGCGTCGTCGGCGCCGCCCACGACGACCCGGTGGACCCCGCGTACTACCCGGAACCACAGATCCGCACCTTCTTCGGCCCGGCGGGACGCGAGATCCACGCGCACATCTACCCGCCCCACCACCCCGGGCACATCGCGCCCGACGACGAACTGCCGCCCTACGTGGTGTGGGCGCACGGCGGTCCCACCGGCCGCGCCCCGCTCGTGCTCGACCTGGCCATCGCCTACTTCACCTCGCGCGGCATCGGCGTCGCCGAGGTCAACTACGGCGGCTCCACGGGGTACGGGCGCGCCTACCGCAACCGGCTGCGCGAACAGTGGGGCATCGGCGACGTCGAGGACTGCGCGGCCGTCGCCCTCGCCCTCGCCGACGAGGGCACCGCCGACCGCGCCCGCCTCGCGGTCCGCGGCGGCAGCGCGGGCGGCTGGACCACGGCCGTCTCACTGACCAGTACGGACATCTACGCCTGCGGGACGATCACCTACCCCGTGCTCGACCTCGCCGCCTTCGCCTCGGGCGAGACCCACGACTTCGAATCGCAGTACCTGGAGTCGCTGGTCGGACCGCTCGACGAGGTTCCCGCGCGGTACGAGGAGCGCTCCCCGGTGCGCCACGCCGAGCGGGTCTCCGCGCCGTTCCTGCTGCTCCAGGGCCTCGACGACGTGGTGTGCCCGCCCGCCCAGGCCGAGCGCTTCCTCGCCCGGATGGAGGGGCGCGGCATCCCGCACGCCTACATCGCCTTCGAGGGGGAGGGGCACGGGTTCCGTCGCGCCGACACCATGGTCCGCGCCCTGGAGGCCGAACTCTCCCTGTACGCGCAGGTGTTCAGGATCGACCTCGCCGCGCCCGTGCCCATCCTGGAGATAGCCAAGTGAGACCCCTCGTACGACCCGCGCGCCTCACGCCCGGCGCGCGGGTGGCCGTCGTCGCGCCGAGCGGCCCCGTCCCCGGCGACCGCCTCGAAGTGGGTCTGGACATCCTGCGCGGCTGGGACCTGGACCCGGTCGTCATGCCCCAGGTGCGCGAGGTCCACCCGGAGTTCCGGTACCTCGCGGGGGCGGACGCCGACCGGGCCCGTGACCTGGAACGGGCCTGGTGCGACCCGTCCGTGTCCGCCGTGTTCTGCGCCCGGGGCGGGTACGGCGCCCAGCGCATGGCCGACCTCGTCGACTGGGCGGCGCTGCGGGCCGCGGGCCCCAAGGTGTTCCTCGGCTACAGCGACGTCACCGCGCTGCACGAGGCCTTCGCCCTGCGCCTGGGGATCGCCACCCTGCACGGGCCGATGACCGCCGCGGCCGACTTCCTCAAGAACGCGCGGGCCCAGGAGCACCTGCGCACGACGCTCTTCGCCCCCGAGGAGGCCCGGGTGATCCCGGCGGGGTCCCCGCACGCGGCGGCGCTGACCGGCGGCCGGGCCCGGGGCGTCACGCTCGGCGGCTGTGTGTCGCTGCTCGCCGCCGGGCTCGGCACGCCGACGGCACGGGCGTCCGCGCGCGGCGGCCTGCTCCTCCTGGAGGACACCGGCGAGGAGACGTACCGCCTCGACCGCATCCTCACCCAGCTCCTGCGCGCCGGCTGGCTGGACGGCGTGGCGGGGATCGCGCTGGGCTCCTGGGAGGCGTGCGGGCCCCGCGACGAGCTGCGGGCGCTCTTCGCGGACCGGCTCGGAGGCCTCGGCGTGCCGGTGGTCGAGGAGTTCGGGTTCGGGCACTGCGAGGGCGCGCTGACGGTGCCGTTCGGCGTGTCGGGTGAACTGGACGCGGACGAGGGGACGCTGACGCTGGACCAGCCCGCACTGGCGTAGGGGCACCTTCACCGAAACTCCCGGCAGAAACCGCTGTCACGGTCGTTGACCTCTACATGACACGTGTCACACCATGGCGTGGCTGGTTCTTACCGGCCAGTAGCCGCCGGTCGTCGGCCGTCCTCAGTGTGGAGGTCCCCTTGTCCCGTCGCCGTGCCCTGACCCTCGCCACCGCGGTGGCGCTCGCCGCGCCGCTCGCGATCGGCGGACCCGCCCCGGCGGGCGCGACGGGCCAGTACACCGTCACCGCCCTGAGGTTCACCGTTCAGGCCGGCGGTCGGAGCTGCGCCGTCGACGCCGACCTGTACCGGCCCGCGGGCGTGGACGCCGGGCACCCCGCGCCCGCCGTGCTCGCCACCAACGGCTTCGGCGGCAGCAAGTCCGACGACGGCACCGCCGCGATCGGCAAGGCCTTCGCCGGGCGCGGCTACGTCTCGCTCGTCTACTCGGGCCTCGGCTTCGGCAAGTCCGGCTGCCCGATCTCCCTCGACGACCCCGGGATCGACGGCAGGGCGGCCGCCGGGCTCATCGACTTCCTCGGCGGCACCCGGGCCGCCGACGACGGCACCGAGGCGGACTACGTCACCGCCGACGCCGAGGGCGACCCGCGCGTCGGCATGATCGGCGGCTCGTACGGCGGCGCCGTGCAGCTGGCCACCGCCGCCGTGGACCACCGCGTCGACGCCCTCGTGCCGATGATCACCTGGAACGACCTCGCGTACTCGCTCGACCCGAACAACGCGGCCGACCGCGGCGTCCCCGGCGCCGCCAAGTGGCAGTGGATGAACGGCTTCTACCTGATCGGCGAGGGCCAGCCGCTGCTCGTACCCAACCTGGACCCCTCCCGCATCAACAGACTCGGCTGCCTGCACTTCGTCACCAAAGCCTGCGAGACGATCCGCACCCTCAACGCGGGCCGCTACCCGGCGGACAGGACGGAGGCCCTCCAGACGTTCGCGCGCGGCGTCTCGCCCGTGTCCTACCTGAGCAAGGTGAAGGCACCGACGCTTCTCGTGCAGGGCCAGGCCGACAGCCTCTTCAACCTCAACGAGGCCGAAGCGACGTACAGGACGCTCAAGGGCCAGGGCACCACGGCCAAGATGATCTGGCAGGCCTGGGGCCACAGCGGCGGCGCGAACGACGCGGCCTCCGGCGAACTCGACCTCGCCGCGGGCAACCTGGAGACCTCCTACGTCGGCAAACGCGTCCTCGCCTGGTTCGACCGCTACCTCCAGCGGAAGAAGAACACCGACACCGGCCCCGACTTCGCCTACTACCGTGACTGGATCACCGACCCCGCCGACCGGTACGCCACCGCCGCGAAAGTACCCGCCCGCAACCGCACCCTGTACCTCTCCGGGGACGGCAAGCTCGTCGACAACCGCGAGAAGGTGGCGCGCGGCAGCCGCGAGTACCGCAACTGGCTGATCCCCACCAGCCATTCGGAGTCCTCGCTCGCCGGAATGATCGGCCTGCCCGACCCGGCTCCGCACGACACCGAGGGCACCTACCTCGGCTGGACGACCGAGCCCCTCACCGACACGGTGGACGTGGTCGGCGCGCCCCGCGCGAGACTGAAGGTGATCTCGCCGAGGACCGAGCGCGTGCAGCACTCCGGCGACGCGGCCGACAAGCTCGTCCTCTTCGCCAAGCTGTACGACGTCGCCCCCGACGGCAAAAAGACTCTCGTCCACCGTCTCGTCGCGCCGGTACGGGTGCCGGACGTCACGAAGCCGTTCACCGTCGCGCTGCCCGGCATCGTGCACCGCTACGAGAAGGGCCACCGGTTGCAGTTCGTGGTGGCCGCGAGCGACGGCGCGTACGGCGGCAACAAGGGCGTCAAGCCCGTGACGGTGACCAGCGCCCCCCAGGACACCGGCGTCCTGGACCTGCCGGTCGTCCGCCCCTGACGTCACCCGATCGGCCCAGCGACCCGCCCCGGAGGGACCCCCACCGCGCGCTCCGCTCCCCGGCTGCCCATGCTGGGGAGCGGGGGAGGCCCGCGTACCTCCGACGGAAGGGTCCACACCATGAGCCCCAACACCTCCACGGGCGGCTCCCAGGGCGGCGGCCCGGGCGGCGGGCTGATGACGCCCGGCAGGGTGGCCGTCGCCGCGGTCGCCGTCCTCACCCTCGTCTTCATCTTCGAGAACACCCGCAGCACCAAGATCCGGTTGCTCATCCCCGAGGTGACGGTGCCCCTGTGGATGGCGCTGCTCGGCACGGGTCTGATCGGCGCCCTGTGCGGGGCCTACTTCATGCGCAGGCGCAGGTGAGGCGGCGGCCGACGGGCCGGGCAGTGCGGGTACCCCACGGGCCGGGAGCCCGCGGCCGGGGATAGCGTGGGCGGATGCCCGATCACGCCGCCTCGCTCGCCGAAGGTCCCCACGTGGGCATACGCCCCCTCACCGGCGCGGACCGCGCCGAGTTCACCGCACGCGCGCGCGAGAGCCACGAGCTGCACCACCCCTGGCTCTTCCCGCCCCGCACGGACGACGCCTACCGCGCCTACGCCCGCCGGCTCGCCGACGACCCGGCCAGGGCCGGGTTCCTGGTGTACGAGCGGGGCAGCGGCGACGTCGGCGGCTTCATCAACATCAACAACATCGTCCGGGGCGCGTTCCGCAGCGGCGCCCTCGGCTACGGCGCCTTCGCCCACGCGGCCGGGCGGGGCCTGATGAGCGAGGGGCTCGGCCTCGTCCTGACGTACGCGTTCGGCGAACTCGGCCTGCACCGCCTGGAAGCCAACATCCAGCCGGGCAACGCCCCCTCGATCGCGCTGGTCCGCCGCGCCGGATTCCGCCTCGAAGGGTTCTCACCGGACTTCCTGTTCATCGACGGGGCCTGGCGCGACCACGAACGCTGGGCGGTCACCGACGGCATGGCGCGGACGGCCGCTGTGACGTGAACTCCATTTGCGCCAAACCGTATTGATGGGTTCCGGCGAACGACCCGGCCCCCGACGCCTCCGTCAGCAGGTCCCACCTGCCCCGGGCGATCACCCGACAGGCGGGCCGCGCGACCGAGTTGCGCCCCGCACCGCCCGCCCGCGCGACAGCGGAGTTGAAAGCCCCGGCTCGCGTCGCCCAGGATGGGCGGCATGCGGAATATCGTGGTCGTCGACGCACCCTCCAACCTGGGCCTGCGCCCGCCCGCCCCCGGCACCGTGCCCGGCTGCTACAAACTGGCCGGCGCCCTGCGGGAGCGAGGCATCCTGCGTCGTCTCGGCGCCTTCGACGGCGGCGTCGTCGTACCACCTCGCTACGACCGGGGCGACTGGCAGGAGGGCGACGGCGTCTTCAACGCCGCGGCCATCGCCTCCTACACCCGTCAGCTCGCCGACCGCATCGAACACCACGTCCGCGGCGAGGACTTCGTCGTCGTGCTCGGTGGGGACTGCTCGATCCAGCTGGGCGCCGCCCTCGCGCTCCGCCGCATCGGGCGGTATGGCATCGCCTCCCTCGACGGCTCCGCGGACTTCCGCCACCCCGGCAACTCCGACCGGGTCGGCGCCGCGGGCGGCGAGGAGCTCGCCCTCGCGACCGGCCGCGGACAGGACGACCTCACCGACATCGAGGGGCTGCGGCCCTACGTGCGCGACGAGGACGTGACGCTCTTCGGGCTGCGGGACGGGGACGAGGACCGGGCGGAGTTCACCGCGCTGAAGATCGCCAACGCCACCGTCGGCGAGCTCAGGAAGTGGGGCCCCGAGAACGTCGCGCGCGCCGTCACGCAGACCCTCGAAGTGCCCGAGCTCGACGGCTTCTGGGTGCATCTGGACGCCGATGTCCTCGACCCCTCGGTGATGCCCGCCGTCGACAGCCCCGACCCCGGCGGCCTCTTCCCCGACGAACTCCTCGAACTGCTGCGGCCGTTCGTGCGCTCGCCGCGCTGCGTCGGCCTCAACGTCACCATCTACGACCCCGACCTCGACCCCGACGGCAAGGCGGGCGACGTGTTCACCGACGTGATCGTGCAGGCCCTCGCCCCGTCCTGACCGGGGGCCGGGCGCTCTCGGCCGCCTTTGCGCAATCCTGACCCGGGTGTGCTCTGGTCGACGCCCCGCCGAACGTGTTCCATGGTGATCGTGAAGACCACCGTGCGACGCGACGTACTGACCCTGCCCGCTGCCGAGCCGGGTCCCGAGAACCCGTTGCCGCCGCTCCTTCCCCTGCGGGCCGCGCACGTCCTCGACGAGCGTGCCAAGGATGGCCTGCCGCGCGACATGGCACGCCAGATCGGGTACGCGCCGCTGAGTTCACCACTGCCCACCCGGGTCCGCGACGCGTACGGGCGCACGCGCACCGGGACGGCGATCGACGTGCTCGTCGTGGAGAACGCCCGGCTGCGCGCCACCGTCCTGCCCGGGTACGGCGGCCGCGTCCACTCGCTCCTGCACAAGCCGACCGGACGCGAACTCCTGTACACGAACCCCGTGTTGCAGCCCGCCGCTTTCGCGCTCAACGGCGCCTGGTTCTCCGGCGGCATCGAGTGGAACATCGGCGCCACCGGCCACACCACCCTGTCCTGCGCCCCCGTGCACGCGGCGCGCGTACGGGCGCCCGACGGCGGCGAGATGCTGCGGCTGTGGGAGTGGGAGCGGCTGCGCGACCTGCCCTTCCAGGTGGACCTGTGGCTGCCGGAGGACTCCGACTTCCTGCACGTCGGCGTCCGTGTCCGCAACCCGCACGAGCGGACCGCACCCGCCTACTGGTGGTCGAACATCGCCGTGCCCGACGAGCGCAGGGTGCTCGCCCCGGCCGACGAGGCCTGGCAGTTCGCGTACACCGGCGCGCTGCGGAAGGTGCCGGTCCCGGAGTTCGAGGGCGTGGACCGCACGTACCCGCGACGCAGCGAGTACCCGGCCGACTACTTCTACGACGTGCCCGACGGCGCCCGGCGCTGGATCGCCGCGCTCGACGACGCCGGGCACGGCCTCGTCCAGACCTCCACGGACCTGCCGCGCGGCCGCAAGCTCTTCGTCTGGGGGACGGGCACCGGCGGCCGTCGCTGGCAGGAGTGGCTCACCGAACCCGGCACCGGCGGCTACGCGGAGATCCAGTCGGGCCTCGCCCGCACCCAGCTGGAGCACGTCCGCCTGGACGCCGAGTCCGAGTTCAGCTGGCTGGAGTCGTACGGACCGCTGTCCGCGCCCGCGGAGCGCGTGCACGGCGACTGGGCGGCCGCCCGTGAGGAGGTGGCCGCGCGCCTCGCCGACGCACTGCCGAGGGAGGCGGTCGAGGCCGCGTACGGGGCGTGGCTGGCCTGCGCCGACCACGAACCCGGCGAGGTGCTCGCCGTCGGCTCGGGGTGGGGCGCGCTCGAAGTCCTGCGCGCCGAGTACAAGTTGCCCGGCACGCCCTTCGCCGAGTCGACGCTCGGCCCCGAACAGGCGCCGTGGCTGGAGCTGTTGCACACGGGCGCCGTCCCCGAGCCGCGCAAGGTCGCTCCGCCCGGCCCGACGCTGGTCGCCCCGCACTGGCGGGACATGCTGGAGACCGCGCCCGCCAGACCGCTCGCCGAGTACCACCTGGGCATCGCGCAGTGGCACGCGGGCGACCGGGCCCAGGCCGTCCGCAGCTGGGAACGCGGCCTCGAACTGGCGCCCTCGCGCTGGCCGTTGCTGCGCTGCCTCGCCGTCGCCGACCGCGCGGAGGGCAACACCGAACGGGCCGCCGACCGGTACGCGGAGGCCTTCGACGACCTGTGCCAGGAGCGGCGCGACGACGGCGCCGTCTGGACCGCGGCGACGGCCGCCCTCGGCCGTGAGGCGATCACCGCACTGCTCGCCGCACACCGCCCCGACGCGGCCCGCGCGGTATGGACCCGCCTCGGCGAGACCACCCGCACCGAGGGCCGCTTCCGCCTCCTGGAGGCCCAGATCCTCTACGCGGAAGGCGACATGGCGGCCGTCCGCGCCGTCTTCGAGTCCGGCTTCGAGGTGGCGGACCTGCGTGAGGGCGCGGAGACGCTGGGCGAACTGTGGTCGGCCGCGACGGGCGAGGAGGTGCCGGAGCGGTACGACTTCCGGATGCGACCGACGGAGAGCTGAGAGCCTGGCCTCGCACCTCCGTCGACCGGGTGGCGCGCGGGCGTCACACCAGTTCGCCGTCGCGTGCCACGACCCGGCCGCCGCGCACCACCAGATCCCGCTGCGGCAGGTCGACGACCGCCTGCGGCAGGCCTTCACCGCGTACGAGGAGGAAGTCGGCCGGGGCGCCCGGCGTGAGGTCGGCGTGGTCGAGGCCCATGACGTCCGCGCCGCCGTGGGCGCCCACGCGGTAGCAGTCGGCCAGCTCCTCGTCGAGGCGGACGTCGGTGACCCAGCCCAGGATGTGCGCGCGGTGGAGCATGTCCGCGTTGCCGAACGGGCTCCACGCGTCGCGCACGCCGTCGGAGCCGAGCCCGACGCGCACCCCGTGCTCGCGCAGCTTCGCGATCGGCAGGACCAGCGACTCGTTCGGCGCGACCGTCGTCAGGGAGATGTCCTGCTCGCCCAGGTCGGCCGCCATCCTGCCCAGTTCGGTGTCGGACAGCTGCGGCAGGCAGAAGACGTGGCTGACCGTGACCTTGCCGCGCAGCGAGAGCGCGCGGGTGCGCTCGATGACCGCCCGCAGGACCTTCGTGCCCTTCTCGTCGCGGTCGTGGAGGTGGATGTCCACGCCGAGGCCGTGCCGGTCCGCGAGGCCGAAGACCAGATCGAGCTGCTCCTCCATCGCGTGGTCGAAGCTGATCGGGTCGATGCCGCCGATGAGGTCGACGAGACCGGAACGGGCGGCCTCCTCCAAGAGCTCGGTGGTGCCGGGCGTCCGGACCACGCCGTGCTGCGGGAACGCCACGATCTGCACGTCAAGCGCGTGCCGGAGCCGGTCCCGCGCGTGGGCGACGCCTTCGAGCCCCGCCAGGTCGTAGGCGGGGGCCACGTCCGCGTGGGCGCGCATCGCCCGGGTGCCGCGGGTCACGGCGTGCGCCATCAGACCGTGGGCGCGCTCGCCGACCGGCCGCGCCTGGCTCTTGAACAGCTCCACGTCCTGGGCGCAGTAGTCGGCGATCCCGCTCGCCGGTCTCCGCGTCACCCAGGGCCCGCCCCACGTCGTCTTGTCGGGGTGGATGTGCGCGTCCACGAGCGAGGGCAGCGCGACGCGGCCGCCGCACTCGACGACCTCGGCGCCCTCGGGCGCGGGCCGGTCCGAGATCCGGCCGTCGACCACCGTGAGGTCCACGGGGCGCCGCACGCCGAGCGGGCGGACGTCGCGGAACACCACGGCCCTGGGACGGCGGCGGTCACCGGACCCGCGGGCGGCCGCGGCGTCCGGCGCCAGGGCGGCTCCGGTACCGGCGAGCGCGGCGGCACCGGTGAGCACACCGCGGCGGGTGAGCCCGGAAGGGGGTGGCGGAGTGTTCTCGACGCACATCGGGCGACTCCTGGGGGAGGGGAGGAGAGAGGGAACGGAGGGGGCGCGTCCGCCAGTTTGTATACCAAGTGGGGAGGTGGGTGCAAGGGTCGGTGAGGTCGATGCAGGAAAGAGCGGTGAATTGTCTGGGTGGCGCGGCGAGGGTCAGCTCTGCGGTATACAACTCGCTAGCTTGCGCGTCGGGGCCCGCCCGCCCGTCCACCGCACCGGTGTCGACCGAGTGGACCGCGGGGCGTGACCTCGTGGCGGTTGTGGCGTTAGCGATCTTGTTCGCGGCTTTCCGCCCGGATCCGTCTTCTGTAAGGAGTCTCGATGAAGCCCATGATCAAGATTGGTATCGCCGCCGCCGCTGCCTGTGCCGCCGTGCTCGGTGCCACCGGTGTGGCCGCCGCCGACGCCGGTGCTTCGGGCGCGGCCCAGAACTCGCCCGGCGTTATCTCCGGCAACGTCATCCAGGTCCCGGTGCACGTCCCGGTCAACGTCTGCGGCAACAGCATCGACATCGTCGGCCTGCTCAACCCGGCCTTCGGCAACACCTGCGTCAACGACTGACAGAGGTCTCGCGGTTTCCTGTGCCGTGACAGGCCGGGTCGCTTTCCGGTTCTTCCCCTCCGGACGGGCGGCCCGGCCCTCGCGTTTCCGGCGGCGCCCGCCGCGCGGCGCCTTTGGCCAAACGGCCGTGCGACGTCTGTTCACCTCGGGAGCATGCCCATATGCTGAGCGGCCTTCGCGGACTGGGGAGGTCCCGTGAACGGTCTCCGTGCGCTTGTCGTCTGCCTGGTGATCGCGTCTGCCGCGCTGGTGTCGCCGGTCGCGGCGCCTGCTTCGACACCCGTCCCGGCGCCGGGCTGGGCGGCGCTCACCGTCCCCGCCGCGGCCCCGCCCGTGACCGTGTCCGATCTCGCCGCACGCGGACCCGGCGAGGCGTGGGCCACCGGGTTCGAGCAGGTCCCCGACGGGCTGCGGCCGATGCTGTACCGGTGGGACGGCAAGGCGTGGAGCCGGGACGCCACGTTCCCCGGCGCCGGTGAGCCGGGGTGGCTCGGCACGGTGCAGTTCGTCGGCAAGGAGATGTGGGTCCTGCACAACCGCGCGGGGCAGGGCGAGATCCTGCGCCGCTCGGCGACGGGCGCGTGGAGCGCGATCCCGCTGCCGCGGACCCTGTGGACCTACCAGGACTTCACCGCCGTACCGGGCGCCGCGTGGGTGGTCGGCGAGGACGACACCGGGCTGAAGGTGCTGCACTACGACGGTTCCGGCTGGACCACGCAGTCCACCCCGGACGGCGTGCTGTACCTGATGGGGATCACCGCGCGTACCGCCACCGACGTCTGGGCCTGGGCGGACACCACCACCGGGACCACCATCCTGCGCTGGGACGGCACGGCGTGGCGGGACGGCGAGGTGCCGCTGCCGCCCAACAGCAACGTGCACACGACCCTGCTCGAACCCTCGGGACGGGTCACCATCGGCGGCAGCCAGTACACCGACGGCGTGGGCCGAACCTACCTGATGACCTTCAACGGGCATGCCTGGCGCACCACTTACCCCCCGCTGGGCGACACCTACACCGAGGGCATGGTGCGCGGACCGGACGGCGCGCTGTGGCTGCCGGTGCGCAGCGACCGCGCGTTCCAGTCGAAGTACGCACGCGTGGACGGCTCCCGCACCACCTTCTCGTACGGCCCGGAGCGCGCGAACGCGATCGACGTCAAACCGCGTGAGCTGACGAGGGCCGGGTCCGCGCTGCTCTCCTTCGGCACCGTCGAGATCTACGGCTCCAAACCGAACCTGATGAGCGAGCGGCTGGGAGGCTGACCATGGCACGCAGACTTCTCGTCGCGGCCCTCGCCGCCGTCCTGACCCTGGTGGCCGTGATGGCCGCGGCCGCGGCGGAGACCCGCTCCTGGCAGCACGTTCCGGTCCCGGCCGAAGTGCGTCCGCAGGCCGGGCTCAGCGAGGCCGTGGCGTTCGGTCCCGACCGGGCGTGGGCCGTCGGCGCCGACGCGGTCGGCCGCGAGGCGCCGGGCTTCCCGCTGTTGCTGCGCTGGGACGGCACCGCCTGGCAGCGCCAGAAACTGCCCGGGTCCGGCTGGCAGGGGGAACTGGTGTCGATCGCCGCGACCTCGCCCACCGCCGTCTGGGCGGCGGGCCGTGACGCGTCGGGCGGCGCCCACCTGCTCCGCTTCGACGGCAAGGCCTGGCAGGAGAGCCGCCCGCCGAGCGGTGTCGTGCCGACCAAGGTCGTCGCGGGCGGCGGCGAGACCTGGCTGATGGGGACGCGGGAGGGCGCGCAGGTCCTGCTGCGCAGGGACGGCCGCGGCTGGCGGGACCTGCCGGTGCCGCCGGGAGCCGTGTACGGACTGCACGTCCTGGCGCCCGACGACGCCTGGGCCGCGGGCGCGACCGGATCGGGTGCGGCCGTCTCGCACTGGAACGGCCAGGCGTGGCAGCAGACGATCGTGGACGGATTCCCCCGGGCGACCGTGACCAGCGTCCTGGCGACCTCGCCGACGGAGGTGTGGGCGGGCGGCACGGCCGGCTTCGTCGGCGGCCCGGTGGGCAAGCCGATCCCGCCCCTCCTCGTCCGCTGGGACGGGCAGTCGTGGAGCCGGGTGGCCATGCCCACCGACTTCGGCGCGGTCACCTCGATGGCGCCTGCCGCGAACGGCAAGCTCGGCTGGATCTCGGTGGCCCGCTCGCTGAAGTGGGGCCCGCCGGGCAGCTATCCCCCACTGGTCCCCGGGCCGGACTTCCTCTCCTGGAACGGAGAGTCGTTCACCGGGTACAGCGAGCCGGAGGTGGCCGGGGAGGGCGACTCCGCGCTGCTGCGCCTCGCGCCCGTGCCGGGTACGGAGACGGTGTGGGCGGTCGGCCGCGCCGCCGGGCCGGAGGGAGCGTTCGCGCCGCGCGTCCTGCGGTTCGACTGAGAGCCTGTCTTTGAACCCCCGTCGTCCGCGCGGAGCGCGGGCGCAGCGGCGTCCGGTGCGTGCGATCGGTGTGCGGAGTCCGAGGTCATGTGGCGGAGCCACCTGTCCTTGGACTCCGTGCGCCGAGCGTGCGTGCCGGGCGTCGGGGCGCAGGCGGGGGTTCAAAGACAGGCTCTGAGGGCGATCGGTACGGGCGCCGTCAGCTCGCGGCCCGCTCCGAGGGGAAGTCGGTGCTGAGAGTGACCTCCCGCCAGTCGGCGAAGGTGGTTCTGAGGGCGTCGAGTTTGGCGGTGGCGAGGTCGTACGCGGCCTTGCCGAGCAGCAGGCGCGGCGGTGGCTGTTCGGACGTGACGGCGTCGATGACGGCTCGGGCGGCGCGTGCCGGATCTCCCGGCTGGTGGCCGTAGGTGGCCAGGGTGCCTGCGCGCCGAGCGCCCGCCGTGGGCGCGTAGTCGTCGATGGTGGCGGCGGACTGGCGCATCGAGGGCCCGGACCAGTTGGTGCGGAACGCGGCGGGTTCGACGATCGTCACCTTGATGCCCAGGGGGGCGACTTCGGCGGCGAGCGACTCGGAGAGGCCTTCCACGGCGAACTTGGTGGCGTGGTAGTAGCCGGTGGCGCCGAAGCCGAGCAGGCCGCCGAGTGAGGAGATGTTCACGATGTGGCCGGCACGGCGGGCCCGCATGCCCGGCAGGACGGCTCTGGTGGTGGCGGCCAGGCCGAAGACGTTGGTGTCGAACAGATCGCGGATCTCGTCGTCCTCGCCCTCTTCGACGGCGGCGAGGTAGCCGTAACCGGCGTTGTTGACCAGGACGTCGATCTTTCCGAAGGCGGCCTGTGCCCGGGTGACCGCGGCCGCGATCTGCCGGGAGTCGGTGACGTCCAGGGGCAGCGCGAGGGCGCGCTCGCCGTGGCCGGAGATCACGTCGGCGACCGTGCGAGGGTCTCGCGCGGTCACCACCGCCTGCCAGCCGCGCTCCAGTACGGCGGTGGCCAGTGCCCGGCCCAGGCCGGAGGAGCAGCCGGTGATGAACCAGACCGGTACGTCAGGGGAGGTCATGTCGGGTGTGCCCTTCGTTCGTCGTGGCGTGGGAATCGGTGCGGGGGAAATCGCCGAGCAGGGCCAGCGACCGCTCGTCGGCGGTGCCGGGCTCGGCCCGGTAGACGACGAGGTGCTGGCCGGGGGCGCTGTTGACGGAGAAGGTCTCGAAGCCGAGGGTGAGGTCGCCGGCCAGCGGATGGTGGAAGCGCTTCGTCGAGGCCGTCTTGGCGCGCACCTCGTGGCGCGCCCACATCCGTGCGAAGTCGGGGCTGCGTACGGACAGTTCGCCCACCAGCTCCCGCAGCCGCTGATCGTCCGTGGCGGGGTTGGCGGCTCGCAGCGCGGCCACACACCCCTGCGCGACGACGGCCCAGTCGCGGTAGAAGTCGTGGGCGTTCGGGTTGAGGAACAGGGCCGTGATCAGGTTGGTGTCGCTGCCGAGCCACGAGAAGAGGGCCTCTCCGAGCGAGTTGACGGCCAGCAGGTCGAGGTACCGGCCGTAGACCAGAGCCGGTGTGTCCGCCCACGTGTCGAGCAGGGCCACCAGCTGCGGGCCCGCGTACTCCCGGGCGGGCCCCGAACGCCGGGAGCGTGGGGGATCGACCAGCGCGCGCAGGTAGGCGGCTTCTTCGTCCTCCAGGAGCAGGGCGGCCGCCAGGGCGCGCAGGACCTGGGGCGAGGGGTTGCGTTCGCGGCCCTGTTCCAGCCGCACGTAGTAGTCGGTGCTCACCCCGGCGAGGACCGCGATCTCCTCACGTCGCAGACCGGGAGTTCGGCGGGCTCCCGCGGGCATCTCGTGGTCCTCGGGGCGCACCAGAGCGCGCCGGGCCCGCAGGAAGTCACTCAGCCGATTCGTGTGCATGGCCACCAACGTAGGGGGACGAGGCGCGGAGAAGGTGGCCCTGTCACACCCACCCGGACGCCCTCGTCGCGCGCGTTCCCAACCGGTCAGGAACGGAGAAGCCGCGGTGGAAACGTCGGCTATAGCGTGACGTCATCCACCTGGAGCACCTCAAGGAGAAGTCATGCCGTTGCAGATGAACACCGTGATGCTGGGCGTCGAGGACCTGAACCGGGCCAAGAAGTTCTACGTCGAAGGACTGGGGGCCGAGCTCGACCAGGACTTCCCCGGGTTCGTGAAGCTCGGCCTGGGGCCGGACTCCTCGATGCTGGCGCTCTACGAGTGGGAGGCGGCCGCGAAGGACGCCGGAGTGCCTTCCGAAGGGTCCGGGTTCCGTGGCGTCTCGCTGCACTTCGTCACCGACTCGCGGGACGAGGTGGACGAGACCCTGCAGGCGGCGGAGGCCGCCGGCGCCACCGTGGTGAAGGCCGCGGCCGCCTCCGAGTGGGGCGGGTACTTCGGCTACTTCAGCGACCCCGACGGCCACCTGTGGAAGGTCGCCACCAGCGCGTGACGTCGGGTCCCGCTCGGGCCCGACCGCTCGGGCCCGACCGCTCAGGCCCGCCCGCCCTCGCCCCGGTCCTCGTCGCCCTCCTCGAAGAGCGACTTCAGGGCCACGGCCTGGCTGTCCCGCACATGGAGCAGCGTGCTCGCCGCCGCCGTGTCCTCGTCGCCCGCCGCGATCTGCCGGTAGATGAGCCGGTGCTGGGCCCGCATGTGGTCCGGCTCGGCCCGCAGGCCGAACAGGAGCTGGAGCTGCCAGCTCAGCTGCTCCATCGTGCGGGCGAGCAGCGGGTTGCCGGAGAGGGCGACGATGCCCTCGTGGAACGCGGTGTGCGCGGCCACCTCGCGCGCGCCGTCGTCCGCGTCGGACGCCCGGTCCGCGTGGCCGAGGGCGGCCCGCAGCGCGGCGAGGCCCGGTGGCTCCTCGGGCGCGCTGTGCGCCACCCGGCGCGCGGAGAGCCGGGACGCCTGTACGGCGAGGGGCTCCCACACCTCGTACAGGTGGCGCACGTCGGCACGCCCCAGGCGGCGGACCCGGACGCCGCTGTGCGGCAGGAGTTCGAGCAGGCCCTCGGCGACCAGGGAGCGCAGCGCCTCGCGGACGGGGACACGGGACATCCGCAGCTCCTCGGCGACCTCCCGCTCCACCAGGCGTGCGCCGAGGGCGTAGCGGCGGTCGACGATGCGCTGCCGTACGGCCTCGCGGGCCCGGGCGCTCAGCGACGTCCGTTCGGCGCCGCTCGCCGTGCGGTCCGCCGCGCCGTCCGCAGAGCCGCTCGCCGTACTGCCCGCCACGTGCACCGTCCTTGGTTCGCTCCGGGCCCGCGGCCCGGGGGACGCCTGCCCCGCCGTGGAGGATACGGGTCAGCTGCCGGCGGCGCGGCGGTCCACGTACTCGAAGACGGCGCCGTCGGGGTGCATCGCGATGAGGTTGCGGCCCACGGGCGTCGGCACCGGGCCCGCGATGACCCGCGCGCCGGAGGCGGTCAGGACGGCGAAGGCCTCGTCGACGTCCTTCACCGCGATGGTCGCCGCGACCTTGCGGAGCACTTCCAGCTCCTCTTCCGGGCCGCTCATCAGCAGGAAGCAGCCGATCGCCGCGACGGACACGCCGCCGCGCTCGAAGCGCAGGGCCGTGCTGCCCGCCAGCCGTTCGTAGAACGCGACCGAGGACTCCAGATCCTCGACGCAGATCCGCAGCGTGGTTCCCAGGATCTCCATGATTGGAACGCCCTCACCTCTCTGGCCTGCCACCGGCTCCGCAACGATTTCATGATTGCCCGCTGGCCCGCCACCGTCTCCGGCGAGAAGCTCTCCCGGCTGCGGCCCGGTCAACTCGCGTACGCCACAAGCACGTCGGAGGGCGGCACCGTACGGTGCCGCCCTCCGGTGGTCGAGTCCGCCGTCAGGACTGGGGACGGCTGCCGTGGTTCGCGCCGTTCTTGCGGCGGGCCTTCTTCTTGCGACGTCGCTTCGAGGACATGGATACCTCCGTGGTTCCGATGGTGCTTCCCGGGTGCGAACCCGGGCGATCATGCGCCGCCTACCCCGGCGGGCACCTCGTCATGGCGTGGCCTGTGTCACGTACGGGCGGCGGGTGCGAGCTGCCGTTAAGCGTCCGTGGGTCCGGGTACCCGGGCGCCATGACTGGCCCAGACGAACCACTGACCGTCCCCGAGAAGCCCGTGAGCGGCCCCGGCACACCGCTGACCGACCCCGGGAAGCCGTTGGGCGGCCTCGACAGGGCTCTGACCGACGAACTGGTCCGGGCGATCCGCGCCGAGCTGCGGGAGGAGCTGCGCGAGCAGACCAGGAAGCAGCGGCGCAAGGCCACGCTGTACGCCGCGTCCGGCGCCGCGGCCCTCTACGCGGGCGCCGCCGTCGCGCTCGCCCTCGGCCTCGTCGTCGACCTCGGCCTGCCCGCCTGGGCGGCGGCCCTCATCGTGGGCGCCGTGCTCGGTGCGGCGGCGGTTCTGCTGCGCGGCGCCGCACGGTCGGGGAGCGGCCGGGACGCCGGGGCTCCGGCGGCCGGAGCGCTTCCGGGGGCGGGCGGCAGCGGGCTCACGGCCCCTGGTGGAGCCTCGGCTCCGGGCGGAACTCCGGCTCCGGGCGGAGTCTCGGCCCCCGGCGGAACTCCGGCCCCCGGCGCAACCCCGGCCCCCGACGGGCTCGCCGCCCCCGGTGGACCCACTCCGCCCGGCCGCCCCGGCGTGCCCGCACCCCCGCCCATGCCGCCCACCGCGCCCGCCCCCGGCCCCGCCGAAAGTGCGAGCACCCCCGACCCTGAAGCGCCCTCCCGCCGGGACGGATGAGCCGCACTGCCCCGCCACTCGCGCCCCCTCACTCCCACCCCGTCACCCGCACCACCTCCGCCGCGATCTCCCGTAGACCGCGGGCATCCGTGGCGATGCGGTGGGTGCCGGGGGCCACGTGGTCGTCCAGATGGCGGGCCATGTACGCGCTGCGGCTCAGCTGCTGTGCGAGCTCCGAGCCCACCTCGCGTGCGGTGAGCCGCTGCTCGGCCGTGGCGTCCGTCGCGGTCAGCAGTACGCGGATGATGCGCGGCCCCTCCATCGCGTTCGCGAACAGGTGCTCCTCGGAGGGAAGGACGCTCGCCGTGTTCGTGTAGACGAGCCGGCGGCAGCCGAGCGCCCGGTAGTTGGCCCAGACGGCCGCGAGATTGCGCTCCGTGATCCGTGAGCGGTCCGGGTCACCCGGCGGTGCGGGGTGGACCGCGTCCAGGAGGTCGCCCTCGATCAGGGCGTGGCCGATGTCCGCGGCCCGCAGCCGCGCCGCGACCTCCCGGCCGACCGACGACTTGCCGACGCCGGACCGGCCCCCGATGAGCAGCACCTCGACGTTGTCCATGGCGCGAGCCTGGCAGGAAGCCCCCGCCTCGCGCGATCGGAATTACGGCGGCCCTCACACCACCCGGAACTCCGCCACCTCGTCCGTACGCAGCTGCAGCCCGTGTCCGATGCCGCAGCCCGGACGGACCACGCCCCCCGTCGGGTCGAGCGCGCCGTCGAAGAACATCGACTCGATCCGCACGTGGTCGTGGAACCACTCGATGTGCCGCAGATTCGGCACGCACGCGGCGACCGCGGCATGCGCGTGCGGCGCGCGGTGCGCCGAGAGCTCCAGGCCGTGTGCCTGCGCGAGCGCCGCCGCGCGCAGCCACTCCGTGAGACCGCCGCAGCGCGTCGCGTCCACCTGGAGGCAGTCCACGGAGGGGATCATGCGGCTGAAGTACGGCAGGTCGTACCCGTACCCGCCCGCCGTCACGTCGCACACCAGCGCGTCCCTGACCTGCGCGAGCCCGCGCAGGTCGTCCGACGACACCGGCTCCTCGAACCAGCCGACGCCGTACTCGGCGAGCACCCTGCCCACGCGTACCGCCTGCTTGCGCGTGTAGCCGCCGTTCGCGTCGACGTACAGCTCGGCCTGCGGGCCGATCACGTCGCGCGCGGTGCGGACCCGGGACACGTCGCGGCCGGCCGCCCTGCCCCACCCCTCGCCGACCTTGATCTTGACGCGGGGGATGTGCTGCCCGTGCACCCAGCCGTTCAGCTGCGCCGCCAGATGCGTGTCGTGGTACGTCGTGAAGCCGCCGCTCCCGTAGACGGGAACCTCGTCGCGGGCCGCCCCGAGGAGCCGTACGAGAGGCAGCTCGAGGAGCCGGGCCTTCAGGTCCCACAGGGCGATGTCGACCGCGGAGATCGCGCACGCGGCGACGCCGGGGCGGCCGGTGTCGCGGACCGCCTTCGCCATCGCGTCGTGCGCGGCGGGGATGTCGAGGGCGTCAAGTCCCCTGATCGCGGGCGTGAGCTGTTCTTCGACGAGGGCGGCCGTGGCGGCGGGGGCATAGGTCCAGCCGGTCCCCGTCGCGTCGCCCGCGGTGATCTCGACGACGATGACGGTCGTGGTGTCCCAGGCGAAGGTGCCGTCGGCCTCAGGGCCGTCCGCGGGCACCGTGTAGGCGGAGACGGCGGGCCGTTCGAGGGAGACTTCGTGCTTCATCGCATCGTTCCTAGGTCGTGGGGGAGGCGGGCGCCGCGTCCTGGATCCGCGGCAGCACCTTGGTGCGGTAGAAGTCGAAGAAGCCCCGCTGGTCCGGGCCGATCTGGCTCACGTACACCCGGTCGAACCCGGCGTCGGCGAACGCGGTGAGCGCCCCCACGTGTTCGTCGGCGTCGGCGCCGCACGTGAAGGACGAGGCGGCCATCTCGTCGGTGACCAGCGGTCCCAGCTGCTCGAAGTGGCGCGGTGTCGGCAGGATCTGGCCCGCCTCGCCGGGCAGCAGTTGACTGCCCCACAGCTCGCGCGCCCGGCGCGCCGCCGCCTCGCGGTCGAGGCCGTAGCAGACCTTGAGGCCACCGCTGACGGGCTTTCCGCCCCCGCCGCCCTTGCGGTAGTGGGAGACGAGCGTCTCGTCGGGCGCCATCGTGACGAAGCCGTCGCCGACGCGGGCCGCGAGCGCGGTGGCCTTGGGGCCGAAGCCGGAGATGTCGATCGGGACGGGCTCGTCCGGCACCGTGTACAGGCGGGCGTTCTCGACCGTGTAGTGCGTGCCGCGGTGGCTGACCTCCTCGCCGGTGAAGAGGTTCCGCATCACCTGGACCGCCTCCTCCAGCATCTCGAGGCGGACGTGGACGGGTGGCCAGGAACCGCCCAGGATGTGTTCGTTGAGCGCCTCGCCCGTGCCGACGCCGAGCCGGAAGCGCCCGTCCGTCATGACCGCGCTCGTCGCCGCGGCCTGCGCCACGACCGCCGGGTGCAGGCGCACGGTCGGGCAGGTCACCGCCGTCTGCACGGGCAGGGACACCGCCTCGGCGAGCGCGCCGATCACCGACCATACGAAGGGGCTCTCGCCCTGCGCCGCGTTCCACGGGTGGAAGTGGTCGGAGATCCACAGCGCCTGGAACCCGGCCTGCTCGGCCATGCGGGCCTGTTCGAGGAGTTCGGCGGGGCCGAACTCCTCGGTCGACAGGAAGTATCCGTACTCGGGCATGGGGGTGCACCTCCGGAACGGCGTGCGGAGCTGGACGGATACGACTGCGGGTAACCCCGGCGCGCGGCGGCAAACGGCGCCGGAGCGGTGTTCACCCGCCCGGCACCGGAGTTTGGCGTCCGCCGCACAGGGGCACGCGGGGGGTCCCTGCCCACCGGGCCGAGGCCGGGCGGACCGCAGCACCCGCAGTCCAAGGAGGACCCTCATGTCCAGCAGCAACGAACAACTGGACGCTCTCGCACGGCAGTTGCGCGTCGATTCGGTCCGGGCCGCGGCCGTCGCGGGCTCCGGGCACCCCACCTCGTCGATGTCCGCCGCGGACCTCATGGCGGTGCTCATCGGCCGCCACCTCCACTACGACTTCGAGCGCCCCGACCACCCCGGCAACGACCGTTTCATCCTCTCCAAGGGCCACGCGTCGCCGCTGCTGTACGCCGCGTACAAGGCGGCGGGGGCACTCACCGACGACGAGCTGCTCACCTTCCGCGAGCAGGGCAGCCGCCTCGAAGGGCACCCCACGCCGCGCACCCTGCCCTGGGTCGAGGTCGCCACCGGATCGCTGGGGCAGGGGCTGCCCGTCGGCGTCGGCATGGCGCTGTCCGGCAAGCGCCTCGACCGGATCCCGTTCCGGGTCTGGGTGCTGTGCGGCGACAGCGAGCTCGCGGAGGGCTCCGTCTGGGAGGCCGCCGAGCACGCCGGGTACGAGCACCTGGACAACCTCACCGCGATCGTCGACGTCAACCGCCTCGGCCAGCGAGGACCGACCCGCCACGAGTGGCAGCTGAGCGCCTACGCCGACCGCTTCAAGGCCTTCGGCTGGCACGTCGTGGAGACCGACGGGCACGACGTCGACGCCGTCGACCGCGCCTGCCGGGAAGCGCGCTCCACCGCCGGGCGGCCCACCGTGATCCTCGCCCGCACCGTCAAGGGCAGGGGCGTCGCCGCCGTGGAGAACCGCGAGGGCCTGCACGGCAAGCCGCTGCCGGACGCCGACGCGGCCGTCGAGGAGCTCGGCGGCGTGGGTGACGTGCGCGTGGAGGTGCGCAGGCCGGCCGCCGCGCGGACCACGCACGCGGTGCCCAGCGGCCACCTCGAACTGCCGCGCTACGAGAAGGGCGAGGCCGTCGCGACCCGGGACGCGTACGGCCGGGCGCTCACCGCGCTCGGCACCGCGCGCGGCGACGTGGTGGCCCTGGACGGCGAGGTCGGCGACTCGACCCGCACCGAGTACTTCGCCAAGGAGCACCCCGACCGGTTCTTCGAGTGCTACATCGCCGAGCAGCAACTCGTCGCCGCCGCCGTGGGGTTGGCGGCGCGCGGCTGGGTGCCGTACGCGTCGACGTTCGCGGCGTTCCTGACCCGCGCGCACGATTTCGTACGGATGGCCGCCGTCAGCGGCGCCGAGATCAACCTCGTCGGCTCGCACGCGGGCGTCGCGATCGGCCAGGACGGCCCCTCCCAGATGGGCCTCGAGGACCTGGCGCTCTTCCGTGCGGTGCACGGCTCCACGGTCCTCTACCCGTGCGACGCCCACCAGACGGGGCAGCTCGTCGCGGCGATGGCCGGACTCGACGGGATCTCCTACCTGCGTACGTCGCGGGGCGCGGCGCCCGTCATCTACGGGCCCGACGAGGAGTTCCCGGTCGGCGGCTCGAAGGTGCTGCGCTCCAGCGACGCGGACCGGCTGACCGTGGTGGCCGCGGGCGTGACCGTGCACGAGGCGCTGGCCGCCGCGGAGTCGCTCGACCGCGAGGGCATCCCCGTACGCGTCGTCGACCTGTACTCCGTCAAGCCCGTCGACCGCGACACCCTGCGCGAGGCGGCCGAGCGAACCGGCTGCCTGCTGACCGTCGAGGACCACCGCGAACAGGGCGGCCTCGGCGACGCGGTCCTCGACGCGTTCACCGACGGCAGGCCGGTGCCGCGGCTCGTGCGGCTCGCGGTGCGGGGCATGCCGGGCTCGGCCTCGCCCGCGGAGCAGCTGCACGCCGCGGGCATCGACGCCGAGTCGATCGCGGCCGCGGCGCGGCTCCTGGTGGAGGAGGGGGTGGTGCGCTGAGCGCGGCTTGCGCTCAGCGGCGCCGGGCCGGCCTGAACCAGGTGTTGGCCGCGGGACGGAACATCAGCACCGTCGCGGTGAGCACGACGGCGAGGAACAGCACCCGCGCGCCGCCGACCAGGACGTCGAGGGCCCCCGCGTCCCGGAAGGCGTCGCCGATCGCCGTCCGGTGGACGGCGGCCGCCACCAGGGGCACCGTGCCGAGCGCGCCGAGTCCGCAGGCCAGCGCCGGACGCGCCCAACCGGCGCCGCGGCGCATCCGCACCGCGACGAGGACGGCCGCCGCGAGCACGGCCATGCGCAGCGGCACGCCCCACGCGAACCCGTCGGTGACCCCGTACGGGGAAGAGCCCGCCCCGGCGACGGCGAGCACCGTCTCGAAGACGCCCGCGGCGACCGCCGTGAGCCACAGCGCGAAGGCCGCCCTGACGACGCCCGGCGCCGGTGGCTCGTCGCCGCCCGGCAGCACGCGGGCCAGTGGCCACGGCTCGTGCGAGCGGGGCCGGGGCCTGGGGCTCCGGGGCAGCTCGGAGCGGGGCGTGGAACCGCGCGGCGCGGCGGAGGCGTGGGTGGCGTCGGAGCGGTGCGTCATGGCGTGCCTCACAGAGCGGTAGCGGGTCGGCTGGTGGGGCCGATGGCCCCGACGGGTCGTACGGCGCCCCGGGCCCGGTGACCCCGGCCGTCTCGATCCTCGTGGCTCGGGCGCCGCCGCGCACGCCCGTCGGCCCCCCACTTCCCGGTGGTGCCAGCCACCCTCCCCACCAGGGTGAACACCACCTGACCGGGCGGGCACGCCCCACCGTGGACGACTACCGGGGGCGGCCCCGGGTACCCGCCGGTGACGTCGGAACCGGCGAAGCGCAGCGAGGCGAAGGGAGCCCCATGAACGACGTACGGACGGTGCGGGCCGGCCGCCGAACCGTAGAGCTGCACCGACCGCGAAAGGTCCTCTTCCCGCGCCGCGACGGCGACGGCGGTCACACGAAACAGGACCTCTTCGACTACTACCGGGCCGTCGCCCCCTTCATGCTGCCCCACCTGCGCGGCCGTCCCCTGATGCTGGAGCGCCACCCGGACGGTGTCGGCGGCCCCCGGTTCATGCAGAAGGACACCCCGGACCACTATCCGGACTGGATCACCCGGGCCGAGGTGCCCAAGGAGGGCGGCACGGTCACGCACACCGTGTGCGACGACACCGCGACGCTCCTCTTCCTGGCCGACCAGGCCTGCGTCACCCTGCACCGCTGGCTCTCGCGCACGGGGCGGGTCGAGCTCCCGGACCGGATGGTGTTCGACCTCGACCCCGCGAAGGACGACTTCGCCGCCGTGCGGGACGCGGCCCGGCTGCTCGGTGAGCTGCTCGACCACATGGGGCTGCCGTCCGCCCTGATGACGACGGGCTCGCGCGGACTCCACGTCGTCGTACCCCTCAACGGCCGCCACGACTTCGACGACGTGCGCGCCTTCGCCAGGGACGTCGCGGAGACCCTCGCGGCCGCCCACCCCGAGCGGCTCACCACGGCCGCCCGCAAGCAGGCGCGCGGCGACCGGCTCTACCTCGACGTGCAGCGCAACGCGTACGCGCAGACCGCCGTCGCCCCCTTCTCGGTGCGGTCCGCGCCGGGCGCCCCGGTGGCCGTACCGCTCGCGTGGCAGCAGCTCGACGACCCGGCCGTGCACGCCCGCCGCTGGACCATCGACGATGCCGTGGAGCAGGCGCGCACGGACCCGTGGGCCGACGTCATGCGGGCGGGGCGCGCGCTCGGACCGGCCCGCCGCAAGCTGCGGGCGCTGCGTGGCTGAGCGTCCCGGGAGGCCCGGAGGGATACGCAGCGATCACGTTTGGCCAAGGCTCAGCGGGTAACTCGGTGGAGGAGGTGAACATGGCCAATACGACGCGTAAGACGACAGACAGCAAGACATCAGGCGAAAAGGCATCGGAGCGGAAGGCGCCGGAGGCCGAGGCCGAGAAGTCCGGGGCGTCGGACGGCGGCGGAAGCGCGCAGCCGGGCCCCATGGTCGTTCTCCGCGGCGCCCGCGAGCAGCTCGCCGAGCTGACCGGCATGACGCCCGAATCGGTGTCGTCCTTCGAGCGCACCGAGGACGGCTGGCTGTTGGAGATCGAGGTCCTCGAACTGGCCCGTGTCCCCGACACCATGAGCCTCCTCGCGAGCTACGAGGTGCAGCTGGACCCGCAGGGCGAGCTCACGGGCTACCGAAGGCTCCGCCGCTACGAGCGCGGACGCTCGGAACCCCGCGGCACCGGCGGCTAGACCGCCGCCTCCCGCGCACCCCCGGAATCCGGACGAAAGACCCGGCAGAGAGACCGGACGAGAAAGCAGAGATCCAGAGCCAAGACCCCAGCACGACCCAAGGAGGCAGAGTCGGCATGACCGTAGTCCCGGCACAACAGTCCGGCGGCGGAGGCGGCACGAGTGGCCTGTACGACGTCGTGGAGCTCATCCTCGACCGAGGACTCGTCATCGACGCCTTCGTACGCGTATCGCTCGTCGGCATCGAGATCCTGAAGGTCGATGTCCGTGTCGTCGTCGCGAGCGTCGACACCTATCTCAGGTTCGCCGAGGCCTGTAACCGCCTCGACCTGGAAACCGGACAGAAGAAGGACCCCGGGCTGCCCGGCCTCGTGGGTGAGATCACGGAGTCGGGCGCCAAGGGCAAGTCCAAGGGCGCGCTCTCCGGAGCGGCCGAGACCATATCGGACGCCTTCAAGCAGTCCCGGGACGAAGGCCAGCGTGAGAGCGAGGAGCGGCCGCGGGCCCGACGCTCCACCACGTCCCGCCGGAAGGAGGAGAAGGAGTGACCACGTACGTCTACGGCATCGCGAGCAGCTCCCACCCGGCGCTGCCGGACGGCATGGAGGGCATCGGCCGGCCGGCCTGCCCCGTGCGCGTCCTGAAGAACGGCGACCTCGCCGCCATCGTGAGCGACGCTCCCGAGGACCTCAAGCCGAAGCGGCGCGATCTGCTCGCGCACCAGAACGTCCTGTCGGAGGCCGGTGCCGCGGGCTCCGTGCTCCCGATGCGGTTCGGCAGCCTCGCCCCGGACGACGAGACCGTCGTGTCCGTCCTCGGGGAGCGCGCCGAGCACTACGTCGAGCGGCTGCACGCCCTCGACGGCAGGGTCGAGTACAACGTGAAGGCGACCCACAACGAAGAGGCCGTACTGCACCAGGTGCTCGCCGACAACCCGGAACTGCGCGCCATGGTCGAGGCCAACCAGCGCCAGGGCGGCGGCAGTCACGAACAGAAGCTGCAGCTCGGCGAGATGATCACGTCCAGCGTGCGGGCCCGCGAGACGACCGACGCCCACGCGGTGCGGCGCGCGCTCGAACCGGCCGCCGAAGCGGTCGGCGACGGCCCCGAGGGCACCGGCTGGCTGGCGAACATCTCGTTCCTGGTCAACCGCAAGTCCTCGGAGGGCTTCCTCGCCGCTGTCGAGGAACTCAAGTCCGCCCAGCCCCACCTGGAGCTGCGGGTGCACGGCCCGCTGCCCCCGTACAGCTTCGTCGACCCGGGGCCGGCCGAGCCCTCGGAGTGACGAGTGACGCAGGGACGTGACGCATGGGACTCATCGGTGAACTGCTGATGCTTCCTCTGGCCCCGGCCCGTGGCTCCCTCTGGGTGCTGCGGCAGGTGGTCGACGAGGCGGAGCGGCAGTACTACGACCCCTCGGCGATCCGTCGTGAACTCTCCCGCCTCGAGGAACTCCTGGAGGCGGGAGAGATCGACGAGGCCGAGTTCGAACGGCACGAGGACGAGCTCCTCGACCGACTGCAGCACAGCACAGGACGGGAATTCTGAGAATGAACCGAATGGCAGTGGGCCTCGCCGTGGGCGCGGGATACGTCCTCGGACGCACGAAGAAGGCGAAGTTCGCGTTCGCCGTCGGCACGATGGTGGCCGGCAAGCGGCTCAACCTGAGCCCCAAGGCGCTGGGCCAGTTGGTGACCCAGCAGCTGGAGAACAACCCGCAGTTCAAGGAGATCGGCGACCAGCTGCGCCAGGATCTGCGGGGCGTGGGCAAGGCTGCCACGGGTTCGCTGCTCAACCGGCAGCTCGAAGGCCTCGCCGACCGTCTGCACGACCGCACCCTCGGCGTCCAGGACCGCATCTCCGGTGTGGTTCCCGACGACGAAGAGGAGCGCGAGACCGGGACCGAGGACTCCTCGGACGACGAGGGCCGTCGGGACGACCAGGACGACCGGGACGACGAGGAGAAGGACGCGGAGTCCGAGCGGTCCGAGCCGCGCAGGAAGGCCCCCGCCAAGCGGTCCGCCCCGAAGACGGACGCGAAGTCCGCCCCGAAGGCGGCGAAGAAGACCGCGGCCAAGAAGGCCCCGGCGAAGAAGACCGCGCGGAACACGGCCCGCAACACGACCAGCAACACTGGCAAGACCGCCCAGAAGAAGTCCACCGCGGCGGCCCGCAGGGCGAAGGGAGGCAGCGACCATGGCTGAATCACCCCTCAGCAACATCGCGCGCGGCCCGGCCGTCGACCGTCTGAAGGAAGAGGCGCAGGCCTACCTCATGGCGCAGGCCGAGCGCATGCTCGTGGGCGTCGGACACCGGCTCGGTGACGCCACCGTCAAGCTGAACGACATAGCGGAGGGCAACAGCCCCGGCTTCGGCAAGCTCGCGGCGCAGGCGGGCAAGAAGGTCGCCGAGGGCAAGGGCCCGGTGCGCAGCGCGCTGGAACTCGGCGGCGGCCACCTGAAGGACAAGGTCACCGACGCCGTCAAGGGCCTCGGCGGCAAGCGGAAGAAGGGCGGTGCCGGCCAGAAGCCCACCGTCATCCTGGAGTACGTCGACGTCGGCGTCCCGCTCCGCGAGGCCTACGACCAGTGGACGCAGTACCAGGAGTTCTCCACCTTCGCCAAGGGCGTCAAGGGCGCCACCGTGGCGAACGACACGGAGTCCGACTGGAAGCTCAAGGTCTTCTGGTCCAACCGGAGTTGGAAGGCGCACACCACCGAACAGGTGCCGGACCAGCGGATCAGCTGGACGTCGGAGGGCGCCAAGGGCACGACCAAGGGCGTCGTCACCTTCCACGCGCTCGCCGAGAACCTCACCCGGGTGCTGCTCGTCATCGAGTACTACCCGAAGGGCCTCTTCGAGAAGACCGGCAACATCTGGCGCGCCCAGGGCCGCAGGGCCCGGCTCGACCTCAAGCACTTCGCCCGGCACATCACGCTGCGCGGCGAGGCGAGCGACGGCTGGCGCGGCGAGATCCGTGACGGCGAGGTCGTCCGCAGCCACGAGGACGCGGTGGCCGAGGAGGAGGACGAGCAGGCGCGCCAGGACGAGGTCGAGGCCGGCACGGACGGAGAGGACGAGCCGGAGGCCGAGTACGAGGAGGAGGCCGAGGGCGACGAGGAGGAGACCGGCCGCGACGACGAACCGGCCGAGGAGTACGAGGACGAGGACGAGCCCGAGGAAGAACTCGAGGACGAGCCCGAGGCCGAGTACGACGAAGAGGACGAGCCGGCCGAGGAGTACGAGGACGAGGCCGACGCCGACGAGGAGAAGCAGCGTGAGTACGCCGAGTCGGCCGGCGGCGGACGGGACCGTCGATGACGGCCTCTCCGGGCGGCGGACTGCCTGGCCCCTACGGCAGCAACGGCGGTGGGGCCAACCTCGCCGACATCCTCGAACGTGTCCTGGACAAGGGCATCGTCATCGCGGGTGACATCAAGATCAACCTGCTCGACATCGAACTCCTCACCATCAAGCTCCGCCTCATCGTCGCCTCCATCGACAAGGCCAAGGAGATGGGCATCGACTGGTGGGAGGACGACCCGGCGCTCTCCACGGGGGCGCGCCGCGCCGAGCTCTCCCGGGAGAACGCCGAACTGAGGCAGCGTCTGGCAGAACTGGAGGACAGGCAATCCCTGGAGCCGGCCGAGAAGGAGAACGATGAACGCCGTCAACGATGATCCGTACGGTGACGGTCCGCAGTACGACGGTCCGCACCACGACGGCCCGCACCACGACGACCTGCGTTACGTCTACGCGGTCTGCCGTCCGCTCGCCGCACCGCTCGCCGCCGACCTCACGGGGGTCGGCGGCGTCCCGCCCCGCCAGCTCACCCACGCGGGCCTGGTCGCCATGGTCGGCCCGGTGCCGGAGCGGGACTTCGCGGAGGAGCCGCTGCGTGCCCACCTCGAGGACCTGGACTGGCTCTCCGAGACGGCCCGCGCGCACCAGCGGGTGATCGACGCGCTCACCTCCGTGACCTGCCCGCTGCCGCTGCGGCTCGCGACCGTCTTCCGGGACGACAGCGGGGTGCGCGCGATGCTGGAGGACGGGGCGGAGCGTTTCCACCGCGTCCTGGAGCGGATCGACGGGCGCGTGGAGTGGGGTGTGAAGGTCCACATGGAGAGCGAGGGGTCCGCCGCACCGCAGGCTGCCGCCGAGACGCCGCGGCCGAGCGGCCCCGGCAGCGGACGCGACTACCTGCGCCGGCGGCGCAGTCAGCGGACGGCCCAGGAGGAGAGCTGGCAGCGGGCCGAGGCCTTCGCGCGGGAGCTGCACGAGACGCTCTCGCGGCGGGCCGACGACTCCCGGCTGCACGCGCCGCAGAACACGGAGCTGTCCCGCACGCCGGGCCGCAACGTCCTCAACGCGGCCTACCTCGTGTCCCGCGCGGACTCCGAGGAGTTCGTCGAGCTGGTGGACCGCACCAAGGACGAGGACGGGGGGACGGGCCGCCTGCGGGTCGAACTGACCGGGCCGTGGGCCGCGTACTCCTTCACCGGCGATGAAAAGGAACGTGCCGAATGACCGTCGTCGAGCGCCGGGAAATAGCCCTCGTCGACCTGCTCGACCGGCTGCTCGCGGGTGGCGTCGTCATCGCGGGCGACATCACCCTGCGGATCGCGGACGTCGACCTCGTACGCATCGATCTGAACGCGCTGATCAGCTCGGTGAACGAACGCGTGCCCGCGCCGTGGCCGGAGACGGAGTGAACGATGGAACCAGCACAACCACGACAGCCCGAACGCCGCAAGCGCATGGACCTCGACCCCGACACGGTCGAGCGGGACCTGGTGAAACTGGTCCTGACCGTCGTCGAACTCCTCCGTCAGCTGATGGAGCGCCAGGCGGTACGGCGCTTCGACACCGGTGAGCTGACCGAGGACCAGGAGGAGCGGGTCGGCCTCACGCTGATGCTCCTCGAGGACCGGATGGCCGAACTGCGGGACCGGTACGGGCTGCGGCCCGAGGACCTGAATCTGGACCTCGGGCCGCTGGGCCCGCTGCTTCCCAGGGAGTGAACGCCCCCGTGCGCCTGCCTCGCCCCCTGCCCCCGGCTCCGCCTCACTTCCGGCAGAGGACCTCCCCGTGCAGCACCGCGAACCAGGCGTCCTCGCGGATGCCCCACTCCCGCCACGCCGCCGCGACGGCGCGCAGCCGCCCGGGGTCCGCGTGGCCGCCCGCCACCGCGTGCTCGGCGTACGCGGAAGCCAGGGTCCGGTCCGCCCACAGCCCGCTCCACCAGGCCCGCTCCTCCTCGGTGCTGTAACACCAGGTGCCCGCGGTCGAGGTGATGTCCGTGAAGCCGGCCTCCAGCGCCCATGCCTTGAGACGGCGTCCCGCGTCGGGCTCGCCGCCGTTGGAGCGGGCCACCCGCCGGTACAGGTCGAGCCACTCGTCCAGGGCGGGCGCGGCCGGGTACCAGGTCATCGCCGCGTAGTCCGCGTCGCGGACGGCGACGAGACCGCCCGGCCGGCAGACCCGCCGCATCTCGCTCAGCGCCCGCACCGGGTCGCCCACGTGCTGCAGCACCTGATGGGCGTGGACGACGCAGAAGCTGTCGTCGGGGTAGTCGAGGTCGTGCACGTCGGCGACGGCGAACTCGACGTTCTCCAGGCCGCGTTCGGCGGCGGTGGCGCGCGCCGTGTCCAGGATCCCGGGCGCCCGGTCCACACCCGTGACGCGGCCGTCCGGGACCAGTGCGGCCAGGTCCGCGGTGATGGTCCCGGGGCCGCAGCCGATGTCGAGGACCCGCATGTGCGGCTTCAGCGAACCGACCAGGTACGCGGCCGAGTTGGCGGCGGTGCGCCAGGTGTGCGAACGCAGCACGGACTCGTGGTGTCCGTGCGTGTAGACGGCGGTCTCCTCCGGCATGGCGGAACTCCTTCGATGCGTGTATTACGCACCGTACGCCGCCATGCCGGATGATGAGACCGCCGTATCAATATGTGGTCAGGGGGTGTCGCGGGGCGGTCAGCGTATGGGGGACAGCGGGCGGTAGACCGTCAGCGCCTCGGGCAGCTTGTCGACCGTCAACGTGCCCTGGATGCGCGTGACTTCACCGTCGTACGCCACGACCGTGTCCGCGCCGAGCCCGTCCACCCGCAGCCGCGGCAGCCGCACGGCGGCCTGTGCGGGGGAGCGCACCTCGGACCCCGTCAGCGCGGCCGCGAGCAGCCGGGTGCCCGGCCTGCGGCCGCCGTGCACGATGCGCACGTCGAGCAGGCCGTCCGCCAGGTCGAGCCGCCGGCCCGGGGTGAAACCGGGGCGGTGGTAGGTGCAGTTGCCCGCGAAGAGCAGCCACAGCGCCCGCTCCTTGCCCCGGAACTTGCCGACCATCGGACGCTCGTCGGAGCGCAGCACCTTCCAGGCGGCGAGCACCGACGCGGGCTTGCCGCCGATGCGCTTCGCCCAGTGCTCGCGCAGCCGCACCAGCTCCGGGTACACGCCGAGACTGAAGGTGTTGAGGAAGTACTTCTCCACCCGCTCACCAGACCCGGCCCCGTCGCAGGCCGTGAACCGGCCGACGTCGACGGCGACCGCGTCGCCCCCCTCCACCGCCCCGGACAGGTCGCGGGCATCCTCGACCCCGAGGTCGTACGCGAAGTGGTTGAGCGTGCCGCCGGGCAGCACCGCGAGCGGCAGCCCGTGCTGCAGGGCGACGGTGGCCGCCGCGTTGACGGTGCCGTCACCGCCGCACACGCCGAGGACCCGCGCGCGGGCCGCCGCCTTCTCCAACTCGGCGCCCAGGTCGGCGGGTTCGGTGACCACGACCTCCGCCTGGGGTAGCGCGTCGTGCAGCGCCTTCACCCGCTGCGAGGTGCCCGCCCCCGCGTTGGCGACGAGGACCAGACCCTCGCCGCCCGGCAGCGCGGGCGCCGTGACCCGCGGGCGGCCGGGCGGGGCCAGCTGCGCCCGCGTCGGCACCAGGCCGCGCACCGCGAAGGCCGCGCCCGCGCCCAGCGCCCCGCCCACCAGGACATCGCTGGGGAAGTGCGCGCCGGTGTAGATCCGGGACACCGCCACCGCCGCCGCGAGCGGCGCGACGGCCGCGCCCCACGCCCGCGACTCCAGCGCCACACCCGTGGCGAAGGCGGCGGCGGACGCCGCGTGGCCCGAGGGGAACGAGGTGGTGATCGGCTGCCGCTTGAGCTGCCGGATCAACGGCACCGTGTCGAGCAGCGGCCGGGCCCTGCGCACCGAGCGTTTGCCCAGCGTGTTGATGGTCGCGGAGGCCAGCGCGAGGGAGGCCACGCCGCGCACGGCGGCGCGCCGGGCCCGCGGGGTCCGCGTCGCGGTGATCCCCGCGGCCACCGTGAACCACAGCACGCCGTGGTTGGCGCCCTGGCTGAGCCGGGGCAGCACCCGGTCGGCGCCGGGCCAGTGCCGTTTGGCGACCGCGTCGAAGAGACGGCTGTCGAGAGAGACCATGCGGGCCTTGAACGGGCGGTGCCCGGCCGCGGGCCGGGACAGGTCGAGGCCGGAGACGTCCGGGTTGTCAGCGCTCATGGCGCCCGCGTACCCCGCGCGCCGCGATTCAGGCTCCGCGGAGCCGAAGCCGCTGGTGGGGAGCCGTACGCCCGCTCCTTTCCCGCTCCTTTCCCGGCGCTTTCGCGCCCCGGAAGGGAAACGGTTTGCCCGGGCGGCGGTCGGCCACGGACAATCCGCACATGGGACATCTGGAAGCCGCACACCTCGAGTACTACTTGCCGGACGGGCGGGCGCTGCTCGGTGATGTGTCCTTCCGGGTCGGCGAGGGTTCCGTCGTCGCCCTCGTCGGGGCGAACGGCGCGGGCAAGACCACGCTGCTCCGGCTGATCTCCGGCGAGCTCCAGCCGCACGGCGGCACCGTCTCGGTGAGCGGCGGCCTCGGCGTGATGCCGCAGTTCGTCGGCTCCGTGCGGGACGAGACCACCGTGCGCGACCTGCTCGTCTCGGTCTCCCACCCGCGCATCCGCGAGGCCGCGAAGGCCGTGGACACCGCCGAGCACCTGATCATGACGGTCGACGACGAGGCCGCTCAGATGAAGTACGCGCAGGCGCTCTCGGACTGGGCGGAGGTCCAGGGGTACGAGGCCGAGACGCTGTGGGACATCTGCACCACGGCCGCGCTCGGCGTCCCGTACGACAAGGCCCAGTTCCGCGAGGTCCGCACGCTCTCCGGCGGCGAGCAGAAGCGCCTCGTGCTCGAAGCGCTCCTCCGCGGCACCGACGAGGTGCTGCTCCTCGACGAGCCGGACAACTACCTCGACGTCCCCGGCAAGCGCTGGCTGGAGGGGCAGCTCAAGGAGACCCGCAAGACCGTCCTGTTCGTCTCCCACGACCGGGAGCTGCTCGCCCGCGCCGCCGAGAAGATCGTCAGCGTCGAGCAGAGCCCCGAGGGCGCCGACGCCTGGGTGCACGGCGGCGGCTTCGAGACGTTCCACGAGGCCCGCAAGGAGCGCTTCGCGCGCTTCGAGGAGCTGCGCCGTCGCTGGGACGAGAAGCACGAGCAGCTGAAGAAGCTGGTGCGCACGCTGCGCCAGGCCGCCGACGTCAGCCACGAGATGGCCTCGCGCTACCACGCGGCGCAGACCAGGCTGCGCAAGTTCGAGGAGGCGGGCCCGCCGCCCGAGCCGCCGCGCGAGCAGGACATCACCATGCGCCTGCACGGCGGACGCACCGGCGTACGGGCGGTGACCTGCGAGAACCTCGAACTCACCGGTCTGATGGAGCCCTTCGACCTGGAGGTGTTCTACGGCGAGCGGGTCGCCGTCCTCGGCTCCAACGGCTCGGGCAAGTCGCACTTCCTGCGCCTGCTCGCGGGCGAGGACGTCGCGCACACCGGTGCCTGGAAGCTCGGCGCGCGCGTCGTGCCGGGACACTTCGCGCAGACCCACGCGCACCCCGAGCTGATGGGCCGTCCGCTCCTGGACATCCTGTGGCGCGAGCACGCGCAGGACCGCGGCGCCGCGATGTCCCGGCTGCGCAGGTACGAGCTGACGAACCAGGCCGAGCAGAAGTTCGAGCGGCTCTCCGGCGGTCAGCAGGCCCGCTTTCAGATCCTGCTGCTCGAACTGGAGGGCTGCACGGCCCTGCTGCTCGACGAGCCCACGGACAACCTCGACCTGGAGTCCGCCGAGGCCCTCCAGGAAGGCCTGGAAGCCTTCCAGGGCACGGTCCTCGCCGTCACGCACGACCGCTGGTTCGCCCGCTCCTTCGACCGCTACCTGGTCTTCGGCAGCGACGGCCGGGTCCGGGAGACCCCGGAGCCGGTGTGGGACGAGCGACGGGTCGACCGCGTGCGGTAGACCCGCCCCGCCCGCGCCCGCGGGGGATCAGCCGAACGCGGGGGATGCCGGTTTCGTCAGCTTGCGGCCCGGCACCGCCCGGCACGTCACGTCCTCGGCCGGCAGCGCGCCCGAGACGAGGTACGCCGTGGCGGTGTCCTCTGCGCAGCGGTTGGCCGGACCCGCGGCCATGCCGTACGCCACGCCGTGCCCCTCGCCCTCGTCGACGGTCACCAGGCGCGAACCCTTGAGCGCCCGGTGCATGTTCCGCGCGGCCGTCAGCGGGGTCTGCGAGTCCCACTCGTTCTGCAGGATCAGCGTTTCGACGCTGTTGTCCACGGTGGTGGCGGGCTCCGCCGGGCGGTTCCAGAACGCGCACGGCGCGATGTTGGAGACGAAGTCCCCGACCAGCGGGTGGCGGGCGGCGTCCCGGACCGAGTCGCGGTAGTACGTCCGCGGGTCGCGCGGCCACGCGCTGTCGCCGCACACCACGGCCCAGAGCGCCGACACGCCGTTGTCCCCTTCCTCCGGCGCGGTCGGGAACTCCGGGACCGGCTTGCCCGCCGCGGCGTCCCGGAGCAGGGCGACGAGTTCGGCGCCGCTGCGGACGGTGAAGAACTCGCGGCGCAGAACGAGGCGGATGTCGGAGCCGGTGAGCTTCTCGGTGCCCACGACGATCGGGTCACGGTCGGCCCGCTTCACCAAGTCCCAGAAGGTGGCGCGCACTTGGGCCGGGGTCTTGCCCAGGCGGTAGGCGGCATCGTGCGACGCCGTCCACCGCGACCAGCGCCGGAAGGCGGGCTCGACCTCGGGCGCCCAGATCTGGAACATCTTGCGCCACATGCGCTCCGGGTCGACGGCGCTGTCCAGGACGAAGCGGTCGGCGCGCCCGGGGAACAGCTGGGTGTAGACGGCCCCGAGGGCGGTTCCGTACGAGACGCCGAAGTACGAGATCGTCCGCTCGCCGAGGACGGCCCGCAGGACGTCCATGTCCCGCGCGGTGTTGCGGGTGGTGATGTGCGCCAGCGTGCCGCCCGCCTTCGCGCGGCACTTGTCCGCCACGGACCTGGCCGTGCGGACGCTCTCGCCGAACGGCAGGTAGTGGCGCGGCCACTGCCGCTCCGCCTCCGCGAGCCCGCAGTTCACCGGCGTGCTGCGGCCGATCCCGCGCGGGTCGAAGCCGATGAGGTCGTACCGGTCGGTCACCGCCTTCGGCATGTCCTTGGCCAGGGCGAGCGGCAGGTCGAGTCCCGGGCCGCCGGGGCCGCCCGGGTTGGAGAGCAGCACGCCGTGGCGCTTTCCGGCGTCACCCGCCCTGATCCGGGATATCGCGAGGTCGATGGCGGTGCCGCCGGGGGAGCGGTAGTCGAGCGGCACCTTGATGGTGGCGCACCGCAAGCGCGCGGGGGTGTCGGCACCGCACCGCCGCCAGTCCGGCTTCTGGTGCGTGAACCGGTCGAGCGGGTCGTTCGCGGTGGCGTCCTGCCGGGGTGCGGCCGAGGCGGACGCCGCGACGAGGCCGGGGGCCAGCGTGGCGGTCATGGCGAGGGCGAGGAACGGTAAGAGGCGGCGTCTCGCTGCGTCGTGGGGCACGTGGGCGGTCCTTCCGGTCGGAATTGCTCTGCCGACCGGGTGGACGCGGAAACAAGGCACCCTGCCTCCCCCCGCGGAACCCTCGTTTCAGGACATTCGCCGGTGCTCTGTACGCGCCGGTTGCGCCGTGCGGTGCGCGCGCGGACCCCGGGCGGTGCATCCTGGGGAGTACGGGCCGAACGGTCCCGGGGCACGGAGCGACGCGACGGAGCGATCGGAGCGACCCATGACCGGAGTCGATCCGGGTCGGCTGGACGACCAGCAGCTCATCAAGGAGCTGGAGACGATCCACCGCACCCGCCACGGCACGCTGCTGCACGGCTCGAACGACGCCCTGCGCGCCCACAACGACCGCATGGCGCAGTTGGAGGGCGAGTACCTGCGGCGCCATCCGCGCAGGGCGGTGTCGGGCGGCCGTACCCGCGCCGGTGCGCGCGAGAGGGAGAAGGGAACCACGGGTTCATGAGCGACGAGCAGGACACCACGGGCGGGTCGGACAGGACGGCCGGGGCCGAGAAGGCGGCCGGGCGGCCCCCGGTCCTCGACCGGCACGGCGAGGCGCTCGACCTCTTCGCCGACCGGGTGCACGCCGTCCGCGCGGACCAGTGGGACGCCCCCACGCCCTGTGCCGACTGGACCGTGCGCGACCTGGTCAACCACCTCACGGCCGAACAGCTGTGGGTGCCCGCGCTGGTCCGCGACGGCGCCACCGTCGAGTCGGTCGGCGACGCCTTCGACGGCGACGTGCTCGGCCCCGACCCGGTGACGTCCTGGGACACCGCGGCCGCCCCCGCCCGCGCCGCCTTCGAGGAGCCGGGCGCCCTCGACCGCACCGTCAACCTCTCCTTCGGCGCCACCGCCGCCACCTTCTACTGCGGCCAGATGACCACCGACCTCGTGGTGCACGCCTGGGACCTGTCCCGCGCGATCGGCGCCGACGAGACACTGCCCGAAGCCCTGGTCACCTTCGCCCTGCGCGAAGTCTCCCCGTACGCCGCCGAGTTGGAGAAGAGCGGACTCTTCGCCCCCGCGGTGGAACCGCCCGCCGACGCCGACGAGCAGACGAAACTGCTGAACCTGCTGGGGCGCAGGGTGTGACCCCCGTCGCTTGCTCGCGCGCACACGGGGAAACTGGTGTGCATGAGAGTTGGCGTGGTGGATGTGGGATCGAACACGGTGCGGCTCGTCGTGGCGGACGCCGACGGCCAGGTACCGCTGCCGGTCCATACGGCGAAACGGCGATTGCGGCTGGCCGAGCACGTGGACGGCGAGGGCCGGCTCGCCGAGGAGCCGGTCCGGGCGCTGGTCGACGCGGTGCGCGACGTACAGGAGGAGGCCCGTCGGTGGGGCGTGGTGGAACCGTTCGCCTTCGCGACGTCGATCGTGCGCGACGCCCCGAACCGGGCCGAGGTCCTGGAGGCGGTGGAGTCGGGCGCGGGGGTCCGGCTGCGCACCCTGTCCGGTGAGGCCGAGGCGGAGCTGACGTTCCTCGCCGCCCGGCGGTGGATGGGCTGGCGCGCGGGGCCGCTGGTGCTCTTCGACATCGGCGGCGGGTCCCTGGAAGTGGCCTTCGGCCGCAGCCGCCTGCCGGACTACGCGGCGTCGCTGCCGCTCGGGGCGCGGCGGCTGACACGGGACCTCTTCGACGGCCAGGACCCTCCCAGGGAGGAGCACTTGAAGGCCGTACGCCGCCAAGTGCGTCACCAGCTGCGGGACGTGGCCGCCCGGATCCGCTGGGAGATGCCGCACACGGCCGTCGCCACGTCGCGCACGTTCCAGCAGCTCGCCCGGTTGTGCGGGGCGGCGCCCGGCCGCTACGGCCCGTTCGTGGAGCGGCAGTTGGACCGCCGCGCGCTGAGCGAGGCGCTGAAGGAACTGGCCCGGCTGCCCACCGAACGACGGGCGCAGCTGCCGGGCATCTCCGCGGCGCGCGCCGAGCAGTGCGTGGCCGGGGCGGTCGTCGCCCACACGGCGATGAAGCTGACCGGCACCGAGACGGTGACCGTCTGCCCCTGGGCGCTGCGCGAGGGGATCCTGCTGCGCTACATCGAGGACGGCGACGCCGACTGGTGGGCCCGGGAACACGTGGAGACCGGCGACGGCGCGCGCGGCGGCGCGGCCTCCCTGCGGCTGGCCGCGGCGACCTGTCCGACCTGAGCGGGGGGTTCGGAGACAGGCTCTCAGCTTGTTGTTTATCTACCAGGATCTTCCGGGTCTGCCGATGGCCTTGAGGGGCTCAGGGCGTTTGACGGTTTTGCCGACGTCGTAGCGGGGTGCGGGGTGCGGTTCTTGGTCCTGGACATGGTCCGGGACCGGCGCCCCGAGGTTGAGGAACACGGGCGGGACTGAGCAGGTGGGCTCGGATGTTCCTAAAGCCCCGGCGGACCCGGGCCGGGGTGAGGCATTCCGGCCTGACCGGCTCTTCCCAGGGTCGGCTCGCGGCACAGGTGATCAGTGCTTCGCTCGCGAACGCTTAAGACCGGCACAGCTGCCGGTAAGGGGCCTCGGGGAGGAACCTGCTCCAGGCGGCTGGGGACAGCGGGGTTCCGGCGCGTGCACAGACCGTGTCGACGGCTCGGTCCGGATCGATGTCGTACTTCTGCCACGGCACGTGTTCACCCGCGACGTGCAGTGTGCCGCCGTCCGGGCTGAAGGCCAGGGACAGGATGCCATCGCCTGGAGTGGGCAGGGCGGGGCCGAGGGGTTGCTGTGAGGTCGTGTCCCACAGCCGCAGGGTGCCCTGGTTTCCGGCGACGGCGAGGGTGGTGCCGTCAGGGGAGAAGGCCACCGCGGTTGCTTCCTCGGGTTCCCCGGGCGTGGCACGGAAAAGGGTGCCCGGCAGCGTGCCCAGGGGTGTACGCAGCGTGCCGTCCCACAGCAATACCGTTCCCCAGTCCGTCGCCGCGGCGATCCGGCGCGTGTCCGGGCTGAATGCGAACAGGCAGTCACTGCAGCGCCCGAGTTCGCCGGACAAGATTTTGCCGTCGGACATCCTTATCAGGGCACCGGTGTACGTCAGGAGCTTCGTGCCGTCAGCGCTGAGCGCGCCGATGCTATAGCCCTGGATATTGCCACCGCCACTATTCGGCTCGGGCAGGGTGCGCAGCCGCTTTCCACTGCGGGTGTCCCAGACCTTGGCGCCGCTGTCCCCGTCGTTGGTCAGCACCTTCCGGCCGTCGGGGCTGAGGGCGACCGCATAGAAACCCAAGTCCGCATTTTCAGCAGTGAGGGTCATGACCTGACGGTGTCTCCTCGTATCCCACACGCGGATCCGGTGCGCGCCGTATGACGACTTGCCGAATCCATAAGCGAAGCGGCTCCCGTCGGCGTTCAGCGACATCAGCGGGAACGAGCCGTCGTCCTTAGGGGAGGCGGACGGCTCCGGATTCGGTATATCCGTTATGGTCTTGCCGCTGCGGTCGAGCAGGGTGAAGCGGCCCGCTCGGGCCCCCCGGCGGGCCAGGGCCAGTGTGCTGCCGTCCGTGCTGACCGTGGCGTCTTTGACAGCTTGCGCACGCCAGGACGAGGTGGTGGACCGGCCCAGATCGAGTGTGTGTACGACAGGTTGGGCGTCGGCCCCGCTGACCACGTAGCGGATCGCACGGGACCTCATGTCGATTTCGAGTTCGCCGGGGTACGCGTACTCCTCGGCCAGCGGGTGGCGGAAGACGGGGGCCTGCGGCCGGTCAAGGCGCCAGAGCAGGATCTCGTTCCTGCCCGCGCCCGCCACGAACTTCCCGTCGTCGCTGAAGAAATACTGCTCCGGGGACGTCTGGCGGAGCCTGGGCAGTTCCTTGCCTGAAGAGAGCCGCCAGCGCCGCAGCCCCTGCCCATCCCCCACGGCCAGAGTTCGTCCGTCGGGGGAAAACTGTATGCCCCACCCCGTCCGGCAAGGCACTTTCGTGATCCAGTCGGCAACCGATCGGCGGTTCTGGCGCACGTCCCACAACTCGACACGGGCGTTATTGCCGCATTGAGCCAGCAGGCGGCCGTCCGCGCTGACGTCCACCACCTCAGCCACGGTGTTATCCGGGCCGGAGCTCTTGAACAGCTGCCGCCCGGTACGCGTGTCCCACACCTCTACAGTGCGCGCGTTGACGCTGAAGTACATTGCCCGCCCACTGCTGCTGAAACCACTGGACAAGGAGGTGGCAGAACGGGAGGGGCCGAAGGCGGAGCTGCGATACCGTCCGGCGCGGATGTCCCACAACCGCACCTGCGTGCCGTGGCCCGTAGGGATGGCGAGCACCGCCCCATCGGGGCTGTGCTCGACGGGGAGGCCTACCCAGGGGTCCGTTCGACGCGGCAACGCGCGGTAGGTGCCGGTCACCCGGCCCGTCTCCGCGTCCCACACCGTGATCCGCCTCTTGCCGATGCGGGTGAAGGTGCGACCACCGCCGCTCAGGAACTGCTGGCCGTCATACCCGGAGGCCGATGGCTCGAACCTCGCCCGCTCCCGCTGCTCCAAGGCGCCCAGCAGCGCCGACTTCGTCTCCGGCGTATGGCGCAGACTCCAGGCGGCGACACTGAGTTGCAGAGCCAGCCGGGGGTCGGAGGAACGCAATCCGTTAGCCACGGCGGCTGCCCTGCGGGCGGCGGCGAGTACCCGCTGCCGGTCGCTCTGCCGCGTCTGCTGCCAGGCGACGACGCCAGCCAGGAGGGCGAGCACCACCACAGCGGGACAACGAGCCGACCAGCGTACGCAGCCGGCGTGTGGCCCGGGTCGCCGCCCGCCGTTCCTGATCGCGTGCTGCGGCACTTGCGGTGAGGAAGTCCGCCTCCAGCACCGTGAGGGAAAAGTTATGCGCGGGCGGGGCGAAGATCTCCTCGGCGGTGGCCAGGCGGGTGCCGCGGTACAGGGCTCCCGGGTCGCGTCCGAGGTCGTCCCAAGCGCAGGCCGCCTCGGTCAGGCGGCGGTGGGCGCGCAGCTGCTCGCGGGCGTCCTCGATCCAGCCGTGCAGCCGGGGCCAGGCGGATATCAGGGCCTCGTGGGCGAGATCGGCGGTGTTTTCGTCCAGGGTGAGCAGCCGGGAGCCGGCCAGCCGGTCCAGGACGAGGGCGGTGTCGTCCTGGGAGGCGGAGCCGAAGTCGAGTTCACTGCGGTCGACCGGGCGCCGGGTGTCCTGGGAGCCCTCGCCGGGGGCGATCAGCCGCAGCACGATCAGCCGGGCCAGCTCCGCGTGCTCGGGTGCCAGGCGGGTGTAGATCTCCTCGGCGGTCTGCGCGATGGCGCCGTGCATGCCGCCAGCTGCCTCGTATGCCTCCATGGTGAGCACCCGGCCGCGGCGCCGCCGCCAGGTCTCCCGCAGGGCGTGGGAGAGCAGCGGCAGGCCGCCCGGCTCGCCGTTGGCCTCCTCCACCAGGCGGGCGGTCAGCTCGCGTTCGACAATCAGCCCGGCCGACTGCGCCGGCCTGACGACGGCCTCGCGAAGCTCGGCCGGGCTCATCGGGCCCACCAACAGGTTGGCCTCGGCCAGGGCGTCTGCGAGTTCCCGGTGCTCGGCGCAGCGTCCGTAGAAGTCGGCGCGTACGCCCAGGACGACGCGCAGCCGGCTTGCGGGCTCGGCGGCAACCAGTAGGCGGGCAAGGAAGCTGGCCCGCTCTGCGGTGTCGCGGCAGAGGGTGAAGACCTCCTCGAACTGATCCACCACCAGCCAGGTGTCCCCCTCGCCCGCAGCCGGTAGGCACACGGCGTCGAGGGCGCGCAGCGCATGCCCGCCCGGGGTGAAGATCCGCACCGCCGCCGGCCGGTGCGGTCCCTCCAGGCTGCGCAGGCGCGGAACCAGCCCCGCCCGCAGCAGAGATGACTTACCGCTGCCGGACGGCCCGAAGACCGCAAACACGCGATGCTCCGACACCGCGCGGACCAGCGCATCGGTCACCTCCTCCCGGCCGAAGAACAGCTCCGCATCGCCCACATCGAAACGGGCCAGACCACGGTAGGGAGAAGGAACCGCCTCGTCCGCCACCAGGTCGGCCGCCCGGGCCAGCTCCGTAACCGCCTCGCGCCAGCGCCGCTCCCACGCCTGCTCCTCGCCGCCACACGCCCGCACATAAGCCAAGGCCACCGGCAGGGAGGGCAGCTGCTCCCCTTTGGCCGCTCTCGACAGGGTGGAGACCGAGACCTCCACCTGCCGGGCCATCTGCCGGTAGGTGGCCCCGCCCGCCTCCTGACGCAGCTTGCGCAACTCGAACGCAAACCGCTGAACCGGACCCCGCTCCGGATCGAGGTCCGCCTCCGGACGCCCCATGCCGCTTCCCTCCCCCGTACCGCCCCGTGACCAGCAGCGGCGTCTCATCCCAACACGTGCCCCACCACCGTGAAAGACGCCATCCCGCCAACCCGGGCTTGTGACCTGCTTTGTTTCATGCCCGGGACACGGCTGCGCAACAACCCTCAGTCCGATGAACTCGACACCGAATCAACCGAACGGCACGCCCCGGGATCCGGCGGCGTGCGGCCGTGGGCACAGGCCGTGCCCGTGAGTAGGCCAGGGTCCGCTCCCGTCATCGGGTGCGCAGGCGACCACGGGCACCGCTCAGGCGTGGCGAACTCCGAGGCCCAGCGCTTCCCGACTTCTCAGCAAGATCAAAGACCAAGGAAAGAGAGGACCACATGAGTATGGATCGAAGGCAGTTGTTGCGCGGATCGCTTGCGGTCGGTGCCGCGGCCCTCCCCGGCGGGGCGCTGGCCGCTCCCGCGTACGGCGTCGTGCACAAGCCGCGCGCACAGGCTCGGCGGGCGGGTTTCAACCTGGCCCTGCTGGACGCGGCGAACGGGATCATCACGAACCATCACACCGGGGACATCCGCACCAACACAAAAGGTGAGAAGGAATTCGGCAAGCCATGGGCGACATTCCGCACAGGCAAAGATGGAGCGGTCGGCTGGGACCCGCTGGAGATCAAGGTCCGCACGCTCGAAAACGGGAAGGGAGAAAAGGCCTTTCTCATCTGTGGAGGAAATCCTACCGAGGGTCACGTGACAATCCATCGCAACAGTGACGGTGTTCCGCTCGGTTGGATCAGCGGACTGACCAACTTCCCGCATTCCTTGGAGTACATTCCCGAGCACGAGGTGATCGTCGTCGTGGGCCCGCGGGGCCTGGGCCAATACGATCCCCCTCCGGCAAACGGCGATGAACCAGGCGGTTGCTATGAACTGTTCGTTGCCCCCACTCGAGGGAGCGTCGGCCAGCTCAAGAGGATCCCCCGCCCGGACAAGGAGCGCGCTTTCTGGAAGGCGCACGGGGTCGTCTGGGACACTGGCAAGAAGCGGCTGTGGATCTTCGGTGGCAACAAGCTCAGGGAATACGAGGTGAGCGGGACCGGGGCGGACGCCCGCCTTGACAAAACAGGCATCGAATTCGAATTATCGGGCAAAGGCAAAGACTACGGGAACGGGCACGATCTCCAGCCTGACCCCTTGGAGTCCCAGTACCTGTGGGCGACAGCAGGGAAAAACATCCTACAGCTCCGTAAAGCCGGAGGAAGGGTGGAGGTGCAGTGGCCGTTTCCGAAGGATTATTCCGTGAAGTCTTGTGCCCGTGACCGCTCGGGCAGCCTCTTCTGGACTGAGGATACGGGCGATACCGGCTACGGCGACGACAAGGTCCGGTTCCTATGGGACCCGAACGCAACGGGTCCCGTCACAGTCCCGGCTGTATCCGGGGAGACGAAGCCGAAAGAAGTCTATAAGGCCAGGCTTCTCGACATCTGAGCACCGCCAATTGCGAAGCCCTCCTGCCGATCCTAGCGAAAGGAATGCCCTGTGGCACCTCGCTCAGTAAAGACGATCCTCGGCGCCGCCCTTGGCGCCGCGCTCTGCCTCACCTTGACCGCTTCCCCGGCCTCGGCGGAGGAACGTCCCGACCACTGGGACAACGGATACATCCCGTACGTCAACGGGCGTTACGCTGAAACAGATGCCACTTTCGGCGCCTACGCCTCCGTAGCCGTGGAATGGGAGGGTTACAAAGTAAGCCTCTCGGGCACAGTGTGGGACCGTGCCGCCGACACCTACGGCGTGCGGATGGAAGTGGGCTACAACTGGCAGGACGGTGCCACCTGGGAGTGGACCACCCGCATCCTCGGCAAGGCCGAAGGAGGAAAGGGCGACTCCAAGACCAGCAGCGCACACTCCAAGGCCGGAGTGAACGTGAAGGGCGTCAAGATCCGGGCATGCACCGTCAACAACAGCAACGTTGTGGTGGCTTGCAGCCCGTGGGCGTAGAAGAGCGAACCGGTCCGGGGAGCAATGCGGAGCGCCGGCCGGCCATCGAGTGAGGGAGCCCGCCGACAGGTTGGGAGAGAGGGAACGCCGACCACGTACACCGGCCCAGCAGACATGGATGCGTGGCAGTCACACGACGGACCGAGCGAGCCACCTCTTGGGTCAGCGATGTGATGGAGCCCTTCACTGTCGACCGGGCAGCTGAGCTTGTTCTTTATCTTTGAGCCCCGAACAGCGCGGGAAGATAAAGAACAAGCTCAGCGCAGGGCCACGACGAGGGCCAGCGTCAGGGCGGCAAGACCGGCCGCCAGCCAGCTGACGTAGTCGCCGACGCGCCCCGAGTGCAGGCGCAGCAAGGGGCGGACGAGGCGGTGCGGGCCCAGGCCCGGGCGGCGTACGGAGAGGAGTCCGAGGGCGGCGGCGAGGGCGGTGGACAGCGTCCCGTACAGCAGGCCCTCGACTGTCCAGGCGGTGTGCGGCACGCCGGGCGGCAGCGGGTCCGGGGCACCGCGCACGGCCGCCAGGTATCCGGCGCGGTCGGCGAAGAGCCGGGCTCCGTCCGCCAGGGCGTGCCGCACGGCGGGGACGGTGCCCACCGCGAGCGAGGCGGCGAGCAGCAGCCGGGGCACGGCGAGCATCGGGCGCGGCACCCGCCGCCCCGCCGCCCGCGTGACCTCCGGCTCCTCGCGGCCCCCGGACATCTCCTCGGCGGGCCCGGGGGCCACCCGTGCGCCGACGCCGAAGAAGACCCGCAGACCGGCCCGGAGGACCGCGCCGCCCGTGACCGCGGACACCGCCACGTACACACCGGGCAGCCACGCGTGCTCCGCGGACGCCGCGTGCTCGGTGAGGGACTTGCCGAGGGCCGTCCCGAACGGCGGGAGTCCGGCCAGGGCGAGCCCGCCGAGCAGGAACACCTCGCCGGTGACGGGCAGTTCGCGCGCCCGCCCGTGCAGCTCCCGCTCGTCCACCGAGCCGTAGCGGTCGAGGACGATCCCGGTGAGGCCGAACAGCGCCGCGTTGACTCCGGCGTGCCCGGCGACGTACACCGCCGTGCCCGCGAGCCCGTCGGCGGTGAGCGGCGCGATGCCGATGAGGAGCAGACCCGCGTGCGCCACCGTGGTGAAGGCGAGCAGCCGCTTGAGGTTGCGCTGCTGCCAGCACATCACCGCGCCGAGGAGGGCTGTCACCGTTCCGGCGCCGGTGAGCAACGGCACGTGCACGGACGGCGGGAGGCCGCCGGGGCCGCCGAAGGCCACCGAGCAGACCCGCGCGATGCCGTACACGCCGAGCGGCACCATCACGCCGGCGAGCAGCATGTTCACCGGCGTCGGCGCGACCGTGTGGGCGTCCGCGTGCCAGAAGTGGAAGGGCGCCGACGCCGCCTTCACCAGGAGGCCGGTCAGGACCAGGGCCACGGCGCACCCGAGGAGGGCGTCCGGCCTCAGCTCCGCGAGCCGCACGCCGATCCGCGCGAAGCCGAGCTCGCCGGTGCGCGCGTAGAGGAGCCCGGTGCCGAGCAGCATGCAGAACCCCGCGAGCGCGTTGACGATGCCGAACGTCAACGCGCCCTGCAGCGGCCGCACGTCCTCGATGCGGAAGCCGGTGAGCGCGACCGCCGCGACGCCCATCAGCTCGAAGAAGACGAAGGAGTTGAACAGGTCGCCGGTGAGCGAGAAACCGCACATGCCCGCCTCGAAGAGCAGCACGAGCGCGGGAAAGACCCCCGGATGCCCGCGCGGCGGCTCCTCGAAGTACCGCCAGGAGTAGGCGATCACCGACAGCACGAGGAGCGCCGCGAGCAGCGCGATGCCCACCGCGAACCGGTCGCCGACCAGGACGATGCCCACGCTCCGCCCGTCCCGGGGCCGCCAGCCGCCCGCCCATTCGACGACGCGCGACGCACTCGTACGGGCCCACAGCACCGTCAGATCGACGATCACCGCCAGCGCGCACGCGGCGGCCAGCGCGTCCGTGGCGAGCCGCGGCAGTCTGCGCCCCGCCGCCACGAGGGCGGCCGCGCCGAACAGCGGGAGGGCCACCGACAGGGGCAGGGCGGCGCCCGCGCTCATCCGCGCAGCTCGCCGAGGCGGTCCGGGTCGACGGTGCCGTGCCGCTTGCGGATCTGCAGGACCAGCGCGAGCAGCAGCGCCGTGACGGTCGCCCCGACGACGACGTCGGTCAGGGCCATCGCCTGCACCACCGGGTCCACCACCGGGGTGCGCACGGAGACGTCGGCGAACACGGGGGCGCCCGCGCCGTCCCGGTAGCCGACACCGAGCAGCAGTACGTACGTGGCGGACTGGGTGACCGACAGACAGCCGACGGTGTGGATCAGGTCCCGGCTGGTCACCATCCCGTACAGCCCGACCAGGAAGATCCATCCGGCCACCAGAAACGGCAGCGTGCTCAACGCGTTCCTCCCGACTCGTTCTCGTGGGTGCGTCCCGGCTTCCGCGCCCCGGTCCGCGGCGCCTCCATCTCGTGTGCCTGGTCCAGGAAGTGGGCGAGGAGCACGACGATCCCCGAGCCCACCTCCACCCCGACGGCGGCGTTCACGACCGGCACGAGGCCGCCCGACGAGAGCGCGCGGAAGGTGCCGAGCGGCAGCACGTTCTCCAGGTAGGAGGCGCCCGCGAGGAGGCCCGCACAGCCCAGCGCCGCGAACGCCCCGGCGGCGATCGCGTCGGCGGCATGCAGTGCGGCGAGCGGCCGCACGCGCTTCAGCACGCGGTAGTCGGCGGCGAGGTAGGCCAGGTGCAGACCCGTCGCCAGGACGATGCCGCCCTGGAAGCCGCCACCGGGCGTCAACTGTCCGTGCGCCACGACATAGCCGCCGGTCAGCAGGGTCACGGGCAGCGCCAGGGCGCCGAACAGACCGATGGGCGGCGGCACTTCCACGTGCTCGGGGTCGTGGGCGCGTTCGTCGCGGGCCCGCCGCAACAGCACGACCGCGCCGAGCACCGCCGCGAACAGCAGCGCCTCCTCACCGAGTGTGTCAAGGGCGCGCTGGTCGAAGGTGACGGAGGCGACGGCGTTCGCGGTGCGCTGTTCGAGGGAGGCGGCCACCGCCCTTGTCCCGTAAGGGTGTCGGCCGGTGCCGAAGGGCGGCAGCCGGAAGCAGGCCAGGGCGAAGCAGACGGCGAACACCGCGGCGGAGCCGAGGAAGAGCAGTGTCCTGACGCGCCTGCTCATGCCCCTCCCTCGCCCCGCGCGTCGTCGTCACCGTGACCGGAGGAGCGGTCTCCCGCGGCTCCGTCGGTACCGCCCGTGTCCCGGCCCGCGGATCTGCGCAGCGACCGGGCCGTCAGCAGGATCAGGAGCGGCGTCACGGCCGCGCCCACCGCCAGTTGGGAGAGCGCCACATCGGGCGCGTGCAGGAGCAGGAACAGCAGGGCGAGCAGCAGCCCCAGCATGGCGAGGACCACCGCCTGGCGGACCGGGTCGCGGGTGAGGACGGCGACGGTCGCGGCGACCGCCACGAGGAGCAGCGAGGCGACGAGCGGCAGATCCGACGGGCTCACCGGGGGCTCTCCTTCCGTTCCTGGCCGGTCCCGCGGGCCTGGGCGCGGGCCACCGCCGTCGTCGTGGCGGGCCCGCCGACCGCCGAGAACAGGGCGATGAAGAGCAGTTTGAGCGCCGCGCGTCCCGGCCCGGTCTCCACCGCCGCCGCGAGCGCCACGAGCGGCACACCGACCGAGGTGGCGGGGGCCAGGGCGTGCAGCCGCCCGTACGGGCGGTCCAGGACGAGGAGCGCGAGGGCGCACATCAGCAGGACGCCGACTCCGGCCGTCAGCAGCGCCAGCGCGCAGGCGTGCCGCACGGGTCAGTCCTCCAGGGGCAGGCAGCGGGCGAACACGAGGACCCCGACGGGGCCGAGCACGACGGCGACCAGGGCGACATCGCCGTACGAGGAGCGGTCGAAGCCCTGGGCGAGTGCCAGGAACACGGCGGGCGCGAACGCGGAGGCGAGGGCGAGCCCCACGAGGCGCTCGGCCGCGGGCCCGCGGCAGGCGACCCACAGCGCGGGCCCCAGACCGCCGACGAGCAGCGCGAGGGCCGCGCCCAGCCAGCCGTTCACGCGGCGCCGCCCGGGGCGCGGGGCGGTGCCCCGTCGTCTTCTCCTCGCCCGAGGGCCCGCTCAAGGCGGGACGGATTCCCGTCGAGGGCGCGCATCCGCAGTTCGTCGCCGTCCACGTCCAGCACGTACGCCCCCGGCGTCGACGACAGCACCGTGGCCGCCCACGCGGAACCGGCGTCCGGGCGGAGCCGCACCGTGCGGAAGACACCGCGCGCCGGCCGCCCCCGCACGGCGCGCACCACCGCGGCACCCAGTGCGAACAGCTCCGTGACGCAGGCGAGCGGCCAGACCCGCAGCGCGGCCAGGCACGGCCCGAGGCCGCCCAGGCGCACCCCGGAGGCCCGCCGCACGGCGCGCGCGGCCACCGCGCCCAGCACGGCGATGCCCGCGCCGACGAGGATTTCGAGCGGAGTGAGGGGGCCCACGAGGATCACGTAGAGGAGGAGTAACAGGGCCGCCCAGAGCAGCACTTCACGGGACCTCACCCGAAAGCGCCTCCGTTCCGGACCGAGCCGTAACCGTCCAGCCTGTTGTACGGGCCTTTCGCGCGTGGCCGGGGCAACGACACGGGCTAGTGCCTTCCGTCCGGCGCCGCACGGCTGATGTCCGCCAGTGCGGACGACGGGTCCTGGGCGAGGGCGAGGTCGCCGAGGCTCACCATGCCGACGGGGTGGCCGTCCTCGACGACGGGCAGGCGGCGCACCGCGTGGTCGCGCATCAGCCCGACCGCGTCCGACACCGGATCGTCGGGGGCCACCACCACGGGGTTGGGCGTGCAGACAGCCTGCGCGCTGACCGTCAGCGGGTCGGCGCCGTCGGCCACCGCGCGCAGCGCGATGTCCCGGTCGGTGAGCACGCCGATGACATGGCCGTCCGTGGCCACCAGCACGTCGCCGATGTCCTGCGCGCGCATCAGCTGCGCCGCTTCGACGAGAGAGGCGTCGGGGCGTACCGCCACGACGCCCGGCGTCATGACGTCCCTTACGAAGTCAGCCATGGCTGGGCCCCTTCCTGCATACGTTCGTCGTGCGTTCGTCGTGGAGACTCCCCGCAGTACCCCTGGGGCATCGCGCTATGCCTCGCCGCGCCATGGAGGTTTGCCCGTCCGCGCCGGGGAGACCCGCCCCGCACACCCCCACGGAAAGGGGGAGGGGTCATGGCGGTACTCGCCGTATTCATCCCGCTGGTGATGCTGGGCGTGGTCCTGGCGCTCGGCCGGTACGAGGAGTTCCTGCTGCCGCCCGCACAGAACCCGGACGAGGCGGACGTCGTCGCACGACGCCGCGCCGCGTGACGCGGCAGCACGCCGGTGCCGCCGGGGCCCTCGAACGGCCGGGCGGCACCGTCGCGCCCGGGGCACGGACCCGAACCGACGGAAAACCCCTGGGTGTTTGCTGCCGGAAGCCCGGGGCAGGCGGAAGAAAGTGCTTCGGACCGGAGGCACGTCCGTGGGAGTGACGTCGTCGCTCTTCCCGGGTGTGCCCCGTCGTGGTCCGACGCGCACGCGCTCCCACGGTGACCGTCCACCCAAGGCACCCACATAGGGAGTTGCGACGCACCATGCGATCCCATACCAGCACCGCCGTAGTACCCGTGCGGACGAACGACACCGCGGTCCCCGCGCGGGCCATCGCCACCGCGGCACCCACCCGGACCAAGCGTCACCCGCACGACGACGCCCCGGACACCACCGAAGCCTTCGAGCGCCTCGTCGAGCTGCCCCCGGGCGCCGAACGCGACGCCTTGCGCAAGGAGATCGTCCAGGCCTGGCTGCCGATGGCGGAACGCCTCGCCGGCCGCTTCCGCAACCGCGGCGAGGCCCTCGACGACCTGCGCCAGGTCGCGGCCCTCGGCCTCGTCAAGGCCGTCGACCGCTACGACCCGGAGCGCGGCACCGCCTTCGAGAGCTACGCGGTGCCGACCGTCACCGGCGAGATCAAGCGGCACTTCCGCGACCACATGTGGACCCTCCACGTGCCGCGTCGCGTCCAGGACCTGCGCAACCGCGTGCGGTTCGCCCGCCAGGACCTCGCGTCGGTCTCCGGCCGCGCCCCCACCCTCGCCGAGATCGCCGAGCACGCGCAGATGAGCGAGGAGGACGCGAAGGCAGGCCTGGAGGCGCTCGACAGCTTCACGGCACTCTCCCTCGACGCCGAACTGCCGGGCAGCGAGGACGGCTACTCGCTGAGCGACGCCCTGGGCGGCTCCGACCCCGCGCTCGACATCGTCGTTGACCGCGAGGCCGTCAAGCCGCGCATCGCCCAGCTGCCCGAGCGCGAACGCACCATCCTCTACATGCGGTTCTTCGGCGACATGACGCAGAGCCGCATCGCCGACGAGATGGGCATCTCCCAGATGCACGTCTCCCGGCTCATCAGCCGCTGCTGCGACCGGCTGCGCGACCAGGTGATGCGGGACGCCGCCTGACGCCGCGGCGCATGGCGAGCGCCATGTGGCGGGACATCACGTCGACCACCCGCGCCTCCGCCATCGAGAAGGCGAGCCGGGGGCCGCTGCGGAACAGCGTGAGGACGCCCTCCACCGGGCCGTGCGTACGGGCCGTCAGCGGTACGCACAGCAGGGAGGTGACCTCGGCGCGGACCAGCACGTGCGCGCCGGACGCGTCCCTGCCGAAGGCGTCCGGGTCCTCCGGGCGCACCTGGAGCGAAGCCGCCCCGCCGCGCGCCGCCTCCACGACGAGGGGGCACGCGGCGGGGTCCTGCCCGAGAACGTCGGCGACCGGCGCGCCCGGCGGCCCGAGGACCGTCGTGCGCCGCAGCCGCGCCGCCCCCTCGTCGGCGATCACCCAGTCGGCGAACCGCTCGTGCAGGACGGCCGCGGCCCGGTGGAGGACGGCCGTACGGTCACCGGCGGGCGCGCCGAGCAGTGCCGTCGTCATGGCGTCCGCCAGGTCGGCCATGGCGGCTTGCCGGGTCGCCTCGCCGAGGTCGGGGGCGGGGCCCGGCGCGCTCGGCTGTTCCTGCGCGCGCCCGGCGGGCTGGAGCACGACGAGGACCGCCATGCGGGGCTCGGTGCCGGGGCGCAGCGCCGTGAGCGTCGCGCGGACCGGTGTGCCGGGGCTCTGCTGGAGGTGGATGTTCAGGCTCCGGTCGCCGTCGCCGCGGGCGACCGCCGCGGTCTGCGAGCGGAACGCGACCCGGTCGGCGTGCAGCAGGAAGCCGGTCAGCGGCCGGCCCGTCGCGTACCCCGCGCGTACCCCGGTGAGGTTCGTCGCGGCGAAGTTCATGCGCCGGACCACGGTCTCCCTGTCTATCAGCGCGACCGGCAGCGGCATCCGCTGGAACAGCGCCCGCAGCAGCCGCTGTTCGTCCCGGTCGGAGGTGGCACTGTCCCACTCCCCGTTGTGGGCGAGCCGTTCGTACGTGGGCCACAACTGGTCCGCGACATGGTCGAGTTCGAAGAGCGCCGCGTCGAGCACGGTGCTGAGGTCGCTCGCGGGTACGGAACGAGCCGACTTCAACTCGGCGATGCGCCGCACAAAATCCGCGAGCTCTTCACCGAACTCTTCCAATTGAGACATGTGTCGAACCTATCCGCTGGGACAGTTTTCCGGAGGCCTTGCCGGGAAGCCGTAGGAGAGAGGAGGAACTCCCCATGGCCCCCTTGCCGGATCCGGACCTGCTGCGACCGGAATCATCCTTGCCCGGCCGTCGGCTGTCCGAACTCGCCGAACAAGCCGTACGGTGCACGCCCGCCTGCTGCGGCGCGAGCACGACCGTCTCCGACGGCGGCGACGAACACCCCGCCGCGGTCACCCACCCCGACCTCGCCGGGCTCGTCTCGGTGCAACTGCGCTCGGGCGAAGGGCCCATTCCCACCGCCGAGGAACGGGGCGCGCCCGTCGACGCCGCGGACCTGCTGCGCGACGAGCGGTGGCCCGAGTACCGCGCGCTGGCCCTCGACTCCGGCGTGCGCTCCTGCGTCACGCTGCCGTTCCTGCGCGGCGGACTCACCGTCACGCTGACCCTGTTCAGCTTCCGGCCCGGCGCGTTCGACGACCCGAGGCACGGACCCGCGCAGGCACTCGGCGACCTCGCCACGACGAGCTTCGTGCGCGACCGGCAGTACCGCGCCGCGCTGACCGAGCTCGACCAGCTGGGCGCGGCCCTGCGGACCCGGCCGGTCGTGGACCAGGCGTCCGGGATCGTCATGCACGTCCTGGGGTGCGACGCCGAGGTCGCGTTCGGAGTCCTGCGGCAGATCTCCCAGGCGACCAACCGCAAGCTCGCGGACGTCGCGGCCGCCCTGGTCGAGACGAAGGGCCGCGGCCTGGAGCGCGAACTGGTCTCGCTGGCCCGCTGAGGGCCGCGGGGGGAGGGGAACGGACGGGCGGGCCGAGGCCCTCTCTTCTCCCGTCCCCCCGCCTAGTGCAAACGTCACAAACCCCACCCACCAAAAGACCCCA